>JAFTWB010000023.1 GCA_017465505.1 Clostridia bacterium | reverse complement strand
TGCACGCCGTGGATACTATGATATATCCGAAGCGTACAAGTCTATGCACTCAATATGATTGAACCGCCGTGTACTGAACGGTACGCACGGTGGTGTGAGAGGTCGGCTACTCAACTAATGGGTAGCCTCCTACTCGATTTACAAATTTTATTATATCTGATATTTCGCAGTCAAGAGCATAGCAAAGAGCGTCCAATGTTTTTGTATTGATAGCCTCACCCTTTTTTATTCTGTGCAAAGTATTTGCGGAAAAACCTTGTTTGAAAATCAGGTGGTATTCTGTAATGCCTTTTTTATATAAAGTTTCGTAAAATGGTTTGTACGAAATCATAACTATCACCGAATAAATATTATCATACTTAAGTTCTTGACTATACTTAAAATATTGAGTATGATATAATTGAGTGAAAAGGGGGCATTAGAATGAAAAGAGTATTCATAAAGAGTGTGTCTGCAATTGTGTTGTTTATTGTTTTATGTACATTTTATGGTTGCAAAAAGGAAATTGATACGACTAAAGCCGAACCTACAACTTTTATGAATGGGAATGCAGGCGGGTTTGAAACCATACCAAATACATCTGATGTGATTTTTACTGAGTCTATTAAATCAGAAAGTACTGTTGTTACCGAAACATCTGTCATTGAGGAAAATTTCGTATCAGTTGATACAGAATTTTATACATTGTCTGTCCCTTTTGAGTGGTACGATAAGTGTGGCTATGAAGAAGATACTAATGAATACATAAGACACTCATTAAGCTTTTATCATAAGGATAGTCGAAACGCTGGCTATGACGGATTTTTGTTCTGTATAAGCTTATTGAATCCCTCTGATGATTACGCGCATATTCCAGAGCACGATGTGTTAGGCGCTCTTTTAGTTGATGAGCCTGGAGGAGGATTCAGTAAATTTAATATTATAGTTAGGTATCCCAGCGATGTTCGTTTCAGTGAAGAAACTATACGTGATTATAAAGAACAAGAGGCGATGATTTCTGAAATACTGAAAACGATAGAGTATAAGGAAAAATGTACATTTCTCAATGAACCAATAGCCATAGAAACCGAACCCATTGTTACTGCTCCGATAATCTCTAAAAACTTTGTCGGAGTGTGGAGCGATATGAGAATAGGTAGTCCAGCACCTTTAGGTGCAACTTCGTGGAACGTTGAATTTAGAAGTAATGGCACAGGAAGTTTTGTGCTTGAATTTGAGCCAGGTGATATAGAAGTGTTAGAGTTTGATTATTATTGCTATGATACATATTATGGCAATACATTTGATGGAGTTGTAATTGAAATGGAAGGTAGTTCTGATTTGCGATATATGATGACATATACTTGGAGCAATGAACTGCAGAAGATGATGATGACAATGTATGAAGTGGAGTACGGCGGTGCACCTAATCTCGATGTATGTTGGGTGTTTAGCCCTGTATATTAAGTACTTGAAAAAGATAACTGCTTGTAATTAGCCTTGCCGTAATTTGCGGCAGGGCTTTTTTATTTTTGTCCTTTGTGTTAAAATTTAATTTGTTTGCACAGAAAATCCACATTGTTGTGATAATTTATACTCAGAGGTGGGAGTTATGTATAAAATTCTTTTGGTTGAGGATGACTTTGACATCCGTGAGCTTATAGCTGATTATTTCGACGCCAAAAGCGAAGGTAACATTAAAGTTTTCTTTGCAGTAGATGGCCAGCAGGGTGTTGAGATGGCTTACGAAAATACTTATGATTTGCTTTTGCTGGACGTAATGCTTCCTGAAATCAGCGGCTTTGAAATCTGCAAGGAAGTCCGCAGAGAAAGCGAAGTCCCCATAATGTTTATCACAGCCCGAGCAAATCAGGAGGATATGCTCAAAGGCTACGCCTTGGGGTGTGACGATTACGTTGTTAAGCCCTTTCCTCTTCCTGTGCTTTTTGAAAAGGTAAATGCTCTCATAAAGCGTTCGAAAGGGCTGATTAAAAGCAGAGTTTTCACCGCCGCCACCCTTACTCTTAATCCTTCAAACGGCAGGGTTACTTCCTCGGGTGAGGAAATTGAGCTTACCTCAAAGGAGTTTTCTATTTTAAAAATACTGCTTGAAAACAAAGGCAAAATTGTAAGTCGAGAGTCTCTCATTAAAGCCTTGTGGGGTTATGACAGTGACGTGGTGGAGCGTACAGTGGATTCTCACATCAAGAATCTTCGCCGTGCTTTGGGAGAAAACTCGAAGCTTATCAGGACCGTAAGGTCAAAAGGGTATATTCTGGAGGATAAATAATGAAAAAAAGAAGCAACAGACAAAAGCGAAAGCTGATTTTAAGTGTGCTTTGTGTGCTTTTGGCGGCGTGGGTGGTGGTTGAGGCAATTTTCTGCTTTGCTGTTATCCGACTTGAGATGAATAATACCCTCAAGGACGAAATGTATTCAAACGAAGTTCTGGTATCCAATCTTGACGACACCTATCTTTATCCCGAGTACTATGATTCCAGCGACGGTATGATGTATAGAGAGATTGAGTTTTACAGGCTTAAAAAAGATATTGAGTCTGACAGCTTTACTTATGATACCAATACTCAGCTTGTGATTACCTACGATTGCGGTTTCGAAGGGGATTTTGACACCGACAAAGGTATTTTCGTAAGCTTTTCGGGAATGTTTATGTCCGAAAATGACGATATTACAGGCGGCGTTATTGATTATGAAGCTTTCATAAATTCCTTTAAAGAAGAGGAATTGAAGGAAATCAAGGATTACCTCAGCCGTCCCATTGACGCAAACGGCAAGAGATACTACCTTATCTGTACCGAGTTTTTCTATGAACCTTATAAGCTTGTTATTATACCTCAGTCTTTGGATTTGGTGTTCCGTGAAAACGAGAACAGTTGGCATATGAGCTCTGATATTGTAAAGAGCTATTCCCTTAACGTTGAAAAAAATGAGGGCTTTTTTCATTTTAAAATGGATACTGACCGTAGCAACGTAATCCCCACAGAATTTCTCTTTGGGAATTTTTCCAGCTCAGGCCTTGTGAATCTTCCAAATGATACAAAGGAGAGAATCGAATATATCGAAAACAGTGATTTTCTTGAAAACGCCAAGCTTTATTCAGAATCTCCCTTTAAATGCGTTTATGTGAAGGCTACCCCCATTGAGGTGGTGTCGGATTTAACTGTAAGCATAGGAACAGATGGCGATTATGATTTTTTGCGAGAAGTTCACACAGGCTATTTTATTTACGCAAAACGCATTGATATTTTTGAAGCCTGTAAGGATTTTCTTTTTCTTGGAACAGTGGGTATTTTTGCTTTCTTTCTGATTATCGGTGCTTTAATGAGTATTATGCTTCTTAAAAATCTTGATACCCGTGAAAAGGAAGAGCTTAAACGCCGTGAAATCACCAACGCTCTTGCTCACGATATAAAAACTCCCTTGTTTATAATCAGCGGTTACGCCCAGAATCTTAAGGAAAATATCAATCCCGAAAAGCACGAGCACTATATCTGCCGCATTATTGACCGCTCAAAGGAAGTTAACGAGCTGGTACACAAAATGCTTGATTTGTCAAAGCTGGATTCTTTTGAGTTTACTCTTTCAAAGGAAGAGTTGGATTTGGCCGAGCTTGTCAACGGCGTACTCTCCGATTATACAAATCTCACGGACAATAAAAGCATAAAGCTTACTGTGGACTCTCCCGCAGTGATTTCTGCCGACAGAAGTCTTATGAGCCGAATTGTTACAAATCTTATGGAAAACGCCGTGGCTTATTCTGATATACAAACGGTTATTACCGTGCAACTCAGCGACAAGTTTCTCAGTATTTCCAACGTTACCTCTTCGGTTACAGAGGCAGAGCTTTCTCGCCTTACAGAGCCCTATTACCGAGGAGACAAAAACCGCAATTCCAAAGGCAACGGTCTTGGGCTTTCCACAGTCAAATCCATTGCCGAAATGCACGGCTTCAGGTTTGAGTCGAGCCTTGATAAAAACGTAATTACTTTTACAGTGTATTTTTAAAAGAGAGGATTTATTATGAAAACAGTGAAAATCTTATCTGTGCTTTTAGCACTTCTTACTTTACTTTCCCTTACCTCTGTGGCAAACACCTTTGCCGCAGAGTGCGAGGACTATTACCTTGATGTCTATGAGCTTTACGGAGATACCGACGGCGACTCAAAAATCACCGTCAAGGACGCAACAGCCGTGCAGAAGCACCTTGCAAAGCTTATCACCCTTGAGCGAAAAGAGATGATGTCTGCTGACGTTGACGCCAACGGCAAGGTAAGCGTAAGTGACGCTACAGATATCCAGAAGTACCTTGCAAACATTATCCCTTGCTTTGAGGCTGACCCTGCACACCGCTATAAGCTGGGGGATAATGACATCAATCTTTCTTATGAGTATGACGGAATTGAGAAAATTCTGGTTGATATTACAGAGGATGGCTTTTATAAATTCAATTTCAAAACCAAAAGCGACGGCTTCGGTTATCTGGAAGTTTATGACGACAGAATGAATTATCTTTCCGGTGTAGACACAGATTTTCAGAGCGATACAGGCACACTTTACCTCACAAGGGGCAGGTACATCTGCATTGCAAGAGCTGAATATGTAATGGACGAGGCTGATATTTACCGCTTCTCTGTTACTGAGTCCGAGGCTCCTTTTGACGTTGAGAGTGCTCAGCTTATTAAAGCAGGCGAATCCGTGAGCCTTTCCTCAAATGCAACAAATAAGATTTTTAAAATCGAATACGACCCCGAGGTTTACGGCGGCAAGGCGGTTTATCTTATGGCTCAGGGGGAGAATCCCAAGGTTTCCTTAGAAGTATACAACAGTCACCTTTTAGCGGGAGAGCTTTATAAGCCCGATTCAAAGGGCGATACAAAATCTCTTTTGTATTTCACTGACTATTACAGCGATAAAGTTAAAAATACAGAGTATTATGTTGTTGTTAAGCAGGAAGAAGGGGGAAGCGACTTTACCCTTACCTGCAAAACCTACCTTGACTTTATTCTTGAAAACTGCACAGAGGTAAAGCTTGATGAAGTGTTTACCACTAAGACCGAGGAGTTTACCTATGGCGAAGACTTCAGCTACTTCGAGGCTCAGCTTATGGTGAAATTCACACCTCAAAAGGATGGTTACTATAAGCTTAACATCAAGAGCGAGGACGTAAAGTACATCTCAGGAACAAGTGCAGGCAGCTTCTATCCCGATGTAATTATGACAGACTGGCTGAGAAATAAAGGCAATGAAGCCACCGCTATTACAGAGCTCAAAGCAGGCAAAACCTACGCCTATTGGTGCTATGTAGATACAAATTCCGCCACTGATGTTACCTTTAATATAACCGAGAGCAGCAAGGACGAGTTTGAAATTTGGTTTGAAGAAGCAAGCAACCCCGGAAATCTGGACCCTGGGTATGACGGCACAAGCTGGAGAGATGAGTGCATTCCTTTAGAGCTTGGTAAGGAAACCTATGTGTCCTTGCTTTCCATGGAAGAAACCGAAGACTTTTTAAACGATGAGCAGTACTTTAAGTTTACAGCAGATGAAGATATGACTGTTGTCGTTTATTCTCTTGGCTCTGAGGACGCAGTGATTGAAATCGGGGATGAGGAAGAATACAGAGGAACTTATGACAACTGCGGCAGACTCAGCTCGGATTTTGCAACAGTCTGCAATATGAAAAAAGGCGAAACCTGCTACTTTCGAGTTTCCAGCTACGAGTATTACGGTGACGCATTTTACTTAGGCGTAAAGGATATTAACGATTATCAGTCTATTATTTGAGTTTTCATTGAAATCTCCCTATACGGAAATGCCTCTTTCTCAAGCAGAGAGAGGCATTTTGCCGTTTACAAATCCTGTGACTTGTGCTATACTTTATCGGTAAATTTATCTTTGAGGTGAGTATTGTGGCACTTTTAAGTGCAAGAGATATAGGCGTAACTTTTATTGAACGCACACTTTTTGAAAATGTCAGCTTTGATATTGAAAAACGCGACAAAGTTGGCTTTATCGGCTCCAACGGCACAGGCAAAACCACTTTGCTCAAGGTCTTAAGCGGCGAGCTTGCTCCAACAACAGGCTGCGTCTTTACCTCAAAGGACGCAAAGGTGGGCTATATGCACCAGCACGTTCTGGAGCACCCCGAAAGAACTGTTATTGACGAGCTTTTAAGCGTTTTTGAACACCTTTCTCAAATGGAAAAACGCCTTGAAGAAATCGCCTCACTTTTGGAGAAAGGCGAAAATCTGGACTCACTTATAGGGGAGCAAACGGCACTTCTGGAAAAATTTGAGCGTCTTGGCGGCCTTACTTACAAAAGCCGTGCCAAGTCCTCTCTTTTAGGTCTTGGCTTTACCGAAGAGGATATGCAGAGGAAAAGCGGCACTCTCTCAGGCGGTCAGGCAAGCAAGATTTCCCTTGCAAAGCTCCTTTTAAGCGGTGCCGATATCCTGCTACTGGACGAGCCCACAAACCACCTTGATATTGACTCTGTGAGATGGCTTGAGCAGTATATCAAGGATTTTCCCGGTACTGCCTTAATTGTCAGCCACGACAGATATTTTCTTGACGCAGTTACCAACAAAACCATCGAGCTTGCCCACCAAAAAACCACTATCTATACAGGTAACTACTCCACCTTTATTGAGAAAAAGCAACGTGAGCAGGAAGCTGTCCGCCGTAAATTTATTAACGACAGCCGTGAGATAAAAAGAATCGAGGGCATTGTGGAGCAGCAGAAGCGTTGGGGCAGAGAGCATAACTTTATCACTGCCGCAAGTAAGCAGAAAGAAGCCGACAGAATCAAAGCTCAGCTTACTCCGCCTGATGGTGAGGAAGAAACCCTTACCTTAAAGCTTGAGCCCACTAGAGAAAGCGGCAACGATGTTCTCATTGTAAAGAATCTTTCAAAATCCTTTGGGGACAAAGCCCTCTTTAAAAATGTTGATATGCACATAAGAAAAGGGGAAAGGGTCTTTATCCTTGGGGGTAACGGCACAGGCAAAACCACCCTCTTCAATGTACTGACAAAACGTCAGAATGCTGACTTTGATGAGCTCACCTTTGGTGCAAGGGTGGATATGGGCTACTTTGACCAAATGCAGGCTGACCTCAACGTGGAAAACACCCCTGTTGAAGAAATCAGCGACGCCTTCCCCTTAATGAGCAATACGCAGATTCGCACAGCTTTAGGTCGTTTTCTTCTGAAAGGGGATAACGCACTTAAGAAAATCTCCACTCTTTCAGGCGGCGAGCGAGCAAGGGTTGCTCTTCTCAAGTTGGTTCTTGCAGGCTCAAATTTCCTTTTGCTGGACGAGCCTACAAACCACCTGGACACCGCCTCACGAGAAGCACTTGAGGACACTTTGCTTGATTACGACGGCACAATGCTCATTATCAGCCACGACCGTTATTTTATCAACAAGCTCGCCACCCGTATTCTTGAGCTTACAGACAGCGGCGTTAAGGAGTATTTGGGCAATTACGACTATTTTATTGAGCGTAAGAAAGAGCAGATTTCTTCTCATACGGAAGTAAAAGCGGAAGAAAAGCCAAAAGTAAACGACTACAAGCTGAGAAAAGAGGAGCAGTCCCGAGAAAGAAAACGTCAGACTGCCATAAGAAAATGCGAGGAGCGTATTGAAGAGCTGGACGCAAAAATCGCAGAAACCGAAGCTCTTCTTGCAAGTGAGGAAGTTATCAGCAATTATGAAAAGCTTATTGAACTCACAAACACTCTTGAAGCTCTGCAAAAAGAGCAGGAAGAGGTCTACGAGCAGTGGGAAAGCTTGCAGGAAGAATAATTATATAAATCTAAAAAACAGGAGCTGACCGAAAAGTCAGCTCCTTAATTTTTGATTATTTCAGGCTGTTGTAAATTTCATCGTAAATTCTCTGAGCGTTGTTAAAGTCATCAAACTCGAAGAAATCATTTGCTCTGTTGATGTATTCCTGCTCTGTTTTGCAGGAGTTTTCCATATACTTGCAAATCTCAGCCACAACATCATCGTGATTTGTAATAATAGGACCAAAGCCCTGTGTGGGATAATCAATTCCGCCTGACTCATAGTGAGGAGGCAGGGTGTCGGGGTGGTAGTAAACAATGGGCTTTCTCATATAAGCAAAGTCAAACTGAACTCCCGAATAGTCTGTAACCATAAGGCTTGCTTCAGTAAGAATTTTTTCGTAGCTCATATCTCCCGAAGCGGCAACAATTTCCACAAATCCGTTTTGCTCAAAGTCCTCAATCTGGGGGCTCATTGCAGGGTGAAGGAGATAGGTGATACCGTAGCCTGTCTTCTTTGCACACTCAATAAGACGCTCATCGTTAATAAGTGTGTTGTAAAGACGGAAGTATTCGGTGTACTTGAAATGCTCATTGTAGGGCTTTTTCTTGTAGGCTATACCAAGGGTAACAACGTTTCTTCTCCAGGTAGGAGTAATAAGGATAAACTTCTTATCGTTACTTTTAAGTCCGTCGTATCTTGCAAGACCGTTGAGTTTAAGCATACTTTCCTCATAGCCGTAGATGGGGTGCATAAGGTTCTTTTTCTCGTACTTTGAGGCTAAGCAGTAAAGGGTTGTGTTGTCATAAAGTCTGTTCTGATACTGGCCAAGCTGCTGAACTGTAAGGCCGTGCTGGATACAGATAATCTTTGCTTTGAAAAGGTCAAGGAAGTTTGGCACAAGATATTTGGGAATACCGCAGTACTGCATAACAGAGGCGTGAGTAGCGGCAACCGCCTCGGCGTTAAGTGCATAAAGCTTGCACTTTAAAGAGTTGTGAATCAGAACGTGCTTTTTATCATACTCAAGAAGTCGCTTGCAGTCGGGAGATTCCTTGTCGATTACATAGTAAACCTGAACGTCATCCTTAACAGTGTTGGCGTATTTGAAGAAATACTCGCCGTTATCGCCGCCTTTGTAAAGCTTGTCGAAGGTCATCCAGATACGCTTGTTTCTGAAATAAGGACGGGTAATCCAGTAAATACTTCTCAGTGCTACTCGTCTTAAAGCGTTTGAGAATGGCTTTGTGTGAATAAGCTGAGAGCCAAGAAGCGAGATTTCACGGAAAAACCTTTTGATACCACTGCAGTTGAAAACTCTCAGGTAAACGCCGTTTTTGCATTCCAGTGCTTTCTTCCGGTTAAACTTCCAGTAAGCTTTGCCAAAGCGAAGACGGATTCGGGAAAATGCCTTTGCAAACTGAAGAGAAAGTGCCTGCTCGCTACCGTCAACCGTATAAGTAAAGCTGATTTTATCAAGAGTATCTGTAACAGGAATGAAGAAATGCACGTTGTACTTCTTGGAGTAGCTCATACCGAAGCACTTGAGAAGAGGATAAATAGCATATTCCTCAAGCTTGACCTTCCTGCCGTCATAGTGAGCGTAAAGCTCAATGTCTTCAGCGACAATGAAATCTCTGCCTGTAAATTCGGCGTCAATTTCCAGCTTGCCGTCGTTATAATTTATGTTGTTAATAATAAGTGCAACACTGTTTAATGTGGAGATATGGGCACTCTCCTTGCCCTCAACGGCAAGCTTTATGTTGCCCTCTTCGTCAAGCTCAATGCGGTAATCTTCACCTGCACGTTGAGTCTTGTCCTTGAGGATTTTCATCCATAAGGAGCGGTTGATGTACTTACATCTTATGGCGGCTGCGGTGTAAATTGTGTTGTCAATGAGCTTTAAAGCGTCGCATACTGCGTCGTAAAACTCGTAAACCTGCTCTTCATTTAAAATACCCTTGTTGTTTTCGTAGTAGTTGTTGGCGAACTTTGCAAAGATAAGCTTGCAAAAAGCATACTGAACAAAGGAAGGCACTTCGCCTTTTTCTTCTGTAAGCTTTTCCATAAAGGGAATCATAAATTTGCGGATACTGTCAGTATAGTATGACATTTCGTACTGACCGTCAAAAAGCACACTGTCGTTTTCCAGAGCACGTAAGGTTTTGCACCACACCTTGTTGGAATAACTGATAGATGGAGATTTAAGAAGTGCCTCTAAAATAAACTTCTTAAGTGACTCTTCGCCAATGCTCAGGTCAAATTCAATGCTTTTGATGTCGCTTGCTTTGAAGAAGTAGCCGAAAATTGCCATAGCGGCATTGTAAGGAAATACATTAAGGTCGCAAAACTCTGAAAGACCGTCCAGTTTTGAATACCCCATAAATTTTCCGTTTTTGTTTTTTGCCTTAACCGAAATCTCAACAGGTGAGCAGGGGTAGTTCTGAGTTGCAGTGCCGATAAATTCTACCGCTTCCTCAGTAAGAGTTACGGCTGATTCCGTAAAGCACACATAGCCGTCAGAAATCTGCGAAAGGCCCTTGGCGTAAATTTCAGCTCTTGTGTTAAGCTCAGTACCTTCCAGAAGAGAAACTGTGTCAGGAAAGGTGTTAAGAGCGAGCTTTAACATCTGCTCTGATTCCTCGTCACGGATAAGGTCTGCAACAAGTACCCTGACACTGCTGAAAACCTTGTTGCAGGTAAGGTAAGAGCTGACGCTATCAATTAAATTTTCTTCGTTTGTTACCGCCATAACAACGGTAAGATTTGCATTATTCATACTAACCTCCGAAAACTTGCGGGTTTACCCGTATTGACAAACTTTTGCTTTCTATGGTAAATTATATAAGCCGCTAATGCGGAATAAAAACTAAATAGGAGGGAACAGGATGACAAGAAAAGGTATAAAAAGACTTTCAGTTGGTTATATCCTTATGTTCATCGAAATACTGTTATTGTTTCACTATCAGGGTGCCAAAAATCCTTTTTCGCTGATTTTTAACTCCCTCAGTGCTCAGTCTTCACCGATACTTTGGTACATTGGTCTGGCTTTAGTTGGTGTTGTTGGCCTGGGCGTTGCTGTATGGGGCTACTTTGATTACAAGAAAACCGCACCCAAAGTTTCTGCTCCTGCTGATATCACCAAGGCAGGGGATATGTACAAAGACTCTAAGGGCAGAGAGTATTTTTACGATAACGCAAAATTCATTCTCATTTTCCTTGTTGTGCTTGCTCACGCAATCTCACCTTTTAAGAGTATGAGTGCCACACCTCTCGCCGGTGCTTTTATGTATCTGTGGAGAGTTATCAACACAATGCATATGCCTTGTCTTATTTTTATTTCAGGCTTTCTTGCCAAGAAGTACATAAGACCTGACGGCTCAATAAACGTTCAGCGTCCCTTTACTTACATTGTTTACTACCTGGCAGCCCAGTTTACTGTTGGTGCATTTGAGGTTTTTGTTTTAGGCGACTCTATTTCCAAGAGCGTACTTGCTCCAAGGTCTTCCCTTTGGTTTCTTGTGTGCCTTATCTGGTGGTATCTCTTACTTCCTGTAATTGACAAGATTGACCCCAAGATTATGCTTACCATTGCTGTTTTGTTCGGCCTTTTAATCGGCTACGACCAGAAAGTAAGCAACCTTATGGCAATGAGCAGAATGATTGTTCATTTCCCGTTCTTTATTTCCGGTTATTACCTCTCAGCAGGCAAAATGCAGTTCCTCTTTACAAAGAAAGCAAAGCTACTTTCAATTCCTGCCCTTGCTCTTTCGCTGGGCTCACAGGTGTTGGTTGCGTGGCTCTTCAGAGCTGACGGCGGACTTAACTTCAGCATTAACTCCTTCATTACCTGTGACCGCTCATACTTTGCAATCTTCAAGGACGACATAAACCCTGTTTTCTGGTTCTTGCCCAGAGTCTGGTTCTACCTTTGTGCCGCACTTCTGTGCTTTGGCTTCCTTGTCTGGGTACCAAGAAAGAAGAACATCTTCACACTTTTCGGTGCTCGTACACTTTCGGTTTATATCCTTCACAGATATCTCTACCTTGCATACCTTGAGTTCAAATGGTACAACTTCCATTGGCTTCCTTTTGAAATCAGTGCAACCACAGCGGGTATCGTGATGATATTTGTATCAGCAGTGCTCACAATTGTCCTTTCGCTCTATCCCTTCTATCTGCCTTTTGAGCTTCTGGGAAGAGTCAAGGTAAAGCCTCTTCTTAAAAAAGAGAAGTAACACCAAACTTTATTATACAATATCACATAAATTAAATCAATATGCGACATAGATACATTTACTTTGTCCAAAAGTGAAAAATGTGTAAATTATTGTTGTAATTTTAATTAAATATGGTATAATTATTTGAAGCGGTTAGTCTGTAAAGATTGCCGCTTCAATCTTGTTTCAGGGAGGATATGTATGAAGTTTTTAAAAAGCTTAAAAACATTTCTTTTTGCGGATAACCGTAATCTCAAGAAAAGAGCAGTGCTTTCTCTTCTTGCCTGCTTTACCTTTGTGATGACTTATTTTCTGGCTCCTATTATCGAAATTTTCGTAGCCAACACAAAGTTTTTTGAGTATACCCTTTCGCAGGCAATGCTTACTATCGGCGTCAGTGCTATTATTGTATTTGCGGTGCTTTTTGCACTTTCCTTTGCCTTAAGAGGCAAGCTTTTAAACTGGTATCTGTCACTTCTGGTGGGGCTTTCCCTTGGTGCTTATGTTCAGTCAATATTTATGAACTCCAGCGTAGGCGTTCTTGACGGTACCGAGGTTTTGTGGATTGACCTTGCTACTGAGGCAGTTATCGGCCTTGCAATCTGGGGTCTTATTCTTTTCCTGCTTTTTGCAATTGAGCAGTTTAACAAAAAAATCTGGAACTACGCCACAGTTTTCCTTTGCGTTCTTCTTTCCGTTATGCAGCTTGCAAGCTCAGTGGGTATTTTCTTTATCAGCGAAATTGATGAGAAAAGTAACATTCAGGCAACTCGTGTTGAGGAGTTTGACCTTTCCAAAGAGCACAACGTAATCATTCTTGCAGTTGACTCCTTCGACATTACCTTCGCAGAAGAAGTTATGGCAAACGACCCTCAGTATTTTGAAGAGTTTGACGGCTTTACCTGGTACAAAAACACCACCCCTCATTACTCCCGTACTTTCCCTTCAGTTGCTTATCTTTTCACCGGTGTAAATGATTTTTACAAAACAGATTACAACACCGCTATGGAAAACGCTTGGGAAAACAACGGCTTTTTCGACGAAATGAAAGACGCAGGTTATGCTGTGCGTGTTTATGCTCATCAGAAGTACCTCAACCCCGACGGTGAGTATCTGATGGAGTACCTTGATAACTACAAGGAGATTGAGCCCGAAATAGACTATCTCAAGCTTGAAAAAGAGTTTGTGAAGCTTTCTCTTTACCGCACTGCTCCCGTTGCTCTCAAGCCTTTCTTTGAAACCGACACAACTGAAGCAAACAGTGCATATTCTCTTAAGAATAACGAGCGTATCTCTCTTACAGACTACGCTTTCTACGACAGACTTTGCTCTGAAAAGCTCAACACCAATAATCAGGATGACAAAAAGGGTACATTCTCTTATTATCTTTTCAAGGGTTGTCACGCACCTTACGTCTTTGACGAAAACTGCGAGAAGACCTCTGAGAAGGTAACAGTCAAAGAAGCCACAAGAGGTGCTCTTACAAATGTAGGCGAATACCTCAGGCAGCTCAAAGAGCTTGGCATTTACGACTCTTCAACCATTATCGTCACAGCTGATCACGGCAGAAGCGGCACAATTGAGGAGCTTGACGCACCCAGAGTTGTTTCTATGTTCTACAAGCCTGCCAACGCCAAGGGCGAAATCAAAGAGGACAACAGTCCCCAGCAGCTTTTAAATGTCCGTGCAACAGTGCTTAAGGAAATGGGCGTTGAAAACTATAAGGACTACGGCACACCCTTTGATGAGGTTGAGGAGAATGCAGATATCACAAGATATATGTATATGAGCGGTGCTTCCAAGGACGGCTCAATCCGTGAAGAAAACCTTATTACCTACGAAATAAAGGGAGACGCCAATGATATGAAAAACTGGACTATCATTGACAAAGCTCCCATAGAATACCCCTTCTTACAGGGATAATCACTAAGAACCAAGCTCTGCTTTTGCAGGGCTTTTCTTATTGTTAAAAGTTTGTTCATTGTTTTCCCTTTGAATTTATGTATAATATAATAATATGTAAGATTTTGTCGAAATCAATTTAAAGGAAGATGATTATGCCAAGCAAGAAACCACCTGTTGATTTTACAAAGCAGATGAAAAAAGACTACACAATTATTGCTCCCGATATTTTTCCTACACATATGGAGATTTTGCAGGAGCTTTTTAAAATGCAGGGCTATAACCTTTTTGTAGCTCACTACGAGGGTAAAGAGGTTATCGACACAGGCCTTAAATATATGCACAACGATATGTGCTATCCTGCTATATGCTCCACAGGCCAGCAGATTTATGCCCTTCAGTGCGGTGACTTTGACCCTGATAAGTGTGCTCTTATTCAGTTTCAGACAGGCGGCGGTTGCAGAGCTTCCAACTATATCTGGCTTCTCAGAAAAGCCCTGAAAAATATGGGCTGGGAGCATATCCCTGTGATTTCCTTAAGCCTAACGGGAATTGAAAAGTACTCGGGCTTTAAGTTCACCTTGCCTCTTATGCTTAAGTGCATTATGGCTATTATTTACGGCGATATGCTTATGCTTCTCAAAAACCAGACCACACCTTACGAGGTCAACAAAGGGGATACCCGTAAAGTCCTTGATAAATGGGTGGGAGAAATCGTCAGCCAGTTTAAACGCGGCAAAGGCCTTTCCAGAAAGAAATTCAGAGAAAACCTTGAAGGCATAGCCAAGGATTTTGCAGATATAGAAATCAAGAAAACCCCAAAAATCAAGGTTGGTATTGTGGGAGAAATTTATGTTAAATTCTCTTCCTTCGGCAACAACGGACTTGAAAAGTTCCTTGAATCTCAGGGTGTTGAATATATGGTGCCCGGTGTGTTGGGCTTTTTCCAGTATTGCTTTGCAAATATTGAAACCGACTATAAATACTACGGCGGAAACTGGTTTATCAAGCAGGGCGGTAAAATTGCAGAATTTGCCGCCGCAAAGGTTGAGGAGGTTATGATTGACGTCCTCAAAAAATATCCCCAGTTTACAGCTCCTGCACCTTTTGCTCACATCAAAGAGCTGGGTGAGAAGGTAATAGACCGAGGAGTAAAAATGGGCGAGGGCTGGCTTCTTCCTGCGGAAACTGCCGAGCTTATTGAGAAAGGCTACAATAACGTTATCTGTACTCAGCCTTTCGGCTGCCTGCCCAATCACATTGTAGGCAAGGGAGTAATCCGCAGTATGCGTGAGATTTATCCCAACGCCAATATTTTCCCCATAGACTTTGACGCAGGTGCTTCAAAGGTTAATCAGGAAAACCGCATTAAGCTTATGCTTTCTGTTGCTCAGGAGGAAATGAACCTATGAAACGTATAGGTCTTGACGTAGGCTCCACCACAGTAAAGTGTGTGGTGCTGGACGAAAATGATAAAATAGTTTTTTCTACATACAGACGCCATTTTTCCAAAATTTCCGAAATGACTGCTCAGCTTCTTGCTGAAGTTTACGAAGCCACCAATGACGAAAAAATGTATATTGCCGTTTCAGGCTCGGCAGGTATGGGTATGGCAAACGACCTCAGACTTCCTTTTGTGCAGGAGGTTTACGCCACCAGAAATGCAGTGAAAAAGCTTTCTCCCAAAACCGACGTTGTAATCGAGCTTGGTGGAGAGGACGCAAAAATCCTTTTCCTTTCAGGTGGTCTTGAGGTAAGAATGAACGGCACCTGTGCAGGTGGTACAGGGGCTTTTATAGACCAGATGGCAAGCCTTCTCAACATTACTCCCGAGGAGCTTAATGTTCTTTCGGAGAAAAAAGAAAAGGTTTATACCATTGCTTCACGTTGCGGCGTTTTTGCAAAAACCGATGTTCAGCCCCTTATAAATCAGGGTGCAAGAAAAGAGGACATCAGTGCAAGTATCTTCTATGCCGTGGTTAACCAGACTGTAGGCGGTCTTGCTCAGGGCAGAGAAATCAAGGGTAATATCCTTTATCTGGGTGGCCCTCTCACATTTATGTCAGAGCTTAGAAAAAGCTTTGACGATGTGCTTTCCCTTAAGGGCACTTTGCCTAAAAACTCTCTGTATTTTGTTGCCTTGGGTGCGGCTTTCTCTTCTGCCGCAGAGGAGCAAAACATCAAAGAGCTTTCTGAAGTTATTGAAAATTACAGTGCAAAGGGCGGCTACACAAGCTGCCGCAGACTTTTTAATAATGAAGAAGAGTATAAAGAGTTTAAGGAGCGACACAGAAAAGCCTCTGAGGGCATTAAAGAGCTTAAAGAGCCCGAAAAAGAAATGTACCTTGGTATTGACGCAGGCTCAACTACGGTTAAATGTGTTCTTTGCTCAGAAAAGGGCGACATTTTCCGACCCTTTTATACTTCCAACAGCGGCAATCCGGTTCCTGTTATAAAGGATTATCTAATTGGAATTTTCAGGGATTTTCCTGACATCAGAATCAACTCCTCAGCCGTAACAGGCTATGGCGAGGACATTATAAAAAGTGCCTTCCACGTGGATTTCGGCATTGTTGAAACCATTGCCCATTATACTGCCGCCAAAAAGTTCAAGAGCGATGTTGACTTTATTCTGGATATCGGCGGTCAGGATATTAAATGCTTCAAAATCCGAAACGGCTCAATTGATAATATCTTCTTAAACGAAGCCTGCTCTTCGGGCTGCGGCTCTTTCCTGCAAACCTTTGCCAATGCTCTGGGCTATAACGTGGAAGAGTTTGCAAAGCTGGGCCTTTATGCAGACCGACCTGTTGATTTAGGCTCTCGCTGCACTGTGTTTATGAACAGCTCGGTAAAGCAGGCTCAGAAAGACGGTGCAACTGTTGAGAACATCTCAGCAGGGCTTTCCACCAGTGTGGTTAAAAACGCTCTTTATAAGGTTATAAGATGTGCAAGAGCAGAAAGCCTTGGCGAAAACATTGTAGTTCAGGGTGGTACATTTTTAAGTGACGCCGTGCTCAGAGTTTTTGAGCAGGAAATCGGCAGAAACGTAATCCGTCCTGCATATTCTGCTATTATGGGTGCTTATGGTGCTGCACTTTACAGCCTTGAAAAATACCGCAAAAAGCCAAGAGAAACCAAGCTTATCTCTCTGAGTGAGCTTCTGGATTTCAAGCATAGTGTAAAGGCAATTACCTGCCACGGCTGTGAAAACCATTGCCGACTTACCGTAAACACCTTTGGAGAAGGGGAGAAGTACATAGCAGGTAACAGGTGCGACAAGCCCTTGCAGAATGCTAAGGGCACAGCTGCCTACAATCTTTACGAATACAAAAACAAGCTTCTTGATGAATACCGCAACCTTCCTTTTGACGAAAGCAAGGAAAGTGTGGGACTTCCTCTGGGGCTTAATATGTACGAGCTTCTGCCTTTCTGGGCAACCTTCTTTTCTGCTTTGGGCTTTAATGTCAAAGTTTCACCCAAGTCAAACCGCAAGCTTTACCTTAAGGGTCAGCACACAATTCCTTCGGACACTGTCTGCTATCCTGCCAAGCTTATGCACGGACATATCGAGGCTCTTATTGACGAGGGTGTGGACGCGGTTTTCTATCCCGATATGACCTACAACTTTGACGAAAAGCTGGGTGATAATCACTTCAACTGTCCTGTTGTTGCCTATTATCCTCAGGTTATCAAGTCAAATGTTGGTGCAATCAGTAAAACAAAGTTTATCTCAGACTTTATCGGTCTTCACGACAAAAAGCAGTTTGAGGTGCATATTGCTCCTATCCTTGAAAAGCACTTCAGAAAATTTGACAAGAAAACCATTAAAGCCGCAAGCGACAAAGCTTACGAGGCATACTACAAATTCCTCTCAGATGTAAGAAGCAAGGCTGAGGAGTATCTGGAAATTGCCGAGAAAGAGGACTTGCCCGTAATTGTTCTTTCGGGAAGACCCTATCACATCGACCCAGAAATCAACCACGGCATAGACTCTCTTATTTGCGGTGAGGGTGCGGTTGTTATAACTGAGGACAGTGTAAGTCATCTTTATGATAAGTTTAAAGTTACCGTGAGAAACCAGTGGACATATCACGCTCGTCTTTATGCCGCCGCAAGGTTTGTGGCAGAGCATAAGAGAGGCCATAAGGTTAATCTTGTTCAGCTTGTGTCCTTTGGCTGCGGTGTTGACGCCGTTACAACCGACGAGGCTCGCTCCATTATTGAAGAAAGCGGAAAAATCTATACTCAGCTTAAAATCGATGAGATTTCCAATATGGGAGCGGTCAGAATCCGCCTTAGAAGCCTTCTTTCGGCAGCGGCTGACAGAAACGATTAAACAAAGCGGATTTCTGCAAGAAATTATGTTGAATTTGATACCCCTTTTACGGTTGACATTGCCGCTGAAAAGGGGTATTATTTTTTGAGAAAAAATTTTAGAAATCAGGGGTAGAATAATGGCAAATGTAATTCTTTGTCTTGGCGTTGCAATTCTTGCGGGTCTTCTTATGACACGTCTTTGCAAGCCGCTGGGACTTCCTGCCGTAACAGGTTATCTTGTGGCAGGCATACTTATAGGCCCTTATTGTCTGGGTCAACTGGGCATTGATGGCCTGGGCTTCACAAGCCTTCATTATGTGGAAAGTCTTTCTGTTATCTGTGACGTGGCTCTCGGCTTCATTGCTTTTACAATCGGAAACGAGTTCAGAGTGGCTCAGGTTAAGGCTATTGGTAAGCAGGCGGCCATTGTGTCAACTGCGGCGGCTGTTCTTGCTACAATTTTAGTAGGCGGCGGACTTCTGGTTATCCACCGGTTTATGCCCGACGTTGTAAGTATCCCCACAGCTCTGATTATGGGTGCTATTGCGGCGGCAACTGCTCCTGCGGCTACTCTTATGGTAATCAAGCAGTATAAGGCTAAAGGCCCTGTTACCACAATTTTGCTTCCTGTTGTTGCTTTGGACGACGCTGTCGGTCTGATTATCTTTGCTGTTTGTTTTGGTACCGCAAAGGCTTTTGCAACAGGTCACCTTAACGTGCTTTCTCTTGTGCTTGAGCCTGTTATTGAGATTGTTGCTTCTCTTGCGGTTGGCTCAGCTCTTGGTGCAGGACTTGCTTTTGTGGAAAGATTCTTCCACTCCAGAAGCAAGCGTCTTTCTCTGACAGTTGCTTTTGTTCTTTTGGGTGTGGCAATTTCAACCCTTAAATTTAACATAGGCTCTGTTCACGTTGGCTTTTCCTCACTGCTTCTCTGTATGATGATGGGTACAATTTTCTGTAACCTCTGCGACTTTTCCGAGGAGCTTATGGACAGAATTGACCGCTGGACAGGCCCTCTCTTTGCACTTTTCTTTGTAATTTCCGGTGCAGAGCTTGAGCTTTCCATCTTTACCCGGTGGGCTGTTGTTGTGGTTGGTGTTGCTTATATCGTGCTTCGTTGCCTTGGTAAGTACTTCGGCTCATTTATCAGTGCCAAGCTTACAAAGTGCGACCCTATGATAACAAAGTACCTTGGTATCACACTTTTTCCCCAGGCAGGTGTTGCTTTGGGTATGATGTCAGTTGTGGCAGGCTCTGCTGAGTTTGCAGGAACAAGAGAAGTTGAGATTATCCGTAACCTCACACTTTTCTCCGTAATGATTTACGAGCTTGTTGGCCCTCTTATGACCAAGATTTCTCTCACAAAAGCAGGCGAAATTATCCCCGAACAGAGAAAATCTTCCCGTGGAGTTTTGCATAAATAAAAGAATCAAGGCCTCTGCAATGATTTTTGCAGGGGCTTTTTTTGTGAGATTTTCTAATGGTTGTCGGGTTTAGTAAGCTTTAGTAGGGCAAATTGCAGATTATTGAAGGTTTAATGTTAAAATGCAAATTTTGCTTGACAGCATTGACAATTTGAGGTAAAATAATTCTAATTTATTTTATAAATCAAACTTAAATGCAACGACGGAGAATAGCTTTTCCGAAGCCCTTACAGAGAGCCTGTGTAAGCTGAAATCAGGCAGGGAAGAAGGCTTGCTTCTCACTCCCGAGCAGGTGTGCCGAAATTTTTAAGTACACACGGTCAGCCCCGTTACAGGCTTTAAGTGGTCGCTTTTTATAAGGCGGCAAATCCGGGTGGTACCGCGGTTTATTATCGTCCCTGAGGCTTTGGCTTCAGGGCGTTTTCATTTTATTTCATTAGGTAAGGAGATAAGAAAAATGAAACAGGTAAGAATTTCTGACGTAACTTTAAGGGAAGGCACAACCCACAAGGGTGCAACCTTAAGCTTCAAGGAAAAAATCGAGATTGCCAAGCTTCTTGACAGAATTGGCGTTGACGTAATTGAAATGGCAGCTATTGAAAATGTTGCCACAGATACTCTCTTGCTAAAAACTCTATCTTCTCTCCTTAAAAACTCCAGTCTTGCAGTTGTTGCCGGCTCTACAAAAGAGCAGATTGAAAGAGCAGCAGGTGCAGTGAAAGGTGCTAAGAAGAAGCGTCTTATTGTTTATCTTCCCACATCCAACGTGTGTATGGAGTACATCAGCCACGCAAAGCCTGCAGTAATGCTTGAGAAGATTAAGGAGCTGGTTTCATACGCCTGTAGCCTTTGCGACTTTGTAGAGTTTGAGGCAGAAGACGCCACAAGAAGCGAAAAAGACTTTTTGCATAAGGCGGTCGCCGCCGCTTTAGAGGCAGGTGCAAAGGCGGTTACACTTTGCGACACTGCTTCTGCCACAGTTCCCGATGAGCTTGAGGCTCTTATTGCAGACCTTTACGAAGCAGTTCCTGCTCTTAAAGACGCTCAGCTGGGCATTGCCGCATACAACGAGCTTGGTATGGCAAACGCCTGTGCGGTTTCTGCTTTCAAGTGCGGTGCAGAGTATATCAAAACCTCTGTTTCCAAAACAAACCTCAACTCCACAGAGAGCTTTGTTCACCTTATCCGCTTAAGAGGTGAGCAGATGGGCGTTTTTGTGGGTCTTAATGTAACAGAGCTTTCAAGAACTGCTGCTCAGATTAAGACAATTGCAAAAACCAGAAGAAGCGACACAACTCCCTTTGACAACAAAATAGGCGAGGGCGAGAACATTGCCATCAGCAAAGACAGCGATATTTCCGAAATCAGCAAGGCTGTAAAGGAGCTGGGCTATACTTTGAGCGATGACGATATCGCCAAGGTTTACGAGGCTTTTCTTTCCACTGCCGCAAAAAAAGATGTTGGTGCCAAGGAGCTTGAGGCTATTGTTGCCTCCGAAGCTTTACAGGTGCCTCCCACATATAAGCTCACAAGCTATGTTATCAATTCCAGTAACGTAATTGCTCCTACAGCTCACATTGTTGTGGATAAAAAAGGCGAGGAGCTTTGCGGCCTTTCCACAGGCGACGGTCCTATTGACGCCGCACTTCTTGCTCTTGAGCAGATTGTGGGCTGTCACTATGAGCTGGATGACTTCCAGATTCAGGCTGTTACCGAGGGCAGAGAGGCTATGGGTGAGGCTTTGATTAAGCTTCGCTTTGACGGCGTGCTCTATTCGGGCAGAGGTATCTCCACAGATATTATGGGTGCCAGCATTAAGGCTTACCTCAACGCCCTTAACAAAATCGTTTACGAGGAGGACTAAGAAATGAAATTGTCTTTTTCCACCAACGGTTGGAGCGGTTTTACCTGGGAAGATTTCTATACAATGGCAAAGGACTTAGGCTTTGCAGGTATTGAAATCCACGATGTAAGTGAGCAGGCTTTCCAGAGCGGAAGTGCTCCCTTAAGACAGGAAAATCTTTCTAAAACCGTGAGAAAAATGTCTAATCTGGGACTTACAATTCCCTGCATAAATGTTCTTTGCGATATTTCCGACAAAGAAAAAATTGATGATAATGTTACAGAAATTATCGAGCACATTTCTCTTGCTAAGAAGCTCTCAGTTCCTTTTGTAAGACTTCGTGCAGGAGAAGAAGGCGGCGACGAAACAGACGACACCTGTGCAAGTGTTCTTGCTGCCTGTAAGGACTTTGCAGAGGAAACCGAGGTAACAATCCTTGTTGAAACAGTAGGCGTTTATGCCGACACAAAGCGTCTTTCTGACCTTTTAAACCGCTTTGCCTGCGACAATGTTTCAGCACTGTGGGATTTTAACCATCCTTACAGAGCAGGTGAGAGCCCTGAAACAACAATCACAAACTTAGGTGCTTATGTTAAGCACGTTCACATCAAGGATTCTGCCGCTACCGATGAGGGCTTTGAATACCGTCTTATGGGCGAGGGTGATATGCCTATAGAGAGAATGATGTTATCTCTTCGCTCCATTAACTACGAAGGCTTTATTTCTTTTGAATGGCGTAGCGAATGGATTGAGGAAATCGGCGACGCAGGTATCGTGTTCCCTCATTTTGTAAATTATATGAGCCGTTTCGAAACTGCAAAGACAGTTACCGAAACCCTCTACGACAATAAAACAAAAACAGGTAAGTATGTCTGGGAGAAAGAAACCCTTATTACAAAAACCTTTCCTCAGGTTCTTGATAAAATGGCAGACCTTTTCCCTGACCAGTATGCTTTCAGATACACAACCCTTGACTACACCCGTACATACTCACAGTTCAGAGATGACGTTGACGAGTTCGCCCGTACCCTTATTGCTTTAGGCGTTAAGGCAGGCGACAAGGTTGCAGTCTGGGCTACAAACGTTCCTCAGTGGTTTGTTACCTTCTGGGCAACCACAAAAATCGGTGCGGTTCTTGTTACCGTTAACACCGCCTACAAAATCCACGAGGCAGAGTACCTCTTCCGTCAGTCCGACACTCATACCCTTGTTATGATTGAAAACTGCCGTGACTCCGACTATGCAGGTATTATGCAGGAGCTTTGTCCCGAGCTTAAGTCCACAAAACCCGGCGAGCCCTTACACGCAAGAAAGCTTCCTTTCCTCAGAAACATTATTACAGTAGGCTTTTCTATGCCCGGCTGTTTAACTTGGGAGCAGTCCTTGGGTCTTGCCTCTAAAGTTCCTCTTGAAGAGGTTAAGCGTCGTGCTTCTCTCATTGACCCCAACGACGTATGTAATATGCAGTACACCTCGGGTACAACAGGCTTTCCAAAGGGTGTAATGCTTACTCACTATAATATCGTAAATAACGGTAAGTGTATCGGCGACAGAATGGACCTTTCCACCGCTGACAGAATGATGATTCAGGTGCCTATGTTCCATTGCTTCGGTATGGTGCTTTCTATGACTGCCGCTATGACTCACGGTGCCACACTTTCTCCCATTCCTTATTTCTCACCCAAAAACTCTCTTGCTTGTATCAATAACGAGAGAATCACTTGTTTCCACGGTGTTCCCACAATGTTTATTGCTCTTTTGGAGCACCCCGACTTTGAGAAAACCGACTTTTCTTACATCCGTACAGGTATTATGGCAGGCTCGCCTTGTCCTATTTCTGTTATGCAGGATGTTGTCAACAAAATGAATATGAGCGAAATCACCATTGTTTACGGTCAGACAGAAGCTTCTCCCGGTTGCACAATGAGCTCCACCAACGACCCTCTTGAGGTTCGAGTAGGTACAGTCGGCAGAGCCTTGCCTCAGATTGAGTGTAAAATCGTTGACCCCGAAACAGGCGAGGAAATGCCCGTGGGCGAAACAGGTGAGTTTGTGGCAAGAGGCTACAACATTATGAAGGGCTACTACAAAATGCCTCAGGCAACCTCCAACGCCATTGACGCAGAGGGTTGGCTCCATACAGGTGACCTTGCCTGCAAGACAGAAGACGGCAACTACCGCATTACAGGCAGACTCAAGGATATGATTATCCGTGGCGGTGAAAATATCTACCCCAAGGAAATCGAAGAGTTTATCTATACTCATCCTGCTGTGAGCGACGTACAGGTTATTGGTGTGCCCGATGAGCAGTACGGTGAGGAGATTATGGCTTGCATTATTCTCAAGGAAGGCGAAAACCTCACAGAAGCAGATGTTAAGCAGTATGTTCTTGACCATATGGCAAAGCACAAAGTGCCCAAGTATGTTGACTTTGTAGAGGGCTTCCCAATGAATGCCGCAGGCAAAATCCTCAAGTACAAAATGCGTGAGGACGCTGTTAAAAAGTACAATCTTTCCAAAGCCGACAAGATTGAAACCGCTTAACTTACTTACAGAGTTGAAATTTGTAAATATTTGTGATATAATTACTTAATTGCTTAAAAAAGGAGAGTTTATATTATGCTGGATATTAAAATTACCAGAACTCAGACTCCTAAAGAGAAGCCTGATGAAACAAAGCTTGGTTTCGGTAAAATCTTTACCGACCATATGTTTATTATGAATTACACAGAGGGCAAAGGCTGGCACGACCCCAGAATTGAGCCCTACCACAACCTTGAGCTTTCTCCTGCTTCTATGGTTTTCCACTATGGCCAGGAAATGTTCGAAGGTCTTAAGGCTTACCGCGGTAATGACGGCAAGGCTCGTCTTTTCCGTCCCGATATGAACGGTAAGCGTACAAACGACACAAACAAGCGTCTTTGTATCCCCGAGCTCCCTGTTGAGGACTTTGTTGAGGCTGTAAAGGCTGTAGTAAAGGTTGACGAGGACTGGATTCCCACAGCTCCCTCCACATCTCTTTACATCCGTCCCTTTATCATCGCAACTGACGACTTCTTAGGCGTTGCTCCTTCAAAGACATATATGTTCATCATCATCCTTTCTCCCAGTGGTGCTTACTACGAGAGCGGTCTTGCTCCTGTTGGTATCTGGATTGAGGACGATTATGTAAGAGCAGTAAAGGGCGGTATCGGCTTTGCAAAAACAGGCGGTAACTACGCTGCTTCTCTGGCTGCTCAGGTTAAGGCTCACGACGGCGGCTACAGTCAGGTTCTCTGGCTTGACGGCGTTGAGAGAAAGTACATAGAAGAAGTTGGTGCAATGAACATCTTCTTCAAGATTGACGGCAAGGTTGTTACTCCTGCACTTTCAGGTTCAATTCTTCCCGGTATCACAAGAAACTCCGTTATCACACTTTGCAAAGAGTGGGGTCTTGAGGTAGAGGAGAGAAAGATTTCCGTTGATGAGCTTATTGAAGCTCAGAAGTCCGGTAAGCTTGAGGAGTGCTTCGGCTCAGGTACAGCTGCTGTTATTTCTCCCGTTGGCAAGCTCCGTTATAAGGACGAAGTTATGACCATCGGTAATGGTGAAACAGGCGAGCTCAGCCAGAAGCTTTACGACACAGTTACAGGTATCCAGAACGGCACGGTTGAGGATAAATTCGGCTGGGTTGTGAATGTATGATTTTAGAAAATCCTAAGAGAATAACCCTTTTTGCAGGTCACTACGGCTCAGGTAAAACCAACATCGCCGTAAATTATGCCTTAAGCCTTAAAAAGTCGGGCAAGGGTGTAGTTATTGCCGACCTTGATATCGTCAATCCCTACTACCGCACCAAAGACAGCGAAAAAGAGCTCAGTGATGCAGGAATCAGGGTTATTTCCTCTGAATTTGCCAACTCAAACGTAGACTTTCCGGCAATGCCCGGAGAGGCATACGCAATTATTGATAATAAAGAGGACTTTGCAGTTTGTGACGTAGGCGGAGATGACAGAGGCGCTTATGCTCTGGGTAGATTCCGTGAAGGAATCATCGCTGAGGATTACGAGATGTTTCTTGTAATCAACTGCTACCGTCCTCTTACAAAAGATGTTGACTCTCTCCTTGAAATCAAGGAAGAAATCGAAGCGGCGGCAGGTATTCCTTTCACCGCAATTGTCAACAACTCAAACCTCGGAAGAGAAACCACTGCTCAAGCGGTGCTTGACTCTCTTGAGTATGCAAACGAGGCTTCACGCCGTTTGGGCTTACCCCTAAAGCTTACAACGGTTTTTGAGCCTGTTTATGAACAGTTAAAAGACAAAATCGAAAATCTTATGCCTTTAGTTTTGCAAGAGCGAAACTTCTGGTAATCTAAGTACAATAAAGAAAAGGCTTTAAGCCCTCACTTTGATTGGAGGAATAAAAATGGCAAAGGTTACTTTTGACAAAGACAGATGTAAAGGCTGCTCCCTTTGCGTAGGCGTATGTCCCAAAGGCATTGTTGCTCTTTCCGATGAGCTTAACGCTAAGGGCTATCACCCTGCACAGGTTACAGAACAGGATAAATGTATCGGTTGTGCTTTCTGTGCTACAATGTGTCCCGACTGTGTAATCACAGTTGAGAAGTAAGGAGGAAAGATAAATGGCAGATAAAGTATTGATGAAAGGTAACGAGGCTATGGCTGAGGCCGCCATTATGGCAGGCTGCCGTCACTACCTCGGTTATCCCATTACACCCCAGACAGAAATCGCCGCTTATATGAGCAAGCGTATGCCCAAGGTTGGCGGTACATTCTTACAGGCAGAAAGTGAAATTTCTGCTATCAATATGGTTATTGGCGTAGCTTCAGCAGGCAAGAGAGCTATGACTTCTTCTTCCAGCCCCGGTATCTCACTTAAGGGCGAGGGTCTTTCTTACCTTGCAGGTTGCGACCTTCCCGCATTTGTTGTTAACGTTCAGCGTGGCGGCCCCGGTCTTGGCGGTATCCAGCCCTCTCAGGCAGACTACTTCCAGGCTACCCGTGGTACTTCTCACGGTGACTACCATATGATTGTTCTTGCTCCCAACTCAGTTCAGGAAATGGTTAACCTTACTTTCCAGGGCTTTGATATGGCTGACAAGTACAGAATGACAGTTATGCTTCTTGCTGACGGTACAATGGGTCAGATGATGGAGCCTGTAAGCCTTGATATGGGCGAGGTTAAGACCTACGAAAAGCCCTGGGCTGTTACAGGCACAAATTGCGAGAGAGAGCACAACATCGTTAACTCCCTCTTCTTAAAGCCCGAGCTTCTTGAGCAGAAGAACTTCGAGCGTTTTGAGCGTTACGCTTACATCGAAGAAAACGAAGCTATGTACGAGGAGTTCCTTATGGACGACGCAGAGGTTTGCGTTGTTGCTTACGGTATCTCTGCAAGAATTGCAAAGAACGCTATTGACGCCGCTCGTGCAAAGGGTATCAAGGTTGGTATGTTCAGACCCATTACCCTCTGGCCTTTCCCAAAGAAGGAAATCAGAGCAATCGCTGACAAGGTTAACTCTTTCATCAGCGTTGAGCTTTCTATGGGTCAGCTTATTGAGGACGTTAAGCTTTACACAGAATGCACAAAGCCCTGCTACCTCTGCAACCGCACAGGTGGTATGATTATGACACCTGAAGAGGTTCTGGCTAAGATTGAAGAAGCAGTAGGAGGTAATAAATAATGGCAGTTGTATTCCAGAAGCCCAAGGCATTAACAGACGCTACTCTTCATTATTGCCCCGGCTGTACTCACGGTATTATTCACCGCCTTGTTGCCGAGGTTCTTGATGAACTGGGTATTCAGGGTAAAACAGTAGGTATTGCCTCCGTTGGTTGCTCAGTTATGTCCTACGATTATTTTGATGTTGATATGGTTCAGGCTGCTCACGGCAGAGCTCCTGCTGTTGCAACAGGCGTTAAACGTGCTAACCCCGAGAACATCGTATTTACATATCAGGGTGATGGTGACCTTGCTGCTATCGGTACTGCTGAAACAGTTCACTCTGCAGCAAGAGGCGAGAACATCACAATTATCTTCGTTAATAACGCAATTTACGGTATGACAGGCGGCCAGATGGCTCCCACAACTCTTCCCGGTCAGGTTACTCAGACATCTCCCTACGGCAGAGATACAAACACAGTTGGTTTCCCCTTAAAGGTTTGTGAGCTTCTCTCCAACGTAGACGGTGCTACTTATCTTGAGCGTGTTGCAGTTAACAACGTAAAGAACGTTAAAGCAGCTAAAAAGGCTATTAAGAAAGCTTTTACATATCAGACTGAGGGCAAGGGCTTCACACTTATTGAGGTTCTTTCCACTTGTCCCACAAACTGGGGTCTTACTCCTCCCAATGCTCTCAAGTGGTTAGAGGAAAATATGATTCCTTACTATCCCTTGGGCGTATACAAGGATAAATTCGCAGAGGAGGAAACTAAGTAATGACTACTACAAATATGCTTATTGCAGGCTTCGGCGGTCAGGGTATCCTTTTTACAGGAAAGTTCCTTGCATACGAAGGTCTTTTAGAGGGCAGAGAGGTAAGCTGGCTTCCTTCTTACGGCCCTGAAATGCGTGGCGGTACAGCTAACTGCTCTGTTATTCTTTCCGACACTCCCGTTGGTTCTCCCATTGTTGCAAATCCCGATACACTTCTTGTTATGAACCTTCCTTCTCTTGACAAGTACGAGGACGCAACAGTTAAGGGCGGCAAGATTTTCGTTGACTCTGCTCTTATCGGCAGAAAAGTAAACCGTACTGACGTTGAGGCTTACTATATCCCTGCTACAAAGCTTGCAAGTGATGAAGGCCTCTCAGGTCTTGCAAATATGATTCTTCTCGGTTTTGTTATCAAGCACACAAACGTGATTCCTTTTGAGAACATCGAGAGAGCACTTCAGAAGGTTGTTCCTGCTTCAAAGCAGCACCTTATTGAATCCAACAGAAAAGCCCTTGAGCTGGGCTTTAACTACGAGGGTTAATTTTATACCCTTAAGCTCAAATTTTAGTATAAGGAGATTATCGCTATGACCGAACAGTTAAAAGAAATCGGCACAAGACTTGAAGAACTCAGAGATATCTGTGGCGTGACCGCAGAAGAAATGGCTGAAAAGCTTGATATGAGCGTCGAAGAGTACCGTAAATACGAAGAAGGTCAGCTTGACTATTCTTTCAGCTTCCTCTATAACGCCGCAAATGTACTTGGCGTGGAAGTCGTCGATATTATGAGCGGTGATTCTCCCAAGCTTTCCACCTGCGTTGTTACTAAGAAGGACCAGGGCATTGTTGTAAAGCGTAACCAGTCCTACAACTATATGCACCTTGCCTATACCTTCCGCAACAAAAACGCAGAGCCTATGATTGTCACAACTGAGCCTACAAACAAAGTTCCCGTTATGCACTCTCACGAGGGTCAGGAGTTTGACTACATTCTTTCAGGTACAATGAAACTTTACATCGAGGACATCGCCTATGAGCTTTCAAAGGGTGACAGTGTTTACTACGATTCCTCTAAGCCCCACTCTTTCAAGGCAATTGGCGACAAGCCTCTTAAGTTCCTTGCAGTAGTTATCAAATAAAACGGAGAATTTTTTATGGCAATTTATGAAGAATATTTAGGCAGGGACAGGGACTCCTTTGAGTCCTATGAAGACTGCTGTAAAAATTATAAGCTTACCTGGAAGGCTGACTTTAACTTCGCTTATGATGTTATTGACAAGCTTGCAGAGGAAAAACCCGACAAGCTGGCACTTCTTTATGTAGCTGACGACGGAAGCGAGAAGCGTTTTACTTTCCGTGATATGATGCTTTGGTCAAATAAGGCGGCAAACTGCCTTAAAAAGCTGGGTATCAAAAAGGGCGACAGAGTTCTTCTTGTTTTAAGACGTAGCTATCTTTTCTGGATAACCTTACTGGGTATGCACAAAATCGGTGCTATTGTTGTTCAGGCAAACGATATGCTCAAAACAGGCGAGTATATCTACCGCTGCAACGTTGGCAGAATTTCTGCAGTAATCCTCACAGGTCACGGCAAATGTACCGAGATTTACGACGAGGGCGAGGGCGAATACGAGTATGTACGCCTTAAGATGGTAACAGGGCACAAAAATGCAGGCGAGCATTGGATTGACTTTGAAGAAGAGCTTGAAAAAGCCTCTGACAAGTGGACTCGTCCCACAGGCAAAGCCAACACCAAGGCAAGCGACCCTATGATGATGTGCTTCTCTTCCGGTACAACAGGTTATCCCAAAATGATTGTCCACGATTTCTCTTATCCTCTTGGTCATATCGCTACAGGCGTTTTTTGGCACAGAGTAGTGGACGGCGGACTTCACTTCACAATTTCCGACACAGGCTGGATGAAGTCTGTATGGGGCAAGCTTTACGGCCAGTGGTTTGGTGAGTCTGCAATTTTAGTTTACGATTTCGAGCGTTTTGTTCCCAAGGACATTTTACACGTTCTTGAAAAATACAAGGTTACAACCTTCTGCGTTCCTCCCACAATGTATCGCTTCATTCTTCAGGAGGATGTTGCTTCTTACGACCTTTCTTCAATACAGCACTGCTGTACAGCAGGCGAGGCTTTGCCCTCTGACGTTTTCCTTAAGTGGAAGGAAATTACAGGGCTTGAAATTTACGAAGGTTTCGGACAAAGCGAAACTCCTGTTTGTATCGGTACATTCTACCCCTGGAACAAGCCTGTACCCGGCTCAATGGGTCTGCCTGCACCCGGCTTTAACATTACTGTCCGTGATTTGGACGGCGAAGAGTGCAAGCAGGGTATTACCGGTGAGGTCTGCATTAAAGCCCCAACTATGGCAACCAGACCCAGAGGTCTTCTGTGCAACTACAACTGGAGCAAGGAAGACACCAAGGAAAAATGGTATGCAGGGTATTATCACACAGGCGACACCGCTTACAGAGATGAGCAAGGGTATTTTCACTATGTAGGCAGAAACGACGATGTTATCAAGTCTTCGGGCTATCGTATCGGTCCTTTCGAGGTTGAGAGTGTTCTTCTTGAGCACCCTGCTGTTTTAGAGGCGGCAGTTACAGCTTATCCTCACGAAACAAGAGGCCAGATTGTAAAGGCGAACCTTGTTCTCCGTGAAGGCTTTACTCCCAGCGATGAGCTTACAGAGGAGCTTCAGCAGTACGTTAAGCAGAATACCGCTCCGTACAAATACCCCCGAATTGTTGAGTATTTCGAGGCTCTGCCCAAAACCTTCTCAGGTAAAATCCGCAGAGTTGAAATCCGTGACAAGGATTTTGAAAAGTACAAGGCAGAAAAACGTGCTCTTGAAAAATTCACTTCTGACTGATAAATAATAAAACTAAAGGGTCTGTTTTACAGACCCTTTTTTAACGAAACGGTGACCTTATGAAAAAACAAAAAATAAAGAATTGTTTGCTCTTATTCCTGACATTTTTCAAAATCGGAGCACTGACCTTTGGCGGTGGTCTTGCAATGATTCCTTTTATGGAGCGAGAAACCCACGAAAAGCACCACTGGATTGACAAAGAAGACCTTCTGGATATTGTGACTATTTCCGAGTCCACCCCCGGGCCTATTGCCATTAACGCTGCCACCTTTATCGGCTACAAAACAGCAGGCTTTTTGGGCTCTGTCTGTGCTACCTTGGGCGTTGTGCTTCCTTCTTTTCTTATTATTCTGATTCTTTCCTTCTGTCTTGACAAGGTAATTGAGTTCAAACCCGTAGCCTATGCACTGTGGGGTATAAGAGCAGGGGTGCTTGCCCTTATTGCAAAATCCTTTGTCAGCCTTTTCAAACAGGTAAAGAAAAACATATTTGCCTATATTATGATGATTCTTGCATTTATTGCAGTTTGCATTTTCAAGCTGGACGTTGTTATCATTGTGCTTTCAGCCGCTGCTCTGGGAATTGCCGCATACTTTATTTCCAAAAAGGCAGGTGAGAAGAAATGATTTATCTTGAGCTTTTTCTCACATTCTTAAAGCTTGGAGCCTTCACCTTCGGCGGAGGTGCGGCGATGATGCCCTTCATTCAGGAGGAGGCAGTGAGCAAATGGGGCTTTACCCCTGATGAAATCATTAACTTCATCGCTATTTCCGAGTCCACCCCCGGGCCTTTTGCGGTTAATATTGCCACCTATGTAGGTGCAGAAAAAGGCGGAATTCTGGGCTCTGTTTGTGCCACTTTGGGACTTGTCCTGCCTTCTTTTATCATTATTCTTATTATTGCAAGGTGCTACGAAAAGTTCAAAACCAACAAAATCGTGGCAGGTGCAATGACAGGTCTTCGTCCTGCTTCCGTTGGTCTTATTGCCGCCGCTACTGTTTCCATCGGTATGGAGGTTTTCTTCTCCAAGGGCTTTTCCTTTAACTCCATTTTCAGCTTTGAGTTTATATCTGCCTTTGTGATTTTTGCAGGTATGCTTACTCTTTGCCTCTTAAGAAAGAAAACCAGCCCAATTCTTGTAATCGGAATCTCTGCAGTTACAGGCATAGCTCTCGGCTATATTGCCCAAGGCTTTGGGATTTCACTTGTATAAAAGTCAAACCACCCGAAAGTTATTCTTTCGGGTGGTTTTTTCAGTTACTTAGCAGCAGCCGCAACCGTTGTTTGAGCCGCAGCCGTTGTCGCAACCGTTTCCACAACCGCCGTTGCCATTGCCGCAGCAGCAGATGAGAATGAGAAGGATGATAATCCAGCAGCAGTTACCATTGCCAAAAAAGCCGTTACACATTTTCATTTTCCTCCTTTCGTGTTTACACTACATACTATTGAAAACTCTCAGGTCTGTTACAATTTATTTGCGACAAATTTCATTTCTTCGTTTACAAAAGCCTAATTGTTATAAAATATATAGATTTTATTGTGCAAAATGCCAGATTAAGCAGGGGATATTTGGCAATGTTTTTTATTGTTTTTAAACTAAAAAAAAGCTATAATCAATATGATAGCAAAACTATGCTAAAAAATATTTATGGAGGTTTTTTTATGCAAAAGACAAGAAAACTTATCTCAATGCTTCTTGCAGTTATGATGGTTCTTTCTATGTGCACAATCGGTATGTTCAGCGCCAGTGCTGCTCTTCCCGAGGGTGCAGTTATTAACGGCGTAGAAGGCAACGACGCAAGCAGTGTTGACGGCGAAACTTACGGTCTTATGGGTGACGTTGACGCAAACGGCAAGGTTAACGTTAAGGACGCTACACAGATTCAGAAATCTGCAGCTAAAATTATCACCCTTGATGAAACCGCTACAGTTCTTGCTGATGTTGACCTCAACGATAAGGTTAACGTTAAGGACGCAACAGCCATTCAGAAATGGGTTGCAAAGATTGCAGTTGATATGCCTATTAACTGCCTCGTTTACTTCCCCACAGCAGAAACAACTGCTACAGAAGAAGTAACAACTGCTGCTCCCACAGTTGTTGTTCCTACAGTGGCAACTGTTGACAAGTCAGAGCCTGCTACTTCTAAAGTTCCTGTTATTGTAATTCCCACAACAGCTGAGCCTACAGAAGCTCCCACAACAGTAGAGCCCACAGAAGCTCCCAAGCCCACTGAGGCAACTGACCCCACAGAGGCTCCTACAACTGCAGCTAAGCCTACTGAGGCTCCCACAACAGCTAAGCCCACAGAGGCACCTACAACTGTTAAACCCACAGAAGCTAAGCCTACAGAGGCTCCTACAACTGTTAAGCCCACAGAGGCTCCCACAACTGTTAAGCCCACAGAAGCTCCCACAACTTCAGCACCCGCAACTCAGCCCACAACTGAGGATGACGGTATGATTACAGTTTACTTTGCTAAGCCTGCTGGTTGGGCTGACGCTTACATCTACGGTTTCTACGGTGTAGAGGGTGAAACCGCTGACGTTGAGTGGCCCGCTGTTTATCCCGGTTTAGCTATGACATTTGTTGAAACAGACGAAAACGGCGTTGATATCTATTCCTACGAAGCACCCGAAACCATTAACTACATCAAGTTTACTGACGGTACAGGTTCTTCACCCAACCGCCGCACAACAAATGTTCCCTCAACTGCAATTTCTGATGGTGCTTGCTACACAGCAGGTGATGAAACCAGCAAAGCAAATCAGTTCAATTACACTACATACAACTACAAGCCCGAAACAGAAACAACAACTTCTGCTCAGGAAGGCACAACAACTGTTGAGGATAACACAACAGTAGCTGACGACGGCAAAATCACAGTTTACTTCACAAACAACAAGGGCTGGGCGGCTGCTTACATCTACGGCTTCTACGGTGTTGCTGGTGAAGAGGCAACAGGCAAGCCTTTAGGTGATTATCCCGGCACAAAGATGACCGAAGTAAAGACAAACAGCTACGGTCAGAAGATTTACAGTGCAGAAGTTCCTGCTGATATCGACTACATCAAGTTCTGTGACGGCAACACTGCAGAGAACCACCGCACAGACAATATCCAAAACTCCGAGTTTGAAGACGGCACAGGCTTCTACCTTACAGAGAAGGGTGAGAAGTACTGGGGTTACAAGACCTACGAGTTTGAGGATGACGCTCAGGACACAACAGCTACCGAGAAAACAACTACAACTGCTAAGGATACAACAGCAGCTAAGGACACAACAGTAGCCGATAAGGATACAATCACAGTTTACTTCACAAACAATAAGGGTTGGGCGGCTGCTTACATCTACGGCTTCTACGGTGTTGCTGGTGAAGAGGCAACAGGCAAGCCTTTAGGTGATTATCCCGGCGTTAAAATGACCGAAGTAAGAACAAACAGCTACGGTCAGAAGATTTACAGTGCAGAAGTTCCTGCTGATATCGACTACATCAAGTTCTGTGACGGCAACACTGCAGAGAACCACCGCACAGACAACATCGCAAGCTCCGAGTTTGAAAACGGCACAGGCTTCTATCTTACAGAGCTTGGCGAGAAGTACTGGGGCTATGAAACCTACGAGTACACAGAGGGCGACGAAGAGGACACAACTGTAACCGAGAAGGAAACAACTACTGTTTCCAAGGAGACAGAGCCCACAACAACCGCCTCTGCAACAGAGCCTACAACTCCCGTTGTTAAAACTGTTAAAATCACATTCTACACTGCAAAAACAGGTTGGGTAGCTGACGCTGGCGCATATGTAAACCTTGTTGACACTGCTACAAACAAGGAGTACGAAATGACACTTCAGTCTGACAACTACTCCTGGACTGCAGAAGTTCCTGAAACAGTTACAAACATTAAGTTTACAAGACACAATCCTTCCGGTGGTGCAGTATGGAACAGCTGGAACGCTGGTAACCGTGGTACAAAGACAATATATCAGACTTCCGGTAGCAGCACAGGTGCTTGGAATGATGAAGTAGCTCAGGTTAAGAAGCTTACAATCTACTTTGATAACTCCAAGACAAAGTGGGATTATGTTGCATTCTATCAGTGGAATGACAGCTCCTTCGGCGGCTGGAATAAGATGACTCAGATTGCAGGTACAGACATCTGGTCTATTGAGATTAACTCCAATATTACAGAGGGTCTTTTCAAGGGTACTGCTGAAGGTGCTTGGGAAGACACAAAGCAGACCAACAATATCACAATTGATTCTGCTAAGTACGGCAACGACATTCTCTATACTCCCAGCTCCACAGGCGGCAAGTGGAACACAACCGCTTCTGCATATAACGGCTGATAAAATTTAAGAGGCTGACCTTGAGGCACACTTCTTTATGAAGTGTGCCTCAGTTATATTCGCCTTTCGGCGAGTTGTATTGCTTCGCAGTGATACTAGCTTGGCACAGTGGTATTGTCCTGCAGACAGTTTTGAGGGCGAATATAATATCACGAAAAATGCAAGGCTTTCATATCACTTTTACCGCAAGGCAAAAATATCACTGCAAACGATAGTTTGCAATATCACTTTATCTGCTGAGAGAGATATTCTTTATTTTCGGCAAGTATCCCTTTCTCCAAGTATGTAACCCGCTATGGCACTTTCAGTTAGTGAAAGTGTCATTTTTCTTTCAATAAAAAACGGAGACTACTTCCTTACGAAGTATCTCCCTTCGGGTCAACTTCTTTTTTTGCTTAAATTCTCCTGTTGCCCTTTTTGCTTTTCGTGGTATAATATCTTTATAAGGAGTGGATACTATGCTTTTATACGATATTTCAACAGATATTCTAACCGCACAGGTTTACGAAGGCGACCCAAAGCCCACGCTTGAATACATAAAAAGCACTGAGGCAGGGGATGATTATAACCTCTCGGTTTTAAGCACCTGTATGCACACAGGCACTCACGTTGATTCTCCATTCCACTTTGACGAGGACGGAGCAAAGATTTCAGATATGAAGCTTTCCGTTTTCTACGGTAAATGCACAGTTGTCACCATAAAAGGCATACTTACAGGCGAGGATATGGAGCGACTCCTGCCTTACTGCAAACGCCGACTTCTGCTTCACGGTGAGGGTGAAGCATATCTCTCTTACAGTGCCGCAGTTGTTCTTGCCGACAGCAACATTCAGCTTATCGGTACTGACGGAGTTTCTGTTTCCACAGGTTTTGACGAGTACCGCACCCACCTTGAATTTGCCCGTGCAAATATTGCAGTTTTAGAGGGTCTTAACCTTACAGGTATCCGTGACGGTGAGTACACCCTCTGTGCTTTTCCCATAAAGGTGTCAGGGGCAGAGGCCGCACCCTGCCGAGCTGTCCTTATGGAGCAGGAAAAAGGAATTTAATTTAAGGATTTGTCTATGAAAAAATTAGTTGTTTTTGACCTTGACGGCACGTTGGTTGATTCTATCTTCGACCTTGGAAACGCCGTGAATTTTGCTCTCGAAAAATTCAACCTTCCTCTTCACCCTATGAGCGATTATTACACCTTTGTGGGTAACGGTATGGAAGATTTAGTCCGCCGCAGTATGGGAGAAGAAGGCGGAAATGATGAACTTTATCTCAAAGTCCGCAAAGCTTTCGATGAGCATTATAACGCTCACTCAAATGATAACACTGTACCTTATAAGGGAATTGCAGAGCTTCTCAAAGCTCTCAGAGATAAAAATATAAAAACCGCAGTCCTTACAAATAAGGCACATATTTATGTAAATGATATCCTCAAAAAAGCCTTTCCCAATCACTGTTTTGACCTTTATTTCGGTCAGAAAGAAGGGGTGGCCCGTAAGCCCAATCCTCAGAGCTTTCAGCTTTTGCTGGAAGAGCTTAGTGTAGAAAAGGAAGATTGCCTCTATATCGGCGACAGTGAGGTTGACGTGAAAACCGCAAAGAATGCAGGAGTTGACCTTGTGGCGGTAAACTGGGGCTACAGAAATGAAGAAACCATAAGAAATGCAGGGGCGGAGATTATCGTGTCCACCCCGGAAGAGATTTTAAATTATGTCTGAGAATAAACGAAACTTTCAACGTGAGCTGGACGCACTTATTGAGAAGAATCAGCGAGAGGGCAAAGTCCCCACCTTGTTTCTTCACGCCTGCTGTGCTCCTTGTTCAAGCTACGCCTTGGAATATCTGAGTCAGTATTTTAGGATTACTGTGGTGTTTTATAACCCCAATATCACAGAAGAGGAAGAGTACACCTACAGATTGAGCGAAGAAAAACGCCTTATCTCAGAGATGGATTTTAAATATCCCGTAAGCATAATCGAGGGTGAGTATAACCCCGAGAGTTTTTTTGATTTGGCAAAAGGCCTTGAAGACGCACCCGAGCGAGGAGCAAGATGTATAAAGTGCTACGCACAGCGACTGCGATACACCGCCAAGCTTGCAAAGGAAAAGGGAGCGGACTACTTTGCCAGTACTCTTACTCTCAGCCCTCTTAAAAACGCAGAGGCAATAAATAAAATAGGGGAGAGCTTATCGAAAGAGCTCAATACCCCATACCTGTGCACCGACTTTAAGAAAAAAGGCGGCTACCTACGCTCCATAGAGCTTTCGAAAGAGCATAACCTCTACCGCCAGAATTTTTGCGGTTGTATATATTCAAAGAGATAAAAAAAGAAGCCTTACTTGGATTTTTAAATGTGAACCAAGTAAGGCTTTTCTTATTTTTCCAGAAACTTAACAATCAGCTTTTTCAGCAGAAAGCAACAGGGGACAACCGAAAGAACAAACACAAATATAACAATCAAATCAATAATGTTGAGCAAACCTATTGAAAGGTTGAGAAGATTGTCGCAAATCAGCTTGTAAATGCCAAAATATGTGCCGCAATATACTATGGCACTGACTATGTAAAGCAATATACCAAGCTTTTTTTCGTTAACATCAATTCTGTTCATTTTCATTACCTTCTTTATAATTTTTGAACATCTTAGCACGGATTATATGAAATGTAAATATATAAACATAAACTAGGTATATTTTTGTAAAGCAATAGTTAAAAATTATCTTTAACAAAATTTTACCATATACCACTTGACATATAATACTATGCGTGATATAGTATTATGCGTAGGGAGGTGTTGTTATGGATGTTCAGATTAAACGAGGGCTTCTTGAGGTGTGTGTACTTGCGGCGTTAAACCACGGTGATTCTTACGGATACCAGATAATCAAGGACATTGAGCCTTATATTTCTATATCCGAATCTACCTTGTATCCCATTTTACGCCGCCTTGAAGAAGGCAAACACCTGACGGTTTACTCAATAGCTCATAACGGGCGATTGCGAAAATATTACCAAATCACCGACAATGGCAGACTCCGTCTGAAGGATTTTGCAAAAGAGTGGGAAGAGATTTTGAACGTCTATAAGTTCATAATAGGGGAGGTAGAAATAAATGACTAAAAATGAATTTACAAGAATCCTTAAAAGTAAAATCAATCATCTGCCAAAAAGTGAACGCAGAAAGATTTTGCAGTATTATTACGAAATGATAAGCGAGCGTATGGAGGACGGAATGACCGAGGCTGAGGCTATCGACGCTTTGGGCGATATCGACGAGCTTTTGTCTGCTTATACACCTGTTGCCAAAGAGTCCGCAAGAGGCGTAAGGCTCAGAGCCTGGCACATTATTATGCTGATTGTGGGTGCACCCTTGTGGATTTGCCTTGTGGCGGCATTGCTCTGCATTATGCTGGCGTTCTACATAGTTATCTGGGCTTTGGTAGTAGCATTTTATGTTGTGTTTATGGCACTTGCAGTTTGTGGCTTTGCTTGTGTTATGGCTTCGGTTTTTGCACTGCTTTCAGGCTCAGCACCATATTTCTTTGTGCTTATGGGTGCAGGTGCTTTTCTTTCAGGTCTTGCCATATTGTGGCTTATTGTCTGTAACCTTTTTGCAAAAGCTATGGCGAAGGTTACCGCAAAAACATCAAGAGGAATTTTCAGATTCTTTTTCAAGAGAAAATAAGGGGGATGTATATGAGAAAATCAATTAAAATAGCATTGATTGTTGCCTCAAGTTTGGTAGGTTTTGGAATTTTATGTTTATGCTTATCTTTTGCTTTGGGAGGAGTTGATTTAATGTTCAAGCCTAGCCCCAAAAGCGACTTTAAAGCTATGTCTGCTACCTTTGACGAGGTAGATATTATCGACATCGATGAAAGGTCAAATAACGTGAGAATCCTCAAGTCAGATGATAATCAGGTTAAAGTAAGCTATACTGTCTGTGAGGATTATTCTTACTACATAAGACAGGTTGATAACAAGCTTTATATCGAATTTAACGACAACACCAAGTGGTACAACCGTCTGTTTTATTTCGGCTTTTATTGGGACACTGACCTGGTGGTAGAAGTACCCGAAAATACCCTTGAGGAGCTTAATGTAAAATCCACAAGTGGCAGTATTGAGGCTAAAGAGGTTGATTCTCTTGTAACAACCTTGAAGAGCACCAGCGGAAGCATAAAGGTTGGCGGCAGTGTGGGCGACTTAACGGCAAACGCCACAAGCGGCAGTGTTATGGTTTGTGAAGGCACAGAAGCAGAGCTGATGTATGTCGGCTCTACCAGCGGCAAGCTTTCGGTAAACGGTACAGTTAAGGGTGATGTAATTGCTGACAACACCAGCGGTGGCATTGTGCTTACAAATTTAAAATGCGAGAATGTAAACGCAAAGACTACCAGTGGCAGAATAAAGGGCGAAAATCTGGAACTTACATCTGTAAAAGCCGACTCAGTCAGCGGTGGTGTGGATTTTGAAAACGTAATCTGCACAGAGGATATGACCCTTGAAGCAACCAGCGGAAGTCTAAACCTTGAAGCAGTTGACGCAAAAAATTACGACTTACAAAGTACAAGCGGAAGCATTAAGGCTGAAATCCTTACTCCCAAGCTTTACAATACAAAGTCTAACAGCGGAATTGAGAAAACTCCTGACCTTGACCCAAGTGCAGAGGGTGTCCTCAATGCAAAAACCACCAGCGGAAATATTAAAATCAAATTAGCAGACTAAACAGAAACAGTCGCCGGATTAACTCTGGCGACTGTTTTTTATAATGTATTTTGCTACTCCGTCATTTTCGTTGGAATCTGTAAAAGCAGTTGCAAAGGGCTTTAATTCTTCGCAGGCGTTTGCCACTGCCACGGCTTCGTCGGCGATTTTGAAAAGCTCAATGTCGTTTATCTCATCCCCAAAAACCACCAGCCTGTCACACTTAAGCATTTCTTTAAGCTTAAGTGCCGCATTTGCCTTGGTTGCGTTTTTCGGCATAATCTCCAGCCAGAAATAATCCGAGTAGTAATCCTTCTGATAAAGACACCTGAATTTTTCTTTGTACTTTTCATATATAGGCAGGAGCTTTTCCTTATCGTCAATACAGGTGATGTAAAATTTATCTCCCTTAAGGAGCTCGTCAAAGGTGCTTACAGGGTTTATTCTTTTGTCGCCCTCTCGGCTTTTGAGATAAATCAACTGTCCCTGAGAGCTTTTGCCCTTTACAAAGCTCAGCTTCTCCATACCCTCTGTAAAGGAATACACCACAGGATAAACACCGTTTTTGCGGATATCCTCAAAAAGCTCCTCTGTATTTTCTTCAAGAAAGCTTGAGTGAAGAATTTCGCCCTTTTGATTTTCCATTATAAAAGTGCCGTTGTAAACTATAACAGGCAGAGAATTTTTAATGGAAGAGGTCACCTTTCGGGTGGTAACAAGGGACCTTGCAGTGGCAAAAGAAAAGGAAACACCCTTTTCGCAAAGTTCGTTTATAACACCGGCCGTAAAGGGGGAGATTGTTTCGTCGTTTCTTAAAAGTGTACCGTCAAGGTCTGATAAATACAGGGTTTTCATATTTACTCCTTAATCATAGCAGTTGTAAAATCCAACCCGCTTTGTGAAACTTTCTTTTCAAAAACTGTTCTTATATCCGTGGCGTTTATATCGCAAAGGAGAATTTCTCTTGGCTTTTTCTCAAGGCTTTTCAAAGCGGACGCCACACTTGTAATAACGGGTAAATCTGTTTTCTTTGCGATTTCTCCCAAGGCGGTTTTGCCTCTTTCCGTCATTCCCAAAACTCTTAAATAGGGAACAGGGGAGGACTGCAAATCCTTGGTTATTCCCAGAAGAGAGGAAGTGATTATCCTTCTCAGCCTTGCCATTGTGTAGCGTTTTGTTTTGATTTCTGCAAGGAGCTGCTCTAAGTTACTGCATTTTTGTACCGCAGAAAAAATCCTGTTGTGAAGCCCTTCTGTTACATCAGGGAGCTTTTCAAAATCTTCAAGGCTCATACTCTTGAGTTTATACATAATCGCTCTTTCTCCGTATTCTGTTGAGGCAGGATTGGAAAAATCCCCACTTGGTAAAAGGTCAGATACATCTTTGCCTTTTAAAATCATTTCTCTTATTAAAGAAGCACTGGCAAATTCGCCTTTTACCCTAGTGCTGTCGTGCTCAACCGCCTTTCGCTTAACTGTTGAAAAAGGAATATCTGCTTTAATAAGCTCTTTTACATATTCTACCCCCAGAGTGTTGTTGGGATAAGCCAAAATATCAGCGGTATCACTGCCGAAAACATCCCTCACCCCTTGCTCCAAAGCCTGAGGATAATAATATCCTTTGTCCATATATTCTGTTATAAGGCGGCTTACCTCAGGGTTTTCTGTTGCCAGAGCGGCTTTTTTTATTGCTTCGGCGTCACCGCTTTCACTGCCGAAAATTACCTCATCCACAACGCCTGTAGCTTTGAGAATATCAACTCCACCCTTTGCAAACCTCTGAGCCGAAGCAACCGCAAAAGGAGCAGGCAGCTCAAGAATAAGGTCAGCACCGTTTTTAAGTGCCAGTCTGGTGCGGCTGAACTTATCCATAAGGGCAACGTCACCTCGCTGAGTAAAGCTGCCGCTCATAACACATATAATGCACTCAAAGCCCTGAGCTCTTATTTGCTCAAGAAGATACCTGTGGCCGTTGTGAAAGGGGTTAAATTCGCAAATTACGCCTGCTTTTTTCAAAATTCCTCACTCCAAAGGGAAAAAACTCTTGAAACTTTTCCATTATTGTACTATTATAGTATATGTTTAAAAGTATTTCAATTCAATGGAGGAAGAATAATGAAAATTCTTGTTATTAACGCAGGCAGCTCTTCTCTTAAGTATCAGCTCTTCGATATGGACAACGAGCAGATGCTTTGTAAAGGTAACTGCGAGCGTATCGGCGGCGAGGGTTCTTTTATCGGTCACAAAACTGCCGATGGCAGAGAGATGACAAAGGAAGGCTTTATGCCCGACCATACAGCAGCCTTTAACTTTGTTAAGGACGCTCTTATGGACAAGGAAGTAGGCGTTATCACAAATCTTGACGAGGTTTCTGCAATCGGTCACAGAATCGTGCAGGGCGGTGCTCTTTTCTCTGAGTCTGTTATTGTTGACGAGGACGTTGTAAAGGGTATCGAGAGCCTTATTCCTCTTGCACCTCTTCACAATAAGGGCCACGTTCAGGCTATCCGCGGTTGTCAGCAGGTATTCGGCGACAAGGTTCCCGAGGTTGTAGTTTTTGATACAGCTTTCCACTCAACTATGCCCGAGAAGGCATTTATCTATCCTGTTCCTTATGAATTTTACGAGAAGTACAAGGTAAGACGTTACGGCTTCCACGGTACTTCCCACAGATATGTATCCGCAGAGCTTGCCAAGAATCTTGGCAAAGACATCAAGGACCTTAAGCTCATCACCTGCCACATCGGTAACGGTTCATCCATTACTGCTGTTAAAAACGGCAAGGTAATTGACACAACAATGGGTCTTACTCCTCTTGACGGCTTTATGATGGGCTCTCGTTCAGGTGCTCTTGACCCCTCTGTTGTTACATTTATTATGGAAAAAGAGGGTCTTTCTCCTTCTGAGATGAGCGACCTCCTCAACAAGAAGAGCGGCCTTTTAGGTATCTCCGGTGTTTCCACAGATGACCGTGACGTTACAAAGGCAGAAAAAGAGGGCAACAAGCGTGCGGCTCTTGCTCACGAAATCCTTTACTATCAGATTGCAAAGTACATCGGCTCTTTCTGGGTAGCAATGGGCGGTTGCGACGGTATCTGCTTCACAGCAGGTCTGGGTGAAAATCAGCCTGTTCTCCGTAAGAGTGTTTGCGAGTATCTTGAGTGTATGGGTCTTAAGGTTTGTGACGAGAGAAACAACGCCCGTGGTGCTAACTTCAAGATTACAGTTGACGACTCTGCAGTTCCTGCTTATGTAATTGCAACAAACGAGGAGCTTGTTATTGCAAGAGATACAAAGGCACTTGTAGAAAACAAATAATCATCTTTAAACTTAAACAGACTCAACCAATTCGGCTGAGTCTGTTTTTCTAATTAAGCGGCTGTTTCCGAATAATCTGTGCTGTCGGAGTGCTCTCTTTCTCTGAAAAGCAGTGTAATGCACCAAAGAGCCGAAAGAGCAACAAGGGTGTAAACGATACGGCTGAGAATTGCACTCTGACCGCCGAAAATCCAGGCTACAAGGTCAAACTGGAAAAGCCCTACACTGCCCCAGTTGATACCGCCGATTATGAGTATTGCCAATGCGATTCTGTCAAGCATAAATTAACCTCCTTTTTGATATCACCATTAGTATCGGCAGAAAAGTTACTTTTATGCAAAATAAAAAGCCCTGCAAAAAGCAGAGCTTAAGAGGTTTATGCAAAAAGCTTTATAAGTGCCAGCACAAGAGCGGCAATACCCACAGCAACAATAACTGCACCGCAGATTCTGAAATTGTTCTGGGCCTTTACCATTTTGTGCTTTTTTATCATATCCTCAGTGGGAGAGGGTACAAGAATGGTTATTAAACCGCCCATTATACACCCGACTGAAACACCCAGAAGTCCCCAGAAAGAAAACATAGTGGGGGAGAAAATAAGACCGAGAAAAACAAGGGCGAAGCTGGCTATGTATAAGGCATTTACCAAAATACGCCAGTTGTGGCGGACTTTATAGTAGTTACTTGCTTTTTCTTCGCACTGAGAAGAGCAGTACATTTCGCTGTAATCAATTTCTTTTGCACAATAATGACATTTTTTCATAATATAACCTCCGATTGCTTAATTATATCACCTTTGCTTCGGTTTTTCAAGGATAATTGCTTTCAATAAAAAGCCATACAATTGTCACTTATTATCCTTTATTTTTAATTCTTTGTGCAAAGTATAGAAAAAGTATAAAAAATGGGTAGAAAATCTATTACAATTATGCTAATATTAACCTGTCTAAAAATCCACCTTATGGGTTGGTGTGTACGGATAATTATTTAACGGAGGAATTTTTATGAAAGCTAAGAAAATTATCAGCCTCGTTCTTGCTTTGGCAGTGGTTGCTTCCTGTGCTTGTCTTGGACTTATGTCTGCAAACGCGGAGGTCAATGAGTACAACGAGTACGAGAAAATGCTTGAAGCTATCAAGCCCGAAAACAAATACGGCCTTGAAGATTCTGTAAACGACGGTAAGATCATCCAGGCTTGGAACTGGTCTTACACAAACATTATTGCAAATCTGGAAACTCTTGCTGAGCAGGGCTTTACAACTATCCAGGTTTCTCCCCCCAATGAAATCAAAATGCCCACTAAGGGCGTAAAGGTTTGCGAGCCTGCTGTTGACGGCATTGCTCCCAACGGCTGGTGGATGTTCTATCAGCCTGCAGGCTTCCAGCTTAACGAGTCTGAGGACAACGCTCTTGGCGTTAAGGATGAGTTTGTTGAGATGTGTGACAAGGCTCACGAGTTAGGCCTTAAGATTATCGTTGACGCAGTTATCAACCATATGGGTACAGACGACGACCACGTTGGCGAATATACAAATACATCTACAGACCCTATGCTTCACGTTAACCCCAGAGCTGCCGAGTTCGAGCCCGAGCTTCTTGCTGCAAAGGCTTTTCACTCTCCCTGGGTTAATATGACCTACAAAGAGAACTACTGGGACGGTTTTTCTGATTTTGATATCGAAGAAGACCTTACCCAGCACTGCACATCAGGTCTTCCTGACCTTGACACAAGCTTACAGCTTGTTCAGGATACTATCTACGATTACTTTGTAGAGCTTGTTGAGGCAGGTGCTGACGGCTTCCGTTTTGACGCTGCAAAGCATATCGAAACCAGCCACGACACATACTTTGCTTCCGACTTCTGGGAAGATACTCTTCTCAAGCTCAGATACGAATATCCCGACAAGGAGCTCTACGCTTACGGCGAAATCCTCAATAAGTGCGGCGACGGTCGTCCCTTCTATGAGTACACAGAGCTTATGGACGTTACCGACTCTTCCTCTTACTGGGGCATTAAGGACGCAGTTGTAAAGAACGGTACAGCAGGTAACGCTATTCCTTACTACGGCTCCGAAGCAGAGGGTACAGACCCCACAACAGTTAACTTCACAAAAGAAAACGTTATCCAGTGGAACGAGTCCCACGATACATACATCGACGGCGGTACTTCTTCCTTAACAGTTCAGCAGAGAAATAAAATCTGGGCTCTTACAGCAGCTCGTCAGACAATTACAGGTATCTACTTTGCTCGTCCCGATGACAGAACAGGTGCAGACCGTGCAGCTATCGAAACCATCTGTGCAAACATCACTCTTGGTGACGCAAACAAGACATCCTGGACTGCTCCCGAGGTTGCAGCTGTTAACCAGTTTGATAACTACTTCGGCGACGCTTCCGAGTACAACACTGTTCAGAACAGGGTTGCTATGATTGAGCGTAATGGTCTTGGTGCAACACTTGTTAACCTTGGCGGCACAACAGGCACCGTCAACATTAAAGCAAAGACACTTGCAAACGGTACATATATCGACGCAATCACAAAGTCTGAGTTCGTTGTAACAGACGGTAAGCTCACAGGTTCTATCGGTTCCACAGGTATCGCTTGTATCTACTACGCAGAAGATACAGAGCCCGTATTCCCCGAGCTTCCCACAGACCCCGGTGATATCGACGTTTCCAGCGGCGAGTATCCCATTGTTGAGGGTTACAACACCATCGTTTACTCTGCAAAGGGTTGGGATAGTGCTTACATCTACGCTTGGGTAGAAGGCACAGAGGATAACAACGGTACCTGGCCCGGAAATCAGATGAAGTATGCTCTTACCAACGACTACGGCGAGAAGCAGTTTGTTGCTTACATCCCCGTTGAGTACAACTGCTACATTATCAACAACGGCGAAGCAGGCGGTGCAAACCAGACGGTTGACCTCAGTGTTACCGAAAGCCTTGGTATGTATATGGATAAGCAGGACCCCAACCAGGAGAATAAGTGGACAATCGGCTTCTGGAACCCCAACTTCTACGTTGTTGAAACTCCCACAAAGCCCACTGAGCCTGATGTAACAGAGCCTGAAACAACAGAAGCTACTGAGCCTGCTTCCACAGAGGCAACAGAGCCTTCTACAACTGTTACAACAGAGCCTGCCACAACAGAGGCAACCGAACCTTCTTCAACAGCTCCCACAGAGCCTGCCACAACAGAAGCAACAGAACCTGCAACAACAGTTCCTGTAACTTCAACTTCTGCTGTTACTGAGCCTATAACAACAAAGCCCGGTGAAGTTGAAACAACTGCAACTGTTCCCGGCACAACAACAGGCGAGGTTGAGGGCTATATTCTTGGCGACGCTGATGGTAGCGGCAAAATCAACATCAAGGACGCAACCATAATCCAGAAGAAGGTTGCAAAAATGAACGTTGAAATCGACCTTGACGCAGCTCTTGCAGCTGAGGGTACATACCTCTCAGTTAAGGACGCAACAGTTGTTCAGAAGTTCCTTGCAAAGTTACTTCCCGAGGACACAAACGTTGGTAAGTTCTTTGAAAGATAATTACCCCCTTCATATAAACACTCTGAGGACGGCTCCGCTTTATGCGGAGCTTTCCTTTTGCACAAATTTTTTATCTTACTTAATCCGACTTGACAAAACCCTGCCTATGGAGTAAAATTTTAAATGCTGATATCGGGTAATTTACTAAGGCAGGGAAGAGCATTCTTTTCCAAAGCTCACTTAGTAAATTGAAAACGAATATGCCCTCTTAGTTCAACGGATAGAACAAGGTCCTCCTAAGACTTAGATATCGGTTCGATTCCGGTAGAGGGTGCCAAAAATCGACATTCTGCAATAGAAGGATGTCGATTTTTATTTTTTCAGCTTCCCTTTTTTCACTCTTCACTAAACTTCAGCCTTGGGTTTTGTAATGTTTAATTATATAGTTCTGAAAATCTCTTAAGCTGAAAAGCGTTGTGTAAAAATCAAATATATCTAAGCATACAAAAAGACCACCTACCAAAGCGGTAAGTGGTCTTGAGTTTTATGATTTTAAATAATTCACATAAGTGCTTTCGCCTGTTTCTATGCAGTAAGCGGCAAGCCTTCCTCCAAAGACACATCCGCAATCAACAGCAATGTGGTTATTCTCGGTATAAACGATGGGCAATTTATCCTCACGAAACGTCTGCACGGGAGTGTGACCGGTAACCAGGAAAATTCTGTCGCTGTTAAAGTAGTTCCTTTTGTAGTCAGTTCTCTCGAAAATAAAATCCTCTATTGAATATTCGTCCAATTCCTTTTCAGGGGAGAAATTTCCCAGTCCCGAATGTACAAGAATATAAAGCTTATTATTGTACTCAATGGTTTCGTATGCCATAGATTCCTTAAGAAATGACAGTATATCCTCTTGTTCAAAGCGTTCAAGTTCCAAGAATTTTTGAAGTGTTATTTCGCCGCCGTTATTCATCCAATCTCCGAAAGCCATATGCAGTCTTTCGTTTTTCTCTAAGGCTTTAATGCTTTCCTCTGTAATTTCTTTAGTCAAAAAGGATAGACACTCCAACATCATTACGTCGTGATTTCCAAGAATATATGTAAAATTACTCCTGTTCATAATGTCTTTAAGTACCTTTATAGGTTCTTTTCCTCTGTCTGTTGAATCTCCCAGGATAAAAACCTCATCCTTTTGGGTAAGAGCCAACTCCTCCAGAAGCATTTTATACTCATCAAAACATCCGTGTATGTCAGATATAATATATTTCATAGCAATACCTCATCATAGAACTTTATTTATTATAGCACTGTATAGGAGAATTTCAATACTCAGCCCATTTTAAGTGGATTTGAGAAATATTTTACATATATTTTACAATAATCGGCTTATAAATTTTACAATTATATAATATCCTTGTCCTCAAGATGATTTCATCGGAGGAAGATATATGAAAATTAAAAGAATTATTTCAGCAGCAGTTCTGATTTCTTTGCTGATTTCAGTGCTTGCTGTTTCAGCAACCCCAGCCTCTGCGGCGTATTTTGACGGCGATTCTTTGGCAAAGTACGGAGTTAACCAGTTTTACGCCAGAGGAATGTCAGCCACGGCTACAATTTTAAGCAAAATGAGCGAGGCAACAGGCAACGAAACCATTAAGGATTGCACATCCTTTATTAACAAGTGGCTTTTGGGAAGCAGCGACCAGGGCGAAAAACTCTCGGCTATTCAGGCTACCTGCAACGAAATTCTCAGCACAACTACGGACGTTAAAAACATTACAACAGACATCCAGTCACTTCAGAATGCCGAGATTATTAAATCTGCCGCTCAAAATGTTGAAACTGCCTGGTACAATCAGGTTGAGGTGATTATAAAAAATAACGACCTCAACAATCTTTTCGAAAAATACACCGATTATCTGGCTTACTCCAGTGATTATAAAAGTCTGCCACAGGGCAAAACCATTGAGGATTTTCATCAGATTTATCTCAATACGCTCAGAGATGTGTGTGCAAAGCATTGCAGTTTTAAATACACCAACGCAGATGGCGACAGAAACAAATACTACGATAATGTTATGTACACCACAGACACCCTCGACGTGCTTTTCTGTGACGGAGTAGAGGATTTGCTGGACTGTATGGAAAACAAAGAGCTTTACGGAGACAGATTTATTGACAAAGCCGCCTTGTATGCCTACTATGCCTTTCCTTTCAGCAGTGAGCAGGCTGATTTTGTGGACAATGCCGCAGGGCGTCAGTTTAACAAAATCACTGTTCTTCTTATGATGCATCAGGATTTTCTTGCTCAGCGAGCCCGGTATTACACTTCTCTCAACGAGCAGGGAGCAGAGGGCTACGAAACCGAGGAGCAGTGCAATAAGTACTTCAAAACATATTCCTGTAAATACACAGACCTTTTAACAGAGTTTTCGGAAGACTCCGAGGAGTTTTTTGACTCTGATATTGTCTTAAACGACGGCCATATTTACGCAAAAACAAAGCTGGATATGTACCTTCGCAACGATTCTGCCTCAGTAAAATCAACGGGTAATAACACCTTTACCCTCAGGTGCAACACAAACTATGACTCTGCCATAGCTCAGACTCCCGCTTTTTACAAAAATGCTTCTGTTAAAGCAGAAAACGGCGAGCTTGTCTTTACGCCTTTCTATGTGCTCAATGGCGATGTGTTAAGTGATGAAGCAACAAAGATGAAAAGCTTTAACACAAGCACAACAAAAGTAACCCCAAGCTTTTTCGGTCAGTCTGTGTGCCACACCGAATACAGCCTTACAAATAACTATAAGTGCCTAAAAAACGGAGCTTATTCCGATGGCAACAACAGCTATAAAACTTCTGAAAATACATATTCAAACAACCCGTAAAACGAAAAAATCGACAAGGCTCAAAACCTTGTCGATTTTCTTTAGTCCTATTTTTTATACCTTAATTTTTTGGAGAAATTATGAAAAAGTTCTTATTTTTGTCCGCTGAGCCTACTATACTGCACCTTTATTTTTATTTCAACTTTTTGGGATAAGTGATTGTTTTTAGGGATGAAGAGAAAAAAATTTCTGAAAATTATCTTTTTGTTGAGTATTTCGTGCTATTGTGTTAAAATTAAAATATATTGATTGGAGGTTATTTTATGCAGATTTCAAAGCTTCGTGCTTATGCACATTTAATTGCCCGTAAGGGTGTAAATATCCAGAAAGGCCAGCCTGTTATTATTGAGGCAGAGCTTGACCAGCCTAAGTTTATAGAGCTTCTTGTTGATGAGTGCTACAAAGCAGGTGCTTCCTCTGTTGATGTAAGATGGAGTCATCAGCCCTTGACAAAGCTTAACGTAAGACATCAGACCCTTAAGAATCTTTCATCCGTTCAGGAGTGGGAGCTTGCAAAAATGCAGCACCAGGAGGATACTCTCCCTGCGAGAATTGTTATTCTTTCCGACGACCCCGACGGACTCAAGGGCGTAAATATGGACAAATACACCAAGGCTTCTCAGGTAAGACGCAAGGCGTTCAAGCCTTATCGTGACAGAATGGAAAACAAATATCAGTGGTGTATCGCCGCAGTTCCCGGTGAAAAGTGGGCTAAAAAGCTTTTCCCCAAGGACAGAAAATCTGTTGCAGTTGAAAAGCTCTGGCAGGCAATTCTTTCAGCAAGCCGAGCAGACACAGACCCCATAGCTCAGTGGGAAGAGCACAACGAAAACATCGCCAAAAGATGTGAATACCTTAATTCTCTGGGTATTTCTGAGCTTCGTTACAAGTCCTCAAACGGCACGGATTTCAAAGTAGGTATCATTCCCAATGCTCGTTTTGTAGGCGGTGCAGGCGGTACAACCAAGGGCGTTATGTTTAACGCAAATATCCCTTCTGAAGAAGTGTTTATCACTCCTATGAAGGGCAAGGCCGAGGGCAAGGTGGTTTCTACAATGCCGCTTTCCTATGAATCCCAGCTTATCGAAAACTTTACAATCACTTTCAAAGACGGCAAGGCAGTTGAGTATACTGCCGAGAAAAACGAAGCTTTGCTTGGCAAGCTCCTTTCTATGGATGAAAATGCAGGCTATCTTGGAGAATGTGCTTTGGTGCCTTTTGATTCTCCCATAAATAATTCAGGTATCCTTTACTATAACACTCTCTTTGATGAAAACGCCTCTTGTCACCTTGCACTTGGTGCAGGCTATAGCGAGTGTATTCCCGGCTTTGAGGAAATGACCTTTGAAGAGTGCGTAGAAAAGGGCTGCAACGATTCCATTATCCACGTTGACTTTATGATTGGTGCAGAGGACCTTTCTGTTATAGGCATAGATAACTCAGGCAAGGAAACACCTCTCTTTGTAAACGGTAACTGGGCGTTTTAATCATTTGCTGACACAAATGAAGTGATATATTGCTTACGCAATGTGATATATTTGCCTCGGCAAATGCGATATACCGACTTCGTCGGTGCGATATGTTTGCTGACGCAAACGTTTCGGTGGCACACTGCGTGTGCGATTATAGTTTGAATATTTATAAATCGCCCTACCGTAAACCCATAATGCAACATTCAAATAGAAATTTTTCCTTTAGTGAAATAAACAAAAAAATCACAAATTATTTGGCTAAAATAACTGTATTTTGCTTGACAAACTTCTTGCTTGGTGATAGAATATTTTCAGCAAATCTTTAAGACGATACAGAGAGATCGGCAAGATTGCAGAATATTTATCTCTTGACGTAGCAGTACGTCGGTTTTGTGGTATATTCAGCCTTGCCGTTTTGTATGGCAAGGCTTTTCTTTTTGCCAAATCTCAGAAAGGAGAAGTTATGAAAGAGCTTCTGAAAGCTAAAATATTCGGCATTGACAAGTACCCTGAGCTCGGTGCTTTTGTTTCTGCTTTCTTAAATGAGAACCCTACTCTCAGTGTTTATAATTCTCCCCGTTATGTTATATTTCCCGGTTTTTGCGATGTGCACGTGCATTTTCGTGAGCCGGGTTTTTCTTATAAAGAAACCATAAAAACGGGTAGTAAGGCTTCGGCTCACGGCGGTTACACCGACGTCTGCACAATGCCTAACCTCAATCCTGTGCCTGACTCACTTGAGCACATCAAGGCTCAGCAGGACATAATAGACAAAGACGCAGTTATCAAGGTTCATCCTTACGCTTCTATTACAGTCGGTGAGATTGGAGAAGAGCTGGTTGATATGGAGGCTCTCGCTTCAAAGTGCATTGCTTTTTCTGACGACGGCAGAGGTGTGCAGAGTGACGAGATGATGGCCTCAGCTATGAAAAAAGCAAAATCTCTTGATAAAATGATAGTTGCCCACTGTGAAGTAAACGACCTTTTATTTGGCGGTTACATTCACGACGGCGAATATGCTAAGTTAAATAATCATAAAGGTATCTGCTCAGAGAGTGAGTACAAACAAATAGAGCGTGACATCAAGCTCTGTAAGGAAATCGGCTGTAAATATCACGTCTGCCACATTTCCGCCAAAGAAAGTGTTGACTTAATCCGCAAGGCAAAAGCCCAGGGTGTTAACATTACCTGCGAAACAGGGCCTCACTACCTTATCTTAGACGATATGGATTTACAGGAGCACGGCAGATTCAAAATGAATCCGCCTCTGCGTTCAAAGAGTGATAAAGAGGCTTTGCTTGAAGGTGTGCTGGACGGCACAATTGATTGCATTGCTACAGACCACGCACCTCACGGAGAAGAAGAAAAGGGCAGAGGACTGGCTCTGAGTCCTTTCGGAATTACAGGAATCGAAACTGCTTTTCCTCTTCTTTACACAAAACTTGTAAAAAAGGGCATACTTAGTCTTGAAAAACTTGTAGAGCTCTTGTGTATAAATCCCAGAGAAAGATTTGGTATTCCTTTCACAAATGACTTTACAATCTGGGACACCGAGGAAGAAATTACTGTTAACAAGGACTTCTTCCTTTCCAAAGGCACTGCTACTCCCTTTGAGGGTGAAAAGCTCTTTGGCAAATGTATGCTTACTGTCTGTGACGGTAAGATTTCTTATAAAGCATAATACGGAGGTAAAAGAAAATGGCTAAAAGAACAGACATTAAGAAGATTATGATTATCGGCTCAGGTCCTATCGTTATCGGTCAGGCAGCTGAGTTTGACTATGCAGGCACACAGGCTTGCCTTGCTCTTAAAGAGGAAGGCTACGAGGTAGTTCTTGTTAACTCCAACCCTGCTACAATTATGACAGACACATCCATTGCTGACAAAGTATATATGGAGCCCCTTACTTTAGAGTATATTGCTCGCATTTTAAGATACGAGCGTCCCGACGCAATTGTGCCCGGTATCGGCGGTCAGACAGGTCTTAACCTTGCAATGCAGCTTGAGAAAAAAGGCGTTTTAAAAGAGTGCGGCGTTGAGCTTTTGGGTACAAGCAGCAAGTCTATTGAAAGAGCTGAGGACAGAGAGCTCTTCAAAGAGCTTTGCGAAAGTATCGGCGAGCCCACAATTCCCTCTGAAATCACTTATAATCTGGAAGAAGCAAAGGAAGCCGCAAAGAGAATCGGCTATCCTGTAGTTCTTCGTCCTGCATTTACCCTTGGCGGTACAGGCGGCGGCTTTGCAAACAACGAGCAGGAGCTTGTTGACATCGGTATCAACGCTTTCAAGCTTTCTCCCGTTCATCAGGTTCTTATTGAAAAGAGCGTAAAGGGCTACAAGGAAATCGAGTTTGAGGTTATGCGTGACTCTATGGATCACGCAATCACAATCTGCGGTATGGAAAACATCGACCCCGTTGGTGTTCACACAGGTGACTCTCTGGTTGTTGCTCCTATCCTTACTCTCAACGACAAAGACCTCAAAATGCTCAACGACAGTGCTATCAAGATTATCAGAGAGCTTAAAATCGAGGGCGGTTGTAACGTTCAGTTTGCTCTTAATCCCACTACAAGCGAGTACTTCCTTATTGAGGTTAACCCCCGAGTTTCTCGTTCATCTGCTCTTGCTTCCAAAGCAAGCGGTTACCCCATTGCAAGAGTAACTGCAAAAATTGCTGTTGGTATGGCACTTGAGGATATTCAGATTGCCAACACAACTGCTGCTTTTGAGCCCAGCCTTGACTATGTAGTTGCAAAAGTTCCTCGTTTCCCCTTTGATAAATTCGCAAATGCTTCCAACATCCTTGGCACTCAGATGAAGGCAACAGGCGAGGTTATGGGTATCGGCTCAACTCTTGAGGAGTGTCTGCTTAAGTCTATCCGTTCTCTTGAAACAGGTGCTTACCACTTCTGGCTTCCCAAGTTTGACGATATGAGTAATGAAGAGCTTTATGCTTACCTTGACCTCTTCAAAGATGACACAATCTTCTGTGTTTCCGAGCTTTTACGCCGTGGCGAAAGCGTTGAGAAGCTTCACGAGGTAACAAAAATCACCTCTTACTTCCTTGAGTCTATCGTTAAGATTATCGCTATGGAAGAAAAGCTCAAGGCAAATGTTATGGACGAGGCTACCCTTAAGGAAGCTAAGGTTATGGGCTTTGGCGATAAGTTTGTTGCAAAGCTCTGGAATGTAAATGAAATCGACGTTTACAACTTCCGCAAAGAAAAGGCAATGTTCCCTGTTTACAGAATGGTTGACACCTGCCACACAAATGCATATATCCCTTACTTCTACTCTTCCTACACAGGCGAGAACGCAAGTAAGCTTACAGATAAGAAGAAGATTGTTGTTCTGGGTGCAGGTCCTATCCGTATCGGTCAGGGTGTTGAGTTTGACTACTCCACAGTTCACGCAGTAACAACCATCAAAAAATCAGGTTACGAGGCTATTATCATCAACAATAACCCCGAAACCGTTTCCACAGACTACACAACTGCTGACAAGCTCTACTTTGAGCCTCTTACTCCCGAAGATGTTATGAACATCATCGAGTTTGAAAAGCCCGAGGGTGTTATTGCTTCTCTGGGCGGTCAGACTGCCATTAACCTTGCAGAACCCCTTATGAAGAGAGGTGTTAAGATTATCGGTACTGACTGCGAAGCTATCGACAAGGCAGAAAACCGCGACAGCTTTGAGAAAATCCTCACAGACCTTGGTATTCCTCAGCCTCAGGGTAAGGCAGTTACAAATATCGAAGACGGCGTAGCCGCTGCAAAGAATATCGGCTTCCCTGTACTTGTTCGTCCCAGCTTTGTTTTAGGCGGACGTGCAATGCAGATTGTTACAACCGAGGAGCAGCTCAGAACCTACCTTAAGACAGCCGTTGAAATTGACGAGGACAAGCCTGTTCTTGTTGACAAATATATTCAGGGTAAAGAGGTTGAGATTGACGCTATTTGCGACGGCAGAGATGTTTTCGTTCCCGGTATTATGGAGCTTGTTGAAAGAACAGGTGTTCACTCAGGCGACTCTATCAGCGTTTATCCCACATTCTCCATCTCCAACAAGGTTAAGGGTATCATCCTTCAGTATGCCAAGCAGTTGGGTCTTGGTATCGGCATTGTTGGTCTTTACAACATCCAGTTCATTGTTGACGAAAACGACAACGTATATATCATCGAGGTTAACCCCCGTTCTTCCCGTACTGTTCCTTTCCTCTCTAAAGCAACAGGTTACTCCCTTGCAGATATTGCCACAGAGGTAATTATGGGCAAGAGCCTTAAGGAGCAGGGTATCTTCGATATCTATCCCGAGGAGAAGAAGCGTTGGTACGTTAAGGTTCCCGTATTCTCCTTCAATAAAATCAGAGGCTTAGACGCTTACCTCTCTCCCGAGATGAAGTCCACAGGTGAAGCAATCGGCTATGACGACAAGCTTAACCGTGCACTCTTCAAGGCACTTCAGGCAAGCGGTATGCACTTGCAGAATTACGGCACGGTATTTGCAACTATTGCAGATTCCGACAAGGATGAGGCTTTGCCCTTAATCCGCCGTTTCTATAACTTAGGCTTCAATATTCAGGCTACCGAGGGTACTGCAAAGTTCCTTATCGAAAATGGTATCCGCACTCACGTTCTCCAGAAAATCAGCGAAGGCAGTGAGGAAATCCCCGAGGCTATCCGTCAGGGTCATATCGCTTATATCATCAACACCCGTGAGGTTGGCTCTGTGGGCTCAGCTTCCGACGGCCATATGATTCGCCACTACGCAACCGAGAACAACGTGTCCCTCTTTACAAACCTTGACACAGTTAATGTTTTGCTTGACGTTCTTGAGGAAACAACTTTAGCTATCTCCACAATCGACGCTTAAGGTGAGATTATGAATCAGACAATTTTAAGAGTAGAGGAAAACACTCCTCTTACCTCAAATGTTTACAAAATGGTGCTTTCCGGTGACGTAAGTGAAGTTACTCGTCCTGGACAGTTTATCAATATCAAATTAGACGGCTTCTACCTTCGCAGACCTATTTCGGTCTGCGACAAGGGAGAGGATAACCTCACAATTATTTACAAAGTAGTAGGCGAGGGTACAGAATATATGGCAACCCTCACAAAAGGTGCTGAGCTGGATGTTTTGGTTGGTCTTGGCAACGGCTTTTCCGTTGAAGCAAGCGGGGATTCTGCTCTGCTTTTAGGCGGCGGTGTTGGTGTGCCTCCTCTCTATATGCTTTGCAAAAAGCTTATTGAAGCAGGCAAGAAGGTAACAGTCTGCCTTGGCTTTAATACAAAAGATGAGGTTTTCTATGAGGAAGAGTTCAAAGCTCTGGGGGCTGATGTAAGAGTTGCAACAGTAGACGGTACCTTGGGCACAAAAGGCTTTGTGACAAACCTTTTTGACGATGTAGATTATTCCTATTACTACACCTGTGGCCCCGAGCCTATGCTCAAAGCAGTTTATAACACCTGCAAAAGCGATGGTGAATTAAGCTTTGAGGAAAGAATGGGCTGCGGCTTCGGTGCTTGTATGTGTTGCTCCTGCAAAACAATCACAGGCTATAAGCGAATCTGCAAGGAAGGCCCTGTTATGAAGAAGGAGGAGATTTTATGGAACGCTTAAAGGTTAATCTCTGCGGTATCGACATTGATAACCCCATAATCCCTGCCAGCGGTACTTTCGGATTCGGCTACGAATTTGCCGACATCTACGACATCAACAAGCTGGGTACTTTCTCTTTCAAAGGCACAACAAAAGACCCTCGTTTTGGTAACCCCACACCAAGGGCTGCCGAGTGCACAGCAGGTATTATCAACTCCGTAGGCCTTCAGAATCCCGGTGTTGACAAGGTTATTTCAGAAGAACTTCCCAAACTCGCAAAAGTTTTTAATAAAAAAGTAATGGCAAACATCGGCGGCTTTTCTGTTGAAGAATACGCCTATGTAGCAGAAAAAATCGCTCAGTGTGAGCAGGTTGGCTGGCTTGAAATCAACATAAGCTGCCCCAATGTTCACGGCGGCGGTATGGCAATGGGTGCTGACCCCAATATGGCGGCAGCAGTTACCAAAGCAGTGCGTAAGGTTACAGATAAGCCTGTTATCATTAAATTAAGCCCCAATGTTACCGATATCGTTTCTATCGCAAAGGCTTGCGAAGAGTCCGGTGCAGATGGTATCAGCCTTATTAACACTCTTTTAGGTATGAGAATCAACCTCAGAACCAAAAAGCCTGTTATTGCAAACAAAATGGGCGGTTTCTCAGGCCCTGCGGTTTTCCCTGTGGCTTTGAGAATGGTTTATCAGGTGGCTTCAAATGTCAAGATTCCCGTTGTGGGTCTTGGCGGCGTAAGCAGAGCAGAGGATGTTATTGAGATGATGTTAGCAGGTGCAACTGCCGTTCAGGTTGGTGCAGCAAACCTTATTGACCCTGCGGCTTGCTCTGATATTATCGACAACCTCCCTGCAGTTATGGACAAATACGGTATAAATAAACTTTCAGATATTATAGGAGGCGCATTATAATGGGTAAGGACGTTATTGTTGCTTGTGACTTTTCAAGTGCACAGCAGGTGTTTGACTTTCTCGACAAATTCACAGAGAGAAAGCCTTTCGTAAAAATCGGTATGGAGCTTTTCTACGCAGAAGGTCCTCAGATTGTCAGAGAAATCAAAAAGCGTGGTCACAAGATTTTCCTGGACCTTAAGCTTCACGATATCCCCAACACAGTTAAAAAGGCTATGAATGTTCTTTCTAACTTAGATGTTGATATTACAAACCTTCACGCAGGTGGTACAACAAGAATGATGGAAGCCGCTTTAGAGGGTCTTATGAGAGAAGACGGCACTCGTCCTCTTCTCATTGCAGTTACTCAGCTTACTTCCACTGACCAGCAGGCTATGGAAGATGACCTTCTTATTAAAGAGCCTATTGACGAGGTTGTTATCCACTACGCAAAGAATGCCGCTAAGGCAGGCCTTGACGGCGTAGTTTGCTCTCCTCTTGAGGCCGGCAAGGTTCACGCAAACTGCGGTGAGAAGTTCCTCACAATTACTCCCGGTGTTCGTTTTGCTGACGGCGATGTGGGAGACCAGAAGCGTGTTATGACCCCTGCACAGGCTAAGGAAATCGGCTCTGACTACATTGTTGTTGGTCGTCCCGTAACAGCCGCTGAAGACCCTGTTGCCGCATATAACCGTTGCGTTGCAGAGTTCTGTGACTAAAAATACCAGATTACAAAGATAAGGAGATAAATATTATGCAGAAGCTTATAGCTAAAGATTTACTTTCCATTAAGGCAGTTTTCTTCCGTCCCGAAGAGCCCTTCACCTGGGCAAGCGGTATCAAGAGCCCCGTATATTGTGACAACCGTCTTACTCTTACTGCTCCCAAGGTAAGAAACGACGTTGAGGAGGGTCTTGCAAAGCTTATTAAAGAGAACTACCCCGAGGCAGAGGTGCTTATGGGTACTTCCACAGCAGGTATCGCTCACGCTGCTATTACTGCTCATCTTCTTGATATGCCTATGGGCTATGTAAGAAGCGGTGCAAAGGACCACGGCAGACAGAACCAGATTGAAGGCAAGCTTGAGAAAGGCCAGAAGGTTGTAGTTGTAGAAGACCTTATCTCCACAGGCGGCAGTGTTATCGAGGTTGTTGAGGTTCTCCGTGAGGCAGGCGCTGAGGTTTTAGGCGTTGTTTCCATCTTCACCTACGGTATGCAGAAGGGTCTTGACAGATTAGCCGCTGCAAACGTTAAGAACATCTCCCTCACAAACTTCGACGTTATCGCTGAGGTTGCTGCTGAGGAAGGCTATATCAAGGATGAGGACATTGCTCGCCTTATCGCTTTCAGAAACAACCCCTCTGACGAAAGCTGGATTACAGCTAAGGCTTAAGTTATGAAAAGTCTTATTGATATTTTAGATTTTACCGTTGAAGAAATCGACGAGCTTTTAGTTGTTGCCAACGACATCATTGCAAACCCCAAGAAGTACAGCGAAATGTGTCACGGCAAAAAGCTTGCTACTCTCTTTTTTGAGCCATCCACCCGTACAAGGCTTAGCTTTGAAGCCGCTATGTACGAGCTGGGCGGTAATGTTCTGGGCTTTTCAGAGGCAGGCTCTTCTTCCTCTGCAAAAGGCGAAAGCGTAGCCGACACCGCCAAGATGATTAGCTGCTATGCCGATATTATCGCAATGCGTCACCCAAAAGAGGGTGCACCCTTGGTTGCTTCAATGAACGCAAGTATTCCTGTTATCAACGCAGGCGACGGCGGCCACAATCACCCCACCCAGACCCTTACGGATTTGCTTACAATCAACAGGGAAAAGGGCAGATTCGAAAACCTGAAAATCGGTTTTTGCGGTGACCTTAAATTCGGCAGAACAGTTCATTCCTTAATTAACGCAATGAGCCGTTATGAAGGTAACACTATTTATCTTGTTTCTCCTACAGAATTAAAGCTTCCTGATTACGTTAAAAAGGATGTTCTGGACAAGAAGAACATCTCCTACGTTGAAACCCAGAGCTTGGAGGATGTTATGCCCGAGCTTGATATCCTCTATATGACCCGTGTTCAGCGTGAGCGTTTCTTCAACGAAGAGGAGTATCTCCGCCTTCGCGATAGATACATTCTCGTTCCCGAGAAGCTTTTAAGTGCAAAAGAGGACTTAATCATTATGCACCCGCTTCCCAGAGTAAACGAAATAAGCGTTGCAGTGGATGACGACAGCCGTGCCTGCTACTTCCGTCAGGCTCTTTACGGCAAGTACATCCGTATGGCACTTATCCTCAAACTTCTCAAGGAGGCTGGCACTATATGAATATAGACGCTATTAAAGACGGCTTTGTCATTGACCATATTACCGCCGGCAAGGGTATGGCTATTTATGAGCTTCTCGGACTTGACAAGCTTGAGTGTCCCGTTGCAATTATTATGAACGCAGGCTCAAAGAAAATGGGCAAGAAGGACATCATCAAAATCGACGGTGAAGTTCCTCTTAATCTGGAAGTTATCGGTTATGCCGACCCCGACGTTACCGTAAATATAATCAAGGGCGGTACACTTACCGAAAAGCTTACAATTCCTATGCCTGAAACTCTCAAAAACGTTATCTTCTGCAAAAATCCCAGATGTATCACATCTGTTGAGCAGGAGCTTGACCATATCTTCAAGCTCACCGACAAGAAAGAAAACGTTTATCGCTGTATTTACTGCGAATCAAAAGGCTAGCCGTTAGCCACGGTCGTTAGCCACGGCAAGGCGATTCCGCCTATTGATAACTTTAATTTCTACGAAACCTCGCTTAACGGCGGGGTTTTTCGTTGTTGTTATCCATAACGGGTTTGCAGTAGTTGCGATTCACGAATCGCCCCTATGGCGTAGCCATCAATTATTATTATTTGTTCTTGTAATTAAAATTACATAATTTGTGCAAAACGGCGGGTTGGAATAATATCTAATCCGCCGTCAAATATTTTATATTGCTATTTTTCCGTTTCCGTGCTATAATTTAATTGTACCTGACAAGAAGAATGTTCTGACGGAAAGGTAACAGCAATCTCATAACAAAGCCGCCATACCTTGTATGGCTTTATAATGCTGTTTTCCGTCATATCCTTTTCGGGTATGGCGATTTTTATTTTTGTTCTCATAGTTTAACTTTTAAGAGGTGAATATTATGGAAACCCGTGTTGCCGTAATGAGTATAATCGTAGAAAATCCCGACTCTGTTAAGGAGCTTAATGACCTTTTGCATACCTTCAGCCAATTTGTAATCGGCAGAATGGGAATTCCTTACAGAGATAAAAATATAAACATCATCAGCGTTGCCGTTGACGCACCTCAGAATGATATTTCTTCACTTTCAGGTAAAATCGGCAAGCTCAATGGTGTTAGTATCAAAACCGCCTATTCGGGGGTGATCAGCGGTGAACAGTCTTAATCTTATTCAAAAGCTCAGCGAAAATCAGAGCCTTTCTCTTGAAGAATACAAATTTCTCATTGATGATATGAATGATGAATCTATCGCTTTCGCTCAGTCCCTTGGGGTAGAAAAACGCAAAGAAATTTACTCAAACTCCGTTTTTATCCGTGGGCTTATAGAAATTTCCAATATCTGCAAAAATGACTGCTTTTATTGCGGTATCCGTTGCTCCAATAGGCTTGCAGACCGATACCGCCTTACAAAAGAAGATATCCTTTCCTGCTGTGAGAAAGGTTACAGTCTGGGCTTTCGCACCTTTGTTATGCAGGGCGGTGAAGACCCTCACTTTACGGACGAGGTTGTCTGTGATATTGTAAGCTCTATTAAAGCAAAGTATCCTGATGTTGCCGTCACTCTTTCTCTGGGAGAAAGAAGCTTTGAAAGCTACAAAAAGCTTTACGAAAGCGGTGCCGACAGATATCTTCTCCGTCACGAAACCGCCGACAGCGAGCATTACTCAAAGCTTCATCCTGAAAATCTTACCTTGGAAAACCGCCTTGAGTGCCTCTCAAATCTTCGCAAAATCGGCTTTCAGGTGGGCTGCGGTTTTATGGTGGGCTCGCCTTATCAGACATCACTGCATATCGCCAAAGACCTTAAGTTTATCGAATCCTTCAAGCCCGATATGTGCGGTATCGGCCCTTTTATTCCTCACAAAGACACACCTTTCAGAGATTTTCCTTCAGGCAGTGCAAAGCTTACCTGCTTTCTTCTTTCTCTTGTAAGGCTTATCCATCCCCCTGTGCTTCTTCCTGCAACCACAGCTTTAGGCACCAGCGAGAGTCAGGGCAGGGAAAAGGGGATTCTGGCAGGAGCAAATGTTGTTATGCCTAACCTTTCGCCTGAAAATACCCGAGCGAAATATGAGCTTTACAACAATAAGCTGAGCACAGGTGCAGAGTCCGCCAACGGCCTAAGCTCTTTGAAGAGAACATTATCAGCCATCGGCTACGAAATCACCGTAGGCCGAGGGGATGTAAAAAAATAAAAAACCGAAAGGAAGATATATATGAGCAACTACAATGTAAAATCTATGAAGGCTGAGGAGTTTATCAGCGACTCAGAAATCCTTGATACCCTCAGATACGCCGAAGAAAACAAAAATAACTTTCAGCTTATTGACTCTATCTTAGAGAAAGCAAAGCCTCAAAAAACCGCCACAGGCTACGTCTGTGCAGGCCTTACTCACAGAGAGGCTTCTGTTCTTCTTGCCTGTGAAGATAAGGAGAAGGTCGCAGAAATTTTCAGAATTGCCGAGGATATAAAGCTCAAATTCTACGGCAACCGTATTGTTATGTTTGCACCTCTTTATCTTTCCAACTATTGCGTAAACGGCTGTGTATACTGCCCCTATCACTTGAAGAATAAGGACATAGCCAGACGCAAGCTTACTCAGGAGGAAGTAAAAGCTGAGGTTATTGCATTGCAGGATATGGGTCACAAGCGTCTTGCCATTGAAGCAGGCGAAGACCCCAAAAACAACCCCATTGAGTACATACTTGAGTGTATCAACACCATTTACAGTGTAAACCATAAAAACGGTGCTATCCGCAGAGTTAACGTGAACATCGCCGCAACCACAGTTGAAAATTATCGTAAACTCAAAGACGCTGGCATTGGCACATACATTCTTTTCCAGGAAACTTATCACAAGGAAAGCTACCTTCAGCTTCATCCCACAGGCCCTAAGCACGACTATGCTTATCACACAGAGGCTATGGACAGAGCTATGGAAGGCGGAATTGACGACGTAGGCTTGGGTGTACTTTTCGGCCTTGAGCTTTATAAGTACGAGTTTGCAGGACTTCTTATGCACGCCGAGCACCTTGAGGCTGTTCACGGTGTTGGTCCTCACACCATCAGCGTTCCTCGTCTTAAAAAGGCAAACAACATCGACCCCGACAGCTTTGACAACGGCATTGACGACGACACCTTTGCAAAAATCACCGCTTGTATCCGCCTTGCAGTACCCTACACAGGTATTATTATTTCCACCCGTGAATCTCAGGAGGTTCGCTCACGTCTGCTTAACTGCGGTGTTTCTCAGGTAAGCGGTGCTTCTCGTACATCTGTTGGCGGTTATACAGAGCAGGAGCGTCCCCACGATACTGAGCAGTTTGACGTTTCTGACCAGAGAACTCTGGATGAAGTTGTACGCTGGCTTATGGAAAACGGCCACATTCCTTCCTTCTGTACCGCTTGTTATCGAGAAGGCAGAACAGGAGACCGCTTTATGAGCCTTTGTAAGTCAGGTCAGATTGTTAACTGCTGTCACCCCAATGCACTTATGACTCTCACCGAGTTTCTGGTGGATTATGCCAGTGATGAAACCAAGGAGATAGGCTACAAGCTTATTGAAAAAGAGCTTTCCGGAATTACAAATCCCAAGGTTCTTGAAATTGCAAAGGACAACATCGAAAACATCAAAAACTCCAACCGTCGTGACTTCCGCTTCTGACCGCTCGCCACGGGTTAGCCACCCGAGGGCAGTTCCGCCTTTTGAAAGGTAAGATAAAACTTTAAACCTTCATCAACGGCGGTATCAAAGGTAAAAAACTATAATCGCAGGTGCAACCTGCCACCACAATGTTTGTGTTTACACAAACACATCATTTTGCGTAAGCAAAACATCATTAGCACAGCGACATCATTTTGCCAAAGGCGAAACATCTTTCCGACCAAAGGTCGGCTGTGCCACCAAAACGTTTGCAAAGCAAACATATCGCACTGCTTGCAGTGTATCGCATTTGCGTGAGCAAATATATCGCATTGACGAAGTCAATATATCGCCTGACCGCTAGCCGCGGTGGGCAGTTCCGCCTTTTGAAAGGTAAGATAAAACTTTAAACTTTCATTAACGGCGGCGTTAAAGCAATCTGATTTTTACAAAGGATGGTATATTATGAGCTTAACAAATACTCCCAGCTCCGAGCGTGTTCATATCGGCTTTTTTGGTTTGCGAAATGCAGGCAAGTCAAGTCTTGTAAATGCCGTGACAAATCAGGAAATCTCCATTGTTTCCGATGTTTTGGGCACTACTACCGACCCTGTCAAGAAAGCTATGGAGCTTCTTCCTCTGGGTCCTGTTGTTATTATTGATACTCCGGGTTTTGATGATACAGGCACCCTTGGAGAAATGCGTGTGAGAAAAACCCGAAAAGTCCTCGCTTCAGTTGATATTGCTGTGTTGGTCGTGGACTCTGCAAAGGGAATAGGGGAAGACGATACCACACTCATAAATCTTTTCAAGGAGCGTAACATTCCTTACGTTATCGCTTACAACAAGTTTGACCTTGCAGAAATTTCACCCAAGGAAAGCAACGAAATCCTTGTAAGTGCAAAGGATAAAATCAACATAAATGAGCTCAGGGAGCTTATAGGTAAACTGTATAATTCCGACAAAGAAAAATACATCCTTGCTGATTTGGTAGAAAAAGGGGATACCGTGATTCTGGTAACTCCCATTGACGCTTCTGCACCAAAAGGCAGGCTTATTCTTCCACAGGTGCAGACTCTCAGAGAGCTTCTTGATTTACACTGCCCAGCTCTTGTGTGCCAGCCTGAAGAGCTTTCCTCTGCAATCTGTAATCTCAAAGATAACCCTAGGCTTGTTGTAACTGACTCTCAGGTTTTCGGCAAGGTGTCAAAGGATGTACCTGCCGACATAGCACTTACGTCATTTTCTATTCTTTTTGCCAGATACAAGGGTGACTTAAATGCTTTGGTGCAGGGTGCTTCAACCCTTAAAAATCTCAAGGACGGCGACAAAGTCCTTATCAGCGAGGGGTGCACCCACCACCGCCAGTGTGGCGATATCGGCACTGTGAAGCTTCCCAACTGGATAAAAGAGTACACAGGCAAGGATATTACTTTTGAATTTACCAGCGGCGGAGATTTCCCTGAAGATTTAAGCTCCTATGCGTTAGTTGTTCATTGCGGCGGATGTATGCTCAATAGCAGAGAAATGGCTTACCGTATAAATTCAGCCAAGGCAGAAGGTGTGCCGATTGTCAACTACGGCGTTTTGATTGCCCATATTCACGGGATTTTAAAACGCAGTCTTTCTCCCTTCGAAAGCCTTGCCGCTATGCTGGAGGACTGAAAATGCTTGAACTGAAAAAAGGAAGCCCCGAAGATTTTTCTGCAAGACCAGAAGTAGAAAAGGAAGTTTATACTTTTCTTGATAATCTGAAAGTTGAGTATCTCAGACTGGAGCACGAGCCTGCCTTTACTATGGAAATCTGTCAGGAAATCGACAAAAGTCTGGGGGCTTTAATCTGCAAAAATCTCTTTCTCACCAATCGTCAGAAAACAGATTTTTACCTTCTTATGATGCCTTCAACCAAGGTTTTCAAAACCAAGGAGCTGTCAAAAGCCCTTGGAGTTTCCCGGCTTTCCTTCGGCGAAGCTGAGAAAATGCAGGAGCTTCTGGGCACTTCTCCAGGCTCGGCAAGTGTTTTGGGACTTATAAATGATAAAGAAAATAAAGTCAGGCTTGTAATAGACGAGGATGTCCTCAAAGAAGAGTACTTCGGCTGTCACCCCTGCGTAAATACCGCAAGCCTTAGGATAAAAGTTTCCGATTTAACTGAGAAAATCCTGCCGACACTTAATCACAACTTCACATCAGTTACCCTTTTGGGTGAAGAATAAAAGGCGGAAAACCCGTCTTTTTTCTTTTATGAAATTAAGTGTTGTCATTTTACATAGCCCGACCACCATAAATTTTATATCTTTGACAAATTTTTCAAAGCAGATTGACTCTCAAATTTGAGAATGATATAATTAAAATGTTGTGTAAGACCAATAATATGCAATAAATTATGCCGAAAGGCGAGGAGGAAATAAAATGAAAAAGGTACTTTCTATTCTTATGGTTCTCGTGCTCTGCTTGGGTACTTGCTTTGCTTTTGCAGGTTGCGGCGAAACCACAACAGAGGGCGATAAGGCTGAGGTTAAAGTTGGCTTTATCTTCCTGCACGACGAAAACTCCACCTACGACAAGAACTTTATGGACGCTGCAAAGCTCGCTTGTGAAGAGATGGACGTTGAGTACGCTCAGAAGACAAACATCCCTGAGTCTAACAAGTGCTACGACGCAGCAGTTGAGCTTATCGAGGTTGACGGCTGTAACGTAATCTTCGCAGACAGCTTCGGTCACGAGGCATTCCTTATGGACGCTGCCAAGGCTTATCCCGATGTTGAGTTCTGTCACGCAACAGGTACACAGGCTCACACAGCAGGCCTTAAGAACTTCCACAATGCTTTCGCTTCCATTTATCAGGGCAGATACCTTGCAGGTGTTGCTGCAGGTATGAAGCTCAACGAGATGATTGAAGCAGGCAAAATCACAGCTGACAAGGCAAAGATGGGCTATGTTGGTGCATTTACTTACGCAGAGGTTATGTCCGGCTACACATCCTTCTACCTTGGTGCAAAGAGCGTTTGTCCCACAGTAACAATGGATGTTAAGTTCACAGGCTCCTGGTACGACGAGCAGCTTGAGAAAGAAGCAGCACAGGCTCTTATTCAGGGCGGTTGCGTTCTTATCAGCCAGCACGCAGACTCTATGGGTGCTCCCACAGCTTGTGAAACAGCAGGCGTTCCCAATGTTTCTTACAACGGCTCCACACTTGCTGCTTGCCCCAACACATTTATCGTTTCTTCCAGAATCAACTGGGCTCCTTACTACAAGCATATGATTGAGTGCGTTCAGAACGGTAAGGAAATCGAAGCTGACTGGACAGGCACAATCGAAACAGAGTCTGTTCTTCTTACAGACGTTAACGAGGCTGTTGCAGCAGAAGGCACAGTAGCAAAGCTTGAGGAAGTTAAGGGCAAGCTCCTTGACGGCACACTTAATGTTTTTGACACTTCTACTTTCACAGTTGGCGGCGAAACCCTCACCAGCTACAAGGCTGACGTTGATTTCGACACAGCTTACGAGAAGGATACAGAGGTTATCGACGGCGGTGTATTCTACGAGTCCAAGTTCCGCTCTGCTCCTTACTTTGACTTAAGAATTGACGGTATCAACCTTCTTGACGAGGCATACTGATTATAACTTTTAAAATCTATGGCGGGGCAACTTGCCCCGCCAGCTTTCTTTAACCTTTAAAAGAGTGCTTATGTGTGACCCTCTCTAAGCTTTCCTTTAAAAGTTAAACTGAAGAAAGGGGTTTTTTATTTGGCTAAAATTGCTCTTGAACTTAAGAACATAACCAAAACCTTTGGTGCAAAGGTTATCGCCAACAAAGACGTTAACCTAACTGTGTATCAGGGTGAAATTCTTTCTATTCTTGGCGAAAACGGCTCGGGAAAAACCACACTTATGAATATGATTGCGGGTATTTATTTTCCCGATGAAGGTCAGATTTCCGTAAACGGAGAAGAGGCTGTTATCGCTTCTCCCAAGGACGCTTTCAGCTACGGTATCGGTATGATTCATCAGCATTTCAAGCTTGTTGATGTTTTCACCGCCGCCGAAAATATTGTGCTGGGAGTTAATGACGGCAAGTATAACCTTAATAAAAGCAAGGAAAAAATCAAAGAAATCTGCTCAAAATACGGCTTCAGTCTTGACCTTGACAAAAAGATTTACACAATGAGTGTATCCGAAAAGCAAACCGTTGAGATTATCAAGGTTTTGTACCGAGGTGCCGATATACTTATTCTGGACGAGCCTACCGCTGTGCTTACTCCCCAGGAAACAAGCAAGCTCTTTGACATTCTCCGCAATATGCGAAACCACGGTAAGTCAATTATCATCATCACTCACAAGCTTAACGAGGTAATGGAAATCAGCGACAGAGTTGCGGTTTTGCGTAAGGGCGAAAGTGTTGGCGTTGTAAACACTGCTGACGTTGACCCTCATAAGCTTACAGAGCTTATGGTGGGAGATAAGGTTGAGCTCAACATCAACCGCACAACCCCCAAGAATGTTTCAGACAGGCTTGTTATCAAGGGCGTTACCTGCTATAACCGTGAGGGTGTCAAGCTCCTGGACGATGTTACCTTCACCGCAAAAGCAGGCGAAATTCTGGGCGTTGCAGGTATTGCAGGCTCAGGTCAGCGTGAACTTTTAGAGTCTATTGCAGGACTTCAGAAGCTTCAGAGCGGCGAAATTATCTACCACAATCCCAAGACAGGTAAAAGTGAGAATTTAAGGGACAAAACCCCAATGCAGATTCGCAACTTAGGCGTTCGCCTTTCCTTTGTTCCCGAGGACAGACTTGGTATGGGCCTTGTGGGTAATATGGACATTATCGACAATATGATGTTAAGAAGCTACCGCCGAGGCAAGGGTATGTTCTTAAGGCGTAAAAAGCCAAAGAATCTTGCCACCGAAATTGTTGAGCGGCTTCAGGTTGTCACACCCAGTGTGAACACTCCTGTCAGACGTCTTTCAGGCGGTAACGTTCAGAAGGTTCTTGTAGGCCGTGAGATTGCCTCTTCTCCTACGGTTTTAATGGTTGCTTACCCCGTGAGAGGACTTGACATCAACTCATCCTACACAATCTTTAACCTTCTCAATGAACAGAAGGAAAAGGGTGCGGCCGTTATCTTTGTCGGTGAGGATTTGGACGCACTTCTTGAGCTCAGTGACCGCATTATGGTTATCGGCTCGGGAAGAATCACAGGCACTGTGGACGCTCGCAGTGCAACTAAAGAAGAAATCGGTCTGCTTATGACAAAATCCACAAAGGAAGGGGGAGAGGACAATGAGTGAAAAAACAAAGGCAAAGCACCACCACGAGCCTCTTTTCCGTATCGTCAAGCGTGACGACCTCCCTTGGTGGCAGGCGTGGCTTATCAGAATTGCCGCCATTGTAACAGCAGTTTTGCTTGTTGGTGTAATTTCAACTCTTCTCACCAAGGGTTCTTTGGGCGAGATTTATCAGACAATGATAAAAGGCGTTTTCGGCAAGCTTTTCGAGGGCGGTTCTACCACAATGCTGTGGAAATTCTTGCAGGAAACCGCAATCCTTCTGTGCCTCTCTTTGGCAGTTACCCCTGCTTTTAAAATGAAGTTCTGGAACTGCGGCGCCGAGGGTCAGGCTCTTATGGGCGGCCTTGCCTCTATGATTTGTATGATTGAGCTTGGCGACAAGCTGCCTTATCCTGTTCTTTTACTTGTTATTTTCCTTACAAGTATGCTTTCGGGTGCTGTTTGGGGTGTTATCCCTGCAATATTCAAGGCAAATTATAACACCAACGAAACCCTCTTCACCCTTATGATGAACTACGTTGCCACCCAGATTATCAAGTATTATGTTTACATCGAAGGCGGCGGCTCAAATACAATTCAGCCTGTTGCAGAAGGCAATCTTCCTGTTATAGCAGGAAACCGCTACCTTCTCAATGTTATAATTGTTGCTGTGCTTGCAGTAGCACTTTTTATCTATCAGAAATACAGCAAGCAGGGCTACGAAATTACCGTAGTAGGTGAAAGCCAGAACACTGCAAGGTACGTTGGTATCAACGTTAAAAAGGTAATTATCCGCACAATGCTTCTTTCAGGTGCAATCTGCGGTATTGCAGGTATGCTTCTTGTTGCAGGAACAGACCACTCTATCAACACTAACACTGTCGGTGGTCAGGGCTTTACTGCCATTATGGTAAGCTGGCTTGGACAGTTCAATCCATTTATAATGGTACTTATGTCAGCTCTTGTAGTGTTTTTGAGAATGGGCACAGGCAAGGTTGCCGACACCTGCTCTCTCAACGCTTCCTTTGCCGACATTGCAGTTGGTATAGTTATTCTTTTTGTAGTAGGTTGTGAGTTCTTTATCCGCTATTCGGTTAAGTTCAAGCACAACAAAAAGGAGGTAAAATAAATGATTATAGCATTCATTTGCCGAGCAATCCTTCTCGGTGTACCTCTTCTGTTCGGTTCGGTGGGTGAAATTATCACCGAAAAATCAGGCCACTTAAATCTGGGTATCCCCGGTGTTATGTACGTTGGCGGTATCAGCGGCGTTATAGGCTCTTTTCTTTACGAAAACGCCTGCGGCAATGACATTGCCAATATGAACCCCTTCCTTGCTGTGTGTATTCCTTTGCTCTGCTCAATTATCGGTTCAGTGCTTATGGGTCTTATCTACAGCTTTTTCACCGTTACCTTAAGAGCTAACCAGAACGTTACAGGTCTTGCTCTTACAACCTTCGGTATCGGTCTGGGCAACTTCTTCGGCGGCTCTCTTATTAAGCTTGTTGACAGCGAAATGCCTTCCATTGCACTTACAAAAACAAGTAGCTTTTTCACCACAAAGCTTCCTTTTGCAGACAGCTTAGGTTTTGTAGGAGAGCTTCTTTTCTCTCACGATTTTCTTACCTACGTTGCAATTATTATTGCAGTTGCGGCAACAATCGTTCTCAAACGCACAAGGGTGGGTCTTAACCTTCGCTCTGTTGGTGAAAACCCTGCAACTGCCGACGCCGCAGGTATCAACGTCAGCAGCTACAAATACCTTGCCACTATGATTGGCTCTGCTGTTGCCGGTCTTGGCGGCTTGCAGTATGTTTTTGCTTATGCAAACGGCGTATGGTCAAACAATGCCTTTGGCGACAGAGGCTGGATGGCAATTGCCCTTGTTATCTTTGCTTTGTGGAATCCTTCTCTGGCAATTGCAGGCTCTTTCCTTTTCGGAGCTCTGTGCAACGCCAACAACTACATTCAGGGCTTGGGTACAGAAACTCAGGAGCTTTTCAAAATGCTTCCATACATTGTTACAATTATCGTTTTAGTCTTTACAAGTATGCGTAAAAAGCGTGAGCACCAGCCACCCGAAAGCCTCGGCCTCTCTTACTTCAGAGAAGACCGATAAAGTTTATTTTCACACAATACAAAACCACCCGAAAAAGAATTTTTACGTTCTTCTTCGGGTGGTATTTTTTACTTGATTTTTAACACAGCCGTTAAAGGCTGACTTTCTCAGAGGGGACATACTTTGCTGCTTCGAGAAGCTGCTTTCTTGAGGAAACACCAAGCTTTGAGTAAATGTTTTTGTTGTGGTATTTAACGGTGTTTTCCGTTATGTTGAGAGCCGCCATTACATCCTTGGTTTTAGAGCCCTCTAAATACAGCCTGAAAATCTCTTTTTCTGTGGGAGTAAGGGTGTAAAGCTTGGAAGTAAGATACTGGTGAAGCTCACCGATTTCCTCAGTATTATCAGCTTGGGTTGGCTTTATCTGGGTATTGATACTCTCCGAAACAATATTTTCCTTGGCTTTTGGGGGTGTGGGTGTGGCGATAATCAGGGAGTTGAGAATACTATGCTCCTGCACAAGCAGGCTTACACCCAAAAGGAAAAGCTCGCTGGCTATGTAGGATACGGACAAAATTTCAAAGTCTATATTAACCAGCTGCTCCATCAGCCACACGCCGATATTCACAACAACCGAGCCCAGAAGCACAACTGCGTGAACACTGGATTTTATCCTCTTGCTCACTTTGGAATAGATAATAACACCTATCATCGAGGCAAAATGCAGCAGTAAGTAATAAAGATAAACCGAATGCAGAGGGCCGTAAACTTTTTCAAGGACAGAAACACCGTTGATATTTACAAGAGAAACCTCTTTGTAATAAATATCCAGAAATCCCGGGCTTGCCGCAATAAGAAAAACCACAAGGCTTATGCCGAGGATACCACTTACCATCCATTTTTTCAGCTTTATTCTGCAGGTTTTAAGTATACTCATAAGCATAGAAACAGGCAAAAATACCGAGCCCAGATATGCAATGCGGTTAGAGAGCAATGCAGAATCCAGGGTGGTTGACAAGGACAAGGTAAGATAGCCTATATTTACAACCGTTACTGCAGAAAACAAAACCAAAAACCACGGCTCTTTTTTCTTGATTAAAAAGCTGTAGCCCAACAACAAAAGAAAAGAAAGAATAGTTGTTGTTGTATAAATTGCAGACATATTGGCAGACTTGCTGCCCACCTCACTGCAACCTGAAAGTGAAACAAGCATAGTAAGTATAAGGCTCGCTATGCCTATGTGTTTTTTAGTCATAATAGAGCTCCTTCATAAGAGGATTTTGCCAAAAACAATGCGTCCCACACTTTTTCCTACCCTAAATTTGAAAAAAAGTCCGGTTTCCTACCCTAAATTAAGCTTTAGTGTGGGGACAAAAAAACTGTAATGAGTATAATATAATTGCAAGAATCGAAGGAGGGTATAGACCTTGCGTATCTTAAAGTCCCAAGGGTACCCTATTCACTTAACGTGAAGTTTCTGTTTTGCGCCAACAATTAACAGAAACCACCCTAACAAAATATTAAACAATATTTACATAAGTATATAATATTTGCGAGAATAAATCAAGTGTAACAATATGTAAATTGCGGCTCTTTCTAAGCCCTGAAATGAGAAAAGTAAAAGCTTCGGCTTTTTAAAAAAAGATAGATGTAATTTCAAAAAATCTGATAAATAATAAATAAAGGAGAAATTATTATGGGACTTTTTGATAAGAAATTTTGCGACGTTTGCGGTGAAAAAATCGGACTTTTAGGTAACCGCAAGCTTGAGGACGGCAACCTTTGCAAAGACTGTGCAAGAAAGCTTTCTCCCTTTTTCAGCGAGAGAAGAAGCTCAACAGTAGAGGAAATCAAGGCTCAGCTTGCTTATCGTGAGCAGAACCAAACTCAGGTTGCAAATTTCAGACCGACTAAAGAATACGGCTACGGCAGTAAAAAGGTTTATGTGGATATGAATCAGAAGAAGTTTATCGTTACCTCTGATTCCACCTGGGAGGACTCCAACCCCGATGTTATCGACTTTTCTCAGGTAACTTCCGTTGACACCAATATTGAGGAGCATAGGACTGAGCTTTATTATGAAGACTCTGAAGGCAGAGATGTAAGCTACAACCCTCCAAGATACGAGTATGAGTACGAATTTGAGGTAAAAATCTTTGTTGACTCTCCTTGGTTTAATGAAATCACTCTGGAGCTTAGCAGCTATTCTCATCGTCCCGAGAGCAGATACTCTCCTCAGTATAACGACCTTGAAATGATGCAGCGTGAACTTATGGCGGTGCTCACAGGTCAGCAGATGCCAAATTCCTTTAATCAGCCAATGCAAAACGGCGGCTATGGACAGGGAAATTTCAATCAGCCAATGGGCGTTTACGGTCAGTCTCAGAATATGGGTTATCAGCAGGGCGGTTTCAATCAGCCCCAGTACGGTAATCAGCCTATGTATAATAACCCTCAGGGCGGATTTAGTCAGCCTCCGAACGGCCCTTACGGTGCAGGCTATGTTCAGTCGGCTCCTATGGGTGCTCAGCCTCAGCAGGGCTTTAACCAGCCTCAGCAGGGTGCAATGTGGGTTTGCCAGAATTGCGGTACTCAGAACTCAGGCAAATTCTGTCAGGGCTGCGGCTCACCTCAGCCTATGAATCAGGCACCTCAGACTGTTCGCTGCGACAAATGCGGATGGATGTCCCCACAGGGTACTCAGCCGCCTAAGTTCTGCCCTCAGTGCGGTGACCCTATTGACTTCAGAGATATGTAAAACTGTAACAGGTTGGGTTGTGATGAAACGAATGGTATACATAATAATTGCAGTTGCGGCAATTGCTATTACAGGTGCCATTGTGGCAGGTTGTGCAGTAAATCCCACAAAAAATAATGAATCAAAAGTCATCTCGGGGGTTAGCCTTTCTCAACAGCACAGTGATTTTTACTATTATTACAGCTTCTATCTTAGAGAGGATAGCGGCAAAATCCTTCTGGACGCCGATGTTCGTTTTGACGAAGAGCCCTATGAGGTGATTCTTGAAGGCTGTGAGGCAGAAAAAGCTGATTTTCAGAATCTCCTTTCCATAATCGAAAAGTACAACGTAGAGGACTATGTTAACAAATATAAGAAAAAGCCTCTGCCCTTTGAAGCTATGGACAAAACCACTATGAAAACAACCTTGTATTACACAGACGGCTCTGACAAATCTGCCGATACAGGTGAAGATTATCGGCAGGAGCTTTATGATTTCTTTAAAAAACTCGCTTTAGATTACCACTCTAAAGCTGTTTCGGCTAATTTTGAATAAGGAGAAAATATTATGGGAATTTTTGATAAACTTAAAAGTGCGGCTAATTCAGCCGTAAGCGGTGCAGTGAATTCTGCGGTAAACTCCATCGGAAGCAAAACCGAAACCTTCACCTTTGAGAAACTTCCTGAAAGTGTACAGGAGCTTCAGGCACTTCCCGAGGCAAGTCTGGACTCTCCCTTTAAAACTGCGGCTTTATCCCTTTGTGCACTTTGTGCCTATGGTGCAGACAAGGCTGTAGGAATTGAAATGCTTAATTTTCTCAAAGGCCCCAGACCCTTGAGCCCTGCCGAGATTTCTTTTCTTGACGACAGATTCAGAGATGGTCAGTGGTATGTGCCTTTTTCATATTTCAAAGGTGCCACACCCGAAAACAACTACACCCCCTCAGAGCCTTTCACCGTTGAGATTTCAAGCAACCCCAATTCAGCAGTAAATGAGGGCTATATGACCCTCTGGCTTAAAAGCGGCGGTGCTGACAGTCCCCGTCAGTTTTCTCTGAGAATGAAAGGCGACGGCAGATGGTTTTTGTGGGAGCAGTTTATAATGGTTGGAATCCGCACCCCAAAATCCCAAGACCCTTGGGCTTAATGTTAAAGAATAAATCAAAAGGCTCGGTATATTTAAAAATGAAAAAATTACTCAAAATCGGTGTGGTGGTTTTAATGGCTTCTTCGTTGTTTGCTTCACTTTTCGGGTGCATTAACAAAACTCCCCAAAAGCAGGATTATCCCTTCGACACTGCCAAAGCATATTGTTATCGCAGAAGCGGAGTAATCAGCGGAGGCAACTGCAGATTAACAGCAGAGCCGCAGGGGATAGTCACTTATTATTCTTACGTTAAGTATCCGCCGGAGAACGAATGCGGAATGAAAGACAAAGGTGCGGATATATTTTTTGTAGGGCTGAAAGAAGGCAAAGTGAAAATCACCCTTGAATATATGTATCCCACTACAGAAAGCGACTTTGAAGAGTTCACTCTGTCAGTTGACAGTGCCTTGAACGTAACCTTAAGTGAGTGATTTTCCTTTAGTTGCTTTCAGTTAATACATACAATAAAGCCTATGAATCCTTTGCGGTTCATAGGCTTCTGTTGGTTTAAAATGTCTTTGACTTACAAAAAGAAAAAACGGCACTTTTCATCAGAAAAATGCCGTTTTGGTGGAGATAAGCGGGATCGAACCGCTGACCTCTTGAATGCCATTCACAATAAAAGCTGAATAAATCAATGTGTTAAAGAAAAAATACGACAGGAATTACGACAAATGAAAATTTGCAGCATTTATTGTATAAAGTTCTTTGAAATGAATTTGTTTATGTCTTTCTTGGCTTGAGCGGCTCGGTGTTGGCGAAGGTGAGTATAGATGTTACGGGTTATTTCTATTTTTGAATGACCCATAAAGGTTTGTGCCACTTTTTCGTCAACCTTGGCGTCAAACAAAATAGTTGCGTATGCGTGGCGAAGCTGGTGCGGAGTCACGTCTATTTCTGCCTCTTTGACATACTTATCCCATCGGCGACGAAACTCGGTTTGTGTGTAGGGCATTTGTCCTTTTCCAAAAACGAAGTCGTCAGGGCTAGTGCCTTTTCTCTTTTCTCTTAAAACAGGTATAAGTGCTGATAAGATAACAACGGTACGCATACCGGACTGGGTTTTAGTATGATCCTCTAAGATAGGTTTATTTCCGTTATAAACAACCGTCTTATTTATTGTGATGGTCTTTTCTTTTAAATCTATATCTTTCCACTGTACCGCCAATGCTTCACCTCGGCGGCAGCCTGTGAGAAGCAGAAAGATGGCGAAGTCACCAAAAGTAAGGTCTGAAGATTTCATAATTTTTTTGATAACATCGTCATCCGGAATGTCACGTGGCTTTTTAGGAAGCTTTGACGGAAGCTCAGCGTGTTCGGCAGGGTTATACTGAACAATATCATTACTCTGAGCATAAGAGAACACTAAGCTTATAAGGGTTTTCTGAACCTTAACAGTTTGCTGAGAATAACCGAGAGCGGCAAGGCTTTTTAATAGAGCGGAAATCTCCTTTGCGGTTATATCGCAAAGCCTTGTGTTTTTAAATTCCGCTTTTGCTCTGTTAATGGCAGGGGTATAGCAGGTCTGAGTGCCTATTGCGATTTTTTCGAAATGCTCTTCTTTCCAATCCTCAAGAACTTCGGAGAAAAGGGGATACTTCTTTCGTTCGGCTTCTGCCTCAAGAGCTTCAATTTTCTGACTTATTTCAAAAGCAGAAAATCCATAAACAGAAATACGTTTTCCGTTTATCGTAACCTTTTTTTCAATTCTTTTTCGTTTCTTAGGCATAAAAAATACACTCCTTCTAAGGGGTATTGTGAAATACCTCTTTATTTTTATTGAGGAGTGTGATATAATACGTTTGTGTTGTGCGTTGATTATATATCACACTCACTCATATCCGCTCTTTCGAGTACCAGTCGAAAGGGCGGATTTTTTTATTTATTTGCTACATTGATTATTTCTGCAATTAGCTGATGGTTTTGTTCAGACCAGAACCCTGTGTCACAAACTATAATCAGCTCTTTCTTTGCACGACTGACAGCCGTGTTGATAATTTGCAAGCCTCTTGATAATTTGTTGGTGGTATCGGTAAAATACATATTATGTGTATCTACCACACTGAGAATAACTGTGTCAAATTCACGTCCTTGAGAAGCGTGAACTGTCATTATCCTTTGTTCTCTGCGAGCTTTCGGCAAATTCTGGTTAAGGAGCTTAAGTTGATTTCTGTATGGAGTCAATATCGCATAATCTTTATCTTCGTATTGGTCTAAAAGCTGCTTTATTGCATTTACTTCGGAGGGGTTCTCTCGTTTCTGGTTGCCAAGAGATTTGGGTGCGTCTACTACTTTAATTGTCAAATCATTAACAGAATTGGCACTTTTAAAGCCGTTTTTGTATACATAGGAATCTAAAATTTCACTCAAAGCTGCACCAAATCTGTATGTAACAGTTAGGTCTGATTTAGATAAATGTTGAAATTCAAAATCTTCTGCTTCTTTATAACGCAAAAAGGAATCTTCAAGGGAATAATTAAAAATATCCTCCACAGCAAGTGCAGACTGTGCCCACAAGAAAACAGGGAAGTTGTCATCCTTTTCAAGCTCATCATCATTCATTTCACACACAGGCGGTAATTGCATATGGTCGCCCAAAAATGTTATAGGAACATCACAGGCAAATAAAGTTAAGCCTTTGATTAAGCTACAATAACCTGCTTCATCAAGATAAACCTGATGTATTTTGTATTCAGAGCCCGTCTGTGCGAAACTTACCAAATCAATGTTAGCGGTAAAGCCGTCTATTGTTGTGGCTATAACCTTTACGTTTTTCAACCGCTCTCCGGTTCTTTTTGCTTGAAGTATTTCTATTTCTAAAATATATTTATCAATTTGATATTGAATATCATCAGAAGATGACTCAAAATCATCTAATTCGATTTCATCCAGTTTATCTTTTCCTTGCTGTTCTAAAGTTTGTAACACCTCAAGGACGTCGTCACAATTGTCAACAGAAAGATTGTGGACTGTTTCGGAAAACTGTTGAGAAATAGAGCTGAATTGTTTAATATCTAAAATCGTTTCATTAACTTTGTTGTAGTCAAGCTGCAATTTGAGTTCAGATATTTCATTGAGCAAAGTGGTTTTGTATTGTGTAAACTTTTGCTGTGTTTCGACACAGCTTTTTAATTGCAGATAAAACTCTGATAGCTTTGCTTCTATATTTCGTTTCTTATTTTTAAAGAGTTTTGCAGAAAAAGATTTAGCTTTCTTTTCTAAAGCTTCAATATTTTTAGAAAACTCTGTTTCCTGTTGATATTCTTTGCTAAGCAAAATATCAATATGTTTAATTTTATCTTGTTTAGTACTTATTTGATTTTCAATATTATGAAAATAATTTATCAGAGTGGACAGTTCTCTTACAGTTGGGATTATTAGATTAGCTAAAGTTTGATACCGTTCATAGAATAAGATTTTTTTCTTTTGTTCTTTTAAAGACTTTACGGTTTCCATTAGCTCGTAAATATTTTTCATTACTCCTTCTATCTCGCAACATTCAGGGTAATCCGAAGCGAATTTTTTAGAAGGAGTACCAAGACGGAGAATTTCATTTCGGCTAATGCCTTTAGAGTCTAATACCTCAATTATGCCATATAAGCTCTGTTCAAGAGAGTTATTTGTAGGTGCAACTACAAGCACTCGTTTGTGGGCTTTGAAATTAGAAAGAACTGAATTTGCCAATACATACCGTGTTTTGCCTGTGCCGGGAGCACCCCAGATATAAGATAGGGTGGCGGTTAAGGTGGATTTAACAGCTTCTTTCTGGCATTGGTCAATCTGTGATTGTGAGATTAAACTAGGTGTTTTGTGCCAGGAAATAGCTCTTTTAAGTTTGATAGGGTAGTTGTTCTTTTCACACCATTCATACCAGGCAATAACTCTTTTAACTAAGAACTTCAAATCAGATATTATGTGGATTTTATCAATGTCAGTATCGGTAATATCATTTCCGATAGATTGCTCAGGCATAATGGTAAGGATTTTTAAATCATAGTCATAATTGGTAACTTTAAGTTCCTCCATAGGATATATTCGATTATTAACATTTATACAAAAATCATCTGGAGTATAAAGCTTTTTTGCAAGATGAAGCTTTAATTCAAAATCATTGATTCTGACGATTTTGAGAAGAGGAATTTTTTCATTACCTTTATCAGTCCTGCATAGATATTCATAATACTGCTTAGCACTGCGTATCATTGCAGGTATAATTTGATATTCGTACATAGAAAACTACCCTTCCGGCATTTTGTTTTTTGTAAGCTCGTAGATTTGGTCTGAGAGTTTTTGTTGTTGTTCGGGGGAGAGCTTACGGGAGAGGATGAGGGTGTCAAGCTCATCGGGGGTGAGGTCGAAAATAGTTTGGGGGTCATCAGGGGTCTGCATATTAACACCGCCTAAAAACGTGTAATATGTTCACAAAATGAATTAAATAGAATCATCAGCTTCGGTTTCGACCACTTCTATGGATTTTGTATCTTCATAGAAGTGGTCTTTTTTTATATGGTTCAGCTCGTGATTTAATGTATCGTTGGAACATTCCGGGCTGAGGGAACTATTGATGAAGACATTGAAGGTGCCGTCATCGTTGGGGATTGTTACTCCCCGAACTGAGCCGGGAAGCTTTACAGTTCTTACATAATAATTTTCCATTTTTCATTACCTTTTGACTTTAATCTTCAGAGTCTGAGTCGTCCTTTCTTAAGGCTTCAATGATTTTTACCGCCTGACGAACCTCTTCGGGGGTACATTTTTTTGAAACGGAAAAAAGCATTTTCATATCAGGACGGTTGCGGAGCTCATCAAGGAGTAAAAGGAGCTCGTCATCCTCTGACGTGGGTTGGGGGGATTTGATGTCGGTATTGCCGAGAAGATAGTCTGCAGAAACTGCGAAATACTCAACCATTAAATCAATGTGTCGTGCTACAGGAGAAGAGCCAGAGTTCTTCCAACGGCTGACAGTTGCTCTGCCGATTCCCATATCTTCAGCTGCTTTTGTAGGGGAAACGCCTTTTTCGGAACATAGTTCAGCGTATTTGTCATAAAACACAAAACTCACCTCAAATGATTGTTGAATTGTGACAAAGTTCCGCAAGAGGAACAAAAAACAATTGACAAATTCCGAACAAGAGAGTACACTATAGACACGGAGTTCCGCAAACGGAACAAAAGCGGGTATAAAAACTCTGTAAGTGTGCAAAATCGGAACTTTAGTTGCTTGTTATATTTTGTCTACAGCTTTATATTAGCATACTTGTTCCGATTTTGCAACATATTTTTACAAAAAGTTACGGAGGTGGAATATGTTAGCGGAATGGACAGGTGAAGCTTGTAAGTTAATGCACCTGCATAATATTACCGGTAAGGATTTGGCGGAAAAGTTAAATTGGACGAATCGTTATTTAACAATGGTACTTAATTGTCATAGAACACCTACCGGAGCAGAAGAAAAGGTTATGTGTGCAATTCAGGCAATAATCGCCGAAGGAAACAACGATTAACAAAAAGGGAGGATTTAATTATGGCCAGAGAAGTAACAGGAGCAAGAGAAATGCTTTGTTCTCTTAATGAGCATTTTCCTGAAAAGGAACTCCTTACAAAGAAGGACATCTATGGTTTTCTTGGAGTTTCAAGGAACACCCTGAGAAAGTATTTTCCGGAGCTTTGGAAAATGCCCTATACAAACAAATCTGACCTTGCAAAGATACTTGCCAGGCAGAGCGTGGCTTGAGGCAGGGAGCAAAACTATGTACACAACAGTATGCCAGTACTTAATAGGCCAGTTATTAAAAGAACACGGAGATGTGGTTGACATTGACCTTAGAGGCACCCTGGTAGAGGAACTGCCCAAGGATATGACAGTTTATGGTGACCTTGACCTGAGAGGCACACCTATAAAGGAGCTCCCGGAGAACCTGACGGTCAAAGGAAATCTTTATGTTGCGGATACCGACATTTACAGTATCCCCAAAAGTCTTAAGGTAGGCGGCAGTATTTATTGTAGTTTTTATCAGATAAGTTCTTTGATGTATATGAAGGAATTGAACAATAACTTCAAAATCCGCCTTACACAGATAAAAATACTAGAGAAAGCATAGTACAAGTTTAGAAAGTCATATGGATTGGTGAGGTGGTATATATGGCAAGAGCCAAGGAGTTAACAGCCGAGGCGTACATAACAATTGACGGAGAAACAAAGCTTTGGTATGTGGTAAAGGCAAACGGAGAAGTTATTTGGCATTTGCCGAAGGATGTGTCGAGATACATTAAGGAAAAGGCTCTTGAGAATATAGGAATTGCTATGAGCGACTATATAAACACTCACCCTGAGGCTACTCTTTGGGGTGCAACTAATATGTGAGATAAGGAAAGATAAAAATGAAAATTTTAAGGATGTTAAAACGAGTTCCCGGGTGGGCTAAGTACATACTTATCTTTTGTATAGGAATGCTCATAATGAGCGTTGTTTATCCATATATTCAAGCTTTCGCAATTGCACACAGAGCAAGCACTGCTCCCGGCGGAGAAATGCTTTTGTGGCTTTTGCCTTTTATTGAATGTGTGGCAGTCAGCACTGCAAAGTTATGGCAAAAGGGGAGCAGAGAATAATGGCTAAGACATCGGCAGAGTATGCAAAAGAAAGATACCGTATCCTCAGAGCTCAGAAGAAATGTGTTCAGTGCGGAAAAAGAGACGAGGATACCTTAAAAGGTAAGTGGAGATGTAGGGCTTGTGCAGATAAGTTTAATAAATATCAGAAAAACTTAAGCAAAGAACGAGCTGAGGCAGGGCTTTGTAAGCGGTGCGGAAAGAAAAGCGACGGCCACGGTTATTGCAAGGCTTGCAGGCAATATAAAGCGGAAAGATACAGAAACAGTAAATAAGATTATTTGGGGAGTGCTAAAAAATGAGTGTTAAAGAAGGAAATGTTATCAGAATACCCGTTGAGGCCATTGAGCCTCATCCCAACAACCCAAGGAAGAACGTGGGGGATGTAAGCGAGCTGGCTGATTCTATAAAGCAGAGCGGATTGCTTCAGAACCTGACTGTCGTTCCTCATCCAGATAAGTCAGGAAGATACCGTGCACTTATCGGCCACAGACGTCTGGCAGCAGCTAAGCAGGCAGGACTTGAGTTTGTACCCTGTGTAGTTATGGAAGATATGAGCCTTGCCGAGCAGGTGGCTATTATGGTTGCCGAGAATATGCAGAGGCAGGACCTTACTATTCCCGAACAGGTGGAAAGTATTCAGCTGATGATTGACCTTGGAATGTCGGTTGAAGAGGTTTCAGAGAAGACAGGCTTAGGCAAGAGCACTGTATATAAAAGACGAGCACTTTCGGCTTTTGAGTCTGCCGAGTTTAAGAAAAGTGCTGAAAGAGGCGGCACGTTGCAGGATTATATGAAGGTTGCCGCTCTTAAGGATGAAAAGGCAAGAGAAAAGGTGCTTAAGGCGGTGGGCACCAATAACTTCAATATGGAGCTTAATACAGCTCTGAATGAGGAGAAAAAGCAGGAACGCTGTGAGCTTATTGAGTCTAAGCTTAATGAGTGGGCGAAGAAGGTTGAAAGTACAAAGGATATGAGCGTCAGCTTACTTCGTTGGGTGTCGTTTGGTTACGATATTAAAGAAGACGATGAGAAGCTTCAGAAACCCGACAAAGACTGCGAATATGTTTATGTAAAAGGCTATTCAGATTATGCGGTTTACGAGGTTAAGTTTAAGAGCGACGAAACACCTCAGAAAACCCCTGAGCAGTTGGCCAGAGAAAAGAAAGAGCAGGAACGATTAGAGAGAAAAAGGAAGTTTGAAGAGCTTGAAAATAGAATGAAAGAGCTCAGACGTTCTTATGTTTTAAACTTTACCTTAGCTGTAGCTGAAAAGAAAATTCTGGAAATTGGAGAAGGTCTCATACGACTTCTTACCGATGCAGTTTATTTTGACGAAGTAGAAGAAGCTATCTTAAAGCTTTACGGTGCAGAAGAAGAAAACAAAGAGGAAGTGATATATGGTAAAAACACGGCGCTTTCTTTGTTTTATGCTCTTTATACGGTAGGTGAGAGTGAAGCTGATTTATGTCGCAACAGATTTTACGGCACATATTCTCCTGATAAAGAAATGCTTACATACTATGAAATTCTTGAAAAGTTAGGTTATCAGATAAGCGATGAGGAGCAGTCGTACCTTGACGGTACTCACGAACTCTACGTTAAGGAGGGGTAACTGTGGGATTTATTGAACAACTTGATAAAAACCTTGAGCGGTTTGAGTGGGACAAGCACAAGCAGTACATACACAGGAACTTATATCGTGAACTTATTCAGATTATCTCCGATATGGAAACATCTGAGGCTAGCGGTGTTCTTATCTTTGGCAAACAGGAAGTCAGCGTTCGTAAGGTTAAGGAAGTATACTCTATGCTGGAGAGTCAGCACCTGGAGAGCGTTTGTGAAAAGTACAATAAAATCGGTTATCCCATACGCAATAAGCAGACTTATCTCAGAGCTATGCTTTTCAATGAGTTTTTCGAGTTTGAAGCAACAATAACCAACGACGTGAACGTTAATGAGGGACTGGCTGATGTATAGATGTAAGACAAACTTCTGCACCCTTTACAACGAAAAGGTATGTTGCAATTTTTGCCCGAGAAGAAAAGAATGTGTGTTTAAATGCAAAAAGCTTTTCGAAAACTGTGGCAAAGCCATCAGGGATGAGAGAATCATATTTAAACCTAAGGAATTACCGAAGGTTAAACACAGGAGGAAGAAATATGTCGGAAAGAGATTTTACCGAACAGATAAAAGCCGCTGAGCTTCAGCTGGAAAATAAGGACAATAACCCCACTATGCGAAATCTGTTGCTTGATTTGCATAAAGGGATAAATCATTATAAAGAGAAAGCCGAGCGGCTTGAAGCTGACCTCAGGCAAGCTGAGGCAGATATGAAAGAGGTTCGACTGGGTGAAGATATCTGCCTTTTCTGTAAGAACAGGGCTTCTGAGGAAGTGTGTGAAGCCCAGGACTGCGACTGCTCGGAGTGCACGGCAGATTGTGCCTGCAAGTTCTGCGGCTTCGATGACGAGAGCTGCAACTTCCAGTGGCGAGGCAGGGTATGAGCTGCAAGAGAACTAATTGCCTTTATCATCCTGCAAAGGGATTAAATTATAACTGTGATTATATGCTTTTGACCGGAGAGTGCAGAAACAGCCCTGCTGGTTGGAAATGTAACAAATACAAATACGCAACACCTCAGGAGCAGTTGGAGATAAGACGGAAGAAAACTGTTATTGCTCTTTGTGGTGCAGATGAAGGAGAGTATTTTAATGGACTTTTATAAAGAAAATCTGAAGAAGCTTGAAGAGATTTATGAAAATACTAAAAAGAATAATAAGCTGGCAACTATGAAAAGTGTTAATGAATATCTTCAGCAGATTTCAATGAATGTCAGTATGGCTATAAATCCTTTAAGCGAAGCTACATTGCCTTTTGTGGTTTATGTTTTAGAGCGTTATGCACGTGAGCTTAAAAAGGGTAAGGAGAAGGAGCTTGAGGATGTTTTAAAAAGTTTAGAAAATTTAACCGCTGCGGTTAATATAAAAATTCCCGGTGGGTTCGGCGGATTGGGCAATGAAGATATCTGAGATAATATGTGACATATATTGCCGTTACCCTTTTGAGTGTCATAGTCAGGATGAGCTGGATGAGCACTGCGAAAACTGCGAGATTATAAGAAACGGAGTTACCTGTATCCCTTGTAAAATCGGTGACACTGTATATGCGATAAGGAATCACCGCGGTGAGAAATACCCTCACAAGGGTGTTGTATCAGAGATGTACTTCACATCTGATATGTCATTGATGATTGTTGTGAAAAACATTGCAAGAGGCCAGTGGGGTAAAGAAGTATTTCGCACAGAAGAGGAAGCTGAGAAGGCGTTGAGGGGTCTGAGAAAATGAAATATAGAAAGAAACCTGTTGTGATAGAAGCATATCAGACAGATAAGGAAATTGTTATTCATACTCTTGAAGGAGATATGAAAGCGAATGTAGGCGATTTTATCATTACAGGAGTAAACGGCGAACAATACGCTTGTAAACCCGATATATTTTGTAAAACTTATGAGCCTGTAAGAAACACTGAGTTTGACCGCATAAAGGGTATGAGTGTTAAGGAAATGGCAGAGCTTTATGTCGATTTTATAACGCAACAAAAATGTGTGTTAAGCGAGCTGGAACGCACAAGTGCAACAGTCATTGACGTGGTCAGAAGAGATTTATTTTTACAAGCTGTAGCTTGGCTTGAAAGTGAGGTGCAGGAGAATGACAGAAGACAAACGGCGTTGCGGAGAATTATTCAGACATCCTTGTGATTTCTGTTGGCACTGGCCTGCTGTTTGTTGTGATAACCATAAAGACAAAAGCCAGTGCCATAGATACAGAAAGCGTATAGCAAGGAGGTGCAAGAATGACAGCGAGTGAAGCTATTGAGTGGCTGAAAGGCATTGAAAAAAATTACATTCACGGTGGAGACGAATTTTTTGATAATGCAAGAAAAATTGCTATATCAACGGCTATTTCTGCCCTTGAAAAGCAGATACCGAAAGAGGTTATATCACAGCCTTATTTTTATGGTCAAGAATTGCACTGCCCTTTTTGTAATTTCCTTATAGGGTGGGAATACGAAATAGACAAAGACTATTGTCGAAAATGCGGACAGAAACTTTTATGGGAGAGTGATACAGAATGAGAAAATCAAAAGATAATTGCCGAAAAATGTCGCCGGAAGAAGCGATTGAGAGAATAGATATTATACTCAAAAATTCGAAATTCACTCAGGCTGACAGATTTGCTTTGAATATAGCAAAATCCTGCATTAAAAGGCTGACTCCGGAAGAGCCGAGAGTTTCCTCTGACGGATACTTCGATGGAGAACCTGTATATGACATCTGGGCTTGTCCAAATTGCGGAAAAACTTATGAAATTGATTACGATGAATACGATCATTGCCCTGATTGTGGACAGGCCATAGACAGGAGTATTCTGGAATGACAGAATTATTATTATTTAATACAGGAGTTTTTATCTTTGTCGCAGGAATATTACTCGGGAGGTGGAGTAAATGAACGTATTCGTTGGCAAGATTGAAAAGGCCTTGGAATGTTGCAGTAACCTACATGCCGAATGTAATGAGTGTGTATTTTATGGCAACGAATGGTGTAGGGTTACTTTAGCAAAAGAATCGTTAAGGATTATAAATCGCCTGAAAGCCGAGAACAAAAACTGTGGAGTTAAAATTCAGTGTCAGCGTGAACAGCTCAAGGCTTGCAATGAGAAGATTAAGGAACAGCAAGCGGAGATTGAGAGGTTTAAATATATAAACGAAAGAGAAAAACAAAGGCAATCAGAAAAAGCCAAAGATAAAGTAAGCTCTCTTGGCCTGCTTGATGACCTTCTTACCAAAAGCTACAAGGAAAATGAGGAGCTTAAGGCAGAGATTGAGAGGTTGAAAAGCAAAGTAAACCGTATTAAACGGTATGACGAGGAACGAGATATAAGACTCCACGCAAGGTTGATTGCAACCGCCAAATCCGAAGCCGTCAAAGAGTTTTGGAACGAATTAAAAAGACGAAACACGTTAAACCCTCTAATTGTTAGCACAATTACGGGTGACAATCTCTTAAAAGAAATGGGGTGCGAGTAATGAACTTAATTGCAGAGTGTAACTGTTGTGCTTGCGAGGCGGTTTGCAAGTATAAATCTTTGTATCAAAACGGAGCGGAAGCCATTCTTAACACAATGATAAATGATTATAATGGCGGCTTTTTTGAATTAAAAAATTGTCCGCATATTGAAGTAAGTATCAAATGTCCGCATATGATACCAAAATCACAGCAAAATATAGTTTTAAAAAAAGGAGTAGGGTGTGAATAGTGAAGGCTAAAGTAGGGGACAAGGTGTATATACCTAACGAAAAGAAGCCATATACAGTTAAAGCAAGAGATGAAAGGTACATAATTTGTACGAAGTGTTTTGCGTTGAAGCATACTGTTATGTACTTTATTGTAGACTTGGTTGAGAAATGGCGTGGCCCTGATAATATGATTTTCTGTATGGGTTATGAAACCGATGAGGAATGTCAAGAGAGGCTCAGGGAGCTACAAAAAGGGGAAATAAAGTTGAGCATAAGACGTGGTATACCTTTGGATATTGATATCGAGTAGTGAAGAGGTACATATAGATGAAAAAGATTAAAGATTGGCTTGTTCGCAAGCTTGGCGGATACAGAACGGTTTATGCTGAAAAGGTTGTTGTAAAAAAATTTAACGGCGAAAGAGTAAATGCAATAGTTGAAGTTCCACGTGAATACCTTATTTACGGAAAGACTCCGAAAGAAGAAATCCGCCGAAGAATAGCAGGCGAACTTGCGGAACATATTGTTAAGAATATGCCTGATGAAAACATTTCTACTGAGGAAGTGGTTTCAAGAGATAAAATTCTTTACAGTGCTAAATTCTGGATTGATTATGATTGTGATTTACAAAGAAGGTCGGATGAGCGGTCAATATAAATATAGTGAGGTGAATAATAGTGCAACCCATTAAAGAGAATCTTCAACTTAGTCCCAGAGCTATGCGGTATCAGGAGTTGGACAGGCTGGCTTATGATTTAGGCCCGTCTATGGACGATAAGCTTCTTTTCTCCTTGAGATTCGAAGAAATCGGCTATGTATTAGGTATGGCCCATTTATATATGCTGGCCAGATTAGGTGCGATATCGGCAGAGATGGGTGCAAAGATAAAAAGGCAGTACATTCTAAGAGCAGAAAAGATTCATAGTGAGCTTATAAATGCACGGTATATGTACCAGCGGCAGATAACAAACACTATTATTTTCAGCAAGGATATGAACCGCCTCACTGAGCTTCTTAAAGCAGGATCAGCTGAGGCGTTGCCGAAGGCTCTTGAGATTATAGATAGTTTGAGCGGATCGTACATTTTTACAAAGATTTATTACAACGTGCTCAAATGCGGCGATTATAAAGAGGCGGTAAAGCACGTTTGTGAGGAGCCTGACCGTCAGGCACAGTTAATAGAGTGCTTCGAGCGGCTCTTGGCTGAAGTGACAAACGGGAAACTCCCCGACACCTTCAAGGAGCTCACCGAGGACGAGCTCAGAGTGCTGGCAAGCAGAATCCCTCAAAAGGAAACTCAGGGAAGTATGATTCCGAAAGAGCTTCTTCTGAAGCCTTAAAACAATGAAAAACACACTCTCGAAAATGCTCGGGAGTGTGTAGCCTTATATATAAGTATATGAAAAAGCGAGAGTCCGAGGGGCTCTTTAAATGCCTGTTAAAGCAATTAAAGTTGTGACGAAACTTGGGCGAAAAGGAGGTTAAGACTGTGCACTACTATGAGAGAACTATTACATCAGGTGATATGGTAGAGGTTGAGGTTTATAAATCAATCAGAAAAAGAAATCTCAAAGGTGTTGGTCGGTCAGTCCGTCAGTCTGAAACCTCAGAGAAACAGAAGCAGGCAAATGATATCAGAGCAGAGAAAAAAACTCGCAGAGAAATTCTGAATAATTTTGTTCCCGGCGATATGTGGGTTACTCTTAAGTACCGTTATGATAACGAAGAGGATGAGTGTCTGCGAGATGTGAGAAATTATCTCAGGCGTTTGAAATATTACTGCAAAAAGAACGGACTGCCTGAGTTTAAATACAGAGGCAGGGTTGAACGTGGCGAGAGAGGAAAATGGCACGCTCACATCTGCATTAAGAAAATCGACTACGATGTGGTAACAAGCAATTGGGATAAAGGCAGCATATTTGTGGAGCCTATGTATCTTGAGGGTAGATTCGAAAATCTTGCCAAGTACATACACAAAGAAACCAAAGGCAAGAGTCACCAGATACGAAGCCGAAATCTTGTGCCTCCAAAGGAAAAGGTCAGAGAGCTGGGCAAAAGGAAGATAAAGGAGATTGAAACAGGTACAGTTCCTAAAGCTCCAAAAGGTTACTATCTTCATAACGCAGATTACAATTACAACGATATAACAGGAACGTCGGCTGTTTTTGTGTTCCTGCCCTTGGTTCCTGTTGATGTGGGAAAAGTGCGTAAGTAAATAAATTAAGGCAGACTGTTGAGTTTTCTCGGCGGTCAGCTTTGCAATAAACAAAAAAGAAATTTAACCTCAAAGAAAAGGAGAGTTTTGAGATGTCCAAGGATAAAAGTAAGCTTAGCGAAGAAAGAATTGCAAACATTGCGGCAAAGGTAGGAGCTGAAACGGCAATCAGTAAGTACGAGGCGGAGCGGTTAAAGGAGCTGAAAGACACCAGGGATTACAGACTGCGAAATACAAAAATGCTTCTGTCCCATTACCGAGAGTTTAAGGCACACGCAGAAAGTGCCATTTATTCTGCTGAGCAGTCTGAGGATGTTATTGATGTTCTGGATCTTATGTGGGAGCGGAATCACAGAAGAGAGCAGGTTGTCAATTCCATCAAGAGGTCTGCTGTGAATACCAAGATTATTATGACTCACATCGAAAGTATGCTTGAGGTATATAAGTCTTTTGCAGAACGCTCACGTAAGCAGTCTAACATCAGACAGTACCAGGTGTTATGCGAGCGGTATATTGATGATGTTCAGCTTACTGTGGAAGAAATCGCAGAGAAGCACAACATTGACCCTCGCACGGTTTATCTGGATATAGACGCAGGAATCGACAGACTTTCAAAGCTTATTTTCGGGGTGGAATTGTTGTCAAAAGAGTGAGCTTTTTAAAATTTCAAAAACTCTTCATTTACAATTCGATTTGCATAAGTTAAAATGATATTGTAAAATTTTATGCTTGAAAAATTTACCAAGAGAAAAAGGCACTGCTGATTGAGGCGGTGC
>JAFTWB010000022.1 GCA_017465505.1 Clostridia bacterium | reverse complement strand
CGTCAGACCGAGGTTTTGCCTCCGACTTCCTTCAGACTCCACCTCACGATGGACGCCCTTGTCTTCAGCTAACAGTTCCTACTGCCAAGCCTGTAGCGGACTTTCACCGCCAAGTAATAATGCGTGCCGAGCACACAAGCAGTTGAGGCACCTTCCATCTGGAAGGTGCCTCATTTATATTCGCCTTGCCTGCGTTTATATAAATAAGCACAAAACCCCGCCGTTAGGCGAGGTTTCGGATGAATTAAAGTTATCAATAGGCTAAAACGCCCACTACGGCTAGTGGTCTAAAACGCCCACCGTGGCTAACGGTTACTCCAAAAACGCAAGGGATGTGTCGGTACAGAAGTTAGAGATACTGTAAAGCACCAAAACATCCTCAATGCCCTCAGTTTCACACAATTCGGTGACATTTTCTTTATAATAACGCAGGTCAATCATAATTATCTCGCTGAAGTTTTCAGCCAGAAATGGAGTCAGTGCGTGAGCGAAACTGTCTTTGATAACAAGAAGCTTGCCCCCATCTGCCTTTTGATTTTTGATTTTCACAAGAGCGTGGTTGCCGTCTAAGAAAACAGGATACATATCTGGCTCGCTGAGATGGCTTTCAAAAAACATTGAATCCGATGTTTTAACCTCGTCGAGCTCGTGAATTTCAACACTTACACTCTCTTCTGCTTTGCCGCTCCACACCTCTATGGTGTCGGGCTGAGCGAGAAAATAGCCCGAGGAAGAGTAGGTTGTGCCGTAAAAGCCTGAGTAAAGCTCCTTTTTAAAGTCGCTTTCCGTTGCAGGGATATAGCCGAGATTATCCGCAAGTCTGACATAAGCGTTATATGCCGCAGGAGTTGTCCAGTGGTGGTCTGTCTTGTAAAAAGGAGCATTGCCCTTTTCCTTCATATCTTTCAGAACCGAGTTTACATCGCAGTACGACACATCCTCAGAAAGTTGAGAAGAAAGAGTTTCATAAACCACGTCGTCCTTATAGCTGAGGTGGTTTTTCGGCAGCTTGTCCTCTAAAATATTTCCGGGGCTTGGCACAACGCAAAGAGTCACGTTTTTATCCTCTGCAAAAGAGTTTATGACCCTGATGTTGGTGTCAAGCCTGTCGGTACCATAAGGCTTTGTAATAATAAAGCCGTCTTTTGCAAAATAATAATCACTGTTGGCGGTGTTGCCCATACCAAGATTATAGTAGGAATTAAGCCCTACAAAAAAGCTTCTGAAAGGAAAATGGTCTGCCACATAGCCCACAGAGCCCTTTTCGCTGTCGCCGTCGATTTCTTTTACAAGCTCGCCCGATATAAGGTTCTCTACAGAAAACTTGGGAGTATCAGCAAGATATCTTTTTTCATTAACGCTGAAATCACTTTTTGGCAAAAGGAAAAAGAGAATACAGAATCCGAAGGTCACCAGCAGAAACACAAGTGCAGGCAGAAATTTAACTATTTTATTTTTCAAATTTTCCACCCTCCTCAGAATCTGAAATAAATAAAGGGATTGTAGCTTTCGCTTACAAGAGAAGCTATGCAAAGCACCATAATCACAAGGCAGAAAAGAGTTTCAATCACTACTGCACCCTTTGCACCACGGATTTTGCCGTAAAGAACCTTTGCCACAGGGGTGCTGAGCACACAACCCACAAGGCTTACAGGCAGGTAGCTGATAATAACCGAAAGCTGATTTTCTCCAAGACTTACACCCTGAGCACCGAAGAGAGAGCCCATAAATGAAGAAAGCTCAGCCATATTGTCAAAGCTGAAAATCGCCCAGCCCAGCATAATAAGAATAATAGAGTAAATATGGCTTACTGCTCTTGGAGCTTTTGAGAGAAGCTTTGAAAGGAAAAGCTTTTCCACAACAAGAATCAGGAAGAAATACAGACCCCACAAAACAAAATTGTAAGCCGCACCGTGCCAAAGTCCCGTTAAGAGCCACACCACAAAAAGGTTGAAAATTTGCCTTGCAAAGCCTTTTCTGTTGCCGCCAAGGGGAATGTAAACATAGTCACGAAACCAAGTGGACAGAGAAATGTGCCATCTTCTCCAGAACTCTGTAATAGAACGAGAAATATAAGGATAATTGAAGTTTTCCATAAACTCAAAGCCAATCATCCTGCCAAGGCCCCTTGCCATATCGCTGTAGCCCGAGAAATCGAAGTAAATCTGCAAAGAAAGTGCCAGAAGCCCTGCCCAGGCAGACACAAGGGTAAAGCCTTCGCCCGACTGGCTGAGGTTTCGGTACATAAGGGCAAACTGATTTGCCAGAAGCACCTTTTTGCCCATACCGCAGAGGAAAAGGATAACACCGCTTTTAAACTTCTCAAGGGTTTCATATCTCGTGACAAGCTCTTTTTCAACGTCAACATAGCGGACAATAGGGCCTGCAATAAGCTGAGGAAAAAGGGTGACGTAGGTGCCGAGAATCAGAGGATTTTTCTGAGCCTTGCACTGCTCATTATATACGTCAATTGTATAGGACATCGCCTGAAATGTATAGAAGCTTATGCCGATGGGAAGTGCAGGGGGTGTAAAATTTATACTGATAAAAGGCAAGAGATTGAGGGTGCTTACAATCATTCCCGAATACTTGAAAAACACGAGAAAGCCCAGATTAAGAGCCACGCACAGAATAAGCCACAGCTTTTTCTGCCTCTTTTCCCTGCTTTTTTCCATAAGAAATCCTGCAAGGTAGTTTATGAGGATGGTCACAAGCATTAGGAGAATGTATACAGGCTCGCCCCAGCCGTAAAAGGCAAGGCTAACCACGAAGAGCACAACGTTTCGTGCTTTTTTAGGTGTTATATAGTAAAGCAGCAACACCACAGGCAGGTATATAAACCAGAAGGTAAGGCTTGAAAAAACCAACAATCTCCCTCTTTTCTTAAAAATTTGGCAAAGGTCTTGACAAAGACCCTCACCTTACATAATAATTGTTTTATTGTTTCAAGTCAATTTACAGTTTTGTATTAACTTTCAAAAAGGTGGGAATAATTATGGCTGAAAGGAAGGCCGTAAAAAAGAGAATACTGAAAGTTACGGCAGTGATTACACTGGCTCTGCTTCTTCTTTGTATGGGAATGCTTATGGCCACAAAATTCATTTACACCGCAATTTTCCCCAGATTTGAGCGAAGTCCTCTTGAGCAAGCGCTAAACCTTACAAGCAGTCACGCTTCAGAAATCACACAGTGCAGAGAAGCTTACTTTATGTCAGAAGAAAACAGGCTCAGAGCCTACATTTACGGCGATGACAACGCCTCAGCCCTTGTGGTGATTGCTCCGGGGCTAAGCGACGGTGGCGAGGACTACACCTCTCAAGCTCTTGCTTTTGTAGATTTGGGCTACAAGGTTTTCACCTTCGACACCACAGGAAGCTTTGAGAGCGAAGGCAAAAACTCCGTTGGGTTTTCTCAGGAGGTTTTAGACCTTCAGTGTGCCCTTGATTTTATAAAATCCGACCCTGAGCTTAATAAACTCCCCTTGTACCTTTTCGGTCACAGCCGAGGCGGCTACGCCTGTGCAATGATGTGCAATCAGGACTATGATATCCGTGCCGTTGCTACAGTAGGTGCGGTTAACTCGGAAATCGAAATCACTCTTGAATGGAGCACAAACTACGTGGGAGCCTTTGCTTACTCGGGGTATCCTGCCCTTTATGCTTATCAGACAATGATTTTCGGTGGTGATATTATCTCTTCCGGCGGTGCTCAGGCGATTAACGAGGGCGATATTCCTGCACTTGTTATTCACTGCGAAAATGACGTCACCGTAAGCATTGACGGAAGCAGCATTTACGCTCACAAGGATGAGGTGACTAACCCCAAGGCTCAGTTTATGCTTTACGAAAACACTGAAAACGCAGGCCACACCACTCTGCTTTTTACCAAGGAAGCAAATGCTTATCGTGAAGAGGTCAAGGACGATTTTGACGACCTTTACACCCGATACAACGGCGAAATTCCTGAAAGCACCGAAAAAGAATTTCTCCAAAGCATTGACCCTTTAAAAGCTCAGGAAGCAAACAAAGAGCTGATAAAAACCATCAGCGATTTCTTTAAAACCTACCCGTAACCAAAAACAGCACCATCCGCTTAAGGATAGTGCTGTTTTCTATTCTTCAAAAATAACCGAGCAGGCATAGTCACTGCTGTGGCTTGTTATTATTTTAATCCCTTCAAAGCTTCCTTTTTCCATAAGGGGAAGCACATCTGCCTCACTTAAGCCTGCAAGGCCCTTGCCCGTTAACTTCACAAAGGCTTCCTTTGCCGTCCAGATTTTCAGAAAGCCCAGAGCCTCGTCACTTTCTGCTTTTAGAAATTCAAGCTCCTGCTGATTTAAAACCCTTTGCAAAAACTGAGGCTTAACCTCTCTTTTTACTTCCAAATCTATGCCCACAGGCTTTAAAGACAGGGCACAGGCCACAAAGTCACCGCTGTGAGTTATGCTGACAAAAAGCTCCTCACCCTTTGCCGTTGCCACAGGTCTGCCTGAGGCCTCACGACTTATGGTGATGTCTTCTTCCGTACAGCCAAGCTCTTTTTTAATAAGCTCTCTTAAAAGCTCCTCGCCAAAGGCAAGCCTGCGTCTGTCTGCCTCAAACTTAAATCTGAGACAGCGATTTTTCTGAGGACGACTCAGCTTTTCAAAGGCTCTTTTGAAATCCTCTTCTCCCAAGGCTTTTGTGTTTAAAATCTCAAACTTCATCATAAGGCTGTATTTGCAGTGATTTTTCGGGTGAAATACTCACCAATCATCACCATAACAACGGTGGCAATAAAGCAGAGTGTAAGGCTGAGAAAAGGTAGAATCGTATGAATGGTTAGAATCACCAGAATATAAAGCACCCACCTGAGAATTGCCGAGAAAACAAGGCGTTTGTCCCCTTTGAATGCAAATTTTCTGTACCACACAAAGCGGTTCAGCACCCAGCTGAGCATTATACTGAGCACACCTATGGCATAAAGCCTTACAGGCCACATTTCATAGCCGAACAACATATCAAAAACACAAACCAGAAGCACACTGAGAAAAACCGAAATAAGGCTTGCACCTGCTCCTGCAAACATATTTTTGTGAATACGCAGAGTGTCCCTGATGGGGTTGAAGTGAGAGGAGCGGTTGTCGTCTATGTAAATGGTTTTAATGGGCACTGTACGGATTTTTATCCTCTGCTTTACAGCACAGATGAGTACGTTCATCTCGTACTCGTACCTGTCGCCTTTAACCTTAGTCATCCAGGGAACGTGGCACATATCAAAGCCTCTCAGTCCCGACTGGTTGTCGCTGAGGTAATACCCCGTGGAAACCGCAAAAACAAAGCGAGACATACTGTTGCCCACTCTGGAGCGTAAGGGTGTATTGCCCACAAAGTCACGAGTGCCTAAGATAAAGTCATCTCCTGCACGCATTTTTTCACGGATGTTGACGATATCCTCAGTTGAGTGCTGACCGTCGGCGTCTGCTGTGATAAATCGCTTTGCCTCGGGAAAATACTCGGGGATTTTCTGCATACCGTATTTAAGAGCGTAACCCTTGCCACGGTTTTTTTCGTAGCTTAAAACAACGGCGTATTTCTCGGCCTCCACAAAAAGCTCTGAAAATTCTTTGGCTGAGCCGTCGTTAACCACCAGAATCCCGAAGCCCTCTTTTGTAAGCTCTTTCAAAGTGGTAAGCATCATAATATTAGGATTGTAAGCAGGAAGAAGAACAACTGTATCCATAAAACCCCTCAGAAAATCCAATTTATACTATATTACATTATATACGAAATGGCATTTTTTTGCAACATATAAAGATTTTTTACAAAAATAGAGCCCAATCTTCCTATATTTTCTAATTGTGCTCAAATTGACTAAAAAGCACTTAGGTGGTATTATTAAAGCAGATTATTATAATGGGGTGTTTGTGTGTATCTGGACAAATACTATAAGCAGCTTGATACTCTCAGAGAGGGTAAAAAGTGCTTCTGTGACATTTATGAAATAATGAAAAGCAGATTTCAAAGCGAAATCTTCGGTGTTGAGTTTTTCGGCGGTATTGAGGTAAAAACCACCTACGCCGAGTTTTACGAGCTTTGTGAAAGCTTTGCCTCAGCTCTTAAGTCAAGATTTTGCGGCAAAGAAGGCGAAGTAGTTGCCATAAGAATGGACAATTCCGTTATGTGGTGTGCCGCCTTTTTCGGCACCCTTATGGCAGGGTTCAAGCCTTTTCTTGTAAACACCCGTCTGGATGAAGAAAGCATTGAAAAAGCAATAAACAAGGCAAAGGCTCTTTGTGTTATCTGCGACGAAGGTGTTGAGAAAGAGCTCTACATCCCTGCAAAAACTCTTAAAAGCAACAAAAAAGCAAGCTTTGACTGGGAAAACGAAATTATCCTTATGACCTCGGGCACAACAGGAGACGCCAAGCTTGTGGTTTACTCAGGCAGTGCTATCTGTGCTCAGGTGCTTACCACCACAGGTATTTTAAAAGAGTCAAAGTCCATTACCCAGAACAAAAAGCTTGACATAAAGCTTCTTGCACTTCTGCCTTTTTATCACATTTTCGGCTTGAGTGCCGTATTTATGTGGTTTATCTTCTTCGGAAGGACTCTTGTTTTTCCCACTGCTCTTGACGCCGAGGCAATCCGCTTTGCCTGCAAAAGAGGTGAAGTCACCCACTTCTTTGCAATTCCTGCGGTGTGGGTGCTGGCAGTGAGAGGTCTTCTTGCAGAGGCTAAAAAGCAAGGCAAGGAAGATACATTGAGAAAAGCCGTTAAGCTTTCCAACAAACTTCAGAACCTTTGCCCCAAGCTGGGACTTTTCATCGCCCGCAAGATTCTTTTCAAGGATATCCGAGAGCAGATTTTCGGCACTACTGTTTCCTTCTGTATCAGCGGCGGCGGTTTCTTAAACGACGAAGCAGTTGAAATTTTAAACGGCATAGGCTACTCAATGCACGTGGGCTATGGTATGACAGAAACAGGTATCACCTCAGTTGAGCTTTCTGAAAAACCCAAGGTGCGAAACCTCAACACCGTAGGCAAGCCCTTAGACGGTATTGAATACATAATAAACGAAGACGGTGTTCTTTGCGTTAAGGGTGATGTGCTCCACTGTGCCATTATTACAGACGAAGGAAGAATAGAGCGAAACGCTGACGAGTATTTTGTTACTCAGGACAGCTGCACCGTAACAGACTGCGGCAGATGGAAGCTTTTCGGCAGGAAGGATGACATCATCATCGGCGAAAACGGCGAAAACATCAGCCCCGATATGATTTCTCTTAAGCTCACCCCACCATACAATCTCGGCTTCTGCGTTATGGGGCTTGAGGTTCAGGGTGACGTTTGTCCCGTTGCGGTTATAGGTCTTGCAAAGGGTGCAACAGACTTTGAAAAGGCAAGTGCCGCCTCAGCTCTTTACAATCAAATTGACACTCTGCCTCTCACCCTCAGACCCAAGGCAGTTTACGTCACAACCGACGAAATCCCCCAGAATCTGGGTAAGGTTAAGCGAAGCCTTCTTAAAAAGTTTATTGCCTCAGGCGAGGTAAAGCTGGAGCTTATGAGCAGAGCCTCCAAAGATGACCTTGACAAAATGTTTGACGAGAGCTTCAAGCAGGCTCTTGAGAAAGCAATTGAAATATTTGCAGATGTACTTTCTATTGATAAAGAAACCATCACCCCCTCCTCCAACTTTATTTACGATTTAGGCGGAAGCAGTATGGCTTACTACAACCTATTCTCAGTGATGTCCGCTTCCTTTGGTGTGGAGCTTAAAATCGACTCATCCAATCCCCTTTTCACCCCTGCTGACTTTGCCTCAGCGGTGCTTAAGAAAGCCGAGGATTAAGATATGAAGCATATTTTCAGAATTTTCGTAAAAATTATGACCCTGTGGTCAATCGGTCTTGGTTTTCGTATAAGAATCCGCCACGAAAGCAAAGAAAACCGCAAGTCCACCTTTTTCTTCAAAGGACCTGCCGTTATTATCAGCAACCACAATCATTTTCTTGATTTCACAATTTTAATGTATGTTTTTGCTTTCAGATATGTTCGTTGTATCGTTGGCAAAACCCTTTACGAAAGCAGCCGTTTTCTTCAGACTATCCTTAACGGCCTTGGCTGTATAAAGGTTGACCGTTTCTCTTTTGATATGGAGTTTTTCTTCAAGGCAATGGATGTGTTGAAGAAAAAAGGCGTTGTGCTGATTTTCCCCGAGGGTAAGTTTTCTACCACAGGCAAAATCGACGAGTTCAAAAGCACCGCCACCTTGCTCGCTCTTCAGGCAGGGGTGCCCATTATCCCTGTTTATCACACCGCTGATTACGGTTGTTTCAAGCGTACAGACATTATGGTGGGTGACAGAATCTACCTTAAGGATTTCTGCAAAACAAAAACTCCCAGCGAAAAGGAGCTTACCGAGCTTACCGAAATGCTGAGAAATAAAATGCTTGAGCTTGAAGCTCTCTCCAAAAAAGGAGGTGGTGTAAAATGAGCACCACCAAAATGCCTCAGGATAAAATTATAAATCGTATTTTGTACCGTGTGGCAATTGCCACCTGCACTGCCTTCAATGCCCTTATCGGCAGACCTAAAATTTACTTTCAGAGCGAAAAGGCAGAGTTTAAGAACCTTCCCAAAAGGCTTATTATTATCAGCAACCACACTTACTGGCTTGACCCTGCAAACCTTTCCATTCTCTTCAGAAAAAGCCTTGTAAACTCTGTTGCCGCAAAAGAGATTTTCGAAAGCGGCAGAGGCCCTCTTATGAGAGGGTTAAGGTGTATTCCTCTGGACAGAAGCACAATGGATTTAGCCTGTATCAAGGAATGTGTAGCAAGACTTAAGGATGACCAGAGGATTGTAATTTTCCCTGAGGGTCAGCTTAATCTCACAGATGAGATTCTTGACTTCAAGGCAGGTGCGGCACTTATTGCTATGCAAGCTCAAAGTGCGGTTGTACCTGTGTACACCTCGGGTGTTTACAGACCCTTCGGCGGACTTAAGCTCATTGTGGGCGACCCCATTTCCTACGACGAGCTTTTCCCCGAGTCCTTGGGTGCAACGGCTATGGTTAACGCCACCAACCTTATGAAAAAGCGTATGGAAGAGCTTTCAAAGCTTCTTTTCAGCAAGATGAGCGACAAGGATAAAGAAATCAGACGTATCTCACGACAGAAATTTGCCGAAAAACGTCAGAAAATATCAGCAAAAAGGAACAATAAAGGTGAATAAAATGGTTATTGAGAAGCTTAAGAAAATTACAAAGGCAATTATGGCAGACGCCAACAACGGAATCGATTACGACAAGATAGATGAAAGCAGCAGACTTATGGAAGATATCGGTCTTACCTCTATTTCTATGCTTATGCTGGTAATCGGTATTGAGGAAGAGTTTGGCATTGAGCTTCCCATTAAAGAAGCTTCTGACTGCAAGACTGTTGGCGACATCGTGGCAGTTATCGAAAAGTGCTTATAAACCGCTAACTACGATGGGCAATTCAGCCTTTTACTATGAAAACTATTTTTCCTGATTATTTTGAAAACTTCAAATGCATTGCAGAAAAATGCCGACACAACTGTTGTATCGGCTGGGAGATTGATATTGACCCCCAAACCCTTGCCTGCTACCAAAGTGCAGAGGGTGAATTTGGCAAGAGGCTGAGGAAGAATATCTCTCTTGAGGGTACGCCTCATTTTATTCTAGGCGAGAATGAGCGGTGCCCTTTCCTAAACAAGAAAAATCTCTGCGATATCTTCATAAATCTGGGCGAAAGCAAGCTTTGCTCAATCTGCACCGAGCACCCTCGATTTTACAACACCTTTGACACTCACAACGAGGCAGGTCTGGGCCTTTGCTGTGAAGAGGCCGCAAGGCTTATTATCACAGATAAAACCCCTTTTAAACTTAACCTCACAGAAGAAATGCAAAATGAAGTCACCATCTTAAGAGAAAAGATTTTTCAGATTCTTCAGGACTATTCAAAGGACATTTATAAGCGAACAGAAAATATGCTGAGCCTTTTCTTTAAGGAAAGCCCTCAGCTTTCTCTGAAGGCTTTTCTCCCTGTTTTTGAAAAACTTGAAAGGCTTGATGAGGACTGGAGCACTCTTCTTTCCTCTTTAAACGACTTTGACGAGGAAAAGTGCGAGCCCTTCAGAAGCTTTATGAAAGAGAGAGAATCAGAGTATGAGCAGTTTCTCTGCTATCTGATTTACAGGCATTTTTCAAAGTCCGCAACTTCCTTTGAAATGGCACTTTATTCTCTGTTTGCGGTGCTTTGCTTTAAGCTGGTTTTTGCTATGGGCGAAAGGCTTTTCAGCCAAAACGGAAACTTCACCACAGAAAATCAGCTGGAGATTATGAGGCTTTTTTCGTCGGAAATCGAATATTCCGACGAAAACATTGATATAATTTTAGACGAGCTGGAAGCTCTCATATAAAAACAAAAAGGAGACAAAATTATGGACTGGAACAAAATTTGGGAAACACTTTTAGAGTTTGCCACATCCTGGGGCATTAAGCTTCTGGCGGCAATCATCCTGCTTATTGTGGGCATTAAGCTCATCAAAGCCCTGACAAAATGGATTTTAAAATCCCCTAAGCTTGACAAAATTGACCAAAGCCTGCGTTCTTTCCTTGGAAGCTTCTCAAAAATCGCTCTTTACATAGTTCTTGTTATTACAATCGCTATGATTCTGGGTGTACCTGCAACTTCCTTCATTACAATTCTTGCTTCCTGCGGTGTGGCAATAGGTCTTGCACTTCAGGGCTCTCTTTCAAACTTTGCAGGCGGAATTATGATTCTCCTCTTCAAGCCCTTCAAGGTAGGCGACTATATTGAGGCAGGCAGTGACTCAGGCACAGTTGAGGAAATTTCCGTGGTTTACACAGTGCTTCTCACTCCTGACAACAAGCGTGTGACAATTCCCAACGGCACTCTTACAAACTCTGTTATCAAGAACTATTCTGCTGAAAAAATCAGACGTGTTGACCTTACCTTCACCACTTCTTATGACGCAGACATCACCAAGGTTAAAAACATTCTCACAGACATTGCTCAGAGCCACCCTATGGCACTTAAAGACCCCGAGCCTTTCGTAAGGCTTTCTCAGCACGGCGACAGTGCTCTCACCTATACAGTTCGTATCTGGTGCGATAACGAAAACTACTGGGATGTTTACTTTGACATCATCGAAAAGGTTAAGGAAGCCTTCGACACAAACAAAATTGAGATTCCCTATCCCCAGATGGACGTTCACGTTAAAAACAATTAAGTTAAACAAAGCAAAAAGCCGACGCTGAGGCACACTCCGTAAGGAAGTGTGCCTCAATTAAGTTTGCCCTTTCGGGCAAGTGAAGTTATCTACGATAGTGAAGTTGTCCTGCGGACAGTGAAGTTTCGCCTACGGCGAAATGGGCAAACTAAACTTCACTGTGAACAAAGCGAACAACTTCACTTTGGCGTTAGCAAAAACTTCACTTCACAAGCCGAAAAATAATCTGCTGCTTTTCGGCAAGTATTTACCTTTCTCAAAATATATAACCCACTATGACACTTTAAATTTTTTAAAGTGTCATTTTCTTTTTGTATAGAAAAACGGAGACTACTTCTTTACGAAGTGTCTCCGTTTGAAACGTCGGCTTTTTCTATGTATTTATGAAATTAAAAGAGCTCTTTATAATCCTCAGCCTTTACAATTGAGAATGTAAAGTTGTCCTCTTCTGCGAAAGAGCTTACACCAAGGCGGATTGTTTCGCCCTTGGAGATTGTGCCCTTTACTGCAAAATCACTGCTGTAAAGCATATCAATGCCCTTGTTTGTAACCACTGCGGTAACGATTTCATCTCCCAAGAAAAGAATATCGCCGTATTCATCATAGATATAAACGCAGGCGTCCTGAGAGTTTGTGCTGAAGATTACAACCTCCATATCTTCATCTGCTGTAAAGATATAGTTTTCTTCGTAGTACTCGTCAGCAGAAGCGTTGCAGTTAAACTCTACCACTTTCCCAAGGCTGATAGGCTTTGCTTCGTCCAGAGTAGCGTCATCAACAAAGCTGTCTTCCTGAGCCTTTTTGTATTCTTCCTCGTTGGATTCTTCCAAAGAAACATCAATGTTATTAACACCGTCAACAAAAATCAGCACAACAATACAGTACTCTGTATTTTCCTCAAGGTAAAGCACGTCAAAAACTCTCTGGCCTGCTTCTCCTGCTTTAACCATAATATAGCCGTCGTCGCTGACGTTTTCAAACTTTCCTACAATGCCCATAACCTCAATGGCTGAGTCGCTTCTGAAGTTAAGGCTGTAATAACCGCTCTTCTCGGGTGTAAAGCTGTAAATACCCTCGGCAAGACCGCTGATGGGAGCAGAATCGGGGTCTTCATAGGTAAGCTCGATAATCTCGCACTCGTCAACTGAGCCAACTTCAATAACCTTTGCTTCCTTCTTAAGCATATCTACACTTGTATCACAACAAAGGGCAAAGTCAGTGCCGTTTTCATCCTGTGTTACCAGAATATAATAAACAGAAGGCACACCCTCATCATAAAAGCTTATAATGGAATCTGTATAGTCATAAGCCTCTCCGGTGTAGCAGAGGTTATATCTCTCGTCATAAGCCTCAAGGATTGAGTTAGAAGCCAAACCCTCTGTATAAACATTCACGCTGCCTTCGTTGCCTTCAAGGGTAAGCTTAAAGAGAAGAGGCGTTGTACCTGCTTTAATTTCTATTCTGTCCCCAAGCTTGATTTCATCGGCAGAAGCGATATCAAAGGGAGGCTCAAAATCTGTGGGAGCAACCTTGTAGCTGACGTGAGTATCAAGACCACCCTCGATAAACATAATTGAGTAATATGTACCCTCTTCAAGATACATAAGAGCATAATAGGTTTCGCCGTCGGGCTGAGCACCCCAGTATTCCTCTGAGTCTTCGCTTCTCAAATCAAGGAAAAGGGAGGTTTCGCCGCCGGTAGTAGCAGACATCTCGTAGTATCCTGCCTCTTTAACGTTAACCTGAATTGTAACTGTGTCTTCTGTGCTCAGGTCAAGCTCAAGCACCTTTCCGTCGGCGTTTACCGAATAATCGGGAGCAGGTGCCTCGGCAGGGAAGACATCAATCATCTTTGCCACAAACTTCTGAATCAGGGTAGCGTCGCTGATTGAAAGCTTCTCGTTGCCGTCAACGTCGCCGTAAAAAATGGAATCCTCACAAAGAGTGATGATTTTTGCAAGATATTTCTGGATAGCGGTGGAGTCCTTGACAGACACACGACTATCAAAATCCACGTCGCCATACATAAACACAGGCGTTTCGTAATAGTCCTCAAACTCAGCGGCAAAAGCATTTACCGCAAAAGCAGAAGACATTACAAGCAAGGCCATAGTAAGGGCTAAAATCTTTTTAAAGCTTTTCATTTCAAAACATCCTTTCCTTTTATGTTTTCCTTATTTTACACAAAGTTCAAACGGGAGTCAAGCCGATTTTTGCGATATGCTTCTGAATTGCAGTTGCGTCGCGGATGTTAAGCTTGCCGTCGTTGTTAAAGTCTGTTACATCAAAATCTCTGAAGTCCTGAAAATCAACTGTGATTTTAGGCATTTCAACTATTCCTGCAAGGGCCTTCTGCAAGTAAGTTGCGTCCTTGATATTCACCTTGCCGTTGCCGTCCATATCCCCTAAATTTTCGATTTCGTAGGCATTTTCATAGATTTTTGCCGCTTCGTCAAGGTTAATGAGGTTTTTCTCAAGAGCCTCTTCAAAGGGCATAAACTTACCATCAATTACTGCAAAGAAGCCTAAATGATAACAAGCGTTTATACCGCTTGAAACGAAAATGTAATTGCCGTATCTCAAAGCTCTTGTTTCGTCAGCAGTGGGCAGAATGGTGTATTTTACTATTGGCACATTGCCGCTTTCTCCTGCCTTTTCAAAAACTGCACCGCAGTTATCAATAGCACCGTTTCCGCATTCTCCTATGTACTCTTCAAGGTCTTTGTAAAGTTCAGCACCGCTATAACCTGTTTTGGGACAATTAAGATTCTGCTCAAACTCAACTACCTGACTAATCTCACTGTCAAGGCAGAAAGTTTCAAGCTCAGACTTGTCTGCGTAAACAATCACACGTCTGTAATACTGACCTACAAAGAGAATCTCGTCCTCAGTCTGAATGTTGGGGTATTTCTCAAGAAAATTATAGTTTGCGGCTTCTCTTTCCTTATATAAATCAGCAATTTCTTCTTCGGTCATATCATCTGAAATTCCCTCATCATAAACTTTAAGATAAAGAAGCACAAGGGCTTTATCTTCCTCTGTCATTTTCCTTAATTTTTCATAAAGCCCACCGCTGAGTTTTGAATAATCGGGCTGAGGAGTAATAACCTCTTCAGTGGGCTCTGTGGCCTCCACTGTGGGAATTTCCGTAGGCTCTGTAACAACTGCCGTTGTGGGCTCGGTTGGCTTGGTTGGCTCAGTTGGTTCAACAGGTTCATCAAAGCTTGCCGTTGTGGTTGGCTCAGCAGGTTCAGTAGGTTCAGCAGGCTCGTCAAAGCTTGCAGATGTTGTGGGCTCTGTCTTAGCTTCTTCAACCAAAGGAGCGGTAATCAGACGCCTAACCTGCTCACCCTCTGCACCTTTCAGTGTGATAACACCCTTTTCGCAAGCCTCTGTGAGAGTAAGTGCGTCGGTATCGTTTATGAGGTAATATCCCAAGGCGTAGGGCTTCTGAGCGGCGAAATATTTATAAACAAAGCCGTCAACCTCTATCTCGCCTTCTTCCTCAGTGGAATATCCGCTGAAAACAAAGCACAAATCATAGCCGCAATCTGCCACGTTTTCTCCGAGGATTTTCAAATCAATCAAAGTCAAGGCTTCGTCGTCTGTGGCGGTGAAGTGCTCTGCAAAGGTGTATATGCGTTTTGCGTAAAGCTCGCTTAAGCCTGCGGACTCTTCCAGAGTGTAAGCCAGTGCATTGGGCACTGCCACGCCAAAGCTCAGCAAACACGCAAGCACAAGCACCAATAACTTCTGAGTACATCTTTTCATAAAAATCCTCCTTTTTAATTTTCTTTCCAAATATTAGACGTAAATTTTATTAAAATCTCACGCTAAAATTTTAGAAAAAGAAATTTTTGTATGAATGAATAATTCAGAGCAGGCAGATTTGTGTAAATTAACAAGATAATTTTAAACCAGACCCTTGCCTATATTTGTATTATAGCAATGTTCCAAAACCTTGTCAATAATATTTTGGCGGCAGTAATATTGATTGGGCGGATAATCAGGTGTATAATAACTATGGGTGAATATTTATGAACAAAAATCACTTTATCAACGGTTTTACCGATTTGCTGATTCTTTCTCTTCTGGATTACAAAGACTGCTATATGTATGAAATTGTAAAGTCCATCTTTGAATTTTCCGAAGGCTTGCTGAACATTTCTCAGAATACCATATACACTGCCGCTTACAAGCTGGAAAAAGACGGTTGCATTACGGAATACTCACAGCTTGTGGGCAGAAAGCGTACAAGGGTTTATTATCATCTTGAGCCAAAGGGCAGAGAATATCTTCAGGAGCTTCGCACCTCTTATCAAAACACCACAGAAGGTGTACTCAAGATTTTCTCAGCACTTGAAAGAAAGGACAACGAAAATGAATAAGATTTGCAAAGAATATATCTCTGAGGTAAAAGCACTTTTTCCTATTAAATCCAAACAGGAAAAGGAATACCTCAGAAAGCTTTCTCAGGATATTGAGGACTATTGCAGTGAAACCCAAAACTGCACCAAAAAGGATTTATACGCAAACTACGGCTTGCCCTGTGAGGTAGTGAGCAACTACATCAGCAGTGCCGACACCGACTACATAATCAAACGCATAAGAACAACAAAAGCCATAAAATTATCTCTTATTGCTCTTTTGGCTCTTGCAACCATTGTAGCAACAACTTTTTGCGGATTTTTATATCATCAACATTTAATGGACAAACAACAGGAAATTATCGGAGTAAGCTATTCCGTTCAGTAATTCAAACCCGAGGTAAGTTTTTTAAACCAAATCACATAAACCAGCTTTTCCTCTGCTATATCAGAAGTTTGCTTTTTCCCGAAAATCCTGTATAATTCTTCTGTACAGGAGGCAATGATATGAAAGCTTTTTTAGGCATAGACGTAACCCTTAACCCCGAAAATACCACACAAAACGACCTTGAAGGTATGGTGCTGAGGACTCATCCTCAGCTTATTGAAAAACTTGACAACGCAACCTGCCGTATGGGCAAGGCTCTGGAAAAAAGCAAGCTTCCTTCATTTGTCCGTTTTATTCATTGGCTCTGCGGAATTGTGGCGGCTATTGTGGGCATGGGAGCTTTAAGTGCCCTTTTTACAGGTAATCTTATAAGAGGAATCAAAAACGCAGGCTGGCTCTACGTTGTGGGTCTTGTGTGTTTTATTCTCTGGCTTGTGCTCTCCTATTTCAGCGGCAAAAAGCGTAACACGGTTTTAGAGAGCAGCGAAAGCATTCAGGCAAGAACCGACGCCGAAACCACCTTTGACACCATCCTCACCACTCTGGGCGTCCCGCTTAACAGTGAAGAAATCGACATTTTCACCTACAAATACAAGCTTGAAAACGGCAATATAAAAATCCACCGCGAGGCTATGCAGTCCACTAATTTTCTGAACCTTTCTTTCAGGATTTACAAAGACAACGAGAATCTTTACCTTGCAAACGCCAAAGGAAAATACGCCTTCCCCTTAAACTCCATCCGAACAATCCGCACTATGGAAGAAGACGCAACCTTTCCCCATTGGCACAAAAGTGAAGGCTTCAACAGTGAAAAATACGAGGTTTACGGTATTTACAAGAATAAGTTTGATGTTTATTGTGCTCCCTGCTACCACGTTCTGGAGGTTGTTTACAAAGGCGAGCTTATGTGGATTTACTTTCCCAATTACGAAATCAGCACCATTGAAAGGCTGACAGGTCTGAGTGCCTGGGGAATCTGAGAAGCTGAGTTTTTGTTGACTAGGATAAACTCAAGTGATATAATCAGCTTAAAAGGAGGTCGGGATAAATGAAATTTCAGACCAGAAAAAAAGTTATAGGAATCTCCTCTATTATTATGGGTATTTATTTTTTTCTGAACATTTTGTTTACACCTTTTATCGAAGCTCAGATTATAATCCTTGGCATTTTGCTGGTGCTTTACTGTGTTTTCATAATAATTATGCTCAGATGTCCCTATTGCAACAAACACATCCGTTCTACCAAATACAATCACTGCCCTTACTGCGGCAAGGACTTGGTTGACGAGTAAAAAAACCGCTCATTCATAACAAATGGGCGGTTAACTTTATATGAATTTTTAGTATGGATTGATTTAAATTTTGCACAGAGTCACAATATATTTGTGTTGACATTGTACACATAACGTGCTACTATATACATAGAATAATAATGGAGGTGTATTATATGGAATCCGCTAATTTGAATATACGCACAGATAAGGATATAAAAGCCCAGGCAGAAAGGATTTTTGAGGCTTTAGGGCTTAATATGAGTACTGCAGTTAATATTTTTTTAAGGCAAGCTATCCGTGAGAATGGCATTCCCTTTGAAGTAAAGCTGAACACTCCAAACGAAGCTACCGCCGCCGCTATCCGTGAGGGCAGAACCCTTGCTTATGACAAAACCTCAGACGGCTATGACAATATAGAAGATTTAAAGGCAGCACTTGAGAGATGAAGTACCAAGTCAAATTTACAACGCAGTTCAAAAAAGACCTGAAGCTCGCCAAAAAGCAAGGCAAGGATACAGAAAAGCTGTTTACTGTTGTTGAAAAGCTGGCAAACGGTGAACCTCTTGAAGAAAAATACCGTGACCACGATTTAAGCGGTAATTACAATGGATGTCGGGAGTGTCATATCGAGCCGGATTGGTTACTTGTATACGAGGTTATTGACGATGTTCTTGTTTTAATGCTATACAGAGTCGGGAGTCATTCTGATTTATTCCGATAGTTTTTAATAGTTTTATTTCATCACGGCAGAGATTATCTCTCTGCCGTGCTTCTTTATATTATCGTAAAAGTCCAATAAATAATCCCATAAATCACGCTTGCCACAGTGCCGAAAACTATAACAGGCCCTGCAATGGTAAACATCTTCGCTCCCATTCCCATAACAAAACCCTCGGTTTTAAATTCAATAGCGGCACTGGTAACGGCATTGGAAAAGCCCGTAATGGGCACCAGTACTCCTGCACCTGAAAATCTTGCGATTCTGTCAAAAACGCCAATCATAGTCAGCAGTGAAGCTATAAGAATAAGGCTCAGCGACACCAAGGCACGACCCTGTTTTTCGGCAAGTCCCAATGCTTTAAAGGCCTCAAAAGCCACCTCGCCAAAGGCACATATTCCACCCCCAACCAAAAATGCTCTGAGCATATCGGAGAAGGTGTTTGAGTTGGGGGATTTTTCTTTTACAAGCTGTGAATATTTATTTTTGTCCATTTTTTAATCACCACCCTTATTTTTTCCTGAAATACCCCAAATATAAGCAAATAAAAAGCACCCTTTCGGGTGCTTAGGTACAAAATATGGTATAATTTGTGTGTTGACAACGAGATTCAATTGGCTTATAATAAAGATGTAGAGATCGTTAGGCGATCACTATGGTAACTTATTTTAAATTAAATGATGTATAACATCAAGAAGAAAAGCCACCTACTGCGAATAGGTGGCTTTCTTTTTACTTCTTGATGTTTATAAAAGATATAACAAACGCCGCAAAAGCAATCATTAACATTAAAGCTTCATAAACAGTCATAATATCATCCTCCTTTTGATACCAAGGAGGACTAAGATGTAAAAGGAGATAAAACCATCCAACCCTCAAGGTATCAGATGTTTTATGACCACCTAATTTTTTCGCCTCGTCAAGCTATGAAGATGGAAGTTCACCTGCTCGGCGCGATCTCTACAACTATAATTATATTGGAATAATAAAGTTTGTCAATAAAAATCATGATAACAGCAAATAACTGTTTGCTTTCAGGTGTATTTCGTAGTATAATGTAATGTGAGAAATTATTAGGAGGGTTAATTTGAGCTTTCATTATCTTGATAACAGTGCCACAACCAGAGTCAGCGAAGCCGCTGCAAATAAGGCACTTATGCTTATGAGGGAAAATTTCGGCAACCCTTCTTCACTTCACTCTTTCGGCTTTTCTGCTGAAAAAGAGCTTGATTTCGCCAGAAGCACCATTGCACAGGCTATAAACGCCAAGGAATCGGAAATTTACTTTACTTCAGGCGGTACAGAGGCAAATAACCTTGCCATTATGGGCTCGGTTGAGGCCAGAAAGCGTATGGGCAAAAAAATCGTCACCACCGCTATTGAGCACAGCTCGGTGCTGGACTCTTTCAAGCACCTTGAAAGTCTTGGCTTTGAGGTGGAGTTTGTTTATCCCAAGGACGAGCAGGGCTTTGACCTTGCTGATTTTGAAAAGGCAATTGACGAGAAAACCATTCTGGTTTCCGTTATGCTGGTGAACAACGAAACAGGGCTTATGCCTCCTGTTTCTAAAATCCCTGCACTTATTAAACGCAAGGGTGCACCTGCGGCTTTTCACATTGACGCAGTACAGGGATTTGGCAAGGAAAATGTAAATGTCGCCGCTCTGAGGTGTGATTTACTCAGCATAAGTGCTCACAAAATTCACGGCCCTAAGGGCGTGGGTGCACTTTTTGTAAAGAAAGGCACCCGTATTCTTCCCCGTACCTTTGGCGGCAAGCAGGAAAACTCTATCCGTCCCGGTACAGAGGCTCTGCCTTTAATCGGAGCTTTTGCAGTTGCCGCAAGTGAAATAAAAGTTTTGGAAAACAGTGAAAAAATAAAGCCTCTTAATCAGTATCTCAGACAAAAACTTGCTGAGATGGATGATATAATCATAAACTCACCTGAGGACGCCTCGTCCTATATTCTGAATTTTTCAGCTTTGGGCATAAGAAGCGAAACAATGCTTCACCACCTCTCAAGCCAAGGGGTGTATGTTTCCTCGGGCAGTGCCTGCTCAAAAGGCGGAAAAAGCCACGTTCTGGCTGCTCTGCACCTCTCGCCGGAGAGAGCAGACAGTGCCATAAGAGTAAGCTTTTCAAAGGAAAGCACAAAAGAAGACATCGACGCCTTGCTTGAGGCTCTGCGTCTTGGACTTAATACATTACAGAGGGTTAAATTATGAAAGAAGTTGTTTTGATAAAGCTGGGCGAAATCGCCCTTAAGGGACTTAACAGACGCACCTTTGAGGATGTTCTCAAGAAAAACATCAAAAAGGCTCTTTACGGCCTTGGATATTTCAAGCTGAGCATTGCCCAGTCCACAATCTGCGTAACTCCCGAAAGCAAGGACGTGGATATGGACAAGGTAGAAGACGCTATTTCAAGGGTTTTCGGTATTGTAAGCTACTGCCGTGCCGCTGTCTGCGAAAAAACTGTGGAAGACATCTACGCCAAAGCTCCCGTGTATCTTGAGGATACTCTTCTTGAGGCAAAAACCTTCAAGGTAGAGGCAAAACGAAGCGATAAAAAGTTCCCTCTTAAATCTCCTGAAATCTGTATGGAGTTAGGCGGTCTTATTCTGGAGAAATTCCCTCATCTCAGCGTTGATGTTCATAACCCCGATGTTAAGGTAACCGTTGAGGTAAGAGATTTTGCCGCTTATGTTCACGCCGACAGCAAAAAGGGTGCAGGCGGTATTCCCGTAGGCACAGGCGGCAATGGATGTATCCTTATCAGCGGCGGTATCGACTCTCCTGTTGCCGCTTATATGATGGCAAAGAGAGGCATTAAGCTCACCGCAGTGCACTTTGCAAGCCCTCCTTACACCAGCGAACGTGCTTTAGAGAAGGTTAAGAAGCTTTTAAAGCTTGTAAGTCGTTACAGCGGAAGTATCACTATGATAACCGTGCCTTTCACAAAGCTTCAGGAAAAAATCAGAGATGATTGCCCCGAGGAGCTTTTCACAATTATTATGCGTCGTCTTATGATGCAGATAAGTGAGCGAATTGCTAAAGACTACGACTGCTCAGCTCTCATTACAGGCGAGAGCTTGGGTCAGGTAGCAAGCCAGACAATACACGCCATCTACTGCACAGACGAAGCCGCAACTATGCCTGTGTTCAGACCCTTAATCGGTATGGATAAGGAAGAAATCATAAAAATCTCCCGAAAGATTGACACCTTTGAAACCTCCATTGAGCCTTTTGAGGACTGCTGCACAATCTTTACTCCCAAACACCCCAGAACCCGCCCTGTTCTTAAGTTCGTGAAGTTTGCCGAGGAAGAAGCAAACTTTACAGAGCTTATGGAAGAGGCAATAAGAAACGTTGAAATCACAGAAATCTGATTTGGTATATTGAAAAGAGGATTAAAATGCGAATAGAGTTGTTTTCTTTACGAAGAACATCTGCTGAAACAGAGTTAGTCAGAGAAAGCTGCAAAGCTCTTTTTGACAAACTGGACAACGAAACTTCAGCTCATATTATTTCCACCACCGAGGTTGACCGAAACCCCAGAAAGCTTACTCAGGCTTTTGAGTACAGTATTTCGGGGGATGACTCTCTGGATGGCTACATTTTCTTAAACGCAACAGACACCAAGGACAGTTCATCCTTTGTTGACCTTTTCACTCCCCTTATGAAGCTTTTAGAAGAAGCTATGGAGTGCTCTGTGCCTTTTGTTGCAGACGGCAAAAAGCTTGTAAAGCACGTTAACGTTGCTTCTTTTAACTGCGAAGGAACTGAACTTAAGGGCTACTGCTTCTACGCTATTGGCAAAAAGTTCTTTGTTCTTCCCTCTTTTGAGGGTGTTGAGGGCATTTCCTTTGAGGACTTTGTGACCTCAGCCTTTAAAAACGGTGACGCCGCTTTGGAAAACAGTCTTGCAAAGTTTCCTCAGGGCACTGTGCTTTTTGAAAATTCAACCCTTACATACTTAAAGCCCAAGGGCAGAGTAAAGCACTTTATCTTCAGCTTTATCCCTGCAAAGGGCGATTCCGCCTTTGAAGTTATCCGAAAGCTGGTTGTGATTCTTGCACTTGGTGCTTTCATTACAGGTGCGGTTCTGCTTCTTAACTTCTATGTGTTTATGCCTATGGGAAACCAGAGCGTAATCACCGAAATTCAGAACATCGCCTACGACGCTACTGAGGACGAGGTTATTGTTCTTGCCACCAACGACGAAGGCGAAGTTGTAGAAATCAAGAAAACCACAAACAAAAACTGGAAGGGTCTTAAGAAGGTAAACGACGAAATCGTTGCCTGGATTAAAATTGACGGCACCAAAATCGACTACCCTGTTCTTGAGCATATAGGCGACACCCCTGAAGACCAGTTCTACCTCTACCGCAACTACAAAAAGGATTACTCTGACTTTGGCAGTATCTTTGTAGATTACCGCTGTTACGAAAAGAGCATTGGGTCAAAAAATCTTATTCTCCACGGCCACAATATGGGCAGTGATGACTCTATGTTTGGTCAGCTTATGAACTACGCTCGGGCAGACGGCAGAACTCAGGGCAATACAAAGTTTTACAAGACCTCGCCCACCGTTACCCTTGACACTCCTCAGGGCAAAGACGATTACATAATCTTTGCAGTTATGAAAATCGATGTTTCCAACGACCTTGAAAATATTTTTGACTACCTTAAGGCAGATTTTGACTCTGACGCAAGATTTATGAACTTCATTTATAACATCAAAATCCGCTCTTATCTGGATGTAAATGTTCCCATTAACGAGAACGACTCTCTCCTCACTCTTTCCACCTGCTCCTACGAAACAGACAATATGCGTACCATTGTTGTGGCACGAAAGGTAAGAGAAAACGAGGATATCAAGCCTTACATCAACACAGTGGAAAAGTCAAGCCCTGTAAACGTGGCAAGCTCCTCTTTCCACCTTGAGCACGCCGCCAACAACACCCCCTGGTACGACGGTAAAGGCAAGCTTCAGGGCGACGAAACCGTTGAGTATATGTCACAGAGCAAGATGTTCACCGTTCAATTTCTGGACGCCAACGGCAAGGTTATTTCCACCCAGCTTATCTTAGAAGGCAGGGACGCTAAAGCCCCCAAAGAAAATCCCAGAAAAGCCAGCGACGGCACATACTACTATGTGTTCAAAGGTTGGGACAGCGTGTATCTTGATGTTACCAAGGACTTGACAATAAAGCCAATCTTCACAAAAAAGAAAATTGACAAACCCACCCAACCTACCACCACAATGCCCACAACTGCCCCCATTGAAACCGAGGCGCCTTACATTGAGCCTGAAACCGAGGCACCGGAAATTACAGAAGCTCCCGTTACAGTTGCTCCCACTACTCTGCCGCCTCAGACTCAGGCACCCACAACGCAGGCTCCCATTACCGAAGCTCCCACAACTTTAGCTCCCGTTACAGTTGCTCCTCTGCCCACTGAGGCTACTGAAGCTACTGAAGCTCCCTACACCGAAGCAGAGTCTACCCAGTAAAAGAGGTAAAATTATGAAATCAAACCTTGTTTTCTATCTTGCCCGAAAGACCAGCTACTGCGAAAAGGCACTGAAAAAAACACTTTCTCAAATCAACATTGAGCTTAACAACATCTGTGCTTCTACCACGCCTATAATGTTAGGCGAAAAGCTTACAGACGCACTGAGCACCTGCAACCTTGTTTTTATTATCGGAGGTCTGGGCTTTTCCGGTGAAAATCGTCTTTCCGACGTACTATCCCGTGCTCTTGCTACCTCAAAAGTGCAGATAACCGATGTGAAAAAGCTTTCAAACCCTGTGGGCAAAAACTGCGGATACCTTATCCGCTCAGGCAGACAGCTTCTGGTTGCTTTGCCCGACAATCCCGAAGAGCTCAAGGCTATGCTTTCTCAGGAGCTTAAGGCATATATCGCAGACCTTTACGGACTTAATTAAGGTGATTTTATGAAAAAGCTGCGAATTTTGCACGGAGTCCTGAAAAAAACAAAGGCAGATAAAATTATTCTGGGCTTTGTTGCTTTTCTTCTTGTCAGTGCATTTATCATACTTCTTGTTGAGCCCGATATCACAAGCTATGCAGACGCTTTGTGGTACTGCTATGCAGTGTTCTCCACCATAGGCTTCGGCGATATTGTGGCCACCACCTTTGTGAGCAAGGTGCTTTCTGTGCTGATTACCATATACGCACTTTTTGCAATTGCCGTTGTCACAGGCGTTGTGGTCAGCTTTTACAACGGAGTTGTGGAAGCTCAGTTTAAAGAAAGCAAAGAAGTCTTCCTTGATAAGCTCCAGAGGCTTCCGGAGCTTTCCAAAGAAGAGCTTGAAGAAATCGCCAAGAAGGCAAAAAAATGGAAATAAACTTTAAAACAACCTAAAAAAACGAGCAAACACGCTTTTGTGTTTGCTCGTTTTGCTTATAATTTATTCTTCCTTACGTTTGTAAACCTTAGCTGAGGCTGCTCCTAACCCTCCTGATACAAAGAGCACTGCAATCCACATAAGCGGATTATGGCTATCTCCTGTGGGAACAAAATCAGGGGGTACAGGTTTTGTAGGCTCAGGCTTTGCAGGCTCAGTGATTTCTGTAGGAACTGTCTTAGGTTCTGTTACCTCTGTGGTTTCCGTGGGGTCTGTCTTGGGCTCGGTTACCTCTGTAGTTTCCGTGGGGTCTGTCTTGGGCTCGGTTACCTCTGTTGTTTCCGTGGGGTCTGTCTTAGGCTCAGTTACCTCTGTGGTTTCCGTGGGAACTGTCTTAGGCTCGGTTACCTCTGTGGTTTCTGTAGGCTCTGTCTTGGGCTCAGTTGCCTCTGTGGTTTCCGTGGGAACTGTCTTAGGCTCGGTTACCTCTGTAGTTTCCGTAGGAACTGTCTTAGGCTCAGTTACCTCTGTGGTTTCTGTAGGCTCTGTCTTAGGCTCAGTTACCTCTGTGGTTTCCGTGGGCTCTGTCTTAGGCTCAGTTGCCTCTGTGGTTTCCGTGGGAACTACGGTGGTAGGCTCTGTAGGAACAAAACGATTCACAAAGCTTAATCCATTGTCAAAGTCAAGCTCCAAATCAACACCGTGCAGGCTGTTAATTTCCATAATTCCCTCTGAATTACACTGGTAAACCGTAACCTCTAAGTAATAATCCTTAAGATTATGGCGGGCCTCACAGTTTACAAAAATCTTGTAAACCATTTCATCGTAAGCAATTTCGTCATTGCTTCCTTTCGCCTCGGTAACCATAAAGACGAAGTACCCGATTCGGTCAAATTCCATTTTATCGAATTCGAAGTTACCCTGAGCGTCGTTTGTGGTTTCAATCAGAAGCTTGCCGCTCACTTTTCTGACCTCAAATTTAAACTGACCATCCTCTAACGTGCCGTTTTCAAAGGTTTTTGTACCCTTGATGGTAAGGCTTGCATTACCTCGGGTAAAGTTTTCAAAAACAACCTTGTCAATAACCTTTCCGTCAAGGGAGTATACTACCTCAGCCTTGAAGCTGTCGCTGTCCTCGGGTGCAGTAACCGTAACCACTGCGTCGTAAACGTTGTGGTCAAAGAAAATTGTATCCTCGGCTTCGTCGTCAGAGCAGATGTGACTTTCGCGAATTTTATACTTGTATACACCTTCTCGGGTGTAGATGATTTCGTCAAAGCTTGCAGTGCCGCCTATGGTGGAGGTTGAGTCGATAATCTCGCCCTGAGCGTCTTCAAGCTCAAAGGTGAAGAGTCCGTCGGGAGAAGCCTTGCCGTCAAGAAGCTTATCAGCAGACAGGATTACCCCCACAGGCTTTCTCAAGGTGTTTGTAAACTCGAAGGGCAGTGGAGAAGTATCCGACTCAACATCCTCACCGTCAACCTTGGTTTCAAGGATATACCTCTTTGAGTCATCACTTATGGTAACGTTAAACTCAATGTTATAAACCTTGCTGTCGTAAAGAACAGTGCTGTCCTTGCCTTTTTCTTCGTAAACCTTGAAGCTATATGTACCCTCATCGTCCAATGTAATGGGATGAAACTTTACCAGACCATCTTCATCGTTGTGGGCTTTTTCGTGGAACTTGTTGATGTATTCACCCTCAAGAACAAAGGTAAACTCTCCTGCCTCCAGCTCTCTGCCGTCAAGAGTTTTCATAGCAGAAAGCTCAACAACTACGGGAACAATTTCGTTGTTTGTAATTACAGCAGGGCTTGACTCGGTTACAAGCTTGCCGTCCAGATAGGTTTTGCCATAGGCAACGTGCACCGAGCGAACAGGGCCGGGCTGGTAACCCTCGGGAGGAGTTTCTTCAATAAGGGCATATTCGTGACCTGATGGAAGATTTTTAAAGCTCACCACACCTGCCTCGTCGGAAGAAGCAGTCTGAGAGGCTATAATGGCGTCACCATCACACACGTGACAGCTTTCGCCGTAATGCTCAAGTCTGAAAACCGCACCCTCAAGAGGTTTTCTTGTGGTTTGGTCAACCTTTGTAAAGTTCAGCTCTCCCACATATCCCTCAACCTCGGGGATAAGGTAGTCAATGTGGTTGTCACCATAAATTGGCTCACCTGTACCAACGTCGACTGTTTTAAAATAGAAGGTTGTGGTGTCATTTGTGGGGAAAGCCTTGGAAAACTCAAAGCCTTCCATCTCATTTTTAAGTCTTACCTTGTAGCTTACGGAAAGCACATAGTTGCCAAGCTCATCTATATAAAAGTTCTGAGTAGTGGTAAGCCACCAGGTGATGGACTGACTCTCGGGGTCAAAAGTGGCTACGTCTCTGCCGTTTCGGGTGTTGATAACCGCCTGAGTTTCACTGCCGTCAAGGTCGTAAAAGTGCTTGAACTCAACGTAATCGCTCATAGGGTCAAGGGTAAATGCCTGCTCCATACTCTCTGCAGGGAGAAGCTCAATGGCATTCAGAATATTTTCAAAAGCAGTCTGAAGCTCTGTAGCACTGTTACCGGAAGCATAACGGTTAATTTCCTGGGGATTTTTTGCATTTTCAATCATAGGGCCGCCTGCAATATCGTCCCTGAGCCAAGCTTTATAGGACTGGGCGTTGTCGCCGATAACGTGGTTTGTGCTTGCTCTGTCAACTGTTGTAAAAGCGGTGCTGTTGGAAGCTTTTATATAATCAGGAACACTCTGCACACCTACATCAATACCGATTGAGAAGATGTTCACACCCGACCTGTGAATAGCCTGAGCTACATCGTCAGCCTTATCTGCGGCTATGTCAGAATAGTTAACACCATAGGTACAAATCTTCTTGGTAACTGCGTCAGCAAAATAACCGTCTGTACCCACTTTTTTGGCGTCATAAGAGCCGGTCATATAAGTGTCGTAACCTGTAATGGTTGTTTTACTGTTTCGGGAGCTCTGAATATAAGTGGTGGGGAAACCGTCTGTAATAAAAATAATATATTTAAAAACAGCGTCAGATTCTTTAAGCAGGTTATGAGCAAGCTGCAAGCCGCCCTCGATGTTTGTAAATCTTACATCGTTTCCTGTGGGAGCTGTGATGTTATTTACAATATTCTTAGCGTTTTTTGCCGCCTGAGCAGTGTTCATAGGGGTAATGGGAACAACTGTGTTTGCGTGAGAGTTAAAAGTAACAAGACCGAAGCCTCTGTCGTCGCTGATGTTTTTGTCAACAGAGTACAGGTCAAGGAAGGTATTAACCGCCGCCTTTGCGTGGGTAATACGGGCGTCCTTTACGTTATATCCTGCCGCACCTACACTTAAGCCCTCGTGGGTGTAGTTCATTGTATTGGAAACGTCCATAACAACCACAACGTCCACGCTCTGGTCAATTACTCTGGGCTTTGCAACTACCTTGAGGGTAATGTCAAAATAGTTTTCGTTCTCGGTGGGTGCAATGGTTTTGCTCACTGCAATTCTGTCTTTGTAAAGAGTACCGTCTACAGGATACTGAGGAGGATTCCACCCCCCTGTAAACTGAATCTGCTGACTGCTGTCGGCGGTGGTAATAGCCGAAACCGAAACAGCAGGCACACAGAGAGTGAGAATAATCAAAGCAAGAGCCAAGGAAAGCACCCTTGTAAAAGCTTTATTTCTCTTCATAATTTTCATCCTTTCATATAAGAGTACAAACTCCGATTAAATCTCCTGCTTTTTCCGTTGTAAAATGGGAGCAGGACCCGCAATCAAGACATTTTTCTTGTGGATAGTATTTATGTACCCCACTATCGCACCCGTCCTGAGTGGCATTTATCCAACGAAAACCGTTTGGCGTTTTTCGTGGCGAAAGCTCAAAATCAGGATAATCTCCGATGTAACGCTGAGATTGTATATCGAATTTAAACACAACCTCACAGATATCACCGTCAATAGCAAAGGAACGGACAATGGTTTTTTCCATTGGTAAGCCTCCCTTCTGGTTTTATGGTTTTATTTTATATTAAATAATGAAAAAATATAATGTCCATTTCACCATAAAAACAGACATTGGAATTGACTGTTTTTGCACTCAAAAAGGTAAAATAAACATTTTTCTGAAAGAATCAGTCTAAGTTGTCACGAAATTATTCGTTTAAACGAATCGCTCGTTTTTATAGCACCTCACAAAATTTCCTCTTAATTTTTGTGCAAAAATAAAAATCCCGAAAGCTTATGCATACACTGCACAGCCTTCGGGGCTAAGGTTTATGTATCAATTTTTGCCATAAAAGCGAAAAACTGTTTTTTAAAGCTTGTGTATCTCCTTTGAGCAACGCAAGGCACAGTAACAGGCGAGCCTTCTGCCTCAAAGGTGACAGAATATTTGTCGAAATTAAGAACTCTACGCATATTGACCAGATAACTTTTATGAGGACTGGCAAAAAAATGAGGCTGGTCAATAAACTCTTCCCACTGGGAAAGCTTTCTGGAGGTTTTTATCTCCATATTTTTGGTAACAATTCGTGAGCCGTTGCGAAGAGTTTCTATATATAGTATATCCTTGGTCTTTACAATAAAGACTCCGTCGGCCTTTTCCACCACAATGGTTTTGCAAAGGGTGTTGAAGCTTTCAACCGCCTCAAGAAAATTCCGATTAAACCGCTCTTCATCCAAAGGCTTTGACAAATAGCGGAAAACCGAAATGCGCATAGCACTGTCGATATAACCCGAATGAGAGGTAAGTACCAGAATAATGACATCAGGGTTGATTTCCATCAGCTTTTTTGAAAGCTCAATGCCGTTCATATGGGGCATTTCCATATCCACAACCGCAATATCAAAAGATGTTTTGTCCTGAAGAATAAAGTTCGGTAAGTTTTTTTCCACAACTTCAAGGCCCAGCTCATTTTCGCAGTTGATTTTTTCAATCAGCTGAGAAACCTTTCGGGTAATAAGTTCATCATCGTCGCAAACCAAAACCTTTATCATAGCTCTACCTCCTCTCGGTCTATTATATCACAACCTGAGAGCTTTGTCATCCTTTGTTGAAAATTTACTTAACCATATGTCTTTTTTTGCTTATTTACGTCATTTGTGCATAAAGTCTTGACTTTTACCCCTTAAACCCTCATACTTTAGATTAAAGGATTATGTAAAAATATGATTGGAGTGTAAATTTATGAAGACATCAAAAGTTTTGGCAGTTCTGCTGACTTTGGTTATGCTTCTCTCAACTGCCCTTTTTACAGTTTCGGCTGACGTTGAAAGTGCAAAAGAAGAGTTAGCCGAAGCCATCAACGAGGCAGAAAGCCGTATTCCGCCTCCGGGCAGTAACGCCACGGGATTTGGTGATCTTTTAGACGCCATTGCTGAAGCAGAGCTTCTTCTCAACAATCCTGACGCTACCGAACTTGAAATCGAAGCAATGATTGATAAGCTGGAAAACGCAGGTTCAGGAATTATCATCCGCGATTTTGACAACTCAAAGCTCTGGGACGCTATGGTATTTGCCAACGCAATTCCCAAAGAAAACTACACCGAGGAAAGCTACGAGCATATGAAAGCTCTGGCAAACAACTACGGCGTTCTTCACTATGCTTCCTCTCAGCAGGAGATTGACGACCTCACTCTTGATATTTACAAAGCCGTAAAGGCTCTGCAGCCTATAAACGGTGCAAGTGTACCAACACTTCCTTACACCGAGCCTCTTTATTCCTCAGTTCAGCTCCTTGAGTCTTTACTTGAAGCCGCTGACCGTGAGCTCAACACAGTAGGCGGCAATTTCAATATGGAAACCTTCTACGCACTTATGTCAGCTTACGAAGAGGGTGAGTGTGTGCTGGCTGACCCGGAGTCAGGAAATCTTGACATCCTCGTTGCCGCTGACTGTATTCAGGAAGCCCTTGATGGTCTTGAGTATTTCAGCTGGGACACAGACGCTCTCTGGGAAGCTATTCAGCAGTGCGAGGGTATTGACGAAGAGGATTATGAAGAAACATCCTACGACAATTACGCAGAGGCAAACCACGAGGCTCACCTGGCTCTTTACTATGCTCAGTCACAGGAAGAGGTAGACAACGCCAGAGTAAATCTTCTCAAGGCAATTGAGCGTCTTATCAAAAAAGACGTTAAGACTCATCTTGAAGAAGAGCTAAAAAAAGTAGAAGAAACCTATTTTGTAGATGACAGTATCTACACAGTAGATTCTCTCACACGAGTAGGCATTACTTACACAATGGCAAGCGACCTTATTAAAGAAAACGCTCCCGAACAAACTCTTGTTCAGGCACTGAATGATTTATGGGACGCTGTTGAAGGCCTTGAGGTTGCTCCTTCCACTACTGTAACCGAGCCTGCCGAAGTTACAGTAGCTACAGAGAATACCGAAGCCACCAGCGGCTCTGAAGCTTTCACAACCACCTCCACAGACCCCACAGAAGAAACAAGTGCTTTTACAAACACCACCGCTATGGAAGAAACAACCGAAGAGCCTGTTATTGTTATTCCCACAACTACCACTGCTGACGAGGCTACCCCCACTGAAACAAAGGTTCAGTTCACAACTGTTCCTCACACATACACATATTTCTATATCGGTGACGCAGACGGCAACGATAAAATCAACATCAAGGACGCAACAGTAATTCAGAAGCACCTTGCAAAAATCCTTACTCTTGAGGGCACAGCTCTCTTAGCCGCTGACGGCAACGGCGACCTGAAGGTTAACATCAAGGACGCAACAGAAATTCAGAAGTTCCTTGCAAACATACCCGTGGGCTCTCCCATAGGTCAGATTTGCGAAGCCTCCAGCACAACCACTCCTTCTCAGGAAACAACCGCCGAGTCCACCGACGGATACTCACCTGAAGGCAGTGCTCCTGCAACAGAAGATGAGCTTCCCACTTATACAACCGAAGCTACAACAGACGAGGAAATATCCACAGTGGCAACAGAGGCAACAGAAGCAACTAAAATGACTGAAGCAAGCGAAGCTACAACAGACGCCGAAGAAGCTACAACTCAGGAAGCTATCATTACAACCCAAGCAACTGAAAATACAACAGAAACCACCACAGAAGACAAGTCACAGGATAACGCCCGTCCCAGCTTTTACGTTTACTTTACAAACTTCTATCATTGGGATGAGGTAAACATCTACTACTGGAACAACAATGACGCCCCGCTCCAGTGGCCCGGTGTTCCTATGGAATATGTCCGCACAAACATCTATGGTCACGATATTTACAGATATGACCTTCACGAAGCAAAGGACGGCATTATTTTCAACAATGGTGCAGGCGAAGACAAGGAGCAGACAGTAGACATTCTCGGCATTACCGAAAGAAACACCTGCTTCTTACCTGAAAGCCTTGATATTAACGAAAACTGGTTTGTTACCTATTTCCCCTATTCCGAGAACTCTCCCTGTACAGGTGCCACCTACATCGACTTTGATGTTGTAAGAGATGTCCGCCTTTACTCAGGCTACGAAGGAAGCTATTCTGACGAAACCCGTATGTATATCGTAAGAAACAGCAGTGACGACGAGTACAAGGCAGGTATAGATGAGGACGAGCTCCCCGAGCTTGACACAGACACTCTTGCTCAGCGTAACAAGGCACTTATCATTCACCTTTCCTTTGTAGGAAGTGGCGACGCTTCTCAGTCTATTCTGCAAATGGACGTATGGAGCGACACTCTCACCGTTCTCAGAGAAATCAACGTTCCCAAAAACGGCACACCCGATATGCATTACCGCCTTACCGCCATCGAGGTGGACCTTAAGGATGTTGAGAATGTAACAAAGTTCTCCGACTCCACCATATATAATTATAATATGCCGCCTATTGTAGTAGGATAAAAAAGTACTACCCGAAAAGCTCAGCTTCTCGGGTAGTTATTTTTTAGGAAGAATTATTTGATTTTAGATGAAACTTCTTCGAAAATCTTGATTTCTTCAACGCAATCTTCGGAAATTTCCTTACCTGAGTAGAAGGCAGCCACAAGACCGGGGCCAATGTTGGGAGCACTGCCCTGACCAACTGTGGTGATGATAATCTCCTTGGGGGCAATTTCTTTTTCTATAAGCTCTTTAACCTTAAGAGCGTGTTCTTCTCTCATACTGTGAGTAATGAAAATAATCTGCTCCTGAAGATTCTCGCCTGTTGCCTTCATATATTCAACAATGTGCCTGTAAGCACTCTGGTAACCTCTGGTTTTGCCTAAAACGTGGCTCATACCCTTGTGGTTGAAGTCCGCCATAGCCTTAATGCCCACAAGTGTGCCCATAACTGCGGCGGCGTTGCTTACTCTGCCCATTTTTTTGCAGTAGAAAAGGTCGTCCATCCAGCCAATCTGATGAATTCTGCCCTTGTTCTCTTCCAGCAAAGCGGCAGTTTCCTCAATGCTTTTGCCCATTGCTCTGTACTGAGAAGCAAGGACACAAACCATACCCTCAGCAGTGGAGTAACGCATAGAGTCCACAACAATAACCTTTCTCTCGGGGTATTTTTCCTCTAAATCTCTCTTTGCGTTTACAAAAACGCCGTACATACCCGAAAGACCGCCTGAAAGTGTAACACAAAGAACATCCTCGCCGTTTTTAAGGAAGGGCTCAAGAATATCAATAACCTCACCAATAGCAGGAGCGGCAGTCTTAAAGCTTGCCTTTTTATTGGAAAGCGTCTTAAAAAATTCGTCGCTTTCCTCTTTGCTCCAGTCAAGGTTACCCTTAATTGCACTGCCGTCAGGCAGATGAACGTAACCTCTGGCATATTCCGCAATGCCGAATCTGTCGCGCTGCTCTTTTATTAAATCGCAGGAGGTATCGGAAACAATCGCAAATTTACTCATTTAATCAATCTCCTCTTAATTCATTCAACAAACCGAATTATAGCACACGCGTGTCGCTTTTTCAAGGATTTTTTATCAAATTAAACTATTTTTCCTTAAATTTCCTCATATTCTTCTATAAGCCGACACTTTACTTTTTCCCGATTTTATTAGATAATATAAAGGTAAATGTAAAGGAGGATTATTATGGAGTTTTGGGTTTATCTTATTATATTAGGTGCTTTGGCGGCTATTATCGTTCCTTTGATTTTTGTTTGCCGTTATACCTATAAAATCACCTGGAAAGTAGTTGACGAGCAGCTGGTTCGCACCTCAAAGGAAAAATGGGCAAGAGATTGCAGCTGTGCCACCAACGAAGAACACGTTAGAATGTTTGAGGAGGGTATTGCCTGGGGAGATAAATACCGCTCCTTTGCAAATGTTGAAAATATCACAAACGACGACCTTAAGCTTACAGGCGAGTACTTTGACTTTGGCTTTGACAAATGTGCTCTTATTTTACAGGGCAGAGCCGAAAGTCTGCTTTACTCCTATTATTTTGCCGAGCCTTACAGAGCAATCGGCTTCAATGTGCTTGTAATTGACACCCGTGGTCACGGCGAAAGCGAAGGCTACTTCAACGGTTGCGGTATTACAGAAAGCAGGGACGTTCCTGCCTGGATAAATCATATTGAGAAAAAGTACGGTATCCACACCTTTGTGCTTCACGGAATCTGCATTGGCTCTGCCTCTGTTTTCCTTGCGGCCACAAAGAAGAATTTTCCCAAAAGTGTTAAGGCTCTTGTTGCAGAGGGTACATACCACAGCTTTTACGAAAGCTTCAAGGAGCACCTCAAGGAGCTTAAAAAGCCCACTTATCCCGTTATCTGGCAGATGAGAAGTATCTGCAAGCGTCGCTTCGGCATTGACGTAAAGAAGGAATCTCCCATTGAGGTTGCCGACAAGTTCACTCTGCCTCTTCTTTTAATGAGCGGCAAGTGCGACCTTTACTCTCTGCCTGAGAAGTGCAGAACTCTCTTTGACAAGTGTGCTTCCACCCAGAAAAAGTTGGTCACCTTTGACAAGGGTGCTCACTCTCACCTGAGAATCAATGCAGTAGAAAAGTACGACAAGACCATCAAAAACTTCTTAGAGGAACTTGAGATTATATGAAGATAGAAGCACTGCAAAAGCTCACTTTACTAGATTTTCCCGGTAAAATGGCGGCAACGGTTTTCACCTACGGCTGCAACCTGCGTTGTCCTTTCTGCCACAATGCTTTGCTTGTAACAGAGCAAAGCGAAGGCGGTATCCCTGCTGAAGAAGTGCTGAGCTTTCTTTCTACCAGAAAGAATATGCTTGAGGGTGTTTGCGTTACAGGCGGCGAGCCTCTGCTCCAGCCTGATATTGAGGATTTCCTCAGAAAAATCAAGGATATGGGCTTTCTCGTTAAGCTTGACACCAACGGCACTTTTCCCAAGAAGCTCAAGGACCTTGTACGCAAGGGTCTGGTGGATTACGTTGCTATGGACATAAAGAATTGCCGTGAAAAATACGCTCTCACCTCGGGCAAGGCTATGCTGGACTTAACCGCAATCGACGAAAGCATAAAATTTCTTCTTTCAGGCGAGGTACAGGCGGAATTTCGCACCACTGTTGTAAAAAACTTCCACACAGAAGAGGATTTGCTGAAAATCACAGGCTGGATTTCAGGCTGCGACAGATATTTTCTTCAGCAATTTGTTGATTCGGGAAATCTTATTGACTCTTCCCTTTCAGGCTACTCTGACGAAGAGCTGAGCAATATATACAGGCAAATCAAGCGTAAGCTTCCTGTAACCAAACTCAGAGGCATTTCAGACTAAAAGTTTTAATTTTTTTAAGGATTAGTATTATGCATTATGTTTTCTGCATTTTAACAGGCTATCTTTTCGGCTGTGTTAATTTTGCCACGATTTTTTCAAAATTCAAAAAAGTTAATCTCAAAGAAAACGGCACAAAAAACCTGGGTGCAACTAATGCTATGCTGGTTATGGGCAAGGGCATTGGTGCTCTGGTAATGGTGCTTGACGTTCTCAAAACCGTTATCGCCATTATTATCGCAAGAGCAGTATTCCCCACCTTTGCCGCAGCAGGGGTGCTTACAGGCACTTCTGCGGTGCTGGGCCATATCTTTCCCTTTTATCTTAAATTCAAAGGCGGCAAAGGACTTGCCTGTTTTGGCGGTATGATTCTGGCTCTTGACCCTGTGCTTTGCATTTTTATGTTTATTCTTTGCGTGGGCCTTATGGTTATCGCCAACCATTCTGTTATTGTGCCCTACACGGCGGCGGTGGTTTTCCCTCTTCTTTACGGTATAGGAAATCCCGAGCCTGAGGTTATATGCATAAGCATTATTGCAGGAATCATCCTTGCTTTAAGGCATATTCCCGACATCAAAAGAGTCAAAGAAGGCGGAGATTCCAAAATCCGTGACTTCTTCAAGCGTCGTTAGCCACCACGCCGGGTTAGCCACCCGGAGGACAATTCCGCCTTTGGGCAGGTTGGCGGTAAATGTAACGCTCATTAACGGCGGAAAATAACAAAATTGATAGTTGAAAATTTCGGGTCGCTTCGCTCCGATTATTAAATAAAATAGAATTGCACGCAAAGCGTGATACCGAAAACTTTCAATTTTCAACTTTCTTCCAACGCTGAACACTCAGGCTTTGTATATTTTAAACCCGGTCACAAATAATACCTTTGAATTTATTTTTGGAGGTGTTAATATGGGCAAAAACCAGTTTGTGACCCACCGTGAGGACGGTTACTGGCAGGTTATGGGCGAGGGCAACAAAAAGCCTACAGTTGTGGTAGAAACTCAGCGTGAAGCTATTTCCATTGCCACCGACATTGCAAAAAACCAGAAATCCGAGCTTACAATCTGCGGTAGAGATGGCAAAATCCGCAAGAAGAGTTCTTTCGGAAACGACCCTGTACCGCCACGAGACTGATATAATAAAAAAACGGAGCTGAGTCACCTCAGCTCCGTAATTTTTTGCAGTTTATTTTGTAACGTCAACCTTGAACTTGCCATCACTGTTTGTGTAGCACTTGAAGGTGTAGTTGCCGCCTGTGGCGTTAAGTGTGCAGTTTACCATACCTGTGTCGGTGAAGGTCCAGCCAGAAGCTGTGTCTTCAATTGTACCTGTGTTACCGAACCACTCGGAGGTTGCACTGTTATAAATCTTGAACTCGTAAGTGCCTGCAGAAAGCGAAAGTGTAATGCTTGCAGAGCCGTCGGAGTTAAGAGCCATTACCTTACCTGGATCCCAGTCTGTGAGAGAGCCACGGAGATAGTAGGTGGAGTTTGAACCTGTGTTGCCGCCGGTGTTACCGCCTGTGTTCTCGTCATCAGCAGGAGGAGTAATTGTAGAGCCTGTTGTATAAGACCAGTACTTACTACCCTGTGTTGTAATGGTAAAGGTTGTTTTATCCTCAAACTCAGAGTTGGGGATGTTATCTGTGCGGTTATTTACACCGCCACTGCCTGTACCGTCACAGAACTTGATATAGTCGATATCAGCAGGAATCTCTGCAACGTACCAGCCTGAACCCTCGGAAGTCATAGCCTTACCTGGGTATGCACCCAGAGGCTCGCCTGTGGCAGTGCCGCCAACTTCGCCATAGAAGCCGTAAACACTTGCACCGCTCCAGGATGAATCAGGCTTGAGATAAATCTTGATTGTATCTGTTGTGTTGCCACCTGTGTTGCCACCTGTGTTGCCGCCTGTATTACCGCCTGTGTTACCGCCGGTATTGCCACCTGTGCTCAGGCTGGGACCGGGAATAGCAGGTGTGCCTTTACCTGTGTCACCGATGTCGATGTCACCGATATTTGCTGTACCACCGGGATTTGCAAGGCTGTTCTTGGACTTCATTGTCTTGTAGTCGTTATAAGCGGTCTGGAGATTGGAGGAATCATTCATATATGCCTTCTTAAGAGCCATATAAGCGTCGTAGGAAGCATACTGATATTCCTTGGAAAGTGCAGTCTTAACTTCAGTTTTCAGAGCAGAAGTATTTGCACCAACTGCTGCGAGAGCTGCACCCTCTTCAACGGGGAATTTGTCGATAATCTTTGCGATAAGCTTCTGAATAGCGGTTGCGTCCTTAACGTTAACCTTCATATCGCCGTTAACGTCAGCCTGAACCTTAGCTGTTTCGTCAAGGTCGAGGATTTTTGCAGCAAACTTCTGAATGGTTGTTGCGTCCTTAACGTTAATCTTGCCGTTTAAGTCGGCGTCACCGTAAAGGTATTCCACTGCAGGAGCAGTTGTTTCTGTGGTGGGAACTGTTTCGTCGGGAGTAGATGTTACGGGAACAGTTGTTGCAGGAGTGGACTCTACAGGCTTTGTAGGTCTTTCGGGCATTTCGGGTAAGTATGCAACGCCGTCCTTAACCTCAAACATAACTGTTGTCTTGTGCTCGCTGCCATCTTTATGCTTTGCAGTTACCTCAAGGATGTAGAGATAATCGGCAGGTGCGTCAAATATGAAGGTGTTAATCTCGGAATAAGCCTGATATACAACACCGTTAACTGCAAACTTGAACTCACCCTGGGAGCCGTCTGCTGTGTAAGCGTCTACAAGGAAGAGGCCGTCGTCGTCCTGCTCAACAATAACAATGGGAGCAAGCTCATCAACAGGCTCAGTTACAGGAGGTGTAGACTCTGTGGGCTCAGTCACAATGGGTGTAGACTCCGTAGGCTCGGTCTTGGGCTCTGTGGGTTTAGCAGTTGTGGGAGCCTCTGTGGGGTCTGCCTCTGTGGGCTTTTCGGTAGGTTTGGCTGTTGTCACAGGCTGAGTGGTTGCAGGCTGTGTTGCAGGCTCAGTTGTATCTGAACCAAGCTCAATATACTGGTCAGCAACTTTGCCTGTGATGTAATCTGCAATATCAAGGTCTGTGGACTTGTTTGCATCCCCATCGCCCCAGTTGAATACTACGCCTGTGTAATCGGAAGCAGGGATTCTGGCAGTAAACTTGTCGCCGTCCTTTGTCATAGTAGTGCCGGGCCAGGTTGTACCGTCACCGCCACCGCCCCAAACGTGAGCTCTTACAAAGCTGGGGGAATTTGTGGGAGTGTACTCAAGAGTTTGATAACCAAGAATAACCTTGCAGTTGCCAACAGGGAAAGCACTTGTCTTCACGCCTGTTGCACCGTTGATGGCAAAGTACATTGAGGAGTAGCCCTCTTCAACCTTGCAGGAGTATGTGCCGTCAGCATTTCTTGTCATAGGAATAGACTTGTTGTTTGCGGCATTGTTTTCGTCAACTGCAACGCAAACAACGCTCTGAGGAGCGTCTGTGAGAGCAGAAACATCAACAGTAACATCGTATGTACCTACAACGATTTCTTCCATCTCGTTTTTCTCAAGCTTCTCGCCTGTATAGTCAACCATATATACATAAGAGGGGCAGATAAGGTTGAAAGCAAGGTCAGTACCGTTTAAGATAACGTAGTCGTTGTAAACGTCAACGAGGTAACCCTGAGAGCTGTTTACATCCATTGTGTAATCAGTAGTACCGCTTGCGTTGGGATGAGTTGTGGAAGAAGTAGAGGGAATGTGAACTGTATAGCAGGTGTTGCCGTTTTCGTTGTCGAAGTTGTAGCCGTACTTGAAGTCGATATGGCTGTGACCGTTCATCATAATGATTTCGGGGTTAGCTTCCATAATAGACATAAGACGCTTAACTTCTGCATAGTCCTGCTTAAGAGCACCGCCGTAGTAAGGAGTAAGCTTGTTGTCGCCTGCACCGTAGCCGCGGATAAGTGCGTGCTGGTTAACGATAATCTTGTGACCATCATTCTTGTACTTGTTTAAAAGACCCTCGAACCAATCAAGCTGAGCAGTTGTAAACTCACTTGACTCATTGGGAGAACCTGAAAGCTCAAGAACCAGGAAGATGTAGTGGTCGCCGTTGATTGTCTTTTCGTAGTAAGGCTTATCCTGAACTGCACCTGTTGTGGAGTTAAGACCTGTGTACTTTCTGTAGAGGTCAAGGTTCTGAGAAGCAGAGCCACCCTTCATCTCGTGGTTGCCGTTGGTTTCGTAAATAGGATTATTGTAGTTGGACTTTGCAATAAGCTCAAGGTACTGAGGATATTCTTTCTCAAGGTTAGAGTAGCTGTAACCGTTAACCATATCACCGCAGATGGTCATAAAGTCAACGCCTCTCTTTGCAGCAACCTCAAGAGCGTTTGCAAAGTGAATCTTACTTAAGTACCAGTAAGAATTGTCGTGCTGGATGTGAATGTCGGACAGAGCCTCAAAGGTGTACTGCTTGTCACTGGGCTTTGCCTTAAACTGCTTTTCTGCAGGAATGTCAAACACAACCTCTGCATTTGCAACAGTGGCTTCCTTTGTGCTGGGCACAGCAATAACCTTTGTTGCACCTGCAGGAATAGCAGTGTTTGCAGGCATCTGGAAATATTTTGTGCCTGAGCCGGCGGTAATCTGCACCATACCGCTGTAACCTTCAAGGGCTTTTGTGTCGTCAGCCCAGTAAAGGATGTAAGTACCGCTTCCGCCTGAGAAGCTGATACGGCCTTCTGCGTAGCCTGCGTTCTTGTATGCGAACTCATACTTGAGTGTGGCAGTTGCAGCACTTACGCCTACAAAGCCCACAACGCACATAGAAAGAAGCATTGCAATAACCAAAGCAACAGAAAGTAAAGCCTTGGCTTTTTTCTTTGTTTTCATCAAAAAATCCTCCTTTAAATCGGTGCACTCGCACCTATAATCGTACAGTATAATTATAACACAAGCCCTGCTTTCGTTCAATTAACAGAATTGATAGAATAGCAGAGCTATATATGTGCAAACCGCTAGCCGCGGGTTAGCCACCCGAGGGCAGTTCCGGCCGTTAGCCACGGCAGGGCAGTTCCGCCTTTAGACAGGTTTCACCTGCCTTTTACGTTCATCAACGGCGGGGTCAGAAGTAAAACTGTCCGCAGGACAATAACACTACCCTTAGCCACGGCAGGGCAGTTCCGCCTTTAGACAGGTTTCATCTGCCTTTTACGTTCATCAACGGCGGGGTCAGAAGTAAAACTGTCCGCAGGACAATAACACGGTGCAAAGCACAATACCACTACGAAGTAATAACACTCGCCGAAAGGCGAATAACACTCAAATCACAGGTGCCACCCTGCCACCGAAACGTTTGCACCGCAAACATATCGCCTCACCGCCGGTATGTCGTTTGCCACGACAGTAAAATTCAAAAATTACGCTTTTCCTTTTTATATATAATTAACAACAAAGCAAAAGCTATAAGTCCTGCACAGCTTACCCAAAGGCCCATATACATACCCTGAGGAGTAAATCTGAGTTCTATTGTATGCTCGCCTTCTTCCAGCTCAAAGGCACAGAAGGTTTTTGAGGCAGGGGTAATCTCTACCTCTTTGCCGTCCACAAAGGCTTTAAAGCCCTCGTCATAAAGGACTGAAAGGTAGAAAAGCCCGTCTTCATCAGTCTTAATACTGCCCTTAATACCTCTGGAAGTTTTTTCTGTCAAGGTCATAAAGTTTCGACTGAGCTTTTCATACCCTTTGTCAAAGACCTCTTTGTCAAAATAGAAAAGAAAATATCCCAGCTTTCCGCCGTCTTTCTGAGCAAGAGGCAGGTCTACGCTGACTTTTTCACCCTTTTTCATTTCTCCGAGAGCCACAATATGGCTGTACTCGCCGTTATCTCTGACCTGTCTGTCGCCGCAATTTATTATAATATCATCGTCATCTTCATCTGTATATCGGAAAAGCCCGTAGTAACTTCCGTCTTTGGGAATTTCGTATTCTACGGAAAGCGCCTCGTCAGCACTGGCTTCTCGGGTATAGGTGTAGTAATCCAGAAGCTCCTTGTGATGAGTCATCCCACTTAAATCCACACCGCTCACCCTGCTTTCATCAACAGGAACAAGGACATCTTCCTCAATACCGGTTGCAAGAGAGAAAAGCTCATTCTGAGCAATATGAGGGAGCTTGGCTTTCTCGGAAAGCTCGTAGCTTAAAAGCTTCTTATCCGTCATAAAGCCCATAGGAATATAGGCGGTGTTTTCGTAAAGGTTTATCCCCTCATTCTCAAAAACAAGGCTCATAAAACTACTGTCCACCACCTCATCCTCAACAAGCACCATCTCGTCTTCGGTGGATAGTCTTGCTCTGCCTGCAAGGTATTTTATATTGAGAAAAAGATTCTCAACAGGTGTACCCTCAACATACTCATAGCGGTTGTTTTTTACAGAAGCCGCCAGACCAAACTCGGCAAAGAAGTCGGTATAATCTCTTCGGCACATTGAGTTAAAGGTGGAAATGCCATACACGGAATTAAGTGCTCCGTCGTTAAGAGTCTGGGCATTTACAAATTCCGTGCGATACAGCTCTCCCTCGCTTTCATTCTCTGCAAAAGAAAGGGCAGATTTAAGCTCCTCCGCCTGAAATGGATATTCAAGGGCGTCGGTATAGCCCACAACCCTTGTACCGTAAGCGGCACTGAGCCCCATTTCGCAAATCACAAAAAGACAGAGTAAAAGGGAAACTACTCTTTTCTTAAGCTTTCTTTTTCGCCAAAGCAAAAAGAGCACACCGAGAAAAGCAAGAGCGGCGGCGGTAATGGCAACAGAAAGCTTTCTCTGGAAAAGAAATGCTGCTGCAAGATAAAGCAGGAAGAAAATTCCTGCGAAGATAAATGACTTTTTGCTCATTCCGTCCACAAGGCAGAAAGCCCTGTAAGAGAGAATAATCAGCACAAAGGAAAATACAAAGCTGAAGCGATAATAAACCATTGCAGGAGTATTAAAGCCGTGCCAGATGTAATTAAGCTGATTTATCACAAAGCTTGACATAATAAAAAGGCAAAGCGAGCCGGACACAAGCTTTTCTTTAAGGCTGATTTTCTTATTGAGGAAATAGAAAACAGAAAGAAAAAGACACAACGCACCGCAGAAAATATTGGGTGCACCTTTGTCTATTATTATGGGACGGGTAAAAGAAAGAAGGTTTGTAAATGTACGCACAAACGCCTTAAGAGTGTTAAGCAGGGTGTTTGCCCCGTTGTAGCCGTAGGCGTAATTTATACTGTACTGAAGAGGAAAGCCCAAAGCATCTGCCGCAGAATCGGAGTGGCTCAGAGCCATATATGTAGGCACGGTGATAAAGGCGGTGAGCATAAAAGCAACGAGAGTGAAAACCGCCATTTTGCCTGCATTTTTAAGGCTGTGGCCCATACCTTTCCAATTTATCAGGGTATAACAGATTGAGAAAAGCAGAACGAAAATGCAGATGAAGAATCCTATATAAAAACTGCATATTACAGAAAGAGCCAGAGCGATTATGTAAAGCTTAAACCTGCCTTCTTTCAGCACAGAGTAAGCACCCCAAACTACCACAGGAAGAAGTGCCACACTGTCAAGCCACATAACATTCCAGTAATAGCCCAGAATAAATCCGCAAAAAGCATAGGAAAGGGAGAAATACACCAGTGATAAATCGTTGCGGTTAAAAAGCTTTCTCAGAAAAAGTGCCATAAAGCCACCTGCAAAACCGATTCTCAGCACCACTGTAAAGCCCAGAAAGCCTATGAGCCACCGATGTGAATCAGGAAGAAAAACGCTGAGCCAGTAAAGAGGACTGGCAACATAATTGCCCACAACCCCGAGAAAATCAGAGCCGCCTCCTGTGTTAAAGGAATAAAGAGGCAGGTTGCCTTCTTTGAGAAGGGTCTGAAACTCTCTGAGAAAAGGATAATACTGGTGCCATGCGTCCTTGACCATAATGGCATTATCCCCGAAAGGAATGATTCTGTTAAAAACAAAACAAGCAGTCATAATTGCCATAGGCAGCAAAAACGAGATTATTATAAAAAGGTTTTGTCCGAAAAAGCTTTTTACACTTTTTTTCACGGTACAGCCTCCCAACTTTCAAAAAGCCCTTCCAAAACGGAAGGGCTTTGCGTTTATTTTATGCCGAAAAACTCTTCGGCGTTTTTTGTGGTGATATCAATAAGGGTCTGGGTGTCCATTTCCTTGATTTCAGCGATTTTTTCAGCAGTAAAAGCGATTTTCTCGCTGCTGTTTCGCTTGCCTCTGAAAGGCGTGGGTGCAAGGTAGGGGCAGTCGGTTTCAAGAAAAAGCCTCTCTAAAGGCACACTTTTGGCTACTTCAACAGGCACTCTTGCGTTTTTGAAGGTCACCACGCCTCCAAGACTTATGAAAGCACCCAGCTTTAAAACCTCTTTAAGCATTTCTGCACTGCCGCTGTAACAGTGCAAAAGCACCTTTTGGGGCTGATACTTTTTCAGAAGCCTCATAGTGTCCGAATGAGCTTCTCTGTCGTGAATTACCACGGGTGCGTCAAGCTCAAGGGATAACTTAAGCTGCTCCTCAAAAACCCTCTGCTGAGGCTCTTTGGGAATATCCCAGTAATAATCCAGACCGATTTCCCCAATAGCAACTACCTTTTCGTTTTCACTGTAAAGACTTGCAAGGCGAGAAAGATAATCTTCTTCAAGCCCCTCAAGGTTTTCAGGGTGAACACCCACCGCCGCATACATAAAGGGGTATTTCTCAGCAAACTCAATTGCCTTTTTTGCAGTAGCAAGGTCCACTGAAGCGTTTATTACTCTTTTCACGCCCATATCCGGCAGAGAAGCCAGAAAAGCCTCTCTGTCAACGTCAAACTTTTCGTCATCATAATGAGCGTGAACGTCAAAAATATTTTTATAACTCATCAGCTGATTTTAGAGCCTGCGGGTATACCGTCCACAAAAATAACCTTTACATCCTCACCGCTTGTAGCCGCCAGAATCATACCTGCACTTTCAATGCCGCAAAGGGTTGCAGGCTTAAGGTTAGAAACAAGAATAATGGACTTGCCAACAAGCTCGTCAGGCTTATAATACTTTGCAATGCCCGAAGCAACTGTTCTCTCCTTAACGCCGTCAAAAACAGTAAGCTTCAGAAGCTTTTTAGCTTTCTTAACAGGCTCAGCGGCTGTGATTTTAGCCACACGAAGGTCAACCTTGCAGAAATCCTCAATGCCAATCTCAGCCAGACCCTCGGGGATTTCAAACTCAGGCTCTGCCTTTGCCTCTTCAGCCTTGGGCTCGTTGTTACAGATAAACTTGTTAAGCTCTTCGATTTCCTTTTCAACGTCTATTCTGGGGAAAAGCACCTCGCCGCGTTTAACTGTTACATCTGCCTCAAGAACACCCCACTTGCCCATATTCTCGTAGGTAGCAAGCTGAGAATCCATACCAATCTGCTCCCAGATTTTAGGCATTGTAGCAGGCATAAAGCAGGAAAGAGGAATTGTAACAAGACGGATAGCCTCAAGGAGATTATAAAGAACTCTTGCAAGACGGGGTTTAAGTGCCTCATCCTTTGCAAGCACCCAAGGCATAGTTTCGTCGATGTATTTGTTAGCACGGTTAACTACCTTGAAAATCTCAGCCAGAGCGTTATTAAGCTGGGTTTCATCAATAAATTTATCAACCTCACCCTTTAAAGCAAGAGCAGTTTCAATGAGAGAGTCGTCAAACTCACCCTCTGCCTGAACATCAGGCAATGTACCGCCAAAGTATTTTTCAACCATTGCAACAGTTCTGGAAACAAGGTTACCAAGACCGTTTGCAAGGTCGGTGTTAATGCGGTTAATCATAATTTCGTTGGAGAAAGAGCTGTCTGCACCCAGAGCCATCTCACGGAGAATGTGATAACGGATGGCGTCTGCTCCGTATCTCTCGCCAAGAACAAAGGGGTCAACAACGTTGCCAAGGGATTTGCTCATCTTCTGGCCGTTAAAGGTAATCCAGCCGTGAACTGCAAGGTGCTTGGGCAAAGGCAAATCAAGAGCCATAAGCATTGCAGGCCAGATAATTGCGTGAAAACGCATAATGTCCTTTGCAACCATATGGGTGTCAGCCGGCCAGAATTTGCTGTAATCGTCATAAGCACTGTTCTCATAGCCCAAAGCGGTAATATAGTTGGAAAGAGCGTCAATCCACACATAAACAACGTGCTTTTCGTCAAAGCTTACAGGCACACCCCAGGTGAAAGTTGTACGGGACACGCACAAATCCTCAAGACCGGGCTTAATAAAGTTATTTACAAGCTCAGTAGCTCTTGTCTTGGGACGAAGATAGTCGGTTTCTGTAAGGAGCTTTTCTATTCTCTCGGCAAAAGGGGACATCTTCAGAAAGTATGCCTCTTCCTTAGCCTCAATAACATCTCTGCCGCACTCGGGACACTTGCCGTCTACAAGCTGGCTGTCTGTCCAGAAGCTTTCGCAGGGGGTACAATATTTGCCCTTGTACTCGCCCTTGTAGATATAACCCTTATCGTAAAGAGCCTTGAAAATCTTCTGCACCGCCTCAACGTGGTAATCGTCAGTAGTACGGATATATCTGTCATAGTCAACGTTCATATACTTCCAGAGCTCTTTGAATTTAAGAACGATTTCGTCAACATACTCCTTGGGAGAAACGCCCTTCTCGGCAGCTTTCTGCTCAATTTTCAGACCGTGCTCGTCAGTACCTGTGAGAAACATTACCTCTTTGCCCTGAAGACGCTTGTATCTTGCAATAGAGTCACAGGCAACTGTTGTGTAGCAATGACCGATATGGGGATTTCCCGAAGGATAGTAAATAGGTGTTGTAATATAAAATTTATTGTTATCACACATTTTTATCACTCCTGTAAAATATAATACTCTAATTTATTATTTTATCACCAACTGTATAAAAAAGCAACCTGCAATGCGTTTTTTATAGCTGACGCCAAAAAGAAAAACCACCCGAAAATTTTCAGGTGGCTGAAATCAATTTTAAAAATCAGAACAAGGCGATTTTTGACTGGTCTATGCAGGAGTCATGGTCCCTGAAAAGAACCGTTCTTCCTTTGTACTCGGGATATCTCTGAACAAATCTCTCCACCATTGAGTAAATCTCCGTTTTATCCAGACCCTTGCGTCTGAAATCTATTTTGTCCTCAAGGTAACAGTTGTTGATTTTAAGAGTAACATCGGGATAAGGCTTTAAAAGCTGAGCCAGTTTATCAAGGTCAGTCTCTGTAAAAAAGCCTTCGCAGGCTACATAGGTAATAATAAGCTTTACATTCTCCGCCTTTGAGCCCAGCTCAACAGACTTCCACACATTTTCCCAGGCAAGCCTTTTGTTTGTGATATTTGCGGTAGCTGAGGCAGAATCCTCATCAAGCCCCTTCAGAGAAATTCCCATAATATCCACTAGTCCCTCATCAATAAGAGCCTTGACCTTTTGGGGATTCGAGCCGTTGGTGTCCAGAAAAGTCTGAGCACCGTATATTTTAACGATACGCATTAAATCAGCCAAGTAAGGGTTAAGAGTAGGCTCGCCGCCTGTAAATTTGAAGTTTTTGCTATATCTGAGAAACTCCCATATCTTCTGCTCAAAGCTTTCCAAGGTGTATTCAGGTGCAGAATCGTAAGGCTTTTTGCCAAAATAACAAAACTCACAACGATAATTACACCTGCCGTATCTTACAACGTGTACCCTTCTGTTGTCGTTGAAACGGTCAGCAATATCAGGCACAAAATACGCAGGGAAAAGCTCAAGTCTTAAGGTTTCTTGTCTGCTGATAATAACACGCCCTTTTTGGTAAAAAAATATGGCGGACTCAAAGCGCCGCCATAAAGCTTGGAACAGTATCAGATTAGAACTGTAACTGATCCTCTTTCTCGTCATTGTTGTTGTTAGAAGCAGCCATAACTTCCTCTGTCTCGAACATAACAACCTCCATCTCGGGAGCTGTGTATTTCATTCCTTTTCACCTCCTATAATATTCTTATTTTATTATAGCAAATACTACCTATATGTCAAGGTTATTTTTGAAAAATTATGCAATTATACCAAACACCCCGACAGGCTCGCCTGTCGGGGTGAAGTTCATTCAGAGAACATATTTATAATCAGACTTAACTGATTACTCCTTTGTTACTGTGAAGAGGTCAGAGTATACAACTGCTGTTTCGCCTGTTGCGTTGTCGGTGTACTGTACCCAACAAGCAGCAATCCATGTTTCGCCGGAATATACAGGACCTGTCCATACAGCAGAGCCGTTTGCCTTGTCTGTATTAAGAGTTCTGTCCCAAACGTTAGCGTCTGTTGTACCGTGAACAAATGTGCTTTCGTTGTAGAGGTTATCCTTAACTGCTACGATACCTGCACCCTTGTAAGTAAGGTTGTTCTGTGCTTCGGGTACATACCAGGAGATACCGAACTGACCGTATTCTGTTGCTGTGAAGCTGGAAACTTCTGCAAGAACCTTGTAGTCAATTGCAGTGCCGTCTTCTACAAATACTGCCTCAAGCTTAGCGTCTGCCTTGGGATAGAAGCTATACTCTTCGTTGTATGTTACTACCTTACCGTCTAATGTCCAGTAAGCGAATGCATAACCTTCAGCAGCTGCGTTTGCCTTAACGGTTGTCTTTGTGTTTGCAAGATACTTGCCGTCTTTCTCTTCACCTGCTGTTACTGTACCGTTAACTACATCAAGAGTTACGTATACAAGCTGCTTCTCCCACTTAGGAAGAACTGTTACGTCCTTGCCTGCTGCAAGCTCTGCTGCGATTTCTTCTGCTGTCATATTCCAGCCTGTGAAGTCGTAACCTGCCTGAACGGGCTTAACTGTGGGCCAGCTGATTGTATCTGTTGCTGCATAGTACTGCATATCAAGATACTGCTTTGTAACATCATTGTAGAAGGATACCATATTTACACCCTCTACCTTGGTGTTGAACATTGCCTTGAAGAAGTCGTTACCGGAGGTTGTGAAGGTGAACTCGTAATCTGTGGAAGCAACAAAGCCTGTTGCGGGATTTACCCAACCTAAGAACTCCTTATCATCTGTTGACTTTGCTACAACTGTTACTGTTGCACCAACGGGAACAGAAGTGCTTGTGAAGGTTGAACCCTGAGGACGGGCTACGCCGCCGTTAATGGAGATTGTAAAGCTGGAACCACCTGCAAGCTCAATCTTAAGTGTGCCTGTTGTAGCAGGTGTGGGAGGAGTAACAATCTTATTGTACTGTGCCTTAACTGTGATGTCCTTTGTTACGAAGTCAAAGTCCTCGGACCAGCCGATAAAGTCATAGCCTTCTACTGTGGGTGCAGTGGGAGCTGTTGCTGCCTTGCCGTACTCAACTGTCTGCTTATCGAGCTCGTTGCCGTCCTTATCGGTAAATGTTACTGTGAACTTCATAACCTCGGGAACAGTTGTGTCCTCGGCAGTAATTACCAGGATAGTTGTGTCCTTGGTTACGTTAATTGTGTAAGTGCCGTCTACTGCCTCAATAACAGTCATATCAGCGATAACAGCTGCTACCTTATAGCCCTCAGCGGCAGTTACTGTGAATGTAAAGTCTGTGCCTGCCTTAACTGCTGTTGCGTCAAGGTCTGTGGCAACTGTGTACTTGTCAGAATCTGCCCAAGTTACAACGTAAACATCATCCTCAATCGCAGGAGTTGATGTTGTGTTTTCAACTGCAGATGAAGAAGTTTCAACAGGAGTTGATGTTGTTTCTGTGGGATCTGTTGCAACTACGGAAGAAGAAGTTTCAACAGGTGTAGAGGATGTTACAACCACGGAAGAAGAAGTTTCAACAGGTGTTGTTGTTTCCTCAACGGGCATCATATATGTGCCAACGTTGATCTTACCATTAGCTTCATCCTTGCAGTAGAAGCCTGCTCTGTCAACAAGGCCTTCCTCGATGTCAACTGTCTGTCTGATTGTCTTGTGGTCGATATCGCTGATACCGTTAAAGATAATTGCGTCGATGTCAGCAGGAACTTCAATGTAGTAAACATCTTCACCGTCGCTGTTCTCGCCATAGTACTCCATCTTCACGCCGGGCCACTCCATAGACTCAGCAGAACCGCCCCAGAAGTATGCGTTCTGGCTTTCGAAGCACCAGTTGTTTGTGAAGAAGAGAGTTATTGTTGTCTTTGCAGGAACTGTAACTGTTGTATCCTCAACGGGAGTTGTTGTTTCTGTAGGATCAGTTGCAACTACGGAAGAGGATGTTTCAACGGGTGTTGATGTTGTTTCTGTGGGATCTGTTGCAACTGCGGAAGAAGAAGTTTCAACAGGAGTAGAGGATGTTACAACCACGGAAGAAGAAGTTTCAACAGGTGTTGTTGTTTCCTCAACGGGCATCATATATGTGCCAACGTTAATCTTGCCGTTAGCCTCGTCTTTGCAGTAGAAGCCTGCTCTGTCAACAAGACCTTCCTTGATGTCAACTGTCTGTCTGATTGTAGTGTGGTCGATATCACTGATACCATTGAAGATGATGCCTTCGATATCAGCAGGAACTGCTATACTGTAAACGTCCTCGCCGTCATCGTTTGTCTTATAGAATGACATAGAAACGCCGGGCCACTCCATAGACTCAGCAGAACCGCCCCAATAGTAAGCGTTCTGGCTCTCGAAGCACCAGTTGTTTGTAAAGAAGAGGGTAATGTAACCATCAGGATTGTCAGGAACATCTACTTCAGCAGAAGCATATTGAGCTGCCATCCAGTTAAGTCTGGAGATGAGCCAATCGCCTGCGTAGTCTGCCTCACCCTCGAAGGAAGCGGAATAGTTCTTTGTTGTCTGAGAAAGTGTGTTCTTCTCTGCGTTGTAGTCATACATTGTGAGAGAAGTCTTGTTTGCTTTCCAGTCAGCGGTTACATAAGCGCCATCAGCCTTAGTGTTGAATGCACCGGACTTAGCAAGGTTAGACATATAACCATCGATTGTGTTAAGTCTGCCTGTGGCGTCAGCTGTGCCCTCAAGCTTGTCAACAAGACCTGCAAACTCTGCATTCCAAACATCTAAAACGATGTCAGAGAACTTCTTGCCGTCAGCAGTCTTGGATGTGTTGTACCAAGCCTCGGAGAAAATGCTTCTTGCATTTCTTGCGTAGTGCTTGAGCTCTCTTGCGTACCAGCCTGCTGGGCTGTCGAGGTCAAGAACCTTGCCGCTCATATCGGTTCTGCCGCCGTTGTCGGGAAGGTTACCGATAGAGTTATCGTAGTCCCAAACGGGAGAAGCGTAGAACTTGCCGTCTGTGGAATTATAAGTGAAGTAGCAGCTTGTAACACCGGCGTCGATGTTCTTTGTAACTTCGTTAATAAGGTAAGCCTTTGCGAAGTCCTCGATATCAACGAGTTTTTCAAGTTCTGCCATATTGTCGCCGTAAAGTGCGTCTTCAACTGCCTGATATTTTGCCTTGATGAAAGCAATCTGCTCTGTTGCAGGATCATCAGGAGTCTTGTAAGTCATCCACTGACCTTCCTTAGTGTTGAAGCCCTTATCGTTAGCTGATGCTGCGTTTTCCTCTGTGTCAAGCTCAAGGATAAAGTCGAAGTCGGTCTTGGGATACTCGATTGTTTCGCCTGTTTCATCGTCGATAACATCTTCAACTTCAGGCTCGGTGAGGTCAGGCATAACTGTGTTTTTACCCATCTCAATCTTCTGAGTGAGCTGGTAAGAACCCTTGTAGTAGCCGTTTACATAGAAGTCTACGAATCTGGAATCGCAAGCGTAAGTCATCTCAACTTCGTTTGCCATATCGTAAACAAGGCGGTTTCTCAGCAGTGAGCCGTCCTTTGCGTTTGCAAGGAGAGACCACTTCTTACCTTTCATACCATCAAGCTCGATGTTGTCTTTGTAAGTAATGTTAAAGGGCTTCTTTGTTTCAGACCAAGTGGAGTTACCACGGCCTTTAATCTTCTTGATTGTTGCTGCGTCGTTAACGCCGTTTTCAGCAGAAGCAACTGCACCTGCAACACCTGCACCCTCACGGTTCTTTGTGCCGCCTGTAAGGAAAGCAAAAAGGTCGTAGGAAGCGTTACGCTCGGTTTCTGTTTCAGCAGAATCGTCGTTAACAGTTACCATACCATCTTTAGAGTTAACGTAGATAACGCCCTCTGCGTCGGTCTTGCTGATTTTAACGGACTGAGTTGTTGCACCGGAGCAAGTGTATGTTGTACCGTCAACATAAGGAACAACCTCAAACTCACCGGGCTTGATTGTTACGCCGTTAACTTTAACGTCGCTTGTGTATGTGCTGTAAATGATAACTTCTGTGTCAGAAGCTGTGGGAGCAAGCAGGAAGTAACGCTTGCCGCCATTCTCGTGCCAACGCTGCCAAGCATTTACGCTTGTGCTGCTGACACTTGTGCCTGCATAAGCATAGAGGCCGCTATCTTTTGACCAGGGAAGGTCGATATTCACATCTGCAGGAGTTGTTGTAGCAGGCTGTGTTGAGGGAGCTGTTGTTGTTTCGGCTACAGGAGTTGTAGTTGTAGCAGGAACTGTTGTAGCAGGAGTAGTTGTAGCAGGCTCTGTTGCAGGAGCTGTTGTTGTTTCAACAGGATCTGTCTCAGCTGCTACGGAAGATGTTTCTACGGGAGTTGTTGTAGCAGGAACAGTTGTAGTTACGGGAACTGTTGTAGTTGCAGGAACTGTTGTTGTTTCAACAACGGGAGCAGAGTAAACAATTGAAAGTTTACCGGTAGAAACCTTGTAATTAAATGTGTAATCACCGCCGGTAGCTGCCAATGTTACATTATCAGAACCGGAAAGTTTACCACCGTCAGCAGGGCTGATTGTTGTGCCGAGCTGAGAAACACCATACCATGTGCTACCTGTCTTAACCTTAAACTCGTAGTTGCCTGCTGCAACATCCTTAAATGTTACAGTAACAACATCGATGTCGTCAGTATAAACCATGTTGGCACCGGTTGCCCAGTCGGACAATGTACCCATAAAGTAGTAATCAGAAGCGTCACCGGCCTTGGGAAGTTCAGGAGCGGTGTAGTCAGTCCAGCCTGAGCTCTGGTTGTCCCAGGATGTAACGGTAAAGAGGCTCTTTGCGCCATCCCATGTAAGATTAGCTGTCTGGTTCCACTTATTGTTCCAATCGTTTGTCTGGTTAGAACCATTCATACGAACGAAAATAACATTCGTATGAGGGCCTGTTTTAAAAGTACCCTGGAAAGTGCTTCCATCTCCGGGTACAGGGCTCATGCTAACCCACTCGGCAGCGGCAGTACCGTTGCAGCCATACATAGCAAAACGGGCACCATCTTTGTTCCAGATGTTAGGATTCAGATACAGTGTCTGTCCGGCAGGAACGTTTGCACCTGTGGGAGCAAGGTCAACATTAGCGGCTGATGCTGTCATAGCTATTGTCAGCGTAGACATAAGCATCATAACTGTAAGAATTACGGCAAGTACTCTTTTGCCGAGTGTCTTACTATTACTCATTAGTCATTCCTCCTAATAAAATTTTTTGATGTTTTCACGTAAATCTTAATCACTGGAGCTTTTAACCTTGGCTTTCGCCCTGGCGCTGACCCCGTCAGTGTTCCGAGTATAACAGTATAAGCGTTACAGTGGGAACAAGGCACTCCTCGGCAATTATTTACTACGAAATTGTAACATTTATAACGGATTTTTTCAACGGATTTGAAGTTATTTCAGCCAGTTTTACCCACTTTCGGAACTTGGCACAAAAGCAAACAATAAAAATTAGCGATATTGTCTATGGCAATTTTTACCTATTTTTTATAAAGATAAAATTTCTACACTAAAAATTTTCTGTGAAATAATTTTTCTACAAAAAACCTCTCTGTCACTTAGGCACAATAAACAAATATTTTAAACTTGAGAAAAAGGCTTTACAATTAGGTTTTCAGATGATATACTTACTTTAGTTATACAATGTAATTTTTACTTAGGAGGAATATATAAATGAAAAAGGCAGTTTCTTTATTAGTTGCAATTCTTTTATGCGTGTGTGCAGTTGTATCCGTTTCTGCTGAGGTAAGCCCCACAGCTCCCACAGTTGTTAAGGACACTATCTACATTGACGCAATCGTTGTTCCCGACAATGCCGGCTCAGTTACTCCCAACGTTGACAATCCCTTTGAGTATGTTATCGATTCTGACGGCAATGTTACTCTTATTGCAAGCTCCGTAGAAGGCTTCAAGTTCAGCCACTGGGAATTTATCACAGGCGAGTTTGACATTATCGAGGGTTCTCTTACAACCCCCACACTTGTAATCCGTCCTAAGGGCGACGCTAACATCCGTGCTTACGCAAACTTTGTAAAAGAGGATGTTACTCCCACAACTCCCGATTCCAAGCCTGTTCCCCCTGTTGATGACGACGACAAATCCCCCACAACAGGCGACATCACTCCTGTTTTCGCAGTTGCAGGTGTTGTTCTTGTGGCCGCTCTTGCAGTAGTTGTTCTTAAGAAAAGGGCTGCTAACTAATTAAATATAAGCAAAATTTCACCTCGACGTTAATTAGCGTCGAGGTGTTTTTTGTTATATTATTTTGTCAATCCAAACCAACTTCTGACCCCACCGTTTATGAAGCTCACCGATAAAGCCGGCCTTTCAGAAGGTGGAACTGCCCTGCCGTGGCTAACGGTAGTGTTATTGTCCTGCGGACAGTGGTATTCGCCTGTGGCGAGTGGTATTGCTATGCAGTTTTATTGTGCTTCGCACAGTTTTTTACTTTTTACCCGCCGTTGATGGGGGTAAAAGTTATTTCAAACCTTTCAAAAGGCGGAACTGCCCACCGTGGCTAACGGGGGAATTGTCCACCGTGGCTAACGGAAAACCGCTGAGGAAATCTTAAAAATCCTCAGCGGTTACTTTTTGTTATGTTATTTTATCAATCCGAACCAACTTCTGACCCCACCGTTTATGAAGCTCACCTATAAAGCAAGCCTTTCAGAAGGTGGAACTGCCCACCGTGGCTAACGGTGGAATTGCCCTGCCGTGGCTAACGGTGAAATTGTCCACCGTGGCTAACGGAAAACCGCTGAGGAAATCTTAAAAATCCTCAGCGGTTACTTTTTGTTATGTTATTTTATTTAATCAATCCAAATCAACTTTTATCCCCACCGTTTATGAAGCTCACCTATAAAGCAAGCCTTTCAAAAGGTGGAATTGCCCTGCCGTGGCTAACGGCTTATTCTACGGTTACGGATTTTGCAAGGTTTCTGGGCTTATCTACGTCGTTGCCTCTGAGCACGGAAGAATAATAAGCAACAAGCTGTAAAGGCACAATGGCACTCATAGGCATAAGCATTTCTTCTCCTGCAGGCACACGGATGATTTCATCTGCCACATCCTCGCCAACCTCAAAGCCTTCGGTGCAAACAAGAAGCACCTTGGCACCTCTTGCCTTAACCTCCTTGATGTTGGAGATGGTTTTGTCGAAAAGGTCACTCTGAGTTGCCACGGCGATAACAGGCATACCATCTGTAATAAGAGAAATTGTGCCGTGTTTTAATTCACCTGCGGCATAGCACTCGGAATGGATATAGGAAATTTCTTTAAGCTTAAGAGAGCCCTCCATAGAAAGAGCATAGTCAAAGCCTCTGCCTATGTAAAGAAGGCTTTCTGCCTCTAAAAGCTCTTTGGCAGCTTCTTTTGAAGAAGCGTCAACAAGGTTGATAATTTCATCAATCTTCTCAGGCATAGCCAAAAGCTCAGCAGTAAGACGCTTGCACTCAGCTTCGTCGATTTTGCCCTTTGCAAAGGCAAGCTCGAAGGTAAGGAGATACATAACCGCAATCTGAACCATATATGCCTTTGTGGAAGCAACGGCAATTTCAGGACCTGCGTGAGTATAAATCAGCATATCCGACTCTCTTGCAATGGAGCTTCCCTTGGCGTTAACCACGCCCATAGTCTTGGCACCCAAAGCCTTGGAAACACGCAGAGCCTCAAGGCTGTCGGCAGTTTCACCGGACTGGGAAATAATAATAACCAAATCGCCCTGAGAAACCAGAGGAGCACGATATCTGAACTCGGAAGCAATATCAACGTTAACAGGCACACGGGCAAGCTTTTCAATGGCGTATTTGCCAATCATACCTGCGTGCATTGCAGTACCGCAGGCAACAATAAACACCTGCTTGATGTCCTTGAGGCTTTCAAGGGTAACCGAACACTCCTCAAGGCTGGGAAGACCGTGGAACACTCTGGGAGCAACGGTTTTTCTCACTGCCTCGGGCTGCTCGTGGATTTCCTTGAGCATATAGTGCTCATAACCGCCCTTTTCTGCGGCGTCCATATCCCAATCAGCGGTTTTAAGCTCTTTTTCGATTGGGTTACCCTGTAAATCGGTAAAGCTGATATCGCCCTGTGCAATTCTGGCGATTTCGTCGTGCTCTAAAAGATAATAATCCTTTGTATACTTGATAATTGCAGGAACGTCAGAAGCGATAAAACCTTCCTCGCCCTTAACGCCTACGATAAGAGGACTTCCTCTTCTCACGGCATAAATTACATTAGGGATATCCTTGAAAAGAATACCCAGAGCAAAAGAACCTGTAACCTCTGAAAGTGTCTTTTCAATGGCCTTTACAGGGTCGCCTTTGTAGTTGAAGTCCAGAAGCTTTGCCAACACCTCGGTGTCGGTTTCACTGTAAAACTCACGACCCTGAGCCTCAAGCATTTCCTTGAGCTCTCGGTAATTCTCAATAATACCGTTGTGAACCAAGGTTACGAACTCGCCGCCGATATGAGGGTGAGAGTTAATGTCACTGGGTTTGCCGTGGGTTGCCCAACGGGTGTGCCCGATACCTGCGCTTCCCTTGGGGAAGTTTTCGTTTTTCATTTTATCTTCAAGGTTCTTGAGTCTGCCCTCAGACTTAATAACATTTACTGTGCCGTTTTCAAAAACTGCAATACCTGCGGAGTCATATCCGCGGTACTCAAGCTTTGAGAGAGCACTGACAAGAACCTCACTGCAATCATTCTTGCCAACATATCCGACAATTCCGCACATAGGAAATCTCCTTTACAAAGTGAATTTGGGTTGCGTCAGTTAATTGTATGTTTAAAGGTGGGCACAATTGCCGAAAGCATCTGCACAACCTTTTCACTGTCGTTATCTTCTGCGTACTTTCTGAGCTGAGAAAGCTGAGAAAGCAGGGTTTCTTCATCAATGGCAATCTGGTTGCCAATGAAGATTTTTTTGTTTTCTGTGGATTTAAGACCCTCTTCGTTCATAAGAAGCTCCTCAAAAAGCTTCTCGCCGGGACGAAGACCTGTAAATTTAATCTCAACATCCCTGTAAGGCACCTTGCCGTACATTCTGATAAGGTTTTCTGCCAGAGTAGTAATCTTAACAGGGTCACCCATATCAAGAACGAAAATCTCGCCGCCCTGAGCCATAGCACCTGCCTGAAGCACAAGTGACACTGCCTCGGGGATAGTCATAAAGTAGCGGATAATATCGGGGTGGGTAACGGTAACCGCCTTGCCGCTTTCAATCTGACGACGGAAAAGAGGAATAACCGAACCGTTTGAGCCTAAAACATTACCGAATCTTGTGGTAACAAAATCGGTTTTTGTGCTGTGCTGAGCCTTGTACTGGGCAATCATTTCGCAGCACCTTTTGGTTGCACCCATAACATTTGTGGGGTTAACCGCCTTATCGGTGGAAATCATAACAAACTTTTCTACTGAGTAATTTTCAGCCAGAGTAGCTACGTTATAAGTACCGAAAATATTATTCTTAACGGCCTCTTCAGGAGAAGTTTCCATTAAGGGAACGTGCTTGTGAGCCGCTGCGTGGAAGACAATATCAGGCTTATACTCCTTGAAAATGCTTTCCATCTTATCATAATCCCTGACAGAAGCAATGAGAGTAACCAGATTAAGGCTGTCCTCGTGCTCTAAAATCAGCTCCTGCTGAATATCGTAGGCATTATTTTCATAAATATCAACAATGATAACCTGCTTGGGGTCGTAATTTGCAATCTGCCTTACAAGCTCAGAGCCGATTGAACCGCCGCCGCCTGTAACCATACAAACCTTGCCCTTGATAAACTCCTTGACTTTTTTTCTGTCAAAGGAGATAGGCTCTCTGCCAAGAAGGTCCTCGATTTTAATGTCCTGAACCTGTTTTAAAAGTCCCTTACCTCTGCTGGATTCATCAAAGAAAAGATTACTCAGATAAGGCACCATTTTGATACTGCACTGAGTTTTGGAGCAAATCTCAAGAATATGCTTTCTCTCTTCGTCACTACAGGAAGGAATGGCAAAAAGAATAAGGGAAATATTGCTTGCCTTACAAAGCTGAGGAATGTCCTGAGTGTTGCCGAGAACCGGCACACCGCTGAGCTTTGTGCCGTATTTGGCACGGTTATCGTCAACAAGGCAAACAGGAATAATGTCGTGAGAGGGATTGTTGGGGTCGCTTTTTGCACTTTCGATGTCAGCAAGAATAAGCTTAGCCGCCTGACCTGCACCAACAATAAGAGTTCGTCTGCCGTTTTCTTCTCTGCCTACCTCGGTAAGCCTTATGATAGCTTTCTTGAAAGCGTATCTTATAAGAACCATAGCACAGACTGTCATAAGGTAGGAGCAAATCATATAAAGCCAGGGAAAACCATTGTCAAAAGCCTTGAAATAATACAGGAATACTCCGCTTAAGGCAAAGGCACAGGTTACGGCAAGTGCACAAACCATATAGTCCTTTCTGCCGAAAAGCCGCCAGAAGAAAGAATATGAGCCAAAGCTGAGCAATAATAAAAGGGCAAACAAAACAGTAATACCTAAAACCAAAGTCAGGGTAGACCAGGGAACGCTTAAAGAAAAGCTTCCTTTGGCGATATCAACCCACATCAGTGCCAGGTTTACAAAGGTGCCCGAAACTGCGGTGATAAGTATATCTGCTATAAGCAGAAAACCCTTACGGGAACTGAACTTTTTCATCAATTTTACCTCATCAGGACAAAAATAAGCATAGTTATACAGTTAAATTATACAACTTATAAACACTATTGTCAATTAAAGAATTTTTATAAACTTTTTCCGTTGATTTTCTTATGTAATATGATATAATGTAAAATGACTTATTGTCCGATTACATTCCAAGGGGTAGAGGATATGTATAAATTTTTCAAACGCAGCGCTGACATTGTCATTTCCCTTCTGGGGCTTATTATTTTGTCTCCTGTGCTTCTGATTACGTCTCTCCTTATTAAAATCGACTCAAAGGGCCCTGTTATTTTCAAACAAAAGCGTCTGGGCAAGGATGGTAAGGTCTTCGATATTTATAAATTCCGCAGTATGTGCGTAGGTGCAGAGCATACAGGCAGCGGCGTTTACTCGGGAAAAGGCGACTCCAGAGTTACCAAAGTGGGTAAATTCATCCGTGCCACAAGTATCGATGAGCTTCCTCAGCTTGTAAATATTCTCAAAGGCGATATGAGCATTATCGGCCCTCGTCCTCCCCTTACATACCACCCCTGGCCTCTGGAAGATTACACCGAGGAGCAGAGGCATATGTTTGATGTTCGCCCCGGTGTTACAGGCTGGGCACAGATAAACGGCAGAAAAGACGTGGAGTGGAACAAAAGAATTGAGCTCAACGTGTGGTACACCCGCAACATTTCTTTCAGCCTTGACTTCAAAATTTTCTTTATTTCAATTTTCAAGGTGCTTAAAAACGCCGACAACGAAAACACAGGCGAAACCGCCGCAAAAGCTCAGGCAGAAAAAAGAGAAGCCGTGGAAAAGTAATTATTCACACAATCTGAGGTGACACGAAGTGAAACTTCTTTTAACAGGAGCCTTTAATTATTCTCAACAGCAGAAGGCCGCTCTTAAAAACAGCGGTTTTGAAATAACCTTTGTCCAGAATGAACTGGAAAAGCTGAGTATCGACTGTTCACGGTTTGACGCAGTGGTATGCAACGGCCTTTTCCTTCATAACAACGTAGAGGATTTCAAAAACCTCAAGGCGGTTCAGCTTACCAGTGCAGGCTACGACAGAGTCCCTGTGAGCCTTTTTGCCCAGAAAGGCATTGCTCTTTTCAATGCAAAAGGGGTTTACAACATCCCAATGGCCGAGTGGGCAGTGCTGAAAACCCTTGAAATTTACAAAAGCTCCCACTTCTTTTTCAAAAAACAGGAAGCTTCAAAATGGGAGAAAAACAGAAATCTTCGGGAGCTTTACGGCAAGTCCGTACTTATTATAGGTGTGGGAAACATCGGTCAGGAGTGTGCCAAACGCTTCAAGGCCTTCGGCACAAAGGTGCTGGGTGCTGATATTTTCGATTCAAAATCTCCTTTTGTTGACGAGTTTTTCTATATGGACAGTTTAAACACTGCCCTCAGACTCAGCGACGTTGTAGTCCTTTGTCTGCCTTTTACTGAAAAAACTCACCACCTTATAAACAGCGAAACTCTTGCTCATTTCAAAGATGACGCAGTTCTTATAAACATTTCAAGAGGAAAAGTTATAAATGAAATTGACCTGCTGAAAGCTTTACACGACGGCAAGCTTTCAGGAGTGGCTCTGGATGTTTTTGAAGAAGAGCCTCTTTCCTCTGAAAATCCCTTATGGCAGGCCGAGAGAGTCCTAATAACTCCTCACAACAGCTTCGTATCCGACGCAGTAAACGACAGGCTTTTTGCCCTTATACATAAAAATCTCACCGAATTTGATTACGGTAAAAACTAAACAGAAGGTATATTATGACAAAAAAATCAATTTTAATTATTTTCGGCGGCAATTCCACCGAGCATGAAGTTTCCTGCAAATCTGTAATGAACTTCATCAAAAACGTAAGTGACGAAAAATACACAAAACATCTTGTAGGCATAAAGAAAAACGGCGACTGGGTTTATTACACTGGGGACACCGGTCTGATTCCTGCCTGCAAATGGGACTCTGAACCTTCCAACGTAGCTTGTATGCTGTTTCCCAACAAAGGCCTTGTGCTTCTCGACAAAAACAACACCACTATAAAAATCGACACTATCATCCCTGTGCTTCACGGCAAAAACGGTGAAGACGGCACAATTCAGGGGCTTTTTGAGCTTTGCTCCATCCCCTATGTAGGTTGCGGTGTTGTGGCTTCCTCAGTTTCTATGGATAAGGCCTATACAAAAATCATCGTTGAAAGTCTTAAGGAAATCCCTCAGGCAGACTACGTTTTAGTAAGAGAGGGTGATAATACCTCTTACATAGAAGAAGCTGAAAAGAAGCTGGGCTACCCTATGTTTGTAAAGCCCTGTAAATCCGGCTCTTCTCAGGGTGTTTCCAAGGCAGAGAACCGAAACGAGCTTATTAACGCCGTAAATCTCGCCCTAAAGCACGACTCCAAGGTGCTTATTGAGGAAACCATCAAGGGCAGAGAGCTTGAGTGTGCGGTTTTTGAAAAAAATGGCAACATCACCTGCTCCAACGCAGGAGAAGCCGTGGCAGGCGACGTTTTTTACAGCTATGAAGCCAAGTACAACAACGCTGACTCCAAGACAGTCCTCCACCCGGATATTCCCCAAGGCGTCAACGAAAAGGTCAAGGACTATGCCGAGAAGATTTTCAGAGTTTTAGGCTGCTCAGGCCTTTCCAGAGTTGACTTCTTTATGGAAGAATCAGGCAGGGTGGTGTTCAACGAAATCAACACTCTCCCCGGCTTTACACAAATCAGTATGTATCCGATGATGATGGGTGAGGTAGGCTTTTCTATCGAAAAACTGATGGATGAGCTTATCGCTTCCGCAGGACTTTCAAAATAAAGATACTTTCCGCAAAATCAATAAAGATTTGATAAAATATTTGGAGATAAATTAACCAGAAAACTTCTTAAACAACGGGGTGTTAATGTGTCGAATAATTATATTGATAAACTATTTTGTCGTGGCTATCTTATATCAGAACGTGATTTGTCCGATATCACCGCTTATCCTTTTTTAGAATATTTTAATATGCATAAGTTTGGTCGATATTATATATATATACATAAAGAACAACATTTCTATTACTATGGCGACGATAATTCAGTTCTTTTCTTAATTGGCAACTGCATCAATCCTTTCACCATGCAGTACAATGAAATTGAAATTGTAAACGAATTATTTAACAAAACCAAACAAAAAAATCAACTATGCATAGATACAATAAACGAATTTACTGGCGATTTTTTTATAGGATATATTCATAATAATAATATCAGCTTCATTACGGACCCAACTGAAATGTTATTTTGCACATATGCAATTATCGACGAGAGGCTTTATTTATCTTCGCATTACCAGTTAATTGCAGACATATTTCAATTAGAAAAAGATAACTACACAAAACGTTTTGAATCTTATCGATTCTTTTATAAATATGGTTTATTCTTTCCTGGCGATAGAACCCCATATTCTGAAATCAAGCGTGCTTTAACCAATCACCTATATAACTATTCAGAAAAATCGATTTCTTATATTCGAATCTTCCCAACCAAAGAAATACACGAATGTACAAACGAAATTGAGTACACCGCCCTTATTGAAAAAATTCACTCCATTTTAAAAAACACTTTAATTTGCGCCTCCAATAAATGGAACACCCCAGCTATTTCCTTAACAGGAGGAATGGATAGTAAAACAACACTTGCTGCAACAAATGGCCTTGAAGATAAATTTTTCTATTATAGCTATTGCAGTATGCCGGGAGATAAAATAGACGCTGACGCGGCTCACGAAATCGCACAACATATTGGCGTAAATCACACAATTTTTAATATATCAGATAATGACGATGATTTTCCTGAAATTGAGAAACAAAGGGAAATACTTCAACATAATAACGGAGGATATACCTGCAATAAAAACGATGTTAGAAAACGTGCTTTTTTTAATACCCAAAAACCATTTGAAGTAGAAATCAAATCTTGGATTTCTGAAATTGGAAGAGCAAATTATTATAAAAAATTCGGTCTTAAAAAAATGCCTGATAAGCTATCTCCGAGACAAATGACTTCCATGTACAAAATTTTCCTTACTGAACGCAAACTTGCTAAAGAGACTGACAATATTTTTCAAGAGTTTATCAACAAGAGCGGTTTTGATAATTTACCAATCGGTTACGATGCAAGTGATATGTATTTATGGGAATTTAGGTATAGCGCTTGGGGTGGTATTGTAATTACATCCGAACATTCATATTCCAACGAAATCTTTATCCCCTACAACAATCGTCTACTAATAGATCTGATGTTAACTGCGCCAAAAAACAAGCGTATATCTGATGAGTTTCATGAAGACATTATCAAATATGGCAATCCAAAGATTTCAGAAACAGGCATTACAATAACCAACTGGAATGAAACCAAGTCTCGTCAGATAATTGAAAAATTTTACTTTTTGCTTCATTCCTTTTTCAAAAAGTTTTAAAATCTAAATATAACATAATTATTGTTTATGAAATCCAAAAAATCAAAATGGATTCCTGTGATTTTTGCGGTTTTTCTGGCGGTTATTCTGGCTTTAAGCACAGTAGGTGTGCTGGTAAGCTACCGCCTTCTTACCGTAACAAACTACTCCATCTGTGACAATAAGCTTTCTGCAGATACAAAGGTCGTTGTCCTTTCCGACTTACACGGGTCTGTGTTTGGAAAGGATAATAAAAAGCTTTTGGAAAAAGTCAAAGGGCTGGAGCCTGATGTGATTTTCACTGTGGGAGATATGATTAACAGTGACTCTGCGGATTTGTCCGCTTTTGAGGCTCTTTACCAAGGGCTTTGTGAAATTGCTCCTGTATACAGCACTTTGGGAAATCACGAGCTTGATAATGCCAATCTTGAAAAAATCGAGGAAATCCTCAAAGAGCACACCACTTTTCTGCACAACGAGTACATTGAGGTTGACCTCAACGAAAATGACATCCGTCTGGGAAGCCTTGCGGCATATCATCCCAGTTTGGATAACCTTAATGAGTATCTCAGGGATTTTGCCGACACAGACAAGTTCACAGTTTTGCTTTCTCACTGTCCCGAGTATTACTTCTGGGGAGTGGATAAGGTGGGAGTTGACCTTATGCTTTCAGGTCACACTCACGGCGGTCAGGTGATTGTTCCCTTTAAAGGTGGGCTTTACGCTCCCGAGCAGGGGTATTTCCCCAAGTATGACTACGGTGTTTTTCAGGAGGAAATGGCAACTCTTGTTGTTACACGGGGTCTGGGCTCTTCAAGTCAAGCCGTGCCTCGGTTCAATAACCCCCCTGAGATTCTGTGTCTGACCTTAAGAGGTGGAAAATGACAAACAAACCCTTGGAAATTGAATATAAATTTTTAATTGAAATGCCCGATTTAAAGGTGATTTCTGCTCAGCCTGAGTTTCACGAGAAGAAGCTCTGTCAGCTTTATCTTCAGCTGCCCGAGTATCGGTGCAGAATCCGCAAATCCGAAGAAAAGGGCAAGCTGACTTTCTGCAAAACCTTCAAGCAGGACGTTACCTCTCTCACAAGGATTGAAATTGAAGAAAACATCACCGAGGCTGAGTTTAATGAGCTTTCAGCCTACATTGCTCGTGGTACTGCTCCCATTGAGAAAACCCGATATACTTTTTCTTATGAGGGCTACACTCTTGAGCTGGACGTTTTTCCTTTCTGGAGTGATTTGGCTTTTCTTGAAATTGAGGTGGAAAGCGAAGATGTAACTCCCCCTGTACCGCCTTTTATCAAGGTGATAAAGGATGTGTCTGACGACAAGAGTTTTCGAAACTCTACTCTTGCACGAAGGATTTTTGAGGGTACTTTAATATAAACATTGACATAAACATTGACTTATGGCTTTTTGCGTGATAAAATAGCTTTAGAAATATAATTTCGGAGGAATTTATTATGACAATCAAAACTCTTGATACCAAGAATCTTTGCGAGTCCGCTAAGTGCGGCGGTTGCGGCGAGTGCCAGACTTCTTGCCAGTCTGCTTGCAAAACAAGCTGCGGCGTTGCAAACCAGGAGTGCGAGAACGCAGAGCAGAAGTAATTTTTGAATTACAAATCGAAAATGCCGCCTTTTGGCGGCATTTTTTGTGGTTAGGAGATATAATATGATACATTGCTATAAACTCTCAGGACTTAACATTGTTCTGGATATTTACTCGGGCTCTGTTCACGTTGTGGACGAGGTAGCCTACGATATTATCAATATGTATGAGGATAAAACTCAGGAAGAAATCCTTCAGTTTATTCTCAGCAAATACCCCGAAAACCCCGAGGTAAATGAGGCTGAAATCAAAGATTGCTTCAATCAGATTGAGGCTCTTAAAGAGGCAGGCAAGCTTTTCACTCCTGACTCTTTCTCTTCTATGGCAGGCAAGCTCAAAGAAAAGAGCAAGGGCATTGTAAAGGCACTTTGTCTGCACATTGCTCACACCTGCAACCTTAACTGCTCTTACTGTTTTGCTTCTCAGGGCAAGTATCACGGCGAGAGAGGCCTTATGAGCTTTGAGGTAGGCAAGGCGGCTCTTGATTTTCTTGTGGAAAATTCAGGAACAAGAAGGAACCTTGAGGTAGACTTCTTCGGCGGAGAGCCTCTTATGAACTTCTCTGTTGTCAAGGAGCTGGTTGCTTACGCAAGAAGCATTGAAAAGGAAAAGGGCAAGAATTTCCGCTTTACCCTTACCACCAACGGCGTTCTGGTGGATCAGGACGTAATCGACTTTGCCAACAAAGAGTGCAGCAACGTGGTTCTCAGCCTTGACGGCAGAAAAGAGGTTCACGACCGTTTCCGTGTGGATTTTCAGGGTAATGGAAGCTGGGAGAAGATTGTTCCCAAATTTCAGGACTTTGTTTCTCAGCGTGGGGGCAAAAACTATTATATGCGTGGCACATTTACTCACGCAAATCCCGATTTTCTTGAAGATATCAAGGAAATGCTCCGCCTTGGCTTTAAGGAGCTGAGTATGGAGCCTGTTGTCTGCTCCAAGGACGACCCCAGCCGCCTGACAAATGAGGATATGGAAATTGTTATGAAGCAGTACGAAGAGCTTGCCTCTCTTATGCTTGAGCGTCACAGAGAGGGCAACCCCTTCACCTTCTATCACTATATGATTGACCTTAAGGGCGGCCCTTGTATTTACAAAAGGCTCTCGGGCTGCGGCTCGGGCACAGAGTATATGGCGGTTACCCCTTGGGGTGACCTTTACCCCTGCCACCAGTTTGTGGGCGAGGAAAAATTCCGCTTAGGCTCTGTTTTTGAAGGTGTTACAAACACCGCTATTCAGGAGGATTTTGCTTCCTGCAATGTTTACGCTCACGAAGAATGTAAGAACTGCTGGGCAAAGCTTTACTGCTCAGGGGGTTGTGCAGCCAACGCCTACCACGCCACAGGCTCTGTAAAGGGCATTTACGAGGACGGCTGCAAGCTCTTCAAAAAGCGTATGGAATGTGCAATTATGCTTGAAGCCGCCAAGGCTTTGGACGAATAATATGAACACACCAATCTGTGATTTTGTAAAGAATTACAAGGACTCTGAAGCTGTCAGATTGCATATGCCCGGTCATAAGGGCAAGGCTTTCTTAGGCTTTGAGGGTCTTGACATAACAGAGGTAGAGGGTGCTGATGTGCTCTATACGGCGCAGGGAATTATAGAGGAAAGTATGGCTAACGCCTCTTCCCTTTTCCTCAGCGGAAAAACCCTTTACTCTGCCGAGGGCTCGTCCCTTTGCATAAGGGCTATGGTGTATCTCACCGCCGTTTTTGCCAAAGAAAAAGGCGAAAAGCCCTTTATTCTTGCAACAAGAAACGCTCACAAGGCTTTTTTAAGTGCGGCTGCTTTAAACGATGTTGAGGTAGAGTGGATTTACCCCGAGGAAAACGAGGGGCTTATAAGCCTCAGCCTAACTGCACATAAACTGAAAAATGCCCTTAAAAGCATAGAAAAAAAGCCCACTGCCCTTTACATAACCAGTCCTGATTACCTGGGAAATATGGCAGACATAAAAGAACTTTCAGAAGTTTGCAAAGAGGAAAATCTCCTTTTTCTGGTGGACAATGCCCACGGAGCTTATCTGAATTTTCTTGATGAAAATCTTCATCCTTTGCATTTGGGGGCTGATATGTGCTGTGACTCTGCTCACAAGACTCTGCCTGTGCTCACAGGAGGAGCTTACCTGCATATAAGCAAGTCCGCTCCCGAATTTTTCAAAGCTCAGGCAACGGGTGCACTTTCTCTTTTTGCTTCCACAAGCCCCTCTTATCTTATTCTCCAGTCCCTTGATAGAGCAAACAAGTATCTTTCAGAGGGCTATAAAGAAAGGCTTTCTGAGTTTACAAAAGAAGTTGAGGCACTTAAAAGCAGACTCAGCCAAAAGGGCTTTGAGCTTTTTGGAAAAGAGCCTCTTAAAATAACAATCTGCTCTAATAATTACGGCTACAAAGGCACTGAGCTTGCAGGGGTTTTAAAGGAAAACAGCATTTTCTGTGAATATGCAGATGATGATTTTCTTGTTCTTATGCTTACCCCCGAAAACCCTCAAAAGGACTTAAATGCTCTGGAAAAAGTGCTTTTAGCCATTGAAAAGAGAGAAAAAATCACCTCTTCCCAACCAAAAATCACCAAGCCACAAAGAGGCCTCGGTATCAGAGAAGCACTTTACAGTCCTCGTGAGGTTACCCCCACAAGTAAAGCTGAGGGTAAAATTCTGGCTGATTACGCCATAAGCTGTCCCCCTGCAATCCCTGTTGCAATAGCAGGAGAAATTTTAGACAAAGCCGCCATCGAAACTCTTCTCTTCTACGGTGTGGATGAGGTGCAGACGGTAAAATAAATTGATTTTTCAAGGCTTTCCTGTTTATCGGGAGAGCCTTTTTTCTTAAAATTCACATTTTATTTGTTGACAAACCAAAGCAAAAAGGCATACTATTATAGTTGCGAGTATATGAAAAGGAGGCGATTTATATGGTACAAGGCGTGTCTGATGTGGCTATTGTTGGGCTGAGGATACTTCTCAGCTTTTACGGAATATTCATTGTGTATCAGTGCTATGCCTCTATGCGTCGCCACAAGCGAGCCGAAAAGCCCCTTGTTATGCTGTATAACCGTCGTTTCGACATAAAAATCCCTGTGCTTTTCTGGGAAAACTCCATCGGCAGAGCCAGAGGGTGCGACATTACCATTGAAGACCCCTCGGTTTCCCGAAATCACTGCGTACTCTTAAGACGCAAGGCAGGCTGGTTTGTCAGCGACACAGGCTCAAAATCGGGCACAAAGGTAAACGGCAAGGAGATTTCGGGCAGAACTCAGGTTTTTATAAATGACGTTATCACCATTGCAGGTACAAGCCTTGTTATGCTCAGAGGCGAGGATTACGACGAGGACATAAGGCCCAGCTGGTTCTTCTCCAAAACTTCCAGAAAGGCTTCTGTGCCTTCACCGGTGCTTCTGATTCTGGTGAATCTTTTTCACCTGTTTATGACCACGGAAATCTGCATTACCACAAATTCTCTCAACTTAAACGCCCTGACGATTTTTGCTATGATTACCGTTTTTTCCTGGGTGCTTTATCTCTTCTCGGCAGGAGTTTTCGGCAGAAAAAACTTTGAGCTTGAGGCTCTGGCGCTATGGCTGACGGGGCTTGGCTCTCTTCTTCTTGTTCAGCAGGATATGGGAGACGCTTTTGTGCAGGTTGTTTCGGCAATTGCAGGAGCTATCCTTTATATGGCAATTCTGATGTTCATAAAAAATCCCGACAGGGTAATAAAATGGCGTTGGGCAATTATGATTGCCGCTGTGGGCTTTCTTGCGGTTAACCTTATTTTCGGTACAATTGAGTATGGTGCGGCAAACCGAATTTACATCGGCGGAATATCCGTTCAGCCCTCTGAAATCGTTAAGATTGCCTACATCTTCGTAGGTGCGGCGTCCCTTGACTACTTGCAGACAAGACGCAATTTTCTTGAGTTTATTATTTTCTCAGCTCTGTGCGTTGGTGCTCTGGCTCTTATGGGTGATTTCGGCACAGCGTTAATCTTTTTTGTCACCTTTATTGTTATTTCCATTACCCGCTCGGGAGATTACAAAACCGTTATCCTAGCCCTTGCAGGTGCAGCTTTTGCGGTGCTGTTGGTGCTTAACTTCAAGCCTTACATTGCAGAACGTTTTTCTATATGGGGTCACGCTCTGGACGACCCGTTTGACCTTGGTTATCAGCAGGCAGGAACTCTCACCAGCATTGCCTCAGGCGGACTTTTCGGCACAGGTGCAGGAAGCGGTAATTTAAGATACTACGGTGCGTCTGAAACCGACCTTGTTTTCGGAATTGTCAGCGAGGAGCTGGGCTTTATTATTGCATTAACCATAGCTGTTGCGATTATGGGTCTTGTTTTCTACGCCCGAGCAATAACCACCCGAAGCAGAAGCACTTTTTATTCCATTTCTGCCTGTTGTGCGGCTACTCTGCTCTTGGTGCAGATGAGTCTTAATATTTTCGGATGTACCGATATTCTGCCCCTTACAGGCGTAACCCTGCCTTTTGTAAGTGCAGGCGGCTCCAGTATGCTTTCCTGCTGGGGACTTCTGGCATTTATCAAAGCCGCAGATGAAAGGACTTATAAAGCAAACCCATAGGGTTTGCAACGATATAAATCCCTTTCGGGATTTTCGATATGTGTACCACTGGATATACCTGCGGTGCGATATGTACCTAAAGGTACGAGAATTGGATTTATATCATATCGAAGCGAAATAAAATTGAGATATATCGAATTTGCAAAGCAAATATATCGAGTGAGGCAAGCCGAACATATCGACTGATTTTATTTTTATCACAAACCAAAACGGTGAAGTCAAATGAAAAAAACATTATCAAGAAGCATAATATCCCTTATATTGGCTGCGGCGTTTTTGCTGGGGCTTGGGTTTTTGTGCGTAAAATACATTATTGACTCCGATATGTGGGCCTCTCAGAGCTACAACCCATATATGGTGTCGGGACAAGGGCTCAGCAATGCAGGAGATGTGCTGGACAGAAACGGAGTTGTACTTGCCACAAGCAAGGACGGAGAGCGACTTTACAACGAAAACGAAAACACCCGAAAGGCACTTCTTCACACTGTTGGCGACGGCTCTTACAACATTGCCACTGCGGTGGAAACGGCATACAGAGACAGAATCTCGGGCCACAGTAAGATATTCGGCTACGGTCTGCCTCAGAGCCTTAAGGGTAAGAATAACCTGACCCTCACCCTTGACAGTGATGTTTGTACTGAGGTTTATGAGGCTTTTGATGGCAGAAAGGGTGCTTGCTTTGTATATAACTACAAAACGGGAGAAATCCTCTGTATGGTCAGCACTCCCACATACGACCCATCAAATATACCCGAAACACTGGAAGACGGCTCTTATCTTAACAACTGCATAAGCTCCACCTACACTCCCGGCTCTATTTACAAAATCATCACTGCCGCCGCAGGTCTGGAGTATATTGAGAATTACGAGGATATGACCTTCACCTGCGAAGGAGAAAAACAAATCGGCAATTACGAGGTTACTTGTCTTGAAGAGCACGGCACTCTGGATTTGAAAAACGCATTTGCATATTCCTGCAACATTGCTTTCGGCGACACAGCCCTTAAGGCAGGCAGGGAGAATATGCAGAAGGTTTCAGATAAAGCAGGAATCACCAAAAGCTTCCGTATAGGAGAGGTTTTCACAGCTCAGGGACATTTTGACCTGAAAAACGCCGACGATATCTCCACCGCCTGGTCAGGAATCGGTCAGTACACCGACACTGTTTGCCCTGCTCAGATGGCTATTCTCTGCGGTGCAATTGCCCAAGGCGGAGAAACAAGGCTGCCTCACTATGTAAAGGGCGAAAACTCCGGCAAAAGCGGCAGGCTCTTCAGTGAAAATACTGCAAACAAACTGGACGAGCTTATGAGATATACAATTTCAGATTACTACGGCGACTCTATGTTTGAGGGGCTCACCGTATGTGCAAAGACAGGCACCGCCGAGGTTGGAGAGGGCAAGCTTCCCAACGGCTGGATGGTAGGATACTCAAAGGACGAAGACGCTCCCCTTGCCTTTGCCGTTGTGGTAGAAGAAGGCGATTACGGCTTTTACAGTGCAGGCCCCATTGCAAGGATTGCTATGCTTGGCTCGGCAGAAGCCCTGAGAAATAATTAAAGCAAAGGAAGATAAATTATGAAAAAAATCACACTTTATAAAATCTTTTACATCGTTTCCATTATGCTGGCGGCGGCTTTCTGCGTATTGGTGGCGGTGGACTCTTACCGCTACTCTGTAAGCCTTAACAGTGCTCCTTTTTATGTTTTTGTTTTCGCAAGAGCAATCGTTTTCTTGGTGCCTGCTTTAATAGCCTTTATTGTGGGCAAAGTTTTACATAAGAAAAGCAAATAATATAACAAAACAGGGATATCGTAAAAGCTACGATATCCCTGTAATTATTTTATTTCCTGCTCCAAGGTTTTAAAGGTTTCGGTATTGAAAAAATCATAAATAGAAATCTCCAGCCCGTCGCACAGCTTTTTGAGGGTTACTATGCCTGCGTTCTGACTTCCTCCGTTGATAATATTTTTAAGGGTAGAGGGCGGCACTGCCGAAATTCTTGCTAAAGCATTAACAGATAAATTTTTGCTTTCGCATAATTCCAGCAACCTGTTTGCAACAGCTTTGCGTGTATCCATAAAATCACCTCAAAATGTTCTGATATAAGTTTATACATTTTGAAAGGTAAGCGTCGACCATATATGGACTTTATAGACCATATATGGTATATTGTCATAGAGGTGTTGTTATGATTATCGATATTACAGGCATAGAGCTGACTCCGGGAAACAAAGGTATAAATTGCAAAGGCAACGGCAAACACAGGGATAACCAGGGAAAAGTAATTGAATGTTGCTGTGACGAATGTGACTACCTGAGTTGTTGCACCAATGAAAACCCTCCCTGTAAAGGGTGCAAAGACCCTGATTGCCTATTGGTGAAATAATTAAATTCAGAATACCTTGTTGCTATAAACTCAAAACAATCATATAACATAAACCATTCTCGGGACGTCGAGGGCGCCGTCCCCTACAATAAGCATTGCTCAGCCCTTTAACCCTGCCGTGGCTAACGGCAAAGCTGCCCTGCCGCAATCAACGGCTCGTCCCTGAAATCTTCTTTTGCTCCCAAAAAATTGCCACTGTGCATTTCATTTTATATACTATAAACGGGTACAGTGCATAAATTTAACCATCAGAGCAAATTATTCTTTATTTTTTGCTTTATATATGTTACAATAAATTAAATATATAAAAATGGGATAATGTGTTTTTACATATTGAAAGGAAGATTATATGGGACTTTTGAAAACTCTCTTCGGAGATTACAGCAAAAAAGAGGTTAAAAGAGTAAAGCCTCTGTGTGACAAGGTGCTCTCTCTTGAGCCCACCTACGAAAAAATGAGCGACGCTGAGCTTAAGAATCAGACCGTCCTCTTCAGAGAAAGACTTGAGAAAGGCGAAACTCTGGACAGCTTACTGCCCGAGGCATTTGCCGTTTGCCGAGAAGCCTCCTGGCGAGTACTGGGTATGAAGCACTTCCCTGTGCAGATTATCGGCGGTATTATTCTTCATCAGGGCAGAATCGCAGAAATGCGTACAGGTGAAGGTAAAACTCTGGTTGCTACCCTGCCTGCCTACCTCAACGGCCTTACAGGCAAGGGCGTTCACATTGTTACTGTTAACGACTACCTTGCAAAGCGTGACTCCGAGTGGATGGGCAAGCTTTACCGTTTCTTAGGCCTTTCAGTTGGTCTTATTATCCACGATATGCCCAATGATATGCGTAAAAAGCAGTACGAGGCCGACATCACCTACGGCACAAACAACGAGCTGGGCTTTGACTATCTGAGAGATAATATGGTGGTTTACAAAGAGCACAGAGTTCAGCGCAAGCACGTTTTCGCCATTGTGGACGAGGTTGACTCCATCCTCATTGACGAGGCTCGTACTCCTCTTATTATTTCAGGTAAGGGTGACAAATCCACCGACCTTTACCAGAAGGCAGACGCCTTTGCAAAACGCCTGAGAAAGCACGTTTTCACCGAAGTTGACAACAAAGAGAATATGGAAGATTTCTTCGAGGAAAACGACATCGACTACTTTGTAGACGAAAAAGCAAAGACCTGTACTCTTACTCAGGTGGGCGTTAAAAAGGCTGAGAGCTACTTCGGGCTTGAAAACCTCACAGACCCCGAAAACCTCACCCTTCAGCACCACATCAATCAGGCAATCCGTGCCCACGGCATTATGCACCTTGACATCGACTATGTAAACAAGGACGGCGAAATCGTTATTGTTGACGAGTTCACAGGCCGTCTTATGTACGGCAGACGCTACAACGAGGGCTTACATCAGGCTATTGAGGCAAAGGAAGGCGTTAAGATTCAGAACGAAAGCAAAACCCTTGCCACTATCACCTTCCAGAACTACTTCCGTCTTTACGAAAAGCTTTCGGGTATGACAGGTACTGCTATGACCGAGGAGCAGGAGTTCAAGGAGATTTACGAGCTTGACGTTGTGGAGATTCCCACCAACAAGCCCCTTGCAAGAGTCGACGAAAACGACTCTATCTACATAAACGAGCAGGCAAAATTCAACGCCGTTATTGAAACAATTATTCAGTGCCACGAAAAAGGTCAGCCTGTGCTTGTAGGTACAATTTCCATTGAAAAATCCGAGCTTTTAAGTAAACTTCTGAAAAAACGCGGAATTGAGCACAATGTGCTTAACGCAAAGCACCACGAAAAGGAAGCCGAGATTGTTGCTCAGGCAGGTAAGTTCGGTGCAGTTACCATTGCCACCAATATGGCAGGTCGAGGAACTGACATTATGCTTGGCGGTAATGCCGAGTTTATGGCTAAAAACAAAATGCGTAAAATGGGCTTTACAGACGAGCTCTTAGCCGAGGCAACAGGCTTTGGCGACACCACTGACGAAGAGATTTTAGAGGCAAGAAAGACCTTTACAGAGCTCAACGCCCGGTTTAAGGAAGAAATCAAGGACGAGGCAGAAAAGGTAAGAGCAGCAGGCGGTCTTTACATTATCGGTACAGAGCGTCACGAGTCCCGTCGAATTGACAACCAGCTCAGAGGCCGTGCAGGCCGTCAGGGCGACCCCGGTAAGAGCCGTTTCTTCCTTTCCACAGAGGATGACCTTATGCGTATCTTCGGCGGCGAGCGAATGAAGATGATGATGACCCGTCTTAATGTCGACGAGGATATGCCCATTGAAAACAAGATGATTTCAAATATCATCGAAAACTCTCAGCAGAAGGTTGAGCAGAGAAACTTTGGAATCCGTAAGAGTGTTCTCCAGTACGACGACGTTATGAACCGCCAGAGAGAGATTATCTACGGTCAGCGTAATCAGGTACTTGAGGGTGAGGACATCCACGACACCATTATGAAGATGGTTGAGCAGACTATTGAGGGTATGGTTAACACCTACCTTGTGGGCGAAGCTAAGGACTGGAACGTTGTTGGTCTTAAGGAATACTACAACGGCTGGCTTGTTACAGAAGAAGGCACACCTGAGTTTTTCAAAGGTGAAATCAAGTCTATGAAAAAAGACGCTGTGCAGGAGCTTCTCCTTAACCGTGCCAAGGCTCTTTACAAGGAAAACGAGGAAATCGTTGCTGAGGAAACAATGCGTGAGATGGAGCGTGTTTACCTGCTTAAGTCTGTTGATACCTACTGGATGGAGCACATTGACAATATGGAAGAGCTCAAGCAGGGTATCCGTATGCGAGCTTATGCTCAGAAAGACCCTGTTGTTGAGTTCAGACTTGAGGGCTTTGATATGTTCGACCAGATGATTGAGTCCATCCGTCAGGACACAGTAAAGCTTATGATTATCGCACCTAAAAAGGTTCGTGAAATCCAGAAAAAGCAGGAAGAAATGGCAAGACTGCGAGCAGAAGCCGAAAAAGCAGCAGCCGCTGCTCATCAGGTGACATTAAACAAAGAAGAAGCCCCCAAGGTTAACCCTGTTACAGTTGCAATCAAGCGTGAGCAGGTTGCAAAGCCCACAGAGTTTGCAGGCGACGGCACACTTTCCACCAACCGCACAGTGGTGAAAGGCAAAAAAGTAGGCAGAAACGACCCCTGTCCCTGCGGAAGCGGCAAAAAGTACAAGAAATGCTGCGGTAAGGATGAATAAGCAGGTTAACCACCTGCCAAGGGCGAATCGGGCAATTCGTGAATTGCCCCTACAATAAAACTTCATTAAAAACACACCGAGGACTGAACATTTTTATTTGCTCAGTCCTCGGTTTTGTTTTCGCTTTTATATTTTAAAAATTCTATAAACCTGCTGACATCCTCAAAATCCTTTTCGGAAAAATCTTTAGGGATTTTCACGCTCCTGTTTTCTCTGTTAAAGGAAAGAGGCTCATCAATAAGCCCTAACATATAGTCCACCGAAACATCAAAAAGCTTCGCCAGAATAATCTTTGATTTATCATCAGGGTCACTGCGGTTGCACTCATAAGACGAAACCGTATAATGAGAAACCCCAAGAATTTTTGCCAAATCTTCCTGAGAAAGTCCAAAATCTTTTCTAAGCTCCTGCAACCTCTCGCCTATCACAAAATCAACTCCTTTTACAGTTGTAATTTTATTATAGGGAATTTGCGAATATTTTTACATTTTTATGCGATTTCTTAGAATTTTTGTTGACAACTGTGAAAATTCGCAGTATCATTTAATAAAATAATGCATTTTTTGCAAAACAAAGGAGTAGATTTTTATGTTTAAAAATGTTGGCGAAAAAATCAAAGTGTTCTCAGCGATATTTTTCTTTTTATTGCTGATAGGTGCTCTGGTTGGTGCAATCATAATCTGGTCACAACGTTATATGGACGCTAAATTTATTATAGGTTTGGGTACATTGGTTGGCGGATTTTTCGTTGCACTCTTCACTGCGTTATGTATTCAGGGCTATGGAATTATCATTGCTGATCACGAGAAAAACGATGTTTCTGATATCCCCTCAAAAAAAGCCACAGACTACAACGGCAGCTTATTCAATGATATGGATAAAAATAATGCTATGCAGAAAGCTCCCAAAAGTGTACCTGCAAGCGGCGAATGGAAATGCCCCAAGTGCGGCAAGATAAATCAGAATTATGTAGGCACTTGCGGTTGCGGTGAGATTAAACCCTGACCTGCTCTTTTATAAAATACATTTAAACCCGTCGTTTACAAAGCGACGGGTTTTTCATTGCAAAAACATACAAATTCGGGAGAAAATATTTGTGTAAATAATTGTAAAATCTGAATTTTTGTGATAAAATAAATTAAATATTTGTTTTTTTATTAAGTAAATCTTTCTGAAAGGATTTGACAATATGAAAGTACGTACACGATATGCTCCCAGTCCCACAGGTTTTATGCACGTTGGTAATCTTCGTACCGCTCTTTACGAGTACCTCATCGCCAAAAATCAAGGCGGCAGCTTTGTTCTTCGAATCGAAGACACCGACCAGGAACGCCTTGTTGAGGGTGCAGTTGACGTTATTTACAACACACTTAAGGTAGCAGGCCTTAAGCACGACGAAGGCCCCGACATCGGCGGCGAATACGGCCCTTATGTTCAGTCTGAGAGAAAGGATATGTATCTTCCCTATGCCGAGCAGCTTATTAAGGAAGGCAAAGCTTACCGCTGCTTCTGCACAAAAGAGCGTCTTGAGAGTATTCAGCAGGACAATGACTTTGGCGGCTACGACAGACATTGCCGTGACCTTTCTCAGGAAGAGATTGACAGGTTGCTTGCCGAGGGTGTTCCTTATGTTATCCGTCAGAAAATGCCTTTAGAGGGCTCAACTACTTTTGTGGACGCAGTTTTCGGTGAGATTACTGTGGAAAACTCTGAGCTTCAGGACCAGATTCTTATTAAGTCCGACGGCTTCCCCACCTACAACTTTGCAAACGTTATCGACGACCATACTATGGGTATTACCCACGTAGTAAGAGGTTGTGAATATTTAAGCTCTACTCCCAAGTATAACCTTCTTTATGACGCCTTCGGCTGGGAAATTCCCACCTATGTTCACCTGCCTCTCATTATGGGTAAGGACGCTGAGGGCAACATTTCAAAGCTTTCAAAACGCCACGGCTCTACAGGCTTTGAGGATTTAATCAAAGAGGGCTATCTGCCTCAGGTTATTATCAACTACATCGCCCTTTTAGGCTGGTGTCCCAAGGGCAATGAGGAGATTTTCACACTTTCTCAGCTTGAGAAGGAGTTCTGCATAGAGAACATCAGCAAGTCCCCTGCTGTTTTTGACTATCAAAAGCTTCAGTGGTTCAATGCCGAATATTTAAGAGCTATGAGTGACGAAGAGTTTATAGAGGTTGCAAAGCCTTACTACGACTCTGTTTTTGGTGACACACCCTATGATGGTGCTAAGCTCACCGCTATCTTAAAGGCAAGAACAGTTCAGCTTACAGATATCCCCGAGATGATTAAATTCTTCAAGGAGCTTCCCGATTATGACAAGGAGCTTTTCGTAAACAAGAAAAGCAAGACAAACCTTGAAAACACTCCTGCAATCTTACAGACAGTTACTTCTCGTTTAGAGGCACTTTCTGATTGGAACGCTGAGGCAATCAAGGAGCTTCTCATAAACCTTGCCACTGAGCTTGAGCTTAAAAACGGCACAGTAATGTGGCCTGCACGAATTGCCGCAAGTGGCCAGACAGTTACACCCGGCGGTGCAGTAGAAATACTTGATATTTTAGGCAAAGACGAAACCCTGAGAAGACTGAACATCGGTCTGAGTAAGCTTGCCTGAGAGGAGATTTTACAATGAGCGACGATAAAAAAATCTTAAACAACGAAGAAAATGAAGTTATGGCTTCCAACTTCATTCACGATTTTATTGACGAGGATATTGCCGAAGGCGGCAGATACGAGGGTAAAAAGGTACACACCCGTTTTCCACCCGAGCCCAACGGCTATCTTCACATCGGCCACGCAAAGGCTATCTGCATTGACTTCGGCACAGCCGAAAAGTACGGCGGACTTTGTAACCTTCGAATGGACGACACCAACCCCACCAAGGAAGACGTGGAGTATGTTGAGGCTATTAAAGAGGATATCAAGTGGCTGGGCTATGACTGGGACGACAGATTCTACTTTGCTTCCGACTACTTTGAGGATATGTACAAGTTCGCAATTGAACTTATCGAAAAGGGCCTTGCCTACGTTTGCGAGCTTAATGCAGAGCAGATGAGAGAGTACAGAGGCGACCTTTCCACCCCTGCAAAGAGCCCCTTCCGTGACAGACCAATTGAGGAAAGCCTTGACCTTTTCAAGCGTATGCGAGCAGGAGAATTTGAGGACGGCTCTATGACCCTCAGAGCAAAGATTGACCTTGCTTCAGGCAACTTCAATATGCGTGACCCCGTAATTTACCGAATCAACAGACTGCCTCACCACCGTCAGGGCACAAAGTGGTGCATTTATCCTATGTACGACTTTGCTCACCCCATTGAGGACGCAATGGAAGGCATTACCCACAGCCTTTGCTCTCTTGAATTTGAAGACCACAGACCCCTTTACGATTGGGTTATCAACAACGTTTCCGTTCCTGCAAAACCCAGACAGATTGAGTTCGCCCGTCTTGGTATCAACAACACCGTTATGTCAAAGCGTAAGCTCAGAGCTCTGGTTGAAGAAGGCTATGTAAGAGGCTGGGACGACCCCAGAATGCCTACTCTCTGCGGTTTAAGAAGAAGAGGCTACACACCCCGCTCTATCCGCAACTTTACAGACAGAAACGGCGTTTCCAAGGTTAACTCCATTGTTGAGTATGCTTTCCTTGAGCACTGCTTAAGAGAAGACCTTAACGAAACTGCTCAGCGAGCAATGGCAGTTATCCGCCCTGTTAAGCTTGTTATCACAAACTACCCCGAAGGCAAAACAGAGGAGTTTGAGGTTGAGAACAACCCAAACCGCCCTGAAGACGGTTCTCGTGTAATCACTTTCTCCAGAGAGTGTTTCATTGAAGCAGACGACTTTATGGAAGAGCCTATCAAGGGATATCAGCGTCTTTACCCCGGCAACGAGGTTCGTCTTAAGTCAGCTTACATCGTTAAGTGCACAGGCTGTAAAAAAGACGAAGACGGCAATGTGGTTGAGGTTTATGCAACTTACGACCCTGAAACAAAGGGCGGCAACACTCCCGACGGCAGAAAAGTCCGCGGTACTATCCACTGGGTAGACGCCTCAAGCTGCGAAAATGCCGAGATAAGACTTTACTCCAACCTTTTCACAGTGCCCGACCCCGATGTAGGCGACAAGAACTTCCTTGACTACCTCAACCCCGATTCTCTTGAGGTTGTTGAAAACGCAAAGCTTGAGAAATCCTTAGGCAGTGCAAAACTGGGAGATTCCTTCCAGTTTATGCGTCTTGGCTACTTCTGCGTAGACAAGGACAGTGCCGCTGATAAGCTTATTTTCAACCGCAGTGTGTCCCTTAAGGACGGTTTCAAGAAGAAGTAAGATATGAAAACAGCAGTTATTACAGGAGCAGCTAAGGGCATAGGAGCGGCAATTGCCATTTCCTTTGCCAAGGCAGGCTTCAGAGTAGTTATAAATTACAACAAAAGCCAGGAGCGTGCCGCTGCTCTTTGCAAGATTTTAAACGACACTTACCCCACCGAGGCGGTTTGTATTCAGGCGGATGTTTCCACTCCTCAGGGTGCAAAGAAGCTTATTTCAGAGTCCCTCTCTGCCTTTGGCGATATTGACGTACTGGTTAACAACGCAGGTATCGCTCAGCAGAAGCTTTTCACCGACATCACAGATGAGGACTGGAACAATATGATAAGCACAAACTTAAGCTCTGTCTTTTATGTATGCCGTGAGGCAGTGCCCTTTATGGTTTCAAGAAAGCAGGGCAGTATCGTAAACATCAGCTCTATCTGGGGAGAAACAGGCGGCTCCTGCGAGGTGCATTACAGTGCCGCAAAAGCAGGTATTATGGGGCTTACAAAGGCTTTGGCAAAGGAGCTTGCCCCTTCAAACATTACGGTAAACTGTGTTTGCCCCGGTGTAATACGCACAGATATGCTCAGCTCCTTCAGCGAGGAAGACCTTGCGGCTTTGGCCGAGGAAACTCCGGTTATGAGGCTTGGCACTCCCAAGGATGTTGCCGACGCCGTGCTTTTCCTTGGCACAAACTCAGGCTTTGTTACAGGTCAGACTCTGGGCGTAAACGGCGGCTTGTATGTATAAAAACGAGGCATAAAAATGAAAAAAACACTTAACATTTTCTGGATAATTTCTGCGGTTTTTCTTGCTCTGGGTGCTCTCTGGGGAGTGGTTACAAACCTTGAGGGCGTTATGGACAAGATAACCGTTTCGGGAATTGCCCTTATAATTTTCGGCGTTATCAGCGTGTTGGCGGCTTTCACCGCAGGGCTTAAAAGTGCAGGCTCGGACTGGCTTTTGTTTGACGGAATCATCTCTTTCGTCTGCGGTCTTGCCTGCGTTTTCTGGTACGTTGACGCAACCCTTTTTATGGTTGACCTTATTTACATTTTAGGCATATGGCTTTTGCTTCTGGGCATTTCCCAGATAAGCCGTGCCTCTCGTCTTGGCAAGGCAAGTGCAGGTAAAATCCTTATGAAAATCACAGGATACCTTGGGGTGCTCTGCGGTATGACTCTTTTTGTCAGACCTCTTTACGAGCTCATCCCCTTTTCTCAGTACGGAGTATCCTTCCTGCTCATAACCTCAGCGGTTATGGTGATTTTCCGTTGTTTTGCAAAACAGACTTCAAAAGGTTAAGCTTTGGGGGCTGCCTCACTTAATTTAGTGAGACAGCCCCTTTTGTTATTACTCACAAAGTAAAATTACAATATTTATTCAAACTGCAAATTGACATATAATTTATAAACTGATAGTATAAAATTATAGAACTAAAGGAGGTCTTACTATGAAAAAAATATTGGCACTGACACTTGCTCTTATGATGATTTTTGCTCTTTGTGCCTGCGGTGCAGAAAGCAACAACCCATCAGGAAACCCTGCCGTTACAGAAGGGGCTAAAGACGCAATTGACCAATCTCTTACAGGCAAATGGTACGGCCCCAACGGCGACCCCGAGCTGGACATCAAGTCAGACGGCACAGGCTCTGTTTTGTATCAGGAAAAGACCTTTGACGCCACTTTCTCCGCCAAGGACAATGTTTTCACTGTAACAAGCGAGGGCTACAACATCACAGGCGACTACACCCTTGAAGAAGAAAAGCTTACTGTTACCATTACTTTTGCAGATAAGGAATATGTCCTTATTTTCACACGCAGTATTCCTGAATTGCCTCAGCCTTACATCTACGTTTACGAGGATGAAACCTACGAAATCAACCCACAGGAAGGCGAAGTTATTGTTGTGGACTTTCCCCGAAAGGATGACCCGCCTACCATTGAAATCTTTCTGGAAGAAATAGAAATCAATCTTTATCAGGTTCACGTTACTCCTCCGCCTAACTACGGCAGCACCAGTACCACCATTATCACTCAGGAAGGCACAACCCCGGGCTTCCCTGTGCCCACAGTTCTTGATGATACAGGAGAAAAGCCCAAGATTAAAATAGGTGACGGCGAAGCTGAAGGTTACACCACCAGCTACGACATCACAGGCACCTGGACCACTATGCAGGATGGCAGTGTTTCTTTCTTTGGTATAACCAACCCTGCCACAGTTCCCATTACCTACACCTTCAACGCTGACGGCACAGGCACTATTCTGGCTATGGGTATTTTCCCCGGAACTATGACCTACTCGGTTGATAACGGCGTGTTAAACCTCACCGTATCAATGCTGGGAGATACAGAATCAGGCACCGGCTACGTTGAGAGAGTCGGCGACACACTCTTTGTCTGGAATATGGACGAAGAAGTTGAGATATTATCCAAAGTCGGCTGATAAAAATTTAACCTCTGAGTATTAAGCTCAGAGGTTTTCTTTATACTATGATATTTACTTTGAACTCACCGCGGCACTTGGGGCAACGCACACTGTGCTTGCCTCTTCTTCTTTTCAGCCTTAAAGTAGCTTTGCAGTACTTACACTTGCGGTAGCGGTATTTTTTAATGTCACGGATTCGGTTTTTCTGAAGTACAAAAAAGTTTTTGATACCATTGAAGATTTTTAAAAACATACGGTTTTCCGCACTTCTTTTGTGAACACTTCTGGAGAAAACACGAAAAGCCGCATAGCCCAGAATCAGAAGCTGAACACCATAAAGAATGAGAGAAGCGGTGTAATCCCATACAAAAAAGTTTGCACTTGACACACCTAAAGAAATAATAAAAAGAAAAAGGGTAAAAGAATCGAAGCCGTTTCTGCCCATCATAAACTGCTGAATTTTCTGTATAAAGCCCATTGTAAGCTCTCCTTTGATTGTTTATCTTATTGTATCACCAAATATATAAGAAAACAATAGAGTTTTGATGAACAATATATAAACATCCGTTAACCAGTCGTTAGCCACGACAGGGCAATTGAGCCGGGTTAGCCACCCGAGGGCAATTCCGGCCGTTAGCCACGGCAGGGCAATTCCGCCTTTTGACCGTTAGCCACGGTGGGCAGTTCCGCCTTTTGACCGTTAGCCACGGTGGGCAGTTCCGCCTTTTGACCGTTAGCCACGGTGGGCAGTTCCGCCTTTGGATAGGTTAGATATAAATTGAACCTATGATTAACGGCGGGAAAATGGCCAAGTTGAAAATTTCGGGTTGCTTCGCTCCGATTATTAAATAAAATAGGATTGCACGCAAAGCGTGCCACCACAATGTTTGTGTTTACACAAACACATCATCTTGCGTAAGCAAATATATCGCCCCACCGCTCGCTACAAAGTGCTGTTTTTCTTGCTTTATATATTTGTATTTGTTATAATTAAATGATACGGAGGTGTTTTTATGAAGCTTAATGAGCTTTTTTCTCTTTCCAGACCAACTCTGAGCTTTGAGGTTTTCCCACCAAAGGCTCAGGATACTTTTGAAAAAATGAAATTCGCCATAGGAGAAATCGCTTCTATCAAGCCTGATTTTATGAGCGTGACTTACGGTGCAGGCGGCGGCACAAGCGACTTTACGGTGAAGATTGCCGAGGACATCGAAAAAACTCACGGTGTAACCGCTCTGGCTCATCTTACCTGTATTTCATCCACCAAAGAAAGAATACAAAGCCAGCTTACTCAGCTTAAAGAGGCAGGCATAGAAAATATTCTGGCACTTCGTGGAGATATTCCTCAGGGAGATGACGGAAAATCAGGAGCTTTCCGTTATGCCTCAGAGCTTATAGAAGAAATCAAAAAGCAGGGCGACTTCTGCATTGGCGGTGCTTGCTATCCCGAGGGACATCTTGAAAGCGAAAGCCTCGATGAAGACATCAGAAATATTGCAAAAAAGGTAGAGGCAGGCTGCTCTTTCCTCACTACACAGATGTTTTTTGACAACGAAATCCTTTACTCATATATAGACAAGCTTCGCAAAAAGGGTATTTTTGTGCCAATTGTGGCAGGTGTTATGCCCATTACCAACGCAAAGCAGATTATGCGAGCCTGCGAGCTTTCGGGTACTGCTCTTCCCAAGCCTTTCATAAAAATTGCCGAAAAATACGGTGACAAGCCTGACGCTATGACTCAGGCAGGCATTGCCTACGCAACTCAGCAGATTATCGACCTTTACGCCAATGGCATTAAAAATGTTCACGTTTACTCAATGAACAAGCCCTATGTTGCCAAAAAGATTCAGGAAAATCTTTCGGAGATTATCAGATGACGGTAAAATTTGAAGCCCCCTTTGCTGAGCTTGAAATAGACAAAAACGAGGCTTTCCGATACGCAGGGATTAAAGGCGAAGCCGACGAAAGCCTTAACCGCCTTTATGAGAAGGCCTATGAGCTTTTAGCAGAAAGCCTCAAGCCCAAGGCGGTTTATAAATTCTATGACTGCACATATTTTGAAGATGGGGTAATAATCGGCGACGAAAAAATTCATTCTCAGGGCCTCAAGACCTTCCTTAAAGAAAGCAAAGGCTGTGCGCTTATGGCGGCAACGGCAGGCATTGCTGCTGACAGGCTTATTAACAGATATTCTCTCTGCGAGCCTTCTCTCGCCCTTATGCTGGACGCTCTGGCGGCGGCTACCGTTGAGGCTCTCTGCAACAAAATGTGCAAGGAGATTTTCAAGGTTTCTTGCCACAGGCGTTTTTCTCCGGGCTATGGCGATTTTCCCATAGCTTATCAGAGATTTATTATAGACGAGCTTGGTGCAACTCTTAATATCGGCGTAACCCTTACAGAGTCGCTGATGTCCGCTCCATCAAAATCCGTTACGGCGGTTATTCCAAAGGACGTTTAATATGAATATTTTAGAAAAACTTTCCAAAGAAATTATCATTTTCGACGGTGCAATGGGCACTATGATTCAGTCAAAGAATCTGCCAAAAGTCCCTTTGCCCGAAATTTACAACCTCACCGAAAGTGAGGTTATCACCTCAATTCACCGAGAATATTTAGAAGCAGGTGCTGATGTAATCACCCTTAACACCTTCGGTGCGAACACCCTGAAATTTTCAAAAGAAGAGCTTAAAGAAATAATCGACGCCGCTCTCAAATGCGGTGAAAAGGCAAGAGAAGGCTTTAGCGAGCGTTATCTTGCCCTTGACATAGGCCCTTTGGGCAAGCTTCTTGCTCCTTTTGGCGACTTAAGCTTTGAAGAAGCTTATGAAATTTTCGCAGAAACTATCCGCATAGCAGAAGACAGAGCCGACCTTATTATTATCGAAACAATGAACGATTCCTTCGAAACAAAGGCGGCGGTGCTGGCAGCTAAAGAAAACAGCTCTCTGCCCGTTTTTGTCAGCAATGTTTACGACGAAAACAAAAAGCTTATGACAGGAGCAAGTGCACCTGCAATGATTGCTCTTTTAGAAGGTCTGCGGGTAGACGCCATAGGTCTTAACTGCTCTTTAGGCCCTGAGAAAATGCTTCAGGTGCTTCCTGATTTTCAAAAGTACAGCTCCACCCCTCTTCTGATTATGCCAAACGCAGGTCTGCCTAAAATCATTGACGGCAAGACTCTTTTTGACGTAAGCGAGGACGAATTTGTAAAAGCTATGGAGAAAGCCACTCAGATGGGTGCAAGGATTGTAGGCGGCTGCTGCGGCACAACTCCAAGCTACATAAGAAAGCTCTCAAAGGCTCTTAAGCCTAAAGCTTTCAGAGAAATCACAAAGAAAAACCACACTCTTGTAAGCTCCTACACCCACGCAGTTTTGTGGGGTGAAGAGCCTGTGTGCATAGGCGAGAGAATCAACCCCACAGGCAAAAGCAAAGTTAAGGCGGCTTTTCGTGAGGGAGATTTGTCTTTTATCTTATCCGAGGGTATTTATCAGCAGAAAGCCGGAGCAAAAATGCTGGACGTAAACTGCGGTCTGCCTGAGATTGATGAAAAAGAGGTACTCTCTTCCACTGTAAAGGCGTTACAAGGCGTTACAGATTTACCTCTGGTTATTGATACATCCGACCCTGTGGCTTTGGAAAAGGCACTGAGAGTTTACAACGGCAAGGCTCTTGTTAACTCTGTCAACGGCAAAAACGAGTCTATGGACGCGGTTTTCCCCTTGGTTAAAAAATACGGTGGTGCAGTAATTGCCCTTACTCTCGACGAAAAGGGTATCCCTGAAACCGCCGAGGAGCGAATTGAAATTGCCAAAAAAATCATAGCTGAAGCCCAAAGCTACGGCATTGAGAAAAAAGATATCATCGTAGACGCCCTCACAATGGCAATCAGTGCCGACAGAAATGCCGCCAAGGTAACCCTCGACTCCGTTAAAGGAATCACCGCTCTGGGGGTTAACACGGTGCTGGGTGTTTCCAATGTTTCCTTCGGTCTGCCTCTCAGAGATAAGGTAAACTCTGAATTTTTCGCTCTGGCTCTGGGTGCAGGCCTTAAGGGTGCCATTTTAAATCCTCACTCACAGCTTATGATGAGTGCTTTAAACAACCCCAGAAACGACTCCTACGAAAATTTTGCCGAAGAAATTATAGACAGAGTTATGAAAGAGGAAGGCTCAGTCACAGCTTCGCCTCAAACAGCCTCTGACCTTACTTTAAAAGAAGCCGTAGAAAGCGGACTTGTGGACAAAAGCCGTACTCTTGCCAAGACCGCTTTAGAAAGCAGTGACCCTCTTGAGCTTGTGAAAGAAGAGATTATCCCTGCTCTGGACAAGGTTGGCGAAGGCTTTGAAAAAGGCAGGGTTTACCTGCCATCTCTGCTTATGAGCGCCGAGGCGGCAAAGGCGGCGTTTTACGAAGTAAAGGCAAAAATTCAGGAAAAAGGCACAACTGCCACCAACGGCAGACGCCTTGTAATTGCCACCGTTAAGGGAGATATCCACGACATCGGCAAGAACATTGTAAAGCTTTTGCTTGAAAACTACGGCTACGAGGTTATGGATTTAGGCAAAGATGTACCTGTGGAGAAAATTGTGGACAGTGCCATTGATTATAAAGCAGAGATGGTGCTTCTCTCGGCTCTTATGACCACTACCGTCACCTCTATGGAAGACACAATAAAGGCTCTTAAAGAAAAGGCTCCGCACATCAGGACAATGGTAGGCGGAGCAGTGCTCAGCGAGGAATACGCCAAGAAGATTCAGGCGGATTTCTACGCCAAGGACGCAATGCAAAGCGTAAGGCTCTGCGACCAATATTTTGGTAATATATAATTTAAGCAATATAAAACAAAAACTACCCGAAGAAGAGAATAGAAAACTCTTTTTCGGGTAGTATTTTTTATGCTAATGGTCTGTAATACACGTCTAAAATCAGCTCAAGCATTCCCTGCTCGTCTACCACAAACTCGGCATACTCACCGTTGTGGATTACTTCACCGGGAACTTTCTTAAACTGAGGGCTCAATGACGAAGTTGCCACAGTGTAGCCCAAAGCGGAAATCTTTGAAGCGTTAAGATTTGTAACAGAATACTCCTGCACAATGTTAAAAAGAGTCACGGGAGTAGTAAGGTCTTTTTTGGTCATAGCGATTGCATTGGCAGAAAAACCCTCAATATACTCAATCTGGCGGTTCATTCTGTCCACGCTTGAGCCAAGCTCGGTTACATCTCTGTACTGAAGGTAAGCTCTTGCGTCATCTCCCCAAAGGTGAACTCTGTCCCCTGTGTGCCAGTTATATCCTGCACCGTGATAAAGATACTCGTCGGTAATAGTAACATCAACACCGCCTACTGCGTCATTAAGAGGCGCAATAGCGTCAAATTCAATGGCAAAGTAAGAATTTACAGGGAGATTATAGAAAAGCCTCTCCACGGCATTTACAGTGTTTTCGCAGCTTGTTTCTTTGCCGTCGCCATAGGCATAAGCCAGACAAAGCTGAGCCTTCTCAACACCTGCGTACTTGCCGTCGGTGGAATAAGTGCCGATATCAGAATAAATATCACGGGAAATGGCGATAATACTTGTTTTGCCTGTTTTTGTGTCAAGAGCCACAAGGTAAAGGGCGTCAGCCTGTCCGCCTGTGCCCACTGCCTCGTTTTCAAGACCGAAGCCTTCGTCCTTATCCACACCAATGCACAGAATTGACGTCATATCGCTGTTGTAGCCGTAGGTAGTGCCGTTGTAGGTGATGGTGTTTCGGGCGTTGTCCACTGAAACTCCTGCATTCTGGATAACAGGTGCGGTCATATCCACATCATCCGTCTTAAGCTGAGCAATTCCCTGTTGCTTAAGAATAAAGAAAACGCCCACTGCAACGGCAGAAAGAAAGATAAGGCTTGCCAGAATAATAGCAAGAACTATAATAAGCTTCTTCCACCAGGGCTTTCTGCGTTTGTGGCTTGCTCTTACTTCTTTTACAAAATGATTCTGAGAGGAATAGGAGCAAGTGGTATTGTGGCTTTGCTGAGAGCTGAAAATATTTCTTTTCCTGCCGTGGTATCTGGTGTAGATAAAGTCGTCGTAATCTCTCTCATCCATATTACTTTTTGTGTTATCTGAAATTTCTCTGTTTATTTCAGGAGTAACATCAGGCTGAAGCTCTGTTTTATCAATGTTAAAATCATTGGGTTCTCTGGTCATCAACAAGCACCCCCTGTACTAAAAATCTCTGACTGGAAATATAATCGTGACAAGTGCTGAGCACAAGGATTTTGTCGTCCTTAGTTAAGGTAACGCCTTCTCTCACGTTTGCGTTGGCAGAGTGAGGGTTAAGACAATCCTCAAGATACTGCTCATAAACTTCGTCGTCGTAGAAGTTAAAGCTGTTTAAAATATGCCTGTCGTCATAATCAAAGGCGGCAAAAATCTTGTAGGTAAGAATATGGCCCGGAGTGTAAACATAAAGGGTGTCGTTTTTCTCAAAAAACTCAGGGTCGGAGAATTTGTGAAGCTGGGCAAACATAGAGCCGTCCAGCATATTGTGGCCATATAGCACGGTGACTCTCTCCACAAAATACTTTGAGTTGTGACGCTGAGAGTAAATTGTACCTGCAAAGTCGTAGTTACCTCTATAATCACGGTGGAGATAGAAGTTGTCGTCATCAACACTGCTCTGTGCCACGGGATAATCAATAACGGTTTCAGGTATTTTAATCCAGGCGTAGAGGTCGGTGTTTATCTTTAAAAGCTCCTCAAAATTTATAGGGTTTTGGGGTAAAATTTCCTCGGTAGTCTGAGGTACAGTTCCCACTTCCGTCGCACCGACGGTGGTTTCAGGAGCAGTTGTGTTATACACATCGGGAGCGTCGGGCTGACAAGCAGAAAAAGCCCCTGCAAAAACGCAGACGCAAAGAAAAATGGATATCTTGCCAAAAAGCCTTTTAACTCTCAGATTTTTCATCATAAAACTCCTTTTGTACCTATATACCTATACATTTTAATTATATACGATTAAAGCATTGGAGTCAATCGGGATTTACCTTTTGGCAATAAAATCAACCCCCGACCTTATCAGAGGTTGAAAAGATTACTTGATTCTGTTATGGATATCTTCAATTGAAGGGAGCTGACTTGCGTATTCCTTCGGCAAATCACCTGTTATTTTATATTCGCTTACCCCAATAGGTTTCGACATATCTCTCAAGGTGTATTCTGCCACTAAATCATTTTTAGTTTTACAGAGTAGTAATCCAATGGTAGGATTATCTCCGTCTTTTATTAAAATCTCGTCAACGGCAGAAAGATAAAAATTAAGTTTTCCTGCGTATTCAGGCTTAAACTCACCTGTTTTAAGCTCAACAACTACATAAGAACGCAGGTTGAGATTATAAAACAGCAGATCAATATAAAAATCGTCACCACCTATGTTAAGGTGGTATTGATTACCGAGAAAAGCAAAACCTGTACCAAGCTCAAGCAAAAGTCTTGTGATATCCTTTACCAAAGCGGCTTCAATATCACGCTCCACCATATCCTCTCGCATAGCAATAAAATCGAAAATATACGGGTCTTTCATAGTCTGTACAGCAAGCTCGCTTTGAGGCGAAGCTAGTCGGTTTTCAAAATTTGAAATTTTATCAACTAATACTTGTCGGGTATACAAATCACTTTCAATCTGGTGGGTCAACACACTATGCGACCAACCGTTTTCCACTGTTTTGCGAATATACCATTCTCGCTGAACCTGATCTTTAATTTTGTCCAATATCAAAGTATTATGCGACCAGGGGATTTGTGCAGATACTGTCTGCACAAATTCCTCGTCTTTATATGTTTCGGCAAATTTCGCCATATATTTCAGATTCCTTACCGAATAACCCCTTGCGTTTGGAAACTCCATACGGATGTCCGAGGACAGATTATCGATAAATTTATTACCCCAAACTTTGTGAGCGTTAATAGTCTTACCGATTTTATGATAAAGTATAATCAGCTCACGGTTAACACTTGCAGCAGCTTTGTGCTGAGCTGTTTTTATTTCAAGCTTTATAGAGTTGATAATCTCTAAGTACTCATTATCATTCATAAGCATACATAATCACCTATCAACCTTAATAAGTTAATTTTATCACGATAAAAACCAGATATCAAGTAGAACCGGTTCTGTACAAACACCTTTTACTAAAGCTTGTACTCTTCTATTCCGCAATTGACCTGAGAATACTTTACAAACTCGTCGTTGGTCATATCTCGAAAATAAGTATTTATAATTCGACAAACACCGCCGTGACAAACCAAGAGGACATTTTTGTCTGCGTGTTTTTCCTTGATTTCTTCAATCAATCCGTAAACCCTGTAAGCCACCTGCAACATAGATTCACCCTCAGGATATCTGAAAGCAAAATTCCTTTTATTGTTGAGAAAACCCTCGTCAAACCTGTCTTTGCCTTCGTATATTCCGTAATTCTGTTCAATAAGTCTGTTATCAATAACCACAGGCACTTTTAATTTTTCGGCGATTATGTTGCTTGTTGACACAGCCCTTTTCAGAGGCGACGAAATAATCAAATCTATATTTTTATCCACGGCTTTTTCCGCCAATGTTTTTGCCTGTCTAAAACCATTTTCGGTCAGTTCCAAATCTGTTAATCCGCAGATTCGGTACTGTACGTTATATTCTGTTTCTCCGTGCCTTACTGCATATATATACATAGCAACCTCCAATACTCTGATGATAATATTCTATCATACCTATGAGAAAAACGGAAGTGTCGCCACTTCCGTTTTTTGTTAATCGTGTCTGAAAAAGCCGATGTTGGTTTGTGTATTCATAATGCCGTAGCAGGTAAGGGTTTCGGATGTGTTCTCATCCAAGGGCTTCAAAGCATAGCACCAGCTTAAGAATTCCTCAGGTAGCTCATCTACAGGTGCGTCGGGTGTATAAAGAACAAACTCCTTGCAGTCCTCTATTCCTCTGGGGTGGGTAACTACATACTTGATTTTATCCTCTGCCCATTCTTCGCCTATGGGTTTTTCGGTCACAAGCTATGTCAGAGTTAAGTAATATGTATAATCATTATCGCCTTTTTCTATTTCAAATTTTCCACTGTATTTACAATGATAGTTAAACACATTGTAAGGCTGCTCGTCTGTACTGCTCACCGTATCGGTATCGCTGAAATTGCCTTCGAAACTGCCGTCGCTGTTCAGATTCAGAACATTTCCCCAAGACCCTGCACCGCTGGCAAAAATATACTTACCCAAGAAATCATGGGAAGGATTTTCGTTTACAGAAGCAGGTTGTGTTTCTTTTTCCTGCAAATTCCTTTGATTTTCTTTACAAGCTGAAAGAGAAAAAATAAAGAGTACAGATAAAATAATACAAAAAACTTTTTTCATAAAAATCCCCCGTTTGCTATATTTTCAATTAAATTCTACTGCAATAAACTGATGGTGTCAAGAAAAAAACAATGACACTTCTGTTACCAGAAGTGCCATTAAAATACATATTAAATCAATACTGCTTGCCCCAGTAAACCATATGTTTTGCAGGTTTGCCGCAGCATACGCAGGTGTCAGCGAGGTGCTCTTCCTCAAAGGGGATACAGCGGCTCTTTACGCCACCTGTAACGTCCTTGAGCTTTTCTTCGCACTCTTTCTCACCGCACCACATAGCCTTAATAAATCCGGGCTTGTTCTCTGCAATGTCAAGAAACTCTTCGAAGCTGGTAGCAACAGAGGTCTTCTCCTGCATATTCTTGAGAGCCTTCTCGTACATTGCGTCGTGGACTGCGTCCAGAGTCTTCTGAACTTCTTCTGAAAGGTTATCTAAAGAAACAAAAATCTTCTCTCTGTTATCTCTTCTTACGATAACGCACTGGTTTTTCTCAATGTCCTTGGGACCGAGCTCAACTCTTACGGGAACGCCCTTCATCTCGTATTCAGAGAATTTCCAGCCGGGAGCCTTGTCAGAAGCGTCAACCTTAACACGGAAATCCTTCTTGAGCACATCGGCAACCTCGTAAACCTTGTCAAGCACGCCTTCCTTATGCTGTGCAATAGGAATAATTGCAACCTGAACAGGAGCAACTCTTGGGGGAAGCACAAGTCCGTCGTCGTCACCGTGAACCATAATGATTGCACCAATCATACGGGTGGAAACACCCCAGGATGTCTGGTGGGGGTAATGGAGCTTGTTATCTCTGCCCTGATATGTAATGTCGAAGCTCTTTGCAAAGCCGTCGCCGAAATAGTGGGTAGTACCGCCCTGAAGGGCAACGCCGTTGTGCATCATAGGCTCGATGGTGTAAGTAGCCTCTGCACCTGCAAACTTCTCCTTCTCGGTCTTTCTGCCGACAACTGCAGGGATAGCAAGGGTTTCACGGTAGAAATCCTCGTAAACCTTAAGCATTTTAAGGGTTTCGTCAATAGCCTCTTCAGCGGTTTCGTGCATTGTGTGGCCTTCCTGCCATAAGAACTCGGAAGTTCTCAGGAAAGGTCTTGTGGTCTTTTCCCAACGCACAACAGAGCACCACTGGTTGTAAAGCTTGGGTAAATCTCTGTAAGTGTTTATGATTTTTGCGTAATGCTCGCAGAAAAGTGTTTCAGAAGTGGGACGAACACAAAGCTTTTCTGTAAGCTTTTCGCTGCCGCCTATTGTAACCCAGGCACACTCGGGAGCAAAGCCCTCAACGTGGTCTTTCTCCTTCTGGAGCAGGCTCTCGGGGATAAACATAGGCATATATACGTTTTCAACGCCTGTTTCCTTAAAGCGTCTGTCCAAATCCTTCTGGATGTTTTCCCAGATACCGTAGCCGTAGGGTCTTATTACCATACAGCCCTTAACGCCTGAATAGTCAACAAGCTCAGCCTTCTTAACAATGTCGGTATACCATTTTGCGAAATCCTCGTCACGGCTGGTAATAGCCTCTACCATTTTTTTATTCTCTGCCATAAATAGCACCTCACTTATCATATACTCTTTTATTATACATAAACATAATCACAAATGCAAGACCAAATAGCCAAAATGAAAAAAGCCGAGGGGGTTAACCCTCGGCCGTGTTAATCAAAAGTTAATTGCTCTCGATGTAAGAAACAAGCTCTGCAACGGTTCTGATGTTGTCGATTTCCTCGTCGGGAATCTCAATCTCGAACTCGTCCTCGATAGACATAAGAAGGTCTACAACGTCAAGGGAATCAGCGGACAAATCCTCCTCGAGGTTTGTTTCCAATGTGATTTCGTCCTCCTCAACGTCAAACTGCTCTGCAAGGATAACCTTAACTTTCTCAAAAACCATAAAAATTTGCCTCCAAAATAGATTTTGCTAAAATTTATCTTCGTGTCATACCGTTTATAAAAATTTACTCTGCCTTGGGTGCAATAGCCTTATATACCAAAGCTGCAAGGACACCGCCCACTAAGGGAGCAACAATAAACACCCAAACATTTGAAAGTGCCTCACCGCCTGCAAAAATAGCAGGACCAAGACTTCTTGCGGGGTTTACAGATGTACCGGTAAAGTGAATACCGAAGATATGTACCAGTGTAAGAGTAAGACCGATAACGATACCTGCCACCTTGCTGTTCTCAAGTTTTGAAGTCACACCTAAAATGGCAAGAACAAAAACAAAGGTGAGTACAACCTCAATGGCCAGTGACTTTATAATATCGCCGTTGTAAAGTCCGTTTGCACCAAAGCCACAATCAAAGCCCAAGAAGTAGCCTAAAAGTGCAGAGCCTGCAACAGCACCCAACACCTGAGCAACTACATAACCCACAAAGTCCTTAATATTCATTTTGCCTGAAACAAGCATAGCAATTGACACTGCAGGATTTATGTGACAACCTGAAACGTTACCGATAGAATAAGCCATTGCAACGATTACCAAACCAAATGCAAGGGCAGTAAGCAGATAACTAACGTTAGGATCTACAGTAGAACAACCTACAGCAGCGGCAGTACCGCAAGCAAAAAGAACAAGTACCAATGTGCCAATAAACTCAGCAATATACTTTTTAATGCTTTCCATAACAATATCTCCTCTTTCGTAAAAATGTGCAACAAACCTAAGTATGACACAGTTGCTAAAAACATATTATTGGTAAATCCTTACTTTGTCAATAGATTTTTGAAAATTTGACATTTTTGTCATTTCTGTCACTATCAATATGTTGATTTTAATGAAGATTTGAGGTACAATTTCTATCATATTCTGTAAATGGGGTGTATTTATGAAACGAGGTCTGGTTCTGGAAGGCGGAGCAATGAGAGGTATGTTTTCCGCAGGCGTTATGGATGTGCTTATGGAGCAGGGCATTACTTTTGACGCAGCGGTAGGAGTTTCCGCAGGTGCTGTCTTCGGCTGCAATTACAAGTCAAAGCAAATTGGCAGAACAATCCGCTATAATATGAAGTACATAAAAGACCCACAATACTGCTCACTGCGTTCTCTCATAAAAACAGGCGATATGTTCGGCAGAGATTTCTGCTACAATAAAATTCCCAATGAGCTTGACGTTTTCGACAACGACACCTTCAAGGAAAATCCTATGGAGTTTTTCGTTGTGGCAACAGACATAAACACAGGTAAGGCGGTTTACAAAAAAATAGACTCTGCCGACGAAGAGGGGCTTATGTATATGCGAGCCTCCGCCTCAATGCCCTTGGTGTCAACTCCTGTTGAGGTACAGGGCAAAACCCTTCTTGACGGCGGAATTGCAAGCTCAATTCCCCTTGAATTTTTCATAAATAAGGGCTTTGACAAAAACCTTGTTATCCTCACCCAGGCAAAGGGCTACATCAAAAAGAAAAACAGCCTCATACCTCTTATGAAGCTTAAGCTGAAAAAATTCCCCAAGCTTGTTGAGGCAATGGCAAACCGCCATATTCTGTATAACAATCAGGTTAAGTACGCCGAAGAAATGGAGCAGAAGGGCAAAGCGCTCATCATCCGACCTAAGGAAAAGCTTCCTATCGGGCGACTGGAGAAAAACCCCGAAACTCTTAAAGCGGTGTATGACTTAGGCAGAGAAGAGACAATAAAAAACTTAGACCGAATAAAAGAATATCTTAATTAACAAAAGCGTCGTGAGCACTTAAAAACTCACGACGCTTTTACTGTTTATTTTTTGCTCAGGGCTTCGTTTGCTTTCTTGGCGTTGATTTTCATAGAAATCAGACTACCGCCGTAAAGCACACCGTAAACAATCACAAAAATAAGAAGCAGATATCCGAAGCTGCTTTTATCTGCATAACCGTTAACTGCACAGGTAGCTACAGTTATTCCAAAACAACCCAGGCAATGAAACACAGTTGCCAGTATAAAGTTCATTCTGTCGTTGCCGAAGGTAACAACGGACATAACACCAAAAAGAGCCGAGGCAACAGTCCACACCAGAATTTCCTTTATAGTGTCGTTAAAGCCGCCCATCGATATAATACAAATAAGGGTGATGGGGATTCCTATACCAATGCCTGTAAGGCAAGCGAATAAAATTTTTGTACCAATATTTTTCATTTTCAAAACCTCCAAATCAAATCTTACTTTTAAACTCTTTGAAATACTTTCTTGAAATAGTGAGTATTTCTTTACTTGTCTTAAGCCTTAAGCTGTAATTTCCCGAAAATTCCGCCTGAACAGACTTTACAAAATCGATATTTACCAGAGTGCCCTTGTTAATCTGGGCAAAGGGCTCTGTGCTCAGGCTTTCCTTAAGCTCATAGAGCTTTTTCTTTGAATCATACACAGCAGAGGTAGTCACAACCTCTACCTTGTTGTTTGAAGCTTCAATATAAACAACCTCCGAGGGAGAAACCAAAAACTGCTCATCATCTCTGTGAAGAAGGAGCTTTTTTGTTGTGTTGGCGTTATATCCCTTTACAAAGTCCAGCAAAGCCTCTACCTCTGCTAAGGTTATGTCGCCTCTTATAAGCACCTCGGTTTCCGTAACCTGAGCACTTTCAAACAGTACCTTCATTTTCTATATACCCTCCTTGGATTTCTCCCTCTATTTTACATCAGTTGAAGTCAAAGCTCAAGGGGCTTTGGAAATCTCTTCTGTTATAAAAATCCATAGTAAGATTTTCTTTGTCGTAAACTATGCTCCACTTTGTTTCATTTTCATAAGACACACTTTCCATACAATCGGCCATAGCTTCAACACTTTTTACGCTTTCCTTTGCTTCTTCAATTCTTGCAAAACGCTTGTGGGACTCTTCATTGCCCACGCCGAATTTTTCACCCTCTGCAAGATAATGGTTTGTAACTATGTCAGTTTCAGTTACAACCATCTCTCCGCCTACATACTCCACAACCACAGAGTTACCCTCTCTGTCGCTGATGGAGATGTGGTGAGCCATACCGATGGAAGAGTTCATATCGCACTGACTTAAAAGCTCAATTGCTTCATCCACGTCTGCGGCATTGTCCAGAAGCATACGGATTGCAGAGGTAGTGGTAAGGTCAGCTTTTTCGCTTTTCTGCTTTGTAACCTCTCCATCTCCTGCCATAAGGTCAGCAACACAAAGGCCCTTTTCGTTTATGCCGTCAAGAGGCACATAAACTGCGGCTATGGACATATACTTTTCTGAAAACTCCTCAGGTGCAAATCCATCTCCAAAGCCCAAAAAGTCCAGCCAGGTGGTAGAGTAGGACTCATAGCCCTCATCAGGCTTTGTGTGGATAATCATAGCATTGCCTGCTTCACCGTGCCAATCGTAATTTCTGCCCATAAGGCTGTAGCCCTCGCCCTTTGTGCTGAGAGTACTGCAACCGAAATCCATTTTTACTTCTTCAAGCTGAGGCTTGTAAAAACCTCCTGACATAACTGAAATAATGTACTCTGCCATTTCTTCTTCGCTTGCTGCTCCGCCTTCTTTCAAAAACTGCTGAAAGCCGTAGTCCCCTTCAAACTCAAGGTAATAAAGCTTTTCGTCCAGCTTTTTCACACTTGAAGCGGCCTTTACATTGTCGCCAAAAGTCCACACTGCAAAGCCTGCCGCAACAAGTGTAAGGGCAAGAACTGAGGAAACAACAATAATCAAAATTTTAACCCACTTTTTCATCTTTCTCTACCTCTCTTTTCTCAATCTTCGTTTTTCTTTGTCATCAAAGACGCCACACCTGAGCCTGCAAGGCCGATACCGAGAAGCATAACCGCTGACTGAACATCAATTTTGCCCATAATGCTCATTACAACAACCGCAACGCCCATAGCTGTTGCCACCGCTTTGAAAACAAGTCTGATAAAATCAAAAAGCTTTCTTAATGTTTCGTTCTTCATTATAAATTACCTCCAAAATTTTTTCTGTTTTCTCTTGACTGTCATTATTATATCTGACATAAGAGGTTTTGTCTTAAAAAATAAGGTAAGAGGTAATTTTTGCGTGGTAAGATACAAAAAACTCCCCTTGAGAAATCAAGAGGAGTGAAAAATCAAGCTTTTGAAGCTTCCATAATTTTTACAAAGGCAAGGTCAGCACTTACAAAGTAGCTGTCCTCTCCTACCAAATCTGTTACGCCTGCACGGTCTAAGGTAAGCTTAGAACGCTTTGTCATACCGCAGAACATAACCGTAACATCTTTTTCCTTAAGAGCCTCAACACACTCAAGCATAACCTTTGCACCTGCAACGTCAATGCTGGGCACACCACGCATAGAAAGGAGCAGTGTGTGGCTTTCAGCTTTGATTTCTTCAAGCTGAGCTTCCAGCTTACTTGCAGAAGCAAAGTACAGAGGACCTGTAACGTAAGCCACCTGAACGCCCTTGAAATCCTCTTCAGAGCAATCAAGCTTGCCCTTGAGCTTCTCAGGGTCAACGTTGGAGAAATGCACTGAAACGTGAGCTGACTGAGCCATATACATAATAGCAGAGTAAAGCACACCGAGAACAATCGCAATAGTAAGGTCAAAGACAACTGTGCAAATCATAGTCAGCAAAAACTGGCTGATGGATGTCTTGAACTTGTGCTTGAAGATAAACTTGATGTCATCCCACTCGTTCATCTTAAAGGATGTAACCATAAGCACAGCAGCAAGAGCAGAGAGAGGAATCTTTGACATAACGCCGCCAAGAAGGAACATTGCCGCAAGAAGGAAGACAGAGTGGAACACACTGGTAAGTCTTGTCTGCTCGCCTGATTTAATGGCAACGGAAGTTCTTGCAATAGCCGCAGTTGCAGGCACACCGCCTAAAAGGGGCAGTATCATATTGCCCACGCCCTGAGCCACCAGCTCACGGTCTGCGTCAAAGGGCTCTTTCTTCATTCGGCTTGCACTTGCACCGCACAAAAGGCTTTCAATAATCGCCAGAGCCGCAATAGTGAAAATAGGAGAAGCAAGATTTTTAATCATCTCAAGGTTAACTCCCTCAAGGCTCAGTCTGTCGGAAAGGAAAAGAGTCTTAGGGATATCGCCTACAACTGCAACGTCGAAGCCGAAAATAAGCTGCACGGCAGTTGCAAGAATAATACACACAAGAGAAGCAGGCACTCTGGCACCAAGCTTTTTGGGCCAGAAAATCATAACAGCCATTGAGCCCACAGCTATAAGAGTGGTAGTAAGGTCGGGAGTAAAGCCCAGTCTGAAGTAAGACGCAACTTTATCAATAATACCTGTACCCTCGCTGACTGTACCGAAGAAATTGTCCACCTGACCCATAGCGATTGTAATGGCAATACCCGAGGTAAAGCCCATAATAACAGAGGACGGAATGAAGCTTATAAGTCTGCCCAGCTTGAAAATACCGCACAGAAGCATAATCACACCTGCCAAGAAACAGGCAATGAAAACGCCCTTAAGCTCATAAGTCATAACAATGGAAATCAGCACCGCACTCATTGCACCTGTAGGACCTGAAATCTGATAGGACGCACCTGAGAGCATACCGATAACAATACCTGCCACAATAGCAGTGACCATACCTGCCGCCGCAGTAGCACCGCCCGATACGCCAAAAGCAAGAGCCAGAGGCAAGGCAACGGCACAAACGGTAAGACCTGCGGTAAGGTCTTTTGTGAATTTCTGCACATTGTAACCCTTAAACTCGGTTTTAAGGTCACTGATGTACTTTTTAATCATACCCATAATATCCCTCGATTTAATAAAAATTAACAGGTTAATTATAACAAATTACTTTTTAAATTTCAGCAACTTTCGCCAATTTACTTGTAGAACATTTATATATTGAGGGTTTTAATTTTATTTATATTTTACAACGCAGAAGTAAAAATCCATAAAAAACGACCTTCTAAAAGAAAGAAGGCCGTAAGCTTTATTTTTTATTTGCTTTGTTTTTCTTGACCCACTCAACTATGCAGTAAAACACAGGAATGGTGAGAAATACAATCCACGTGGGGTGCCAGATGTGGGTAAAAATGCCGATACCCACAAAGATACCTGCAGGAATAACAGGGAAAGCCAATTTGCTCAGGTCCTTGGCTCTTACAACCTCGATAATAGAATAATAAAGAGGAACAAGGAAGAAAAGAAGCCAGGCATCATTCCAGCCGCCCCAAAGGCCGGAAAAACCCCAACACAGGAAAAGTGCGGTTATTATAATAGGAAAGGGCATATAAAGCCAGAAGTAATATGCAGGCTTGATTTCGTGACGCTCACCTTTATCGTCAACGTAATACTTTTCGTCCCCGATAATGTGAACCTTCTCCTCGCCTTTTGTAACAACGTGAACTCCGTCTTTGAAGGAAATATCCACCTTGTCGCCATCCTTGGAGTTAACGTGGATACCGTCTTTGAAGCTTACGTGCACCTCGTCTTTCTCGGGCAAAGCTTCTTCGGCTTTAGAAGCGTTAAGACCCAACATCTCGTCCAGACTCACGCCATAAATCTTTGAAAGCTCCACCAAATTGTCGGTATCGGGAGAAGCCTCGCTTCTCTCCCACTTTGATACAGCCTGACGGCTTACGCCGATTTTCTCAGCGAGCTCTTCCTGAGAAAGCCCTGCTTTCTTTCGATATTCCAATAATCTGTTAGCAGTTTCAATGTTCATAGTTTTAACCTCGTCTTTCATTTTTTGATACGGGCAAATCATAGTCCAAACTCCAAAAAATGACCATACATTCTAGTTTGAAACGTCGCAACCATCGGTTGCGACCGCTGGTTGCGGTGGGCAAAACGCCTTTGTAGAGGGGTTTTTCAGAGGAAAGCGTCATTAACGGCGGATTTATTATTGTTGGACGTTTATTTACAGAGGAGGGGTTTCCCCTTCCGAAATTTTTAACTTAAAGGATGTTTTTCGGGAAGGGATACCCCTCCTCTACAGGAAGTTTATCTCCAAATCAATAATCTATAATCGCACGAAATCCGTGCCACCACACTTTTTAATTATTCAATATTACTTATTACTTTAAATATCAAGCCCCTGGCACTCTTTTAAAAAGCCCATAAGCTTTGAAAGGATAATTTCGACTCCGCCTTCAGTGTTGCTCTCAATATTAAGAGGCATAATGGGATCGTGAACAGACAGACGGAGCAAGAACCAGCCGTCTCCATCGCCTTCGCCAAAAGATACTCTGATACCCTCACGGTTGTCGTCGGCAACAGTCCAGCCCTGCTGAGCCTGCGCATAGCAAGTGAGCTTCTCAATAACACTCTTACCATAAGCGGCAAAGTCAGCCTCTTTAATCTTAATGCGGATTTCCTTTTCCTCTTTGCACTCCTTAAGCTCGGCAATAAGGTCGCCTATCTCCTTGCCCTCTCGTCTTAACTGAGCCATTTTGATGATGATTTTTGTGCAGAGGTAAGCACCGTCGTCAAGAAAATAGTTTTCCTTCATTGCGGCGTGGCCTGATGTTTCAATGGCAAGAGGACAGCAAATGCCCTGAGCCTCCAGCTCAATAGCCTTATCAATAACATTTTTATAGCCGCGGCGATATCTGTAATGCTTGCCGCCAAGAGTACTTTCAATAAACTCCTTAAGTCCGTCGGAAGTAATGGAGTCAGTAACAATTGTACCGCCTGCATTTTCCTCAAGGGCAATTGCAGAAGCAAGAGCAACAAGGCGGTTACGGTTAATCTCAGCACCCTTGCCGTCAACAGCCGCACCTCGGTCAACGTCTGTGTCAAAAATTACGCCAAGGTCTGCACCGCTCTGAATAACTGCCTCGGAAATAGCCGCCATAGCGGTTTTATCCTCGGGATTGGGAACGTGATTGGGGAACATTCCGTCGGGGTCCAGATATCTTGAGCCTGTTGTATCTGCACCAAGAACAGCCAGCACCTTGTCAGCATAGAAACCACCTACACCGTTACCTGCGTCAACGCAGATATGCAGGCCCTTTAAGGGCAGGTCGTAATCTTCGGCGTTTACGCCCTTTTTAATGATATCGCAGAGAATCTCGGCGTATCTGTCCATAAAGTTAACAGCTTTGATTTCACCCTGAGCACAGTCACAGGAAGTAACCCCCTGCTGGGCATACTCAAGAATTTTTGTAATGTCAGCACCCTCTAAACCGCCCTGACGGGTAAAGAACTTAAGTCCGTTTCTGTTAAAGGGGTGGTGGCTGGCGGTAATCTGCACAGAGGCGTCACAACCAAGCTCCACAGTTGTCATAAACATAGAGGGAGTTGTAGCAAGACCGCAATCAAGAACCTCTACGCCTAAGGAAGCAAGAGTCTTTGTCACAACCTCGGCAATACGAGGGCCTGAAATTCTGGAATCCCTGCCCACGGCAATTTTCATTTCCTCGGCTTTTTTGCCCAGCTTGTCCTGAAGGAAGCAGGCAAAGCCCCAGGTCATATTGGCAACTGCCTCGTTTGTCAGGTTAACCTCCTGACCCTGTACGCCTTCAGAGGCAACTCCACGGATGTCTGTACCGCTTTTAAACTGTTTATAAAAATCTGTTAACATAGCTTAAGCTCCTTTGCATAATATATTTTAATTGTATCATAAAGAGAAGAAAACATCAACTGCTAAGGATAAAATCGGGATATTTAAGGGGTTTTCAATGTGTTTGAGGCCAAAAAAGAAAAAAATCTTCGATTTGTAAAAATTGGACAATAAAAAATTTAATATGGGAAAAATCGGTGCAAAGTTACTAAGGGAATGAAGTCGAATTGTTTTTCAAAAACTCCGTCTCTGTGCACATTGCACAGTTTTACGCTCTGTTATCTATACAACGTTTATACGAGCTACGTCGATATGCACAACTACGAAAGCAATTTGTTGTTGACTTTTACGAAAAACCTGCTATAATGAAATCATCAGGTAAGGTCCACCTGATAATGACGGACAGCAAAGTTCGCAAAACCGTCATTCTAAGGATAATGCCAAATGGTAAATGGCAGCACGAAAAAATAATAAAGGAGGAAACTGATATGACATCTGTCATCAATCTTCACAACATCGATGTAGCTAAGTTCCTCGCCGTGCTCGACACTTGCAAAGGCAATGTCTATCTCGTAACAAGAGAAGGCGACCACCTTAATCTTAAAAGCAAGCTTTGTCAGCTCATCGGCTTAACCAAGCTTATTGAGGGCGGCAAGATTACAGACGCTTACATTCTTTGTGACAACAAGGACGACGAGTCCAGACTTTTCAGACTCGATCTCTTTGGTGAAACAGAAACAAAGACTGCATAAATTTTTACATTTGTTTACTTCGTTTTCACGTTAATTTCAAAAAATCCTTGCAGAAACTCCCTTGACTTCGGTCAGGGGAGTTTTTGCGTGTGTAAGTGCGTCCGAGGCTTACTACCCTCCGATTTTTAAGTACGACCTGTAATTTACCGAACAATGTGAGGCTATTTCATAGTCTCACATAGGTAAATTGCAGAAGTACGCAGAAAACTCGGAGGATTAGTAGTAAGCAACGAGGCGTGATTGCGGATTAGCCGCGGTGGGCAATTCCGTCCGCTAGCCGCGGTGGGCGATTCCGCCTTTGGAAAAGATAAATTCAAAGGCAAAGTTCATCAACGGCGGTGTTAAGGTTACATTTCTTTCTATCAAAACACACAACATCTTCCACGGATTTTCGTTTACTATTCCATATTTACAAACCCACGGAGCTGCCTCATAATTAAATTAACAAAGCTGAGGGGGACAAAAACGGCAAGGTTCTTTTTGAAAAAACCGACCTCACAATCGACATTCCGTAACTTAATATAAAAACGCAAAACCCCTGCGGATTTTATTCTATCCGCAGGGGCAATTTTTATTTCTTATACATTTCGTATTCGTCCAGCTCAATTTCGCCGTTTTCTTTTTCAAATTCACGAACACAAACCTGTGCTAAATATTCCATCTGATTATTAAATGACCTTTTATTGTACTTTGCAATTTGAGTAATCTTATAAAGCAATTCCGGGTCAAAACGAATACCTGTCTGAATCTTATTTGTTGGCATACTAACACCCCACTAACAATCTGATAACATTATATGAAAAAACCATTTGCTTTTATACTTCCACTGTGTTATCATAGTGATGGTGATTATTATGTTTGAATTTTATAAAGAGCCGAATCTCAAAAACTCTGAACCGATAAAGGAAGAACCTCGTTACATCAACTTTTGCAAGCACATTATTGATTTTCGAGTAAGAACAGGTCAGAGTGTTGATGAAATTGCCAAGAACACAAACATCTCGGCGTGGGAAATCAGCTTTCTCTGCTGGACAGGCTCTCAGGACAGTGTCACTCTGGAAACCTTTCTCAAGCTTTGCGATTATCTGCAGGTTTCTCCCAACGAGATGATTAGCCCCATAGAAATAACCAAACGCAAAACCCCTGCGGACAAATAAAAATCCGCAGGGGTTTAATGTTTTGATAAAGATTAGTCAGCAAAGTCAAGCTGGTCTTTCCACTTGTTCTTGAAAACCTCAAAAACAGCGTCAACAAGATCTTCATCCTCGATACCCTCGAAGGTTTCGTGCTCGTCATCGATGGAAACGATTTTGAGGATAAGAACTTCGCCCTCGGCGTCTTCCTCTTCCTCAACAGGCATAAGCACCAGGTACTCGTCGCCTTCGTAATCTACAACGTCAAGATATTCAAACTCTACCTCGTTGCCAAGGTCGTCCTCAAGAACGATAATGCTGCCCTCTTCTTCCTCGGGGGCATTGTTCATAATCATATCTTCAGCCATTATAAAAATCTCCTTTTCTAAGTTATAGAATAACCATACACTATTTTCGGAAAAATTGCAATAGCAAATTTACATAATAACGTCGTTCATAACGGAAAACTGGATTATAACAGGCTTTAGCTCAGCTTTTGTGGCTTTACCCTGCTCAAAAGCGGCAGTATACTCAACGTCGTCGTTAAGCACCCACTGCACACAGCCCACATCTCCGTCTTTACCTGTTACGGTTAAGGTGTTTGACCCTGGAGTCATCTTAAGAACATCCTCACTGCCCTCGCAAATCTCCCAGTGGCCGTGCTCAACGGCAAAGCCGTAATAAGGAATATCGTACTGATTGAAAGCGTCAATACTCAGTCGGTTGAGGTTAATGGTAGAGCGAGGCTTTACGTTCTGCTTTATGTCAGTAAGGTTTGTGACTCTGATACTTCTGGGCAGATATAAAGGAACAAACTCATAAATCTCCGTATTCACTGTTTCGCATTTAATGGTTGATTTTGCCCCAAAAGGAAGCATAGGCACTCTGTTTGCAAATTCACTGATAGAAGTTTCTGTACCAATATTACTGATACGGGTATTTTCTACGTTTTCCCAGTTGATGTCGTAATCTCTTCTGTCGTCATAGCTTGAAGCACCATTGTGCCTTTTGTAAGAAACGTGGGTATTGCCGTTAATACTGTCCATTCCGTGTAAGATTCTCACTGTGCCGTCCTTTTCCTTAACAGTAGTCCCACGGCGGTAAGCAAGGCTTTCGTAAGCATTTGTGTTACTCTCACCAAAGGTGGTGTAAAAATATCTCTGGGTATAGCCTGCTGTACTCAGAGAACTGCAACATCCGCCGTCGGCATACACGTCACCACTCATAGAGAAAACCGCCACGTTAAAGGTAAGTGCCACAGGCACATCGTAGCTGAGGGTGCTAATGCCATAGCCACGCTCACGCTTGATAATTGCCTGAGTATAAGCAGGCACTGTGCAGGATGTGGTAATGGTAGAGCCCTCGGAATGAGTAACTGCGTTTTCTTTGGAAGTTGCAAAAGAGAAAGCTTCCTCGCAGGAGAAACCTGTGGACACTCCAACCCCCCGAAAGCTTGCCTCAATACCAACACTCTGGCCAAAGCTTATGCTGGTGCTCTGCTCTGTGGTTGTTGAGATTGTTTCGCTGGAACTATTTTCAAGAGCAATTTCCATTGTAGAATCCACGCCTGTGTTATTGGTCTGGGTGGCAACATAGGTGGTGTCTTTTCTAAGGGCTTCGGGAGTCAGCTCCCCCATTGAGCCGTCTGACTCCATAACATATTCAAGGTCTTCGTCGGCAATAACCGAAAGCTGAAAATCATAAAAAGCAAGGCAATATGAGTTATATCTGTATTTAAAACTGCTGCCGTCACGGCTGACAGAGGTCACCATATTATAAAGCACAGGCAGATTCTCGTTCTGAACGCCTTTAAGGTCAATAAGTGCCTCTTCGGCCCCTGTGCCCTGAGTAAGAAGGTAGTCACCACTGCAATTTTTCTGATTCACACCTGCGGCAATTTCAGAAGCCATTTTGCTTCTTAAAGCGTCAAGAGAGGTGGTTTCGCTCAGGCCTGTACTGTGCCAGCAATCGCTGCCGACTTCACCGCCCCAATTTTCTCTGTTATCTGCCAGATACTTGCCCACATAGCAGTTTTCGGCGCTATTATTTGTGAAGTTTTTTCCGTAAAGCTGAGGATAACTGTCGCCGTTATCGTCAGGACAACAGGTATAAATACCGCCGTTTTCGAAAATCGCCGCCGCAATAGCCGCCCAATCCGAAAGAATGTTGCCGTATTCGTTGTTACTGTGCTTCACGTTGTTTGTCAGAACATTGTAAAGGTAAGGAGAATCAATAGTGCCCTTTTTGTTTGAAGAGCAGTCGTAATAGGTTGTGGAATCAATTTTAATTTCTTTTATTCCTGTGAGATTACCTCGGTTATCTTTATAGTAAGTCACTGAACAGGTGTGATTATCCTCTGCCGCCACTGTCAGGGGTATTACCGTAATAAGAGTAACCATTACCAGTACAAGAGAAATAACTTTAATCTGTGTTTTTTTCATTACAATCACCTCTGAGTTTGAGTTTTCGCCTGTGTATAGCAAGGGCGATTTTAGCTTAAAAATAACACTGATAAGTTAAAGTTACAACGTTTTGGGATAAACGATTGATTTTAGGGATGAGTCGTCAGCCAGTCGTTAGCCAGTCGTTAGCCACGACAGGGCAATCCCGGCCGTTAGCCACGACAGGGCAATTCCGGCCGTTAGCCACGACAGGGCAATTCCGGCCGTTAGCCACGACAGGGCAACTCCGGCCGTTAGCCACGGCAGGGCAGTTCCGCCGGGTTAGCCACCCGAGGGCAATTCCGCCTTTGGATAGGTTGGCAATAAATGCGTCGCACATCAACGGTGGAAAAATAACAAAGTTGAAAATTTCGGGTCGCTTCGCTCCGATTATTAAATAAAATAGGATTGCACGCAAAGCGTGCCACATTAACGTTTGCCATCGGCAAACACATCATTTTGCGTAAGCAAAACATCATTAGCATAAGCGACATCATTTGCCACAGGCAAATATCATTCCCACCATCGGTCGGCTGTGCCACCGCACTTCTTCAAACTTCACCATTACCTCTTAACTGCGAAAAAGCCGACTCCACAGGGAGTCGGCTTTTGAAGCTTTGATATTGGATTTCAGATTTAAGGAAACCTTAGATTACTGAAATTACTCGTTGATAGCGATAACTGCGCCTGAACCAACTGTTCTACCACCCTCACGGATAGCGAAACGAAGACCTACTTCGATAGCGATAGGTGTGATAAGCTCAACATCCATCTCAACGTTATCACCAGGCATGCACATCTCTGTGCCCTCGGGAAGGCTGATTGTACCTGTAACGTCTGTTGTTCTGAAGTAGAACTGGGGACGGTAGTTGTTGAAGAAGGGAGTATGACGGCCGCCCTCTTCCTTAGTAAGAACGTAAACCTGACCACGGAACTTTGTGTGGGGGTTGATGGAACCGGGCTTAGCAAGAACCTGGCCACGCTCGATCTCAGAACGCTGAACACCTCTGAGGAGAACACCTACGTTCTCACCAGCCTCAGCAAAGTCGAGGGACTTTCTGAACATCTCAAGACCTGTAACAACAACCTTACGTCTCTCGTCTGTAAGACCAACGATCTCAACTTCTTCCTGAGTCTTAACAGTACCTCTCTCAACTCTACCAGTTGCAACAGTACCACGACCTGTGATTGTGAATACGTCCTCAACGGGCATAAGGAAGGGAAGGTCAGACTTTCTCTCGGGAGTAGGAATGAAGCTGTCAACTGCAGCCATAAGCTCGTGGATGCAAGCATACTCGGGAGCAGAAGGATCCTTGGAAGCGCTGTCGAGAGCCTGGAATGCAGAACCCTTAATGATAGGTGTATCGTCGCCGGGGAACTCGTACTCTGTGAGGAGGTCACGGATCTCCATCTCAACGAGCTCGAGGAGCTCTTCGTCGTCAACCTGGTCACACTTGTTCATAAATACTACGATGTAGGGAACGCCAACCTGACGGGAGAGAAGGATGTGCTCTCTTGTCTGGGGCATAGGACCGTCAGCAGCGGAAACTACGAGGATAGCACCGTCCATCTGAGCAGCACCTGTGATCATGTTCTTAACGTAGTCAGCATGGCCGGGGCAGTCAACGTGAGCATAGTGACGGTTTGCTGTCTGGTACTCAACGTGAGCTGTGTTGATTGTGATACCACGCTCTCTCTCTTCGGGAGCCTTATCGATGTTAGCGTAATCAACGAACTCTGCGTCGCCGCCGAGGTTGAGAACCTTTGTGATAGCAGCTGTAAGAGTTGTCTTACCGTGGTCAACGTGACCGATTGTGCCGATATTAATATGGGGCTTACTTCTTTCAAACTTTTCTCTTGCCATTGGAAATTTCCTCCTTAGATTTTTATCGAAAAAAATTCGCTGTATATAGTATAGCAATTTTATCTAAAAATTGCAATAGTTTTAGCAAAACTTTGTGCTAAAAGGGAGCTTATTAGCCCTCTTTCTTTGCTAATTTCTCAGCAATGCTCTTGGGAACCTCAAGATAGCTGTTGGGCTCCATTACGTACTGACCACGGCCCTGTGTCTTGGAACGGAGGTCTGTTGCGTAACCGAACATCTCAGAAAGGGGAACTTTACCCTCTACACGAGTAACACCGTTGTCAGACTCCATACCTGCGATAGTACCACGTCTGGAGTTGATATCACCGATAACGTCACCAAGGTACTCGTCGGGAACAATAACTGTAACCTTCATAATAGGCTCAAGAAGAACGGGATCAGCCTTCTTCATAGCCTCCTTGAATGCGATAGAACCGGCAATCTTAAATGCCATTTCGGAAGAGTCAACCTCATGATAAGAACCATCATAAAGTTCAACCTTAACGTCAACAACATTGTAGCCTGCAACAGTACCGGAGAGCATAGCACCCTGGATACCTGCGTCAACAGCAGGAATATATTCCTTGGGAATAGCACCACCAACGATAGCGTTTACAAACTCGTAGCCCTTCTCGGGGTTGGGGTAAACCTTGATCTTAACGTGACCGTACTGACCCTTACCACCGGACTGACGTGCATACTTCTCGTCAACCTGTGCTTCTCTGCGGATTGTTTCTTTGTAAGCAACCTGGGGCTTACCGATGTTAGCTTCAACTCTGAACTCTCTGAGAAGTCTGTCTACGATGATTTCAAGGTGAAGCTCACCCATACCTGCGATGATTGTCTGACCTGTTTCCTGGTCTGTGTAAGCCTTGAAGGTGGGGTCTTCTTCTGCAAGCTTTGCAAGAGCAATACCCATCTTCTCCTGACCTGCTTTGGTCTTGGGCTCGATAGCAACGCGGATAACGGGATCGGGGAACTCCATAGACTCAAGGATTACGGGGTGCTTCTCGTCACAAAGTGTATCACCGGTTGTTGTGTGCTTAAGACCAACAGCAGCAGCAATGTCACCTGCGTAGCAGCAATCGATATCTTTTCTGTCGTTTGCATGCATCTGGAGAATTCTACCCATACGCTCGGAGCTGTCTTTTGTGGAGTTATATACATTTGTACCTGCCTCTACCTTACCGGAGTAAACACGGAAGAAGCAAAGCTTACCAACATAGGGGTCGGTAGCAATCTTGAAAGCAAGAGCTGCGAAGGGTGCCTCGTCAGAAGAAGGACGTGTGCACTCCTCTTCAGTATCAACATCAATACCCTTGATGTCAGGAACATCTGTGGGAGCAGGCATATAGTCGATAACTGCGTCCAGAAGCTTCTGAACACCCTTGTTACGGTAAGAAGTACCGCAAACAACGGGAACCATCTCGTTAGCGATAGTAGCCTTTCTGATTGTTGTCTTGATTTCTTCGATTGTGAGCTCTTCGCCGCCGAAGTATTTCTCCATAAGAGCCTCGTCGAGTTCTGCAACAGACTCAATGAGCTTCTCGTGGTACTCGTTAGCGAGATCTAACATATCTGCGGGGATTTCCTCCTCACGCATATCTTTACCGAGGTCATCATAATAAACCTCAGCCTTCATTTCTACCAGGTCAATGATACCGCAGAATGTATCCTCAGCACCGATAGGAAGCTGAATGGGAACAGCGTTACACTTAAGTCTGTCCTTCATCATTCTTACAACACGGTAGAAATCGGCGCCCATAATGTCCATCTTGTTAACATAAACCATTCTGGGAACCTTGTAGTTATCAGCCTGACGCCAAACTGTTTCGGACTGGGGCTCAACGCCGCCCTTAGCACAAAGAACAGTTACGGAACCGTCAAGAACTCTCAGAGAACGCTCAACCTCAACTGTGAAGTCAACGTGACCGGGAGTATCGATAATGTTAATTCTGTTACCGTTCCAATAGCAGGTAGTAGCAGCAGAAGTGATTGTAATACCTCTCTCCTGCTCCTGAACCATCCAGTCCATTGTAGCAGCACCGTCGTGTGTTTCACCAAGCTTGTGGTTTACGCCGGTGTAGTACAGAATTCTTTCAGTTGTAGTTGTTTTACCGGCATCGATGTGAGCCATAATACCGATATTTCTTGTGTTTTCAAGAGATACTTGCCTTGGCATAAAATCCTCCTAAATCTGAACAGAAAACTATTACCATCTGTAATGTGCAAATGCTTTGTTAGCCTCTGCCATCTTGTGAGTATCTTCACGCTTCTTGAATGCACCGCCGGCACCGTTGACTGCGTCAAGGATCTCACCGGCAAGTCTTTCTTTCATTGTCTTTTCGCTACGCTGACGAGAATATGTTGTCAACCAGCGAAGGCCCAGTGTCTGTCTTCTCTCGGGTCTAACCTCGATGGGAACCTGATAAGTAGAACCACCAACACGGCGAGCCTTAACCTCTAACTGAGGCATAACATTCTCCATAGCTGCCTCGAAAGTCTCGAGGGGATCGTTACCTGTCTTCTCGTTGATGATGTCAAAAGCACCGTAAACGATTTTCTGAGCTACACCCTTCTTACCGTCGAGCATAATGTTGTTGATTAAACGTGTAACGAGCTTGGAATTATAAATAGGATCGGGCAAAACATCACGTTTTGCAATGGAACCTCTTCTTGGCACTTTACTTCCCTCCTTCACAATTTTTAATGATATCATAGGTACTCGAAAGCGACAAACTCCCGTACGCCAATACAGAGGTTATCTATATAAAACCCTGTATTGTATACAGACGAAAATATCAATTTAAATTCGTTTGAGTTATGTCAATTCCTTATTTACCCTTCTTAGGACGCTTTGCGCCATACTTGGAACGTGCCTGATTACGGTTAGCTACACCCTGAGTATCAAGAGTACCGCGGATAATGTGGTAACGAACACCGGGGAGGTCCTTTACTCTACCGCCTCTGATAAGAACAACTGAGTGCTCCTGAAGGTTGTGGCCAACACCGGGAATGTAGGAACTAACTTCAATTCCGTTGGAAAGTCTTACTCTTGCAATCTTTCTTAAAGCTGAGTTAGGCTTTTTGGGAGTTGCTGTCTTAACAGCTGTGCAAACGCCTCTCTTCTGGGGGGAATTCTGGTTGATAGCTTTGTTCTTCTTAGAGTTCCAGCCCTTTAAGAGTGCGGGTGCCTTAGCTTTCTTTTCAGAAACCTCTCTTCCCTTACGAACCAGCTGGTTAAAGGTTGGCATTAAACTTTTCTCTCCTTTCCTCAAAATTTCTATGTCAATGAACCATACTAGTATAGTCCAAAAACAAGCAAATATGCTTTTTATTGGTAATACACAGAAAAACCTTGTAAACACCGAGGTTTTCGGGCGTTTTTACCATACCTCGGATACCGCAAAACCGCAGTTTCCGACAATTACTTAATATAACAAATAATTTTTAAAAAGTCAACCTTTTTTAATTATTTTTTTCATAGAGCAATATGTAAAAAACAATACCCACGGCTTTTATAACCGTGGGCTTAAAGGAGAAAATTTGTCTTTATTTTTAAAAGGTCTTCTTGTTGTCAAAAAGAAAGATATATTCGGGAGAAACGTAATGAGCAATAGTTGCGTTGTTGTCTTTGTCAAGACCTACAAGGTGAATGTCACTGAAGAACTTGCCGATGTGAACTTCTGAAGACTGCTGACCGTGCTCAAAACCCTGATTGAAGATAACAAAGGCTCTGTCGTAAACCTTGTCCTCAATAACCTGGTCGTACACTTCGTCGCACTTGTACTCAAAAATGTCGTGCTCTGTGGCATTGGGATATTCAACCTTATCAATCAGAGTTGTTTTGCCAACTTTTGAAAGCTCAACACCGGGGAAGGGTGTAACTTCTATAACTTCTTTGCCGATAACATTGCCCTTGGCATCAGTAATATCGTTTTCATACCATGTGTATGCCCATACCTGCTCCCAGTTTTTGCAGTTTTCAAAGTAAACCGCAAAGTCTGTTGATGTGTGTCTGTTATTGCCTGCGGCATTTACTGCTACTGTGCCGAATGTTGCTGCTAACATTAAAACTGCCATTGCCATTGCAACGATGTACTTAATTCTTTTTGTCATTGTGATTTTTCCTTCCATTTTTATTATTGGTTTTCTCAGGCCTGAGCTTCACCGTAGGAAAATTTATCACATAACCGTCACATTAGCAACTTTTTGGGATAAAAGGCGGATTTTTGGGATAAACCGCTTAACCCCAAAAAAGCTCCGCTTTTCACGGCGGAGCTTTGGATTCAGAATCATTTAAAAATTATTTTTCAGTAGGAATAAGTGCCACATAAACATCCTCAAACTCTGTTCCCACACGATAATTCAAAGAATTTACTGCGTCGATAACATTTGTGTGTCCGGGGTTTTTCAGCGTAAGGACAATACGGTTTTCTTCATCCTTTAAAGCCTCAAGCTTTTCAAACTCATACTCAGGAAAATCTTCAAGTGCATACTCCTTGGTGTTTTCCTGCGTGGGGGTTAAATAAACCTCGTTGGTATAAAAAGGCGCCTGCCTGTCAAAGTCCCTAATAATTCCTGCAACCACTTTCTGAATATAAGTTGCGTCTTTAACAGTTATCTCTCTGCGGTTGTTTACCCAATCGGGGTCTCCAAAACCGCCGCTGGAGTCCATATCTGCCACGGCTATTCTTACAGGGTCATTGACAAACTCTGTTACAACCTTAGGATACTTTGCCACAAACTTCTGCACCAGAGTGGCGTCTTTTACGGTAACTTTTCCGTCAATGTCTGCGTCGCCTTTGAGATAAATCTGAGCCTCTTCGGGAAGCTTTTCGCAAATCTCGTCAAGATAAATGAAGCCCTTATGCAAGGTTTCTTCCAACTTCTCGACATTGCCGTAATTATCAAGAGTATAGTTTCCTAAAACTCCGCCCTCGTCAAACCAATAGCCATACAAATAGCTATACTGGAATGCAGACATAGGATTTTTCAATCTCCACTGAAATACAGTGTAGTTATCAAACTTCACCGCAAAGGAAATATAGCTGCCATCTGCACCTGCGTCCTCTATGCCGTACTCCTCTTCAAGCTCTGCCTTGCAGAGATTTATGAGGATTTCTTCCTCTTCAAGAGGAGTCATCACGTAATTCTTGTCGCTTATTTCATACAAAAGCTCAAGGTCAACCAAACCCTTTTCATAAGCCTCTCTGAGAGTCATAAGTTCTCCGTCTTTATAAGCAAACATTCCTGCGGGGTTTGTTTCGCAGTAGCTCATACACATACCGGCGGTGAAACGATAATCACCAATTACATCCTCAGGTACAACAGGTGAGCCGGGAATAGCCGCCGCCTGAAAAACGTGACAGCCTGCTTCGCCAATATAATAGAAATATTCCAAGGTTCCGTCGAACCAGTTGACTTCTTCCAGGTGCTTATGGTCCTCTCGCCACTGCTTAATATAGGCGTCCTTAAGAGTCTGCATAAGCTCCTCGCCCTCGGTCAAGGGATACATACCATGCTCGGAGTCCTTGGTTTCATAAAGCAAATCCAGATCAACATAACCCTTGTCGTAAGCTTCCTTAAGAGGCAGAATACCAAAGCCGAACTTATCCCATGCAAAAAGTCCCGTGGGGTTGGTTTTTTCGTCACCTACAAGAGCACCGTAGGTAAATTTATAATCGCCGATAATCTGCTCTGTCTCAACATTGCAAACCTCGCCGTAGTAAGCCCTGTAAACACTGCACTTATCTGTCGAACCTATGTAATTGATATACAGAAACTCCTCGTCAACACTTGAGCCGTCCTGCTGAAGATATTCAATAAATGGGGCTTTGAACAAGCTCTCAAGACTTGGGTCGTATGCCGACACCGAAACACTCACACAAGAAAGTGCAAGCAAAAGCACCAGACATAAGCTTAATATCTTTTTATACATAAAATCTCCTCCTTTGTTATCTCCGATTTTGTCTTTCACTTATTAGACGCAAAAATCCCGAAAAACTCACTAAGAATTTTCGGGATTTTTTATTTTTGTATAAGTGCACAAATATAAAAACTTCGTTTTGTGCAATCAGTTAACCTATATTCTCATAAACAAAGGTTGCAACATCTCGTCTGAGGGAGTTCCAGTCGGTAATCTCAAGCACAGAGCCTGCGTAATCGTAGTAACTGTCAACCCAGTAATCCGTTGGGAAGGTGGCACGTTCAACAGAATAGCTCAGATATGCAGGAGCATTGGAGATATGCCCTGCAATCTCACCGCCCGAAAGGTCGGTGGTAACATAAGGCAAAACAGTGTAAGCCATATTGCTCACCTCATCAAAGCTCAGAGAAGTAAGTCCGCTGATAATGCCTGCAAACATTCTCTGCTGTCGGTCAACTCTGTCCCAGTCTGTGCCGTAAAAATACTCGCCGTTAACCTCGCCACCTCGGTTTCTAACGTGCCAGAGAGCCTGACCGCCTGTAAGGTGCACATAGCCCTCGCCTGTTCCCTCGGGGATATAATTGGGCTGACCATTCTGAGCCACCTGTGCGTTGATGTAATCAATTTCGTCCTCTGTAAGATAAACATCAACACCGCCAATAGCGTTTATAAGGTTGCGGAAGGTTGTAAAGTTTACAATGGCGTAGCCGTCCACATCAATGCCGAAGTTATACTCAATGGTCTGTATGCACAAATCCGTACCACCGTAAGCATAAGCGGCATTAAGCTTGTCAGGGGAATAACCTGGAATTGAAACAAAAGTATCTCTGAGAAAAGAAGTCATTTTGATTTTGCCGTGGATATTATCCAGAGAAAGAAGCATAAGAGTATCGCTTCGACCCCAGTCAGAGTTGCTGTCTGTGCCGATAAGAAGGATATTTGTAACCTCATCGTGAGCATATAAGGGAGCAGGGGGTGCTTCTGTGTAAAAAGGCTCGGTTTCTGCCTCGGTGGCAATAGGTGCAGTGGTTTCTTTTGCGGAAGTAGGAGGAGCGGTGGTGCTCTGGGTAGTGGTAGGTGTCGCAGTCACGGTGACGGTTTCGTCCTTTTTCTCCTCTTTGCCACATCCTGCAATGGAAAACGCAAGTATATTAACAAGCAAAATAAGTGCAATAAGTCTTTTCATAAACGGGTCTCCAATCATAATATATGACCCTATTTTAACAAAAAATACACCTCACTGTCAACCTGCTCTTAGCTGTTTCCGTTAACTCTGAGAAACACATTTTCTATTTCTTCATAGTAAATTGAGTCAATGTGATATGCCTGAAAAGCTCCCGAATTATAGTTTTCGTCAAAGGATTTACCCTCACAATCAAGCCAATAATAATCCTCATTTACACGGACAATTTCGCCTTCTGCTTGGTAAAAAATCCTGTTTTCATCTGTGGACACCACAGACACAGATTTATAATATGTAACTTCTTCCAAATCAACATCTACACTTTCTGCCTTTTGGGGCAGAGCGAAAATATGCTCCCACACATCCGCTTCGGTATAGCCGCTGACATCCACAAGCTCCTCTTGGGAAAATCGGTAGTAGGGTATATCCATCATATACAGTCTTTCAGAGCTGAAGTTATCTCTTATTTCCTCAAGCTTCTCAAGCTCAGACTCCTTAACATAAAAGTCCGAGGGTGGGAAATCATAGTCGGTATCGAGATAAATTATACTGTCACAGTGGTTTCCGCTTACAGAGTAAACACTGTCACCAAAAAGAAGCTTACCCAACACCGAGCTTCCTTTCACATAGGCTTCTTCCACGAGCATTTCTCCTTCACAAAGAGAGTAGCCCTCGCTATCCAAGGGGACATACCTTTCATCCTCATAAATAATATAAGAATAATCCGGTGAAATAATGCAGGTTTTGTCCACGCTGTTCAGAATATCGAAAACCGACAACATAATAAATACAAGCCCTGCCAGAGCAACAAAAGCCGCACACCCCAAGCCCACGGACAACCAAATTATTTTTTTGTTACTTCGCCGTTTGTTCTCAGCAGCAACATAGCAAACATAAGTAAGCTTTTGTTCCTGAATTGTGGGGGTATTTTCTATACGGGTATCCTTTTTAATGCAAGGCTCTTTTTCTCCGCTGAGCAGCTCGGCCACCGTTACATCCAACACTTTTGCAATATGGGGCAAAAGCTCAACATCGGGATAACCTCTGCCCGTTTCCCAACGTGACACCGCTTTAGGAGTTACACCAAGCAATTCGGCAAGGTCTTTTTGAGTAAGGTTATGCTCTTTTCTAAGCGTCGCAATAAAACCGCCTGTTTTTTCAGGTGTCAAGTCCTCATCCCCTTTCTCTTTAATTCAAGTATACATAACACTGCAAAATTTTCAACCTACGATTCGTATACCGTCAGCCACTGAGGGCAAGTCCGACCGTTAGCCACTGAGGGCAAATCCGCCTTTTGACAGGTTAGGGATAAATATAAAGTCTGATTAACGGCGGGGTTAAAAACATTTGTAGGGACAGGTTGGGTTTCCCAATCAGACAATGTCGTTAAGTTAACGCCATTGCTCCCTCTCGCCTAAAACAAAAAGCTCCGCAGTAAAACTGCGGAGCGGATGTACAAATTATCAGTTTGTGATAGTCTGCTCTGTTTCCTTATCGAAGATGTGAATCTTCTCAAGCTCAAGCGCAACCTGGATTGTGTCACCGGGTTTAGCTGTGGAAGTAGGAGCAACTCTTGCTGTAAGGGGAACGCCGTTGATGTTAACGTAGAGGTAAATCTCAGCGCCCATAAGCTCAGTAACGTCAACCTTGGAAGTAAGGAGACCGTTGCCGTTCTTAACTGTTGCGAGGAAATCGGGCTCGTCGTGAATGTGCTCAGGACGGATACCGAAGCGAACTTCCTTGCCAACATAAGCGTCTAACTTGCCGCCTGCGGACTTGGAAGCAGGAAGCTCAAGGGAGTAACCCTCGAACTCGAGGCAGTATGCAGAGCCCTTCTTTGTGAGAACTGCGTCAACGAAGTTCATCTGGGGAGAGCCGATAAAGCCTGCTACGAACTCATTGCAGGGCTTATCGTAGAGGTGCTGGGGAGTATCAACCTGCTGAATGAAGCCGTCCTTCATAACAACGATACGAGTACCCATTGTCATAGCCTCTGTCTGGTCGTGTGTAACGTAGATAAATGTTGTACCAAGTCTCTGATAGAGCTTGTTAATCTCAGTTCTCATGTTAGCTCTGAGCTTTGCGTCAAGGTTGGAGAGAGGCTCGTCGAGAAGGAATACCTTAGGATCACGAACAATAGCACGGCCAAGAGCAACACGCTGACGCTGACCGCCGGAGAGAGCCTTGGGACGTCTGTCGAGGTACTCTTCGATACCGAGGATTCTTGCAGCTTCCTCAACTCTTCTCTTGATTTCCTCTTTAGGAAGCTTTCTGAGCTTAAGACCGAAAGCCATATTGTCGTATACTGTCATATGGGGATAGAGAGCGTAGTTCTGGAATACCATTGCGATATCTCTGTCCTTGGGAGCAACGTCGTTGCAGAGAGTGTCGCCAATGTAGAGCTCGCCCTTGGAGATATCCTCAAGACCTGCGATCATTCTGAGGGTTGTGGACTTACCGCAACCGGAAGGACCAACGAGGATGATAAACTCCTTGTCTTCAATTTCAAGATTGAAGTCTGTAACTGCGGTAACGCCGCCGTCGTAAATTTTGTAAACATGTCTCAAAGAAACATTTGCCATAATATAACCTCCATATCTGCCTGAATCCTTATATGGGCAGAGTACTTTTTTTACACGATAATAGTGTATCACTTTTTTTTGAACTTTACCATTATTGAAATAACTAAAGATTTAATCAATATTTTATGTAAAAAGGACACAAGAGCAAAAAAACGTCCAATTTCTTGTCGCTTTTTTGACAAATTTAACAGTTTACACAAGAAAAATTAACCAAAGGCGGTTACAGGCAAATTCCCCGAGCCCTCCTCTAAAGTGCTCAGATGTGCCGCTACCACCTCTTCTTCGTGTATATAGAGCACAGCGAAGAGAGTTTTTTGCTTTTCCGTTTTATTTTTAAGCCTTATGTACCGCTCTTCCACCTTTTTTCCTGAAAAATCAAGGATATCAGGAAAGGTTTTCTCCAAAAATTCGGCATATTGATTGAAAACCAAATCCTCTTTTTGGGGAAAGGTAACAAACCTGCTGCTTTCCTGCTTGTCAAACTCAAGAGAAAGACCCCTCAGGAATCCCCCAACTCCTTTTGTAACGGTCAAATCGGTTTCAAAGGGAGAAGGCGTTTTGCTTTTACCCGAAAAAAAGAGCAATAAGCTTATAAAAACCACAAGTAAAATCACCGCAAAAAAGAAAAACACAAATCGCTTTTTAAGGTTTTTTCCTTTAAAATTTACAAAAAACACAGACTTCACCTCATAAAACTATATGAGGCTCAGGTTTTAGTTATTCAAAGGGCAAGCTCGTTCACGTAGTTATTATAAACAGCTTTTGTGGAGAAATTGTGTACTACCCTCAGAAAAGCAAGGCTTCAAGCTCTTTCACATTATCAGCAAAGACGGTTGCACCCTCCATAACCATTGTTTCATAGGTGCCGTAGCCGTAATTTACGCCGATAAAATCAATATTATTGAGCCTTGCACCCTTGGCGTCAAACTTTGTATCTCCTATCATAACCACCTTGTCGGTAATTTTACCGCCCAGAACATTCACTGTATAGGGGATTACTTCTTCCTTTTCCTTTCGGCTTCCGTCAGGAGCTGAGCCGCAAAGAGCGTCAAAGTACTTTGTGATTCCCAGAAGTGCACAGACATCGTCAGCCGGCTTCTGCTGTTTTGAGGAGCAGACGGCGATTTTTGCCTCACTGCCACTAAGCTTTATAAGCAAGTCCTCAATACCTTCATAAAGGCGGTTTTCCTTAAGGCCGTGGGTTTTGTAAAACTCCTGATAAATCACAAGAGCCTTCTGTGTGTCTTCAGCGTTAAGTCCGCAAAGCCCTGAGAAGGTATCTGCCAAAGGAGGACCGATAAACTTTGAATAATCGCTTAAATCAGGAGAGGGCTTCTTAAGCTTTTCCAGAGTCAGCTCAATACACTTTCTGATACCGGGAGCACTTTCTGAAAGAGTGCCGTCAAGGTCGAATAAAATATAATCATACTTGGGCATAATGTGCACCATACTTTCTATAATACTTTGTTTATTTTTCTTGTTTATTTTTCCTCTTTATGTTATAATATATTTTTGCAGGATGTTTTTCAACAGTTTTTTGAAATCAGGTGACAATTTGTCAGAAAAAAAGCGAATCCACTTTATTGACGAGGTCAGAGGCTTCTGCGTAATGTGTATGGTTTTTTACCACGCAATGTTTACAATGGGCTTTATGTTCGGCTTTAAAGCCGCTCAGGAAATGTTTATGTTTTTCAGCTTCATAAGCCCTGCCTTTGCCTTTGCTTTTATAATGATGTGCGGTATGTCCTCAACCCTGAGCCGTTCAAACTTCAGAAGAAGTATTCCCATACTTCTGGCGGCTATGGTTGTAACTCTGGTGTCTCTTTTTATGACTCCCACCGCTCCCATTGTTTTCGGTATTCTGCACCTTTTGGGCGTATGCGTGCTTTTTTACTCTTTTACGGAAAAGCTCATTTGCAAAATCCACCCTGTTTTGGGCATTTGCCTTTGTACCTTTCTTTTTACACTGACTTATAATGTTCAGTTCGGATATCTTGGCTTTTCTTTTTTCAAGGTTACTCTTCCCGACTTTCTTTACACTACAAACGCCCTTTCCTTTCTGGGCTTTGTAAAAGAAGGCACAAGCTACTCTGACTACTTCCCTCTGCTTCCTTGGTTTTTTGCCTTTCTTACAGGCACTTTCACAGGCAGAATTATGAAAGGCAGATACCCTGCCTTTATGTATCAGCAGAGAGTCCCCTTTTTCACCTTACTTGGCACAAACGCCTTTGTGGTTTATGTAATTCATCAGCCGATAATTTACGGCGTTTCTTATATTTTATCACTCATCTGAGGAGGAAAATAAAATGAAATTAGGTATTGTAGGCTTACCAAACGTAGGCAAAAGTACACTTTTCAATGCTATTACAAATGCAGGTGCTCAGTCTGCAAACTATCCTTTCTGCACAATCGAGCCCAATGTAGGCATTGTTTCTGTTCCCGACAAACGTCTTGACAAGCTTGCCGAGATGTATGACCCCGACAAATACACCCCTGCAACCATTGAGTTTGTTGACATTGCAGGTCTTGTTAAGGGTGCTTCCAAGGGCGAGGGTCTGGGCAACAAGTTCCTTTCAAATATCCGCGAGTGCGACGCTATTGTTCACGTTGTAAGATGTTTTGAAAACGACGACATCATCCACGTTGAGGGCAGTGTTGACCCCTTGAGAGATATTGAAACCATTAACCTTGAGCTTATTCTCTCCGACGTTGAGATGATTGAGAGAAGAATCGACAAAACAAAGAAGCTTTTAAAAGCTGACAAGAAATATCAGATTGAGCTTGATTTCTGGGGCCGTGTGCTGGAAGCACTGAACGAGGGCAAATGTGCTCGTGCAGTGGACTGCACCGAAGAAGAGGCGGCCCTTCTTAGTGATGTTGCACTGCTTACCAACAAGCCCGTTATCTACGCTGCCAATATGAGCGACACAGATTTTTCATCAGGTATTCAGGATAACGCAAGACTCAAGAGAGTCAAGGAGCTTGCAGCAGAGGAAGGTGCTGCGGTGCTTCCTATCTGTGCTGAGATTGAAGCTGAGATTTCCGAAATGGACAAAGACGACAAGGAAATGTTCCTTTCCGATTTAGGTCTTGAGCAGTCAGGTCTTGACAGACTTATCAACGAGTGCTACTCCCTTTTGGGTCTTATTTCTTACCTCACTGCCGGCAAGCAGGAAGTTCGTGCCTGGACAATTAAAAAGGGCACAAAAGCTCCCGGTGCCGCCGGCAAGATTCACTCTGACTTTGAGCGTGGCTTTATCCGTGCCGAGGTCATTGCTTACGACGACATTATAGCTTGCGGCAGTATGGTTGCCGCCAAGGAAAAGGGCTTGGTAAGAAGCGAAGGCAAGGAGTATGTTATGAACGACGGCGACGTTGTTCTCTTCAGATTCAACGTTTAAACATTCAAAGCATTAAATACATAATACCTGCAAAAAGAAAAAGCCAAAGGCGGTGAGCAGATGACAACCCAACAAATCAAGGCAGAACAACCCAAACCCACAGTTTCCAAAAGTCGCAGGGTTTTTGCAAGAACTTTCGGCATACCCGGGCTTATTTTTGCAATTATCTCAATGTGGTTTACCGTGGCACAGACCTTGGTAGCTATGACTACCTCCGGTGTTGCCGAGCTTCTGGCTCAGAAGTTTTTCCATCTGTCCTTATCTCAGATTATGAACATTCCTCTGTTGGCACTTTGTGTCTGCTCTCTTTTCTGGGCTTTCTTTTCGGTGGTTCTTTGCGTCTTGTCAAAGTTTCTGGGCACACCCATAAAAATCAACCAGACAGGCATTGTTCTTTCGGTTATTTCTTCAATTTGCTCCGTTTCTCTGGCTTGTTTTTCAATTGTATATATGATTTTAGCATAAAAGTACTTTTTATTTGTGGCTTTGTTATATTGACAGAGCCACTTGTTTTTTGTATCATTATATTTGTCAAATGCGTTTGACAATTTTACATATTATTAAAAAAGGGGTTATTAAAATGAACTTCAAACAGATTTTCAACTTCAAGCAGAGAATTGCTGAGCTTGTTGAACTTTTCAAAAACATTACAAAGTTTGATTTTCTTGGCAGACTCAAGGGTCTTGTAAACGACATTCCTGCTCTTGTAGGTCTTGCAGGTGCAACTCTTATGTTCATCGGCTCTTTCCTTCCCTACGCCACATTCTTCGGTGAGTCTTTAGGTATGTATATGTCCTTTGGCTTCGGCTGGTTTGTGTTCGTTCTTTCTATGGCTATGTTGGGCCTTGTTTACTTCAAGCAGATTTTCTGGGCAGGCCTTACATCTGCACTCTGCTTTACCATCACCTTTATTCAGGGTATGGTTCTTCTTTCCTACCGCTACATCAACAGCGGCGTAGGCTTCTGGTTCGTTCTTATCGGCGAGCTTGCTATTATCGGTGCATTTGCTCTTAACTACTTTGTTTTCAACAAAAAGGCTGAAGCTCCTGCAGTTGAGGCTAAAGCAACAGTTGTTGAGACTCCTGCTGCTCCCGCCCAGGAAGCTCCTGCAGCAAACGACGCTGAATAATTCAAAACAACAAACAATAAAAATTACACCGCAGACTTCACTGAGTCTGCGGTGTTTTTTTGATGAAGTATTATATTTCATTTTTGCAAAACTATAAAATTTTGCAAAAAAAACGACCACCCTATTGGGTGGAAGCTCTTTTGTGTTGGCATCTTCCTATTTTCCCGGGCCGTTGCCAGCCAAGTATCATCGGCACTACAGAGCTTAACTTCTGTGTTCGGAATGGGAACAGGTGTACCCTCTGCGTCATCAACACCAACTATT
>JAFTWB010000021.1 GCA_017465505.1 Clostridia bacterium | reverse complement strand
AAACAGAAGCAGGCAAATGATATCAGAGCAGAGAAAAAAACTCGCAGAGAAATTCTGAATAATTTTGTTCCCGGCGATATGTGGGTTACTCTTAAGTACCGTTATGATAACGAAGAGGATGAGTGTCTGCGAGATGTGAGAAATTATCTCAGGCGTTTGAAATATTACTGCAAAAAGAACGGACTGCCTGAGTTTAAATACAGAGGCAGGGTTGAACGTGGCGAGAGAGGAAAATGGCACGCTCACATCTGCATTAAGAAAATCGACTACGATGTGGTAACAAGCAATTGGGATAAAGGCAGCATATTTGTGGAGCCTATGTATCTTGAGGGTAGATTCGAAAATCTTGCCAAGTACATACACAAAGAAACCAAAGGCAAGAGTCACCAGATACGAAGCCGAAATCTTGTGCCTCCAAAGGAAAAGGTCAGAGAGCTGGGCAAAAGGAAGATAAAGGAGATTGAAACAGGTACAGTTCCTAAAGCTCCAAAAGGTTACTATCTTCATAACGCAGATTACAATTACAACGATATAACAGGAACGTCGGCTGTTTTTGTGTTCCTGCCCTTGGTTCCTGTTGATGTGGGAAAAGTGCGTAAGTAAATAAATTAAGGCAGACTGTTGAGTTTTCTCGGCGGTCAGCTTTGCAATAAACAAAAAAGAAATTTAACCTCAAAGAAAAGGAGAGTTTTGAGATGTCCAAGGATAAAAGTAAGCTTAGCGAAGAAAGAATTGCAAACATTGCGGCAAAGGTAGGAGCTGAAACGGCAATCAGTAAGTACGAGGCGGAGCGGTTAAAGGAGCTGAAAGACACCAGGGATTACAGACTGCGAAATACAAAAATGCTTCTGTCCCATTACCGAGAGTTTAAGGCACACGCAGAAAGTGCCATTTATTCTGCTGAGCAGTCTGAGGATGTTATTGATGTTCTGGATCTTATGTGGGAGCGGAATCACAGAAGAGAGCAGGTTGTCAATTCCATCAAGAGGTCTGCTGTGAATACCAAGATTATTATGACTCACATCGAAAGTATGCTTGAGGTATATAAGTCTTTTGCAGAACGCTCACGTAAGCAGTCTAACATCAGACAGTACCAGGTGTTATGCGAGCGGTATATTGATGATGTTCAGCTTACTGTGGAAGAAATCGCAGAGAAGCACAACATTGACCCTCGCACGGTTTATCTGGATATAGACGCAGGAATCGACAGACTTTCAAAGCTTATTTTCGGGGTGGAATTGTTGTCAAAAGAGTGAGCTTTTTAAAATTTCAAAAACTCTTCATTTACAATTCGATTTGCATAAGTTAAAATGATATTGTAAAATTTTATGCTTGAAAAATTTACCAAGAGAAAAAGGCACTGCTGATTGAGGCGGTGCCTTTTTTATATACCGAAAACAGCCAGCGGTGCTTTCTTTGCCCATAAGAGAAAGCTCCGTCAAATACCTTTCACTCCCCGGGGCGGCAGACTTGGTCGCCGCCTATGGCTGTTAACAAAACAGGAGCTTTTATGAAGAGAAAAATTGATATATTGGGTTCAAAGTATACAGTCGAGTTTAAATCGGTTAAAGAGGATGATTTTCTTGAGCGGTGCGACGGGTATTTTGATAAGACTTCAAAAAAGATTGTTGTAGGAAAGAAAACAGACGATTGCGAATTGGATTGCTTTGAGCAGTACCAGAAGAAGGTGCTTCGGCACGAAATAGTTCACGCTTTTATGTACGAGAGCGGCCTGGCTGACAATTGGGAACATAAAAGAATGGGGCAAGAGGAAACCGTGGTAGATTGGTTTGCCATTCAGCTTCCTAAAATCACAAAAGTATGCCAGGAGCTCGGATGTATGTAAGAATGTAAAAAACAGAGAAGGTGAGGTTAGTGTCAGAAAACAAAAAGGCAGGCAGGCCGCCTAAATATAGGTCGGTAAAAGCTATGCAGAAAAAAATAGACGCCTATTTTGAGTCCTGTAAAGGCACTATTTTAACCGATGAAGATGGAAAACCTGTGATTTATAAGGGAAATCCCGTTATTATTGATGAGAAACCTCCCACCATTACAGGACTTGCTCTTGCCTTAGGTTTTAACAGCAGACAGTCGCTGCTGAATTACGAGGGTAAAGAGGAATTTATGGACACGATAACACGTGCGAAGGCACAAGTTGAGCAGTACACCGAAGAAAGACTCTTTGACAAAGACGGAGCGAACGGTGCGAAGTTCAGTCTTGCAAATAACTTCAAGGGATGGAAAGAGAAGCAGCAGGTTGATACTACTGTTTCAACAAAATTAGAGGATTTGTTATGAGTTATACTGCGGACTTCCTCATAGAGAAACGAAAAGCTAAGTGGGAAGAGTTGCAGAGTATTGATTACGATAAAGAGCTGAGAAGGGCTATTGCTGACGAGCTGGTTACAAGTGCGGACCTTCTGGCCGAGGTGAGAAAGTACCCCGAGAAGCTTATTGAGCTGGTTTTTATCGTTGTGGATAAAAGCCAGAGGACTATGCCCTTTTTCTTAAACGCTGTGCAGCACGAGTTTATGGAGACTCTGAACAAGGCCATTGAAGACTTTAAAAAGGGCTTGATAACAGATATATCCTTGTTGGTGCTCAAGGGCAGACAGCAGGGCTTTACAACCCTTGTAACGGCGTATCAGCTCTCTCAAAGTATATTAAACAGAAACTTTCAGGGCTTTACTCTTGCAGATAAGAGTGATAACTCTGAAGCGATATTTCAGAACAAGGCAAAGTTTCCTTATTCTCAGCTGCCTGATGTGCTTAAGCCTACGGAGAAATTCAACAACAGAAAACAGTTGCTCTTTGAGAAAATCAACAGTAGCTGGGCGGTGGATACGGCCACAAAGGATGTAGGACGTTCCAGAACAGTAAACTTTTTTCACGGCTCAGAGTGTGCCTTCTGGAAAGACGGCATAGCTCCTATTCAGGCTGCACTGGGAGAGGCTTTTACAAAGAACTGCATAAAGATTTTTGAAAGCACTGCCAATGGCTACAACGATTATAAAACTATGTGGGACAGCGGCGTACATATTAACTGCTTTTATGAGTGGTGGAAAACTCCCGAGTATAGAATCGACCTGATAAGTGACGATTTTAAGCAGGAATTTCTGCATAAGATTGACACAAAACAGGATTGGATTTATGAGCGGCTCAGGTGGCTCAGAGATGATAAACACCTGGATATTGAGCAGCTTTACTGGTATTTTAACAAGTACGAAGGTTTCATAAATAAGGACCTGATAAAACAAGAGTACCCCTGCACACCTCTCGAAGCTTTCCTGCTTTCAGGTAAGAATGTGTTTGAGGTTGCGGTGATTCTTGCAAGGCTTGAAAAAGTGCCTCAGCCTTTGAAGGTTGGCTACTTCACCTACGATTATGACGGTCTTACCATAACCAACATAAAGTGGGTGAATGACAGGAACGGATATATTCAGATATTCGGGATACCCAATGTACCGCAAGTGACAAAGTACTGTATCGGTGGGGACACCGCAGGAGATGGCAGTGACTATTTCACAGGTCACGTTCTGGACGCCAGAACAGGCGAACAGGTGGCGAAAATGAAGCATAAGTTTGACGCTGACCAGTATACCCGGCAGATGTATTGCTTGGGCAAGTACTATAAGGACGCCCTCATAGGCATAGAGGCAAACTTCGACACCTTCCCCATAAAGGAACTGCAAAGGTTGGGTTACCCTAGTCAGTATGTGCGAGAGGCTCAGGACACCTACACAGGTAAGACCGAGAAAAGGTTTGGCTTCAAGACTACTTCTCTTACAAGACCTACGATTATATGGCGGTTAATTGAGGTTGTCAGAGAACACTGCAACCTGATTAACGACAAGGAAACACTTGAGGAACTTTTGACGATTGTTCGAAATGAAAAGGGCAGAATAGAAGCTCCTCAGGGCGGTCACGATGATTTGATGATGGGACTTGCTATAGCACACGAAATCAGAGATCAGGTCGTATTTACTAACGAACCTATTGAGGTGCGTGCACATTATAATTTCGAATGTGAGGTTCGAAACGAAGCTCAATACGATTACGGCAAGGAAATAACGGTGATTTAAGGAGGAAAAATGGAAGGTTTATTTTTATTATTACTTTTGATTCTGACAGGTGCACAATGCTGCGTCTGTTTTTTTATTGGTGCAAAGGTCGGTCAGAAAGTATCAAAGGGCGAGGAAATAAGCCTGCCTTCTTTTAACCCCTTGGAAGCTTACAGAAAGAATGAAGCCAAGAAAAAATCAGAGGAAGAGCAGAAAAAGCTTGATACCATAATGCGTAATATTGAGCGTTACGACGGAACTGGTGCAGGGCAGGAAGACGTTTAGGCAGGTGATGTAAATATGGATATTCAGGAGATAAAAGAAACGCCTATATGGGAGTTGTTTGAAAAAGGCAGAAACTTTCAAAGGCGTTTAAGTGTCTATACAGACACAGACAGAAATTACAGGATGTATAACGGAAATCAGTGGGAAGGTGCAAAGCTGGGGGACGTTGAGCCCGTGCAGAAAAACTTTATCAAGCCCATTGTAAAATACAAATGTTCTGTTATTCACGACAACCTTTATGCAATCAACTATTCCTCACAGAATTACGAGAATCAGCAGTTTCAGCGTGAAGCAAGCAGGTACTGCGATATGCTTAACGGTTACGCAAGGCGGCTTTGGGAAAAGGATGAGATGGACTTTAAAGGCCGCAGAATAACCAAGGACGCCGCAATCAATGACGAGGGTATTATCTATGTGAACTTTGATTTGGATAAAATGACCCCTGTACACGAAATCGTCAAGAAGAATGACATTTATTACGGCAACGAGAATGACGACGATATCCAGTCCCAGCCCTATATTCTCATAAGAAAACGCCTGCCGGTGGTCAATGCCGTTGAGTTGGCGTTAAGTTTGGGGATGAACGAAGAAAAAACCCCCTTTATTGTTGGTGACAACGATACCTTTGAGGAGAGCGGCGAGGCTGCAAAGGTTGAGGTGGACGATATGGTTACAGTCGTCTACAAGATGTACAAAAAGGACGGCACGGTGCATTTTTCTGTGGCTACACGTTGGGTGGAAATAGCCAAGGACGAAGACACCGGACTTTCTCTTTATCCCGTCGCTCACTTTGTCTGGGAAGAAAAAGAAGGCAGTGCCAGAGGAGAGGGTGAGGTAAGATACCTTATCCCTAACCAGATTGAAGTGAATCGTATTGAGCTCAGGCGTGTGATTACGGTTATGTCTCAGGCATTTCCCCAGAAGATTGCTGATACGAGCAAAATTATAAACCCCGGTGCGTTGAATACTGTGGGCGGAATAATTAAAACCAACGGTCAGCCTGTGGATGATGTTAACAAGATTATCGGAACAATTAAGCCTGCTCAGATGTCCCCTGATGTTGCTAAGCTTCAGGAAGACCTTATCAATTTTTCGAGAGAGCTTGCAGGTGCAGGTGATACCGCCACAGGTCAGGTTAACCCTGAAAGTGCTTCGGGTAAGGCGATACTTGCAGTACAGCAGGCCTCCCAAGCACCTATGACCGAGCAGAAGGAAAGCTATAAGAAGTTTGTAGAGGACATAGCACGAATTGACTTGGATTACCTTATTGCTTATTCGGCAGACGGAATAAATATGGAGGAAACCGTTACCGACTCTGCGAGCGGCCAGGAATATGTGCGTATGGTCAATGTTCCTCAGAGCGTATTGAAGCAGTTAAAAGCAACTGTGAGGGTGGACGTGACACCTAAGGGTGTATATGATCGCTTTGCTATGGAGCAGACAATGGAAAACTTCCTGATGAACGGTCTGTTTAACCCTCAGAGGCTGCCTGAGCTGGAAGCCTATGTGAATGCTCTGCCGGATGATTCTGTTGCACCTAAGCAGCTTTTGCTTGATGTTATTGATAATATCAAGAAGACTCAGCAGCAGATAGCACAGATTAACGCAAAAGCCCAGCTTATGAAACAGAGAGCTCTTCAGTTTATTGACTCTGACCCCGAAAATCAGGCGGAAAGAATGGCAGAGGCTCAGCTGAGGCTGATGGCATAGAGATAATAAGCAGCTTGTCCCTTGACAGGTTGCTTTTTTATATGACCAAGCATTGAAGTCATAAAAAGCTATGGATTGTGTGGAAGCAAACCACGGTTAAAAAATAGGAAAGGAAATTGTTATGTCAGAAAACAAAAACCTTGTGACCGAAGAGGTCGCTGAAAATGTAGAGGTAACTACAGAAGAAACCGTTGAAGAAGCTCCTAAAGTCTATTCAGAGGATGAATTTAACACAAAGATGAATGAGGTTTTAGGAAAGAAAATTGCCCGTAAAGAGGCACGAATTCGCAAGGAGTACGAAAAGAAGTACGGTGAGCTGGAGAGTGTGCTCAAAGCAGGCACAGGCAAAGAGAGTGTTGAAGAAATCACAGATGTTTTTACAGAACACTATGGAAAAAAGGGTATCGAGATAAACAAAAACCCCGGGTATTCCGAAAAGGAAATTGAGGTACTCGCAAAATCCGACGCCGCTGAGATTATCAGTGCCGGATTTGAAGATGTCGTTGAAGAAATTGACCGCCTGACAAAGGTGGGATTTGATAAGATGACCGCCCGTGAGAAGGCGTATTTCAAAGTGCTGGCAGAACATCGTAAGAACACCGAGCGGCAGAATGACCTTGCCAAGATTGGCGTTACCGAGGAAGAAGCCAACAGCGAGGAGTTTCAGGAGTTCGCAAGTAAGTTTAATTCTTCTACACCTATTACCGAGATTTACGGTAT
>JAFTWB010000020.1 GCA_017465505.1 Clostridia bacterium | reverse complement strand
CGGAGTATCACGCAACTCTATTCGCCTGACGGCGAGTTATATTGCTTCGCAGTGATATTATGCTACGCATAGTGATATTGTCCTGCGGACAGTTTATGGCGAATAGAATATCACGAAACCGATAGGTTTCATATCACTTTCTTTTGGAAATATCTCGCTGTAGGCGAGGAATTTTCAAAAGAAAATATCACGCTGACTTTAGTCAGCATATCACTTATCAGACAAAAAGAAAGAGAAGACTCGTTATGATACGAATCTTCTCTTTTCTGTTGTTAATGGGTTTGGGCTACTGCCCAAGTGCATTTGTACTTACAAATGCGATGCTGGTTCTTAGCTGAATTTAAAAGAATTCTATTTTCTCCGATAAGAACAACGCACTTTAAGAGATTGGGCGTTTTTAAACTAAAGATACTTTCGTTTTGAATCGCACAGCTCAGTAATAAACTGTCTGTCCAGTTTTGAAAGCTTATAACCGTTTTTATAAATCAGAACATCCTTGTAGACCTTCTTATTGTCTACACATTTTTTCTGCACCAGATTATATCGGTCAAGCAAAATCTTAGGTGCAGGAGATACCCACATAAAAGTTTCAGGATTTTTGGAAAGAAGGTCAAACTGACTTGCTCTCTCAAAAATGAATATTCTTCGGTCAATATTGTCGGGTAGCTCCTCTTTCACCACTTTTGAAAGAGGCATAGAAGGAACATAAGGGTCAGCGTGAGCTATCTCAATAAGCCCCTTTAAATCATCAAAAGTAATTACATCCTTTTTAGCCAGAGGGGACTCCGCACTCATAATAAGAGTATAGGTAAACTCAGTTATCATTTCATAGCAAAGGTCTTTATCCTCAAGCATAGACTTAAAATACCTGTCGTAGTTTTCGGCATATCGAATGATACCCAGCTTGTAGTCATGTTCCAGAATATTATGTATTGTACGCTGAGAGTTTGTTTCTTTATAAAAAATCTCAGCGGCTTCTTTTGAAATGATCTTGGAAAACTCCGCAAACGCCTCGGATATATAGCAGGCTCTGGGTACAGAAATAGAAAACTTCTGCTTTTTAGCCGAACCGTTCTTATACATATTCTCTACCTGTTCAATCTGCCCCAGAATACCTTTTGCAAAGCCGATAAACTCTTCACCTTCGGGAGTAAGGCACATTCCCTTTGCACTTCTGTCAAAGATTGAAATACCAAGGTCAGCCTCAAGCTCCTTTATAGAACGGCTTATATTAGGTGCCGCTATAAGCAAAACTTCGCTTGCTTTACTAAGAGAACCTGCCTTTGCCACTTCTACTGCATATTTCATATGTAAAATATTCAAGCTCTCACCGCCCAAAATGAATTCTTCAATATTATAACACATTTAAATACAATATTCAATCTGCAAAGGCATTGTAATAAGCCTCTCCCAAGAGAAAGCAGAGAGCCTTTTGTGTCTACTATGCAAAGGCTGTAATTGTACTTTTCAAAGTCAACATCAATCTTGTTAACAATAGACTTTTCGGGATTTTTGAAATCCACGTTTATCATACCGCCTACTGAGCAAGCCATCTGGTCCATAAGGCCGCAGGGCTTTTTAAAGTAAACATTCTCAGCAAACTGAGAAATCTGAGCAATGGTAATGGCGTCAATCTTCATATCATTGAAAAGTCCGGAAACTATTGTACCGATTACATTTTCAAACGCCGCCGATGAAGAAAGACCTGAGCCCACAAGCACATCGCTTGTGGTGTAAGCGTTGAAACCGGCAAGCTTATAGCCTCTGTCTTTAAGTCCCTTAAGTACTCCTCGAACCAGGCTCTCTGTGTTGCCTGCTTCGTTTTCTCTGATATCCAAATCGTTGATATCAACGGTTATCATATCAAAACCGCTTGACACAACCTTTACTATATTGCTGTTGTTTCTGGCGGTTACTGCGATAATGTCAAGGTTAACAGATGTTGCAAGCACCTTGCCGTGCTGATGGTCTGTGTGGTTACCGCAAACCTCGCTTCTGCCGGGAGCACTGAAAATACTTATTTCATCCTGACAGAAAAGAATTTCGTATTCCTTAATAGCTTTGATGTATCTTTCACGCTGATAGTCAATCTGCTTGCTGTCGATGTAGATTTCTTCAAGTAAGGAGTCGTACTTTCCTTTCTTTAAATTCTCTACTGCTTTAACTGAATTTATCATCTTTACCCGCCCTTTACTAAATTTGTTTGGTAAACATTTACTTTGTTTACCACCTTTGTTAACTAAATTATAAATTATGTTTACTAAAATTTCAACCCCTTTTTAGTAAATTTTATTGGATTTCGGGCAAAAACACGATTTTTCTGTGATTTTACTAAATTGCCTCTTGATTTTTTAGTAAACATTTACTATAATCTAAGTAAACAAGGAAGGTGATTTTATGGCTACTATCCGTGATGTTGCAAAAAAAGCTAATGTTTCAGTAGCAACCGTATCAAGAATTTTAAACAACGACCCCACGCTCAGCACTTCTCCCGAAACAAAACAAAGAGTAATCAACGCCGCTCAGGAGTTAAGCTATACTAAAAAAAGAAAAGTATTGGCTTCTCCAACCTGTACCATAGGAATACTTCAATGGTTTTCTTCGGTTCAGGAGATGGAAGACCAATACTATCTTTTAATGCGACACGGTATTGAAGACTGTTGTGCAAAGAATAAAATCAACATCATCCGAAAATTCAAAACTGACATTGATTATCTTGACGCACTTAATGATGTTGACGGTATAATATGTATAGGTAAATTCAGCAAACAGGAAATTGCAGAGCTAAAAAAATTAACACTGAATCTTGTTTTTCTTGATATGCCTGTGGAAGACCCTGATATTACATCAATAACCCTTGACTTTAACCAAGCAGTAACAAGTGGAATGGAATATCTTTTTAACCTTGGTCATAAAAAGATTGGCTTTTTAGGCGGAATAGAAACACCACAGGATAACTCTGCTTTGAGAGATGAACGCTTTGATATTTTCAAGAATTTCTGCAACACCCACGGCATAGAGTATGAAAATTATGTAGGAATGTGCGAATTTAACATTTCTGCAGGTTATAAGGTTATGAATAAGATGATCGAAAAAGGTGATCTACCAACGGCTATATTTGCTGCAAGTGATCCTATAGCTATCGGCGCAATGAGAGCACTTCAGGATAAAGGCTATAAAATCCCCGAGGATATCTCAATAGTAGGCTTTGATAATATCGAAATAGCAAGTTACACCAATCCACCTCTCACCACCTTGAGTGCTCCCGTCTATGCAATGGGCTTTTACGGAGTGTCTATACTCAACACTCTTATCACCGACGGAGCAAAAGCTGTACCATGTGCTATACGAATCAAACTCCCATGCACTTTAGAAATCAGAAATTCCTGCACAAGCCCAAAATTATAAAACATATTAAAAAGAGGCTGTCTCACTAAATTAAGTGGGGCAGCCTTATGTTTTATTTATTAGTAAAGTTTTAAGTGCATTTGCTTTACATCAAAAATCAATTCCTGCAATCTGCTTTTGAATAGCTGTTGCGTCTTTGATTGTGACTCTGCCGTCTCGGTCCTTATCCTCAGGTCGGGACACACAAACAACATCTTCATAATCCTTAAGCCCTGCAAGAAGCTTCTGAATCATTGTGGCGTCCCTGATTGTAATTTTCCAATCATAATCTGCGTCACCAATAACGTAAACATAAGGAAGAGTCATTGCCACTTGGTCTATATGAAGAACATTAAGCTCAAAACCCTCTTTAAGTGTGCGTATTACTCCGCTTTCGGTAACCGCAAACAGACCTGTGGGGTTGTCATCACTGTGAGTATATTTTGAACCGATTATAAGAAAATCATCTATGATTTCCTCGCTATATTTCTGAGACTGAACCTGACCGCCTCTGAACAAGCCATATAACCCGTCCATTCCAAAATAATACTCTACTGCAACGGCTTGGTCAGAAGTATTGCCTAAATATTCTGTGTTATAAATCTCGGTGGCAAATTCAACAGGTTGGGCGTTGAAAGAAGCGTCATACCCGCCTGTTCTCAGTATATTAACACCAAGAACTTTATCATAAGGCTCAAGCCTCTTAATATCAGCAACTGTAAGTCGTGCACCAATCGTACCTGCTGCACCATTAAAGACTGCATAAGCATCTTCAGCAGCACCGAACTCATTATAGTAAAAGTCCTTAAACTTATTTTCTATTTGATTCTCAGTTTCTGCACAGTAGGCTTTGTAGTCTTCATAGGCTGTATTTGCATACTCGTTGTCTTTTTCAAAGCGAGACATATTGATACCATTTCGCCAGAAATATTCCCATTTATTCATTATCCTGATACCTGTGTAAACCTCAATCCACACAGACAATACATCTGTATCATCACACTGAGCCAAACGATTATGTACTATCTGAGGAAACTTTCTGTCCTCTGCCGAAGCTGATATAACACTTATGGAGAAAATCATAATTAAAGCAAGTAAAAAGGATAATATTCTTTTCATTTTAATCACGCTCCAAAGCTTAATTCTATCTGTATTTTCACTTATATTTATCAGAACAATCATATCATATTGCCTTATCATTTACAATAAAAACCACATTAGTATTTGTTCAAACAATGGCAAAATAATAACCGAAAGGAACACTTCTTCAACACGCACTGTGTCATTCGGTTGATTTATTCCTAAATGTGTAGTATAATGCACTTGAATTTATAGAAGAAAGAAGGATAACTATGCTTGATAATAACAAGACTTATTTTGCAGATATTGACATTGAGGGTTATGGTGTCATAACGGTAAAGTTAGACCAGGATTCTGCACCCATTACCACAGAGAACTTTGTGACATTGGCTGAGGAAGGATTCTATGACGGACTTACCTTTCACCGCATTATCGCAGGCTTTATGATGCAGGGCGGTGATCCCACAGGCACAGGTATGGGCGGCTCCGACGAAACCATCGTGGGTGAGTTCCGTATAAACGGATACAACAACACCCTGTCTCACACAAGGGGTGCAATCTCTATGGCTCGCTCTATGGACCCTGACAGTGCCAGCTCACAGTTCTTCATTGTTCACGAGGACAGCTGTTTCCTTGACGGCCAGTATGCCGCCTTCGGATATGTGACCGAGGGTATTGAGGTTGTAGACAGAGTTTGCGATGAGGCCAGACCAATTGACCGAAACGGAACTATCCCCAGAGACCGTCACCCTGTTATGAATTCTGTTACAATCAGAGTAGAGGATTAACATCTTTTCTTACATTTAATCAAATAAATTAAAGCGTGCGTACTAAAGGAGCAAATTGACACTCTCCTTTAGCCGCAACGCTTTTTGTTTAGTAAATTATGTTTTTTTGCTCACATCTCAAAGTGAATAGCTATGGGGCACTTTGAGCACAAAAAGCTTTTTATGACAACACAATTGGGATTTATATGTTTTTGAGCGAGGGGGTGGGATGGTTTTTTGAGGGAAAGGTTTTCAGGGTTTTCGTTTAACAACCAGCAGCACCTCCCAAGGTGTGCTTGGGAGGTGCTGTAATAAATCCGGTGGTAATGGTTTAATTTTAATTATTAAACAGATTTTCGAAAATATCTGTATAGCTTAGCCCACAGCAGGTGTGATAGTGCCGTTAAAGTCTGCGTCAGGGCAAGCAATGATGTAACCCTCTGCCTGAGAACCGCTTACAACAAATCTGTATTCATTCTGAAGCTGTGCATTCCACTTAGCGTAAAAGGGAACATAAACTGTGGTGCCGTCTTCAAGATAAACCTCTACGCCCATACCGAAAGAAAAGCTTTCTCCTGACTTAAGAGCAGTATCGTCGAGCATAAGGTCTAAATTGATTTCATCGCCCTTTTCCATAGTGCCGCCGGCTACACTGCCGCCGCTGCCGCCATCTCTTACGCCCTCAATTGTGTAATCCATACCAAAGCCTGATACAGAATCCTCTGTTTCGTTAATAATGCTTACTCGCATTTCGTTTTCGCCAAGGTTAGTCAAGGGTGTGATAGTGCAGTCAAAGTCTGCTTCCTTTACTGTAAGCTCATAGCCCTCTTTCTGAGAACCGCTTACAACAAACTGGTAATCGCCCTGAGGCTGTGCATTCCACTGAGCGAAAGACTCAACGGGGGCTGTTGTGTTGTCTTCAAGAAAAACATTTAAGCTCATTGCGAAATCAAAGCTTTCCTTTTCTTCAAGGTCAAATCTGTCCAGGTTTAAATCCAAGTCAATTTCTTCGCCCTTGTCCATTACATAGGCATTTACCCCTGCCACACCAAAGACAACACAAATTGCAAGTACTAAGATAATAAATACCATAACCATTGTTATGACCTCTCTTTCGTTGTTACAAGTGTATTCTATATCCCGATAATGACTCCTTAATGACTTTTAAGTGACTTTTCTGTCATTTAAAATTTTTTGAGGTGAAATGCTTTTATTTTCATTTAAAAAAACACCAAAGCCCTCACCACGATAAATGATGAAGGCTTTGATGTTTTATGTATAGAATTTGGTATTGTGCTCGGTGTCTTTTTATAAGCTTATAAAATAAACTTCTCGTATACTCCGTGTTTATCCGGAGTATGCTCAGGAAGCTGGTAAATATCGTGACCGGGAAAGGGGTTACCCTCTACCAGACAGGGGCCTTGGGGAGTAAAGGCAACGTCCCAGCCTATGTAGCCCATCTGAGGCACAACAGAGCAAGCCTTTGTGACCATTTCCATAGCCTGCTCCCAGAAAGGAAAGCGAAAGCCTTTAATCGATGCACCGCTATGGGGGTGAACCTTATACAAGACTTTGTTTTTGTCTATTGCCTTGTCTTTTACCATACCTGTAATTTCATCAACAGGGGCAACCATTCCTGCACTGTTGAAATTATCCACAAAGCTTAAGTTATTGCCTATGCGAAAATAGGTGCACACAATTTTGGTTTTGCCATCGGCGTGTATGGTTACAACCCTCAGAGTGTTAACGGCTAAGGGGTAAATCTCATTGAGCAGTGGGTGCTGGGGTATCACATCTTCCAGCAGAAGCCTCTTGCCCGTGTTTTTCAGCTTGTTATAAATGCTTTCTGCGTCGGGATAATCTGAAACCGAAATTTTTTCTATACCCTTACCGCAAGAGCCGTCAACAGGCTTTGAAACAAACACATCTCTTTTTCTTATAAAATCAAGGACTGCCTCCTTGCTGTCATCTGAAAGAATCCACTCCCTGCCGATATAATCGGAAAACAGGGTGTTAAACTGTGCCTTGTTATGAAAAAAATGCGTAAATTCTGCGTTATTGTATTTTTTTACAAGAGCGTTGTTTCTGCCTCGGGTGATGTAGGTGTTTCGCTGAGAAGGGGTGAGGTTATACATTTCAAACAAGTCGTAATCTATATAGCCTGCACCGTACTTAACACCGCAGTTAAACATATCCCAAAGAAGATAAAGCCTGCTCTTGCCTGTTTTGTTGTGAATTGAGGATAACTTTTGAAAAAACGCAGTATAGTTCATTTTTGCAATGCGTTTGATTAAATAGCCCGGATTCATATAAACCTCTTTTAATATGCTTCAAATTCTCCTGACTCTGAGCCTACTGTCAGTGAGTATATCTCTCCCTTTACAACTTCGGGAGAAGAAAGAATAACCACGGCAAAATCAAGCTCAGGCTTGTGAGAAATAAGGGTGTTGCCTTGGGAATCTTTAAGGATGATTTCTGTTTCGGCACTCTGGTGTCCTGTGTTTACCGCCACAACGCCCTGCTCTGAGGTGCTGAAGCTCTGTGCCATACCACCCGAGGCACCTGTACCAATGAAGGTACCCCCTGTGATTACCCCTGTTTTGTCGTAATCAAGAGTTGCGGTATCTCCTTGAGTCGGGCCTGTAACTGTGGTGTAGCCTCCTGAAATCTCCAAAGTACCGTTTGCGTCCAGACCGTCTCCCGAGGAGTTTATATAGAGAGTGCCGCCTGAAATTTTAATGCTGCCGTTGGAATTTGCCGACATACCGCCCTTGCCGCCCATTTCTCCCGGGCCGCCGCCAAACATACCGTCACGGCCTCCTGTATAGCCGCTTTCGTCAACTCCGCCTGCGGCGTTAAGCCCGTCGTCAGTTGCCTTAAGCTTAATATCTCCTCCCTGAATATCTATGTTGAGAGCTTCCAGACCTTCGTAGCTTTCGGATATATCTATTGTGCCGTCTGTAACCGTGAGAGTTTCCTCGCCGTGGATTGCGTCATCCCCTGAAGTAAGGAAAAGCTCACCTCCGCTGATACTTACGCAGGCGTCACTGTGAAGCGAATCATCAGCAGAATTCACCGTAATACTGCCTGCCGAAACAGTAAGGTTTCCTGCGGCTTTAATGCCTTTCATACTGGCAGAATCCTCTTCGGTGCTTTCTGTTTCCTCGTACATATCGTGAGGACGACCACCGCTCATAAAGCCACCGAAAAACTCGGACTGCTTCTGCTGAGCGTTTTCACTGCCGCCGCCTGCAAGAATATCAATCTCGCCGCCTTCTATAAGGGTGTAGGCACTTGAGGAAATGCCATCTCCCTGAGCCTCTGCCTTAATACTGCCGTCGGCTATGTATACAAAGCCTTTTGAGGTGTCGTCTGAATTTTCGCAGTGGATTGCGTCCTTGCCGCTATTAAGAATTAAAGAAGCATTGGCCACTCGCACACTGTCGTTTGCGTCCAGACAGTGGCTTGCACAGTTTACTGTATACACACCATCGGTAATTACAAGGTCGTCCTTGCATACAATGCCGTGGCCCACGGGAGAGGTAACTGTCAGAGAGCCCTCGCCGTTTAAGGTTAAATCCTGTTTTGAAAAAAGGGCTGAGTCGATGTTATTTTCGTCAATTGCCGTAAAGCTTCCGCCGTTGGATAGGGTATTTTCAGAGCCCTGTGCAAGTGTAACGAAAACCTTGTCAGCCTGAAGAATATACAAAGCGGCTGAGGTTTCGCTGTGGATGTTTGCTCCGTTTAAAACAATCTGAAGCTTTCCGCTTTGGGGAGCATTTACCACCAAGCTTCCGTTTTCAAGCTCACCGGAAACAACATAGGTTGCTTCTTCTGTAATTGTTACCGTTGAGCCGGATATCTTAACGCTTTCAGAGTCTGCCCGAACACTTGTTTTGTTAAGCTCAATTTTAACTGCCTTGCTCAAGTCGTATTCGTTTCTCAGGTCCCTGTCGGTAAACATTTCGTTGTTGGGGTTTTGGGGAGCTGCCTGAGTGCTTTCACTTACCTGAGTGCTTTCACTTGCCTGAGCGGTCTGAGGCAGACTCTCGTCAGGCTCAAAGTCAGAGGTACAGCCCGAGAGCAAAAGCAGGAAAACTAAAAATAAGGGTAAAAATCTTTTCATAAAAGCCTCCTTAAAGCTCTGCACTGACAGTTTCCTGAGCGGAAACCACAATTTCAAGATTTCCGTTTCTGCAACGGATTCTATCAATCATTTCTTTTTCTTTGGTAACGTCACGAAGAATGAGGTTGTATGTAAGCTTGAACATACTGCCCATATTGGTGCTTTTCACCCTTACAAGGTCACAGGATACAGTAAACTCCTCAAAAATATCGTCAAAAATTCCCGAATAGTCCAAATCCTCGGGAATGGTTACGGTAAGGGTCTTGAATTTTCCGGAGTTTTTCTTTGTGCCGAGGTCAAAGCGATTGAGGATAACAAAAACTATGCACATAAGAAGTGTAAATAATGCGGCATAGCCCAAATAACCCATACCTGCAATAAGCCCTGCACCCATAGCCAGAAAAAGGGTGCAGATTTCTTTAGCTGTACCGGGAACAGAGCGGAATCTCACAAGGCTGAAAGCACCTGCCACCGCTACACCTGCACCCACGTTGCCGTTTACCATCATAATTACCACGCAAACCACCGCTGGAAGCAAAGCAAGGGTTATGACAAAGCTCTTTGTGTAGCGTGTGCGGTACATATAAGCAAGAGCCATTAAAATGCCCAGCACAAGAGATGTACCAACGCAAAGCAGAAAGTTGGGCACACTTATAACTGACGTTAAATCCGTATCGAACAAGCCTTTAAATAAATTTTCAATCATTTTTAATTCCTCCGCAGGTGTGAATTTCAGGAAAAATCAAGGTTCTGTATGCCGTTCCGTATTTTGAAAAGGATGTTTTATAAATTTTCTCTCGGGATAAGACCTCGGTAAGCCACAAAGGTATACCCCCACTGCATTTGATTTCCATAAGCACCTGTCCCTCAGAAAGAATCCGCTCTCCATAAGCTTCTTCACAAAGGGATAGATTATCCTGTCTGCAAAGGACGTTTTCGTCAAAGGTTACCCGAAAGTCCGAAGAGTCAACAGAATAATACGCCTCTCTTTCGTAAGAAAGGAAAACCCTGGGGTGCAGTGTGCCGTAATACTCAAGGAAATAGTCGATTTCTCTTGATATCTGGGTGTTTTTATCGGTGTGCTTTTCTCCCGAGAGCCACAAAAGGGCTTCACTGTAAGGCAGAGAAACTCTGCGTTTATAAACAACGTGCTTATATTTCTTTTTAAGCTCCACAAAAACTCTGCTGTTTTCCCGGGCTTTGTCGTAGCTACGCACCCTGAGCTTTTCTTTGTAGGCAGGCTTTTCAATGGACCGCCTGATTAAAAGGTAGGTGTCGGTGTCGTAGTAAAGGTTGCGGATTGTGGTTCTGCCGTATTTATCAGGCTTCATATAAGGCGAGATAGCCTTTATAACCTTTTCTTTCTGAGAAAGGGTGAGCATATATTTCAGCTCGTAGCGTTTGAAAACCGTTTGAAAGGACATAAAAAAACCTCCTGTCAACGCCTAACATTGTACAGGAGGAAGATTGAAGTTTTATTGAATTTTCATTGATTTTTAAATTTATACAGCGGCAAGCTTCACCCGAAACTCCACCAAGCCGTCATAGCAAAGCACCTCTATATGTCCTTTGTGAGAGAGCACGATTGCCTTGGCAATGGCAAGGCCCAAGCCGTAGTGCTTATCCTCGCCGCTTCGTGCAGTATCGGCGCGATAAAACCGCTGAAAAATCTGCTCTCGCTGCTCTTTGGGAATTTCCTCGCCCTTGTTGATAACGGAGAGCTTGGCAAAGCCGTGGTCTTTTATAAGAGAAAGGTGGATTTCGCCTTTGTCTTCGCTGTGACACACAGCGTTATCAAGCAAAATGGAAACCACCTGCTTAAGCTGAGAGCTCTCGCCCTCAACGGTTATATCGGGTGATATGTTGGTGCTGAGATTAAGCCCTTTTTCAAAGACGACGCTTTCAAAGGGCAGTGCCTCGCCTGCCACCAGACGGCTGAAGTCGATGTGCTCCTTCTGAAGAGCCACCTTCTCTGCTCTGGCAAGAGAAAGAAGCTGACCTACCAACAGCCCCATCCGCTCATTTTCGTACTGAATATTCTGTAGCCACTGATTCTCACCGATTTCACGGCTGAGAAGCTCTGCATTGGCATTTACTACAGAAACAGGAGTTTTCAGCTCGTGACCTGCGTCAGAAATAAACTGCTTTTGCTTTTCGTAGCTTTCTTCCAGAGGGTTGACGATTTTTCTTGCAAGAAAAACAGAGAGAAGAAAGAACACCGCCAACGCCGCTCCGCCGAAAATAAGAGTATAACGAAAGAGCGTCCAGGCACTTTCGTTTAAGAGGGTATTATCCATAAAGGTGACAAGGGTATAGCTGCCTTTGTCGGTTTTATAGTAAGCGAGGTTATCCTCTGCCCCTGTTTCATCTGTGCTTTTTATAATTTCAAGGGCAAGTGCCTTGAGCTTGTCGTCGCTGTGAACCTCAGACTGCTCGTTTTTCACGTCCAGAACCTCACCCTCATAAGAAACCGCCACGGAATAAAAGGTGGAAAGCTGAAACCTTGGTGTTTCGGCAAAGCCCTTGTCAAACCGATGATTGCCGCCGTGAGGCTTTGAAGGCGGCTTCATCTGGTCAATAACCTTTGGCAGATTATACATCTGGGCGTGTGCCTTTAAAATCTCCTCGTTCTGTTTTTTCATTTCAAAATAGCTTGATGTATAAATAACGCCTAATGTTCCTACCCACAATACCACCAGCACGGACATTATTGCGGCAACGATTTTTCTTCTTGATTTTTTAAACATCATCGCACCTCAATTCGTAACCCACTCCTCGCACCGCCTTGATTTCGGTTTTTGCTTCCACAAAGGAAAGCTTTTTTCGGGTAAAGGACATATAAACCTCTACGTTGTTATATTCGGCTTCGCTTTCAAAGCCCCAGATTTTAAGTGCCAATTGCTCACGGGTGAGGATTTGACCTTGGTTAACAATAAGATATTCAAGTATTTTGTACTCTTTTTCGCTGAGCCGCACACTCTGAGCACTTGTTTTGCAGGAAAGAGTAAGGGTGTTGACGTCAAGAGCAATATCCCCAAAGGAAAGCTCACCAAAGGCTGTGCCAAGGCTTCTTCTGCCAAGAGCCCGAAGTCGAGCCAGAAGCTCCTTTGTCATAAAAGGCTTTGTGAGATAATCGTCTGCTCCGCTGTCAAGCCCTGTTACCTTATCGTCCACTTCAGCTTTGGCGGTAAGCATTAGTATGGGGGTTTTAACGCCCTTGCTTCGGGCATTTCGTGCAATTTCAAAGCCGTTCATACCCGGAAGCATAACGTCAAGAATCACAATGTCATAGATATTGCTTTCAATGGCTGACATACCATCAACACCGTTTGCATAATGGTCTACCTCGTATTTTTCCTGACGAAGTATTTCACACAACGCCTGAGCCATTCTCTTTTCGTCTTCAACCAGCAAAATTCTCATAGGTACACCTCCGCCTGATATCATTATAGCACAAAAGATTGAAATTTCATTGAACTTTCCCTTTTAACTTCCCATTTTCTCTGATTATTTACTGATTTTTTTCATAAAAAAACGGAGCTTATAAAAAGCCCCGTTTACAGTTTATTATATATTTTCCCTGCTCAGCCTCAAGGAGCAAGCTATGGGATAAGCTTTTTAAAGGATTGGGAGTTCATTTTGGTCTTGATTTCCGTCAAACTCGAACTTTGTCTGAGGCTCGTCGCTGGCTGCAAGCAGCTCTTCGCCGGCAAACACATTGATTTTTATTTCAACACCCGTATATTCCTTTTTCTGCATTTTATCTCCTCCTCTCATTTCTTCCAAGAGTAACCTGCCTTTTTCCTTTGTATGAAATAACAAAATACGGAAAGAGTAAACTTACCCATTATGACATTTATAATTTTATATGGCAATAAAATTTTTATCAATATTATATTGATTATTTATGCTAGTTCAAACTAAAAAAGAAGCTATCAAAAAGCTATTTTTGGAAATTTAATTACAATGCTTTTCCCATAATAAAAATCCACCGGCGTATGGACTATATCCCGAAAAACGGACATTGAAAGAAAACACCCCCTGTTGTAGAATAAAAACTACAACAGGGGGTTGAATTATGTCAAGAAAATATACAAAAGTATTAAGTTTAACAGAAGAAGTTTTCAGATTAAAGGAAGCAGGAAAAACCAACAGAGAAATTGGTAAAATACTTGGATTAACAAAAGAGCAGGTAAAACAACTTGCGACACGTTATCGAAGAAAACAGCGGTTAATAGAAAACGGATATATTCCTCGACCTCAAGGTCGTCCGAGGAAAACGGAAGCAACAGAAGAAATACGCCAAAAGAACGAATTGGCACAATTGCGTATGCAAGTGGAGTTATTGCAAAATTTTCTGTCAGAAGTTGGAAGGAGGTGAAACTCAAATATAGAGTAATTGAAAGGTTTAGAGGGAAATATTCAGTTGATGCAATGTGTAAAGTATTCGGCGTATCACGAAGTGGTTACTATGCTTGGAGAAAGCGACAGGGTAAGGAAAGCAAAGACAAATGGTTGGTTGATTTGATTACAGAAATTCAAACAAATAGCAAACAAACTTATGGTTGTCGTCGTATTCGTCGATGGCTCAAAAGAAAACACAAGAAAAATGTTAATCTTAAAGCCATTTTACGCATTATGCGTAAATATGATTTGCTGTCAAAAGTGCGTAGGAGAAGACCATATATGCGATATCAAAAAGCTTTACACAAATATCCAAATCTTCTTAACCGCCAATTTGATCAGGCTCTGCCTAATCAGTTCTGGGTAACGGATATTACATATATTTCGACAGCTAAAGGAATGGTGTATATGTGTGCTGTTGTAGATTTATGTGGAAAGATGGTAATTGCTTATCGTATAGGTTCTGATATGACGGCTTCTCTTGTTACAGATACCATCCGTGAAGCTAAACAAAAAGAAAAGGTCACTGATGGACTCGCACTCCACAGTGACCAAGGGTCGCAATACACATCCCAAGCATATCATGACCTGCTTACAGAGTACCACATTAAGCCGTCAATGTCCAGTCCCGGTTGTCCTTATGACAATGCTGCTATGGAAAATTTCTTTGGTACTCTTAAAACGGAATGTTTATATCATATGAAATTTGCTAATCGAACAGAGGTTGAACAGGCTGTTGCTGAATATGTTCAATTCTACAATTATGAACGTATCAACTTAAAAGACGGCCTTACTCCGTTTGAAATTCGGAGTAAAGCCGCGTAATTTAACGATATTCTACGATAGGGTTTTCTTTTATCTGTCTACTTTCCTGGATACGGTCCAGTAGCCGGTGGTTTTTCTTATGCGCCTAAAAGGCTCTGTTACAAGCGGTGCCTCAAGGCACATGTGCGGTCTGACACTTGCGTCTGTTACTTACTACCCGTGAACGGGTCTTCCCATCCTCTCAGCGTCATTTGGTCGTGTATCATATCTTCTTTAAGCTGATTCTTTATGTATTCTTCAATTCTTTTAGCGTTTTTGCCTGCCGTATCCACATAATATCCTCTGCACCAAAACGACCTGTTTCCATACTTGTACTTTAGGTTTCCGTGCCTCTGATGTATTATGATACTACTTTTACCTTTGAGAAATCCCATAAAACTTGCTACACTTAGTTTTGGAGGTATCTCTATGAGCATATGTATATGGTCAGGACACACTTCGGCTTCTATTATATTTACTTCTTTCCATTTACATAATTCTCTTAGTATCTTTCCTATCTCTGCCTTGTGTTCGCCATAGAATATTTTTCTCCTGTACTTGGGTGCAAAGACCACATGGTATTTGCAATTCCAACTTGTGTGTGCTAAACTGTTATTGTCATGCATTTGACTACCTCCTTCTGTTTTTGTAGTGCAGTTGCCAGACCGCACTTCCATTATACCAGAAGGTGGTATTTTTTTATACTCATCGCTAAAGCTTTTTTGAACCCCCGATACAATCGGGGGTTTTCCTTTAACAAAAAAACAACATTGCATAACAGCAATGTTGTTTTTACAAACTATATAAGATTTTAAAAATCCATTCATAGACTATTTATTTATTTTTTACTTTGAATAATCGCACAAATCCTGTCCACATCTTGCAAAGATAAATCTGCATACAATGGTAATGTCAACACGTTGTTACTGATTCTTTCTGCAACGGGGGTATTACCGGAATCAAATCGGTCTGAATAACATTCAAAATTATTGGTAAGGGGATAAAAATACTTGCGAGCATAAATATTATTAGCCGCTAACTCCTCAAAAATATCATCTCGGCTCTTACCAAACAGCTCCTTGTCCACAAGAATGGGAAAATACGCATAGTTTCCCTGAACATCTTTTTGCTCATCAGAGAATTTTATACCCTGAACACCTGCCAAATGGAGCTTATACCTGTCAACCACTGCTTTACGTTTTGAAATTTCATCATCAATGTGCCTCAGATTGCACAAGCCCATTGCAGCACAAAACTCATTCATCTTAGCGTTTGCACCGATTCCACTGACTGTTTCGGGGCCTCGGATACCAAAATTCTTGAGATTATAAATCTCATCGCCTAATTTTTCATCTTTGAAGCACACCGCTCCACCTTCAATGGTATTAAACACCTTAGTAGCGTGAAAGCTGAAACAAGAGGCATCGACAAAAGCACCTATACCCTTGCCTTTATACTTCACGCCAAAAGTATGAGCGGCATCATAGATTACTTTCAGGTTATGCTTTTGTGCTATCTGTTCAATGGCTTCAATGTCGCAAATATTACCGTAGACGTGAACAGGCACAATGGCCGACGTTTTTTCTGTAATAAGAGATTCGATTTTACTTACATCTATTGTATAATCCTTCTCGTTTATATCACAGAACACCGGTGTAAGTCCGTTACGCACGATAGCGTGAGTTGTAGAAGCAAAAGTAAATGGAGTTGTAATAACTTCGCCTGTTAAGCCCATAGCCTGCATAGTCAGCTCCAAAGCCATATGGCCATTAGTGAGCAACTCAACATTATCAACACAAAGATATTTTTTAACTCTGTCTGCAATTCCTTGTGCTTAACGCCCATATTGGTCAGCCATTTGCTCTCCCAGATATCTTTAATTTCGTTTATGTATTCATCCATTTCAGGCATAGATGATTGTGTGACTAATATTTTATTTATCATTGATCATCATCTTTTCTAAGTGCAATAAATTTTTGCTTCGATTTTTTGTTTTTTTACAGGGTATTCCTACATATACGGCCCATTCTTCTAAAGTACGATTCACAAGAGACATACTTCCAACGGCCGCTCCCTCATGAAGTGTAACCCCCGGCAAGACCGTACAACCTGATCCGATTATCGAATGTTTCTTAAATTCAACCTTTCCTTGAATAACATTTCGATATTTGATAGGAATGGTAGAATTTGTTAAAACTTCACCCAGATAATCATCACTTTCTGCATATACAGCACAACGGGAAGAAATAGTTGCAAAATCCTCTAATATAATTCCGGTTTTGCCACCATATAAAGCAGAATAAGCAGATATATGAATATTGTCACCTATTGTTATTTTACCGCTTAAAATACAAAAATCATCAATTCTTACATTATTTCCGATTTCTATATTTTCTACTCCATATAAACTTGCTTTTTTACTAATAAGCACATTGTCACCATACTTACACAGACCAAGTTGCTGTAATTCATCCCTCGAATAAAAACTGTTCATCACATATCAACACCTTAGATTTATCATTTATGTCTTATTATTTCTTCGAATCTTATTTTTCAGCTTACCCAGTAATTCAAATAGTTTACCTTTCAAATATTTAAACTCGTCAGTTTTATGAAAACAAAGGCAAAACATTCCAATGGAGATAACCGAACAAATTATAGCTTTGAGTATAGCGTTAACAATAAATGAAAAATTGATAAAAGAAAATATAAAATAACAAGCTCCTAATTCTACTATAATTATCAAAGTATACAGAAAAAACATTTTGAAATAATCCCAAGGATTTCTCTTTAATCCGTGGCGGAAAACTGCATATGGCATATACCAAGCGTTGGTAAGGATCCTTGCAAAAAAAGTTGCTATGTACACTCCAAACAATCCCCATATATTACCTAACCACAAAGAGAAAACAATATTAAGAGCTGCTGTAAATATCAATGTGTATTGCCCATATTTAAAAAGTCCCAATGTTGTTCTATACATTATCACTGAATTCTGCATCGCTGGCAAATAAAAATTCAGTGCCAACACAAATGGAATATTATCATCCAAAACATAGCTTTCCCCAAACAAAGCACCTACCAGATCACTGGATACAAAGATAATACCCACGGTAGCCCATCCGTAAACAAAAAAATTGGCCATCTGTAAAATCTTAAAAAAGCTATATTTCTTTTCGTCGTCTTCTATCGCATTAAGATTACCTACACTGGCAGTTAATCCTCCGAACATTTGATTGGTAATTCCCGCTAAAGTAGACGAAAGCAAAGTATAATTAGAAGCTGCACCAACTGTAATAAGTCCGCTAAAATATGTAATAATCATATTATCAGTTCCATTAACCAGCATTTCACATACTTTGTTTACCGTAAGTGCTTTAATATTCTTAAATAACGATCTTCTTTCATCTTTACATAATGGTGCTATATTTTTACTCCTTATATATGGATAGTCTCTTTTCGCCCATTCAGAAATAATAAGATTGAAAGCAATGGTACCTAAAGTCTGAATAATCAAATACCCTAAATACTCTTTAAATATCAACAAATACGCAATTTGAACTATGCTCTGCACAGTGGTAACAATATAACTAAGTCCCGTTTGCACATAATTTCTTTGTGCCGCAACAAAAAGTGAACTTCTATAACTAAAAAAATAAGTCAAGCAGGTATTAAACAAATAGATACCATAAATTACATAAAAATTTTCTTTTATATGCGAAGTATCGCCCACAATAAGGTCTAAAAACGGAATCATCAAAACACCAACTACGGCAACGATAATTCCAATAATCCTGTAAGCAGTACTATAAAACTTCATTAAGGAAGCTATTTTTTCAGTATCATCTTCTGCCAATGGTTTATATAAAGCATATACAATTGCGGTACCAATACCCAGTTCAGCTAAAGAAAGCATATATAAAACATTCGAAAGCAGTCCGTTTATTCCAAGATATTCAGTCGGTAAACATCTTACAAAAATCATTCTGCATATAAAACCCATAAAAGTATTTAATATATATCCAAAAATACTTACGGACACATTTATAACAGAATATGTAGTTCTGGATTTTTTCATAATAAGTTATTCTCCTAAATCACCGTCTGATTTTTCTATAAATTTGGTGTATTAACCTATTCAAAGTATTTGAGAAATCAGAAACCGTTCCCACAAACATTGCCTGTATATGCTCAGATTTTTTTAAATAAGCTCTATACTTTTTACGCCACATTGCTTTATCAGTAGGGTTAATCTCACTTATTTTCTTTATCCCATTCCAATAACATAACAAAAACATCTTCTTAAAATTAAGTGATAAATTTGAATTTTTAAAGTACAGTAATTCTGCTTTGTATAGTTTTATTTTTTCTTCATACATCTCTAAAGCTTTACTTGAAGCTTGAGAAGTATAATTAGTAGCACCAACTTCATTAACCTGTCGCCACACAGACATTGGTTCACTAAACACATAGATATCGGTTAGATTTAAAATCATTAACAAAAGCAAAGAATGTGCTGACCAATAGTTACTTTTATATATAATATCGTATTTTTCCATATCACCTATGAAAAAATTCTCAAGCATAATCGTGTTCATATGAAGCATATCAGTGTTATACAACTCAAAATGCTTTTCTGTCATAAAACTATTTAGCTCTAAATCAGACAATGTATACAACAGATGATTTCCTGCTTTATCAACAATCTCTAATCGATGAGCACAAGCTTTTATATTTTCGTTAGATTCCAAAAAATCGTATTGCTTTTGAAACTTATATATATCAGTATAGTAGTCATCCCCCTCTAAAAAAACAATATATTTACCTTTGCAGCTACTAATAACATCATATAAATTCTTAGTAGGTCCTACATTTTTATTTCTTTTTACTGTCCTGATGATATTTTTATATTCTTCTGCATATCTTCCAATAATTTCCGTAGTTCCATCTGTGGAACAATCATCACCAATAACGATTTCGTATGTACAATCTGTTTTCTGGCTTAACACACTCTCCAAAGCTTGTTCTATATAATTCTTATGATTATATGTGATTATAGCCACACTGATATCAACAGCTGCCCTCATTGCTAACACCTACTCTTTCCAATATTTGCGAGGCATATACAGGATCGTTAATATCCTCCACAGTACTACCACCGCTTGATTCACTAACAAATTTAGTGTTTATTTTTCCATGCTCTTTGCCATTTCTTAAGTACCATTCATATTCAATGTCTATATGACCTAAATCTAATGCTGTATAACCCAACTGTGACAAGTCATATGCCAAAACAGTGGCAGTAGGCCCTAAAGCTATTAAAAAGATTTCATCATCGGCTACATTTTTTATTGCCGAACTTAAAATTTCATCATAATTGCTAAATGCATCTGTCGACGGACATAAAAGTCTTCATATAGATTTGGCATTATTAAATAAATCGTTGCCAACACCCAATCGACTTTTTTCACCTTCAATAATAAACAGTTTATTATTATCCCACAATTCTCTTAACAAACTCAGCCATTGCTCAGATTTACGCGTGTCTTTAAATCCACTATAAAATCTTGAAACAAATGCGTTTCCATAGGTTTTACCCATATCGAAATAACTATACCATTTAAGACGTCTTTCTGCAACTATATCAGCTGTATATTTACGTCCTCTTTCTGTAAACTGATTTAAATCCTCGAAAATATCAAGTAAACAAACCATAACTTTATCATAAGACGACTTAATTATATCCCGTAATCTGGTCGCCAGTAATACACTATGGGGCTGAAAAAATATTCCATCACCATCTATGATTTTTAATTCTCCATCTCCATATCGTACCAAAGATAAATTATTTTCTTTTGTGAGATTAATTGTTTCTTCTATACTTAATATATTGGGTGCTTTTATACTTTTTTTAATCTTTTTATCCTTCGCACGCTTAATATACTTTTGCAAATCTATTTTTTTATCGTACAGATGATTGTATAAATTCGAAAGCATTCTTTTTATCTTCATTTAAACTTCCTCTTATGGTTTATTTGTTATTTTTCTTTTAATCAACCATAACCAATGTCTCAAGTTATGATAAAACTCAAACAGCAATCTTTTTCTCCGACGTTTAGTAAGCTTTTTTATCGCTTTCTTTAAACCTACTTTTTTCCATATTACAAAAAAATCATTTCGTTTAGGATTTAAAGTAACAGGCTCAATAACGCACGGATTTTCCTTTGTTACAGACGCAATTGTGGATTCGATTTTTTCTATATGGTCTGATATTCTTGCAAAATATCCTTTTCCCTTTTCTGTGTGGATAATAACCGCTGATACACCATAATCATCCGAAAAACCCGGATGTTCTTTTTCTATCCCCCAGAAGTCTCCCAGCGTTATATCGCTACATCGATTTATCCCTTTAAACGAACAATCATAGCACGAGGGTCGTAAATAAAGGTTATCTATAAAGCCTCGTACGAAAAGATTCTCGGTATATTTTTCGATCTCAACATCTCCGTTATCAAAGGTAAAAACCATAGGTGCCTTTGATACACCATGAGTCTTATCACGTTGAGAAAATCCAACCAGACTTCTTTCTTTGGAAACAACGCTCACGTAATCTCTCCATACCTCTGGAGATGGTACGCCATGGCAAAATAAATCAATTGTTATAAGATTGTTGTATTCTTTACCAAGATATTTTTTTAAACCCTGTATTTGACATGGAGTACCACTGAAAAGTACCTGTACTCCTTGTTTCAAGTACCGCTCTGCATCTTGAAAGGTATTTCCAATATCACTTTGTATATATTTACTGCCTTTGAGCTTAACTAATTCTTCTTTATCGGTTACACAAACATGCTTAAGACACCAATTTTCATCAAATGCAGCACCATATACCACTCCACTGTCCTTTAAAACAGTTTCAGCAATCAAAGTGAATATTCCACCCGACGCACTTTTCAGTCTTTTTTCAAGTTCAGTACAATATGCTGCGTACACCCTTGGTTTAACCGACACCTCAACAGGATTCAATTCCGAACAACATTTTAAACACGCTCCGCATTGTCGGCACAAAATCTCATTAACAGAAGGGTACCAAAACCCTTCATCATCTATATTGATATTTAATGCTCCAAATTTGCACTTTTGCACGCACGCTTGACATCCATTACACTTGTTTTTATTCTGAATTTTTATCATATTATTATACCTTAGATAAACATAGCTTTTTATAAACAAAATCTACACTCTATGTATGAATATAATAGCACATATCGACAAACTTATCAATAATAACATCAAAAAGATTTACAACTAAAAAAACAAGATCACATCTCCAATTCGTATTAAACAAATATGCGAATCAGTATTTGTCTTACAATAAAAAATGCAACACCACCAAAAGCAATGTTGCACTTTGAAATTATTTTACTATAAAGCTTTGATTCATCTTGCCCACTACACAGTCTGTGATAACCCTGCCGATATAATCCACGCTGTCGGTGCAGTTTTTATCAAGCCACTCCATCACAACTGCCGTAATCCCCACCAAATAAAACTTAAGGATGTACTGCCTGTCCTTTTCCGGAATACCAAACCTGAGAAGAACAGGATTGAAGATATCATTGAAAAGGCTGTTGTAAACGCCCTCAAATCCCATTGTGCCAAACTGTTTTACAGAAGTTTTGAAAAGCCTCCCGTTTTCTTTTATAAAAGTAAGGTACGGAGTCAGATACTCAGGGGTGATAAACACGAGTGCCTTGAGTGGAGTGCTTTGAAGCTTTTTGGCGGCGATTTGGGATTTTGGAGAAAAGCAGGAAAAGAAGCTGTCTGTAATATACTGAGTGGTTTCTCTGAGCAAATTCGCCGTATTCTCGTAATGAAGATAAAAGGTGGAGCGGTTAACTTCGGCGAGCTCGCAGATTTCCTTAATGGTAATATACTCAAAATCCTTCTTTTCCAGAAGGCTTATAAGGGCTTTGTCCATTTTCACGGCAGTATTGAAGTACTTGCTTTCGTTTTTATTCATCAAAGGCCCTCCCTCTGAGGTTATTTCTCCTCGCTGATTTGTCTTGCCAGCTCAACGATTTCGAAGGCGTACTTGTTCTTGCCTTTTTCAAGGATTTTCTTATATACGGGGTAGTTTACGCAACAACCCGAAAAGCCGATAATGCCGATGATTATACCTGCCACAAAGGCGACAATGCCGCTTCCGATTTGTCCCATAGCAAGACACATACCTGTGCCTGCAACCAGAGCAGACACAATGCCGAAGGTGTAGGCAAAAACCGTTGCAGGCATTTTTGCCTTGTTGTCCAGCTTTTTAAGAGCAACGATTTTTGAGTTGTCCTTAGGTGCGTATTCTTTGGCAATAGCCTGTGCAATAATTCTGTCTGTGTTCATTTCTGTGAACCTCCTTTTTTATTTTACAAGGCTATTTTATCAGCTGCTGAGAGATTTCTGAACAACACAGATTTGATATAGTGTTGATTTCAGAGAGGTTGACTCTGACTCCACCAATTACTGAGAAACTTCGATTTCCAAGTCCATTAAGGGATAGCTGCAACAAGGGTGTATGAAGCCGAATTTTTCGTCTGCTTCTCTTCTTTTGTCAAGCTCCTTGGGGATGAAAACCTCGCCTTTCAAAAGCTTTGAGTGGCAGAAGCCACACTCGCCGCCACGACATCTTGAAGGGGGAGTTATACCCTCTGCTTCCAAGATTCTCAGGACGGTATTCTTTGAAGCTGCGAAAAATTCTTTTTTCTCGCCCTTTGAATACACGGTGATTTTTACTGTTTCGGGGGTGTTTTCGGGGAAATTTTCAAAAGTCAAGGGGTCTGCCACCTCGCCGTGGACCTCGTGGCGGATATATTTTCTCTCCAAATCAAGAGTGGCAAGCTCCTTGTCTGCAAAGCCAATCATAGCCTGAGGGCCGCAGAGAAAAACAGAAAAAGCCCTGTTTTCGGTGTACTTTTTAATAAGCTCTGCGTTTATAAAGCCCTGCTCAAAGCCCTCTTTCTCCTCTTCGCTGAGGACGTAAATTACACGGACTTTTTCGCAGTTTTTGCTGATACTGTCAAGTTCATTTTTTAAGAGGATGTCCTCTTCTTTGCGGCTGCCGTAAAGAATCAGAAGTGAGAAATCCTCACTTCCCTCAACTATTGCCTTTGCCATAGACACAAAGGGAGTGATACCGCTGCCGCCTGCAACCGCCACAACAAGCTCTGCGTCCCTTAAGGGCTCATAGGTGAAGCTTCCTGTGGGTTCGCTGACTTCAAGGGTGTCCCCTGTTTTTAAATTATCAAGGATAAAGTTTGAAACAATGCCCCCTTCTACCCTTTTCACTGCGATTTTGTAAAAGCCCTTTAAGGCGTCCTTGGGAGAAGAGAGGATTGAGTAGGGTCTGGATAAAGTTTTGCCCTCTATTCTGACCGAAACCGAAAGGTACTGGCCTGAGGTAAAATAAGCACATTTTTCACCCTTAAGGGTATAGATTTTTGCGTCCTTGGCTTCGATTATTTCGGTGATTTTTAAAGTCTGCTTCATTGGATGAAGGGACTGAGCAAGGAAGTTTGCGTTTAAATCCTCTTTGGGGATTTCAGGGTTTGCCTTAGCTATTTCTGTTTCGCGGTTTTTTATAAGCTCTGTGAATTTTAAAGGATTCAGGGATTCAAGATTATGCTTTGCCACTGTTTTTTACCTCCCTTAAGATTTTGCCTGCGGTGGAGTTGCCGTTGGAATAGGCACTGCTGTAGCCGTCGGCTCTGTCGCCGTGAGCACCTACAAAGTACAGATTCTCCACAAACTGCTCGTTGTTTGCGTTCATAATTCTTGCCATCATAGTATCCCAGGGCTGCACCTCGTAGCCGTAGGGTGTGCCGTTTGGAGTATTGAGGTATCTTGCGAAGGTTGAGGGTGTGGCAATGACAATCTCCTCTATATAAGGCTTTACTGAAAGGTTGAGCTTTTCTTCGTAAAGCTCTATCATCCTTTTTGCGATACGGTTTTTAATTTCCTTGTAGTTTTCTTCATTAACCCCTGCCCAGGCACTTTCAGAAAGCATTGTGGTAAGGAAAAGTGTGCAGGTGCCCTCTTCGGAAGCAGTGGGGATAACTGTGTTGAGGCAGTTTACAATAACGAAGCTCTCATCGAAGCTGTCCATACTTCTGTACTGCTGAAGTGAATCGGGGCTGTTAAAAAGGAAAACGGAGTAGTCTTTAATGCCAAGCTCCTGTGCACTGCGGTTAAGTCCCAGATAAACAGTAAAGAAAAGCTCGCCTTTCTTACGGGCGTTTGCAAGCCTGAGGGCCTTTTGGGGTACGGCTTTACTGTCCATCATTTTGGAAAAGGCGGTTTCGGGGAAGCAGTTTGCCACCACACAGTCAGCGTAAATCTCCCCTTCGTCAATTCTTACGCCTATTGCCTTGCCATTTTCGGTGATAATTTCCTTTACCTCGGTATTGTAGAAGATTTCACCGCCGTTTCTTCTTATGACATCATCCAGAGCAAGAGAAAGCTCGTGAGACTTCATAAGGGGCATTGCAGGGCTGCCTGCAATGTAGCGAGCCATCATAATAAGGTAATGAGCAAGGTCGAGCTTGTCTGTTGAGGCACCCAAGTAGGGCCAGTAGGTTTTCACAATATTTTGAGCTTTCTCGGGCATACCCAAGGCGTTCAGGCACTCGTCCACAGAATGTGACGCCATACGCATAAAGTCGGCGTGTTCGCTCATCATCACCATAGGGTCTGCTTTGCCCTGAGATAAATAGGCTATTGCGGCCTCTGCCTTTTTTGCAAGGTCAAAAAGTGCAATCACGCTTTCACGGCTGCCGCTGACAAGCTCTTCCATTTTGTCTGCAAAGGCCTCAACCCCTGCAGGCATAGTGGCGTCGTAGCCATTTTCGCCGTCTGCAATAACACGAAAGGCGTTTTCTTCGTTTACCCAGTTTACCTTAGCTTTGTAGCTTTCAAAAAGCTGACGCACACTGCCGGGGTTTTCCTCTGTTCCCACATTTGCAAGCTCGTGAAGAGAGGATTCATACTCAAATCTGCCTCTTACAAAGCTGGTGGCACAGCCGCCGGGGAGAATGTTTCGCTCTATTACAAGGGTTTTAAGGCCGTTTTTGGTTGCGGTACAGGCAAAGGCAAGGCCTGCGTTTCCTGCACCCACAACGATTACATCATATTTTTTGTTCATTTTCGTCCCTCAGAGTTTAGTTTTAATTTTACGGTGTCTATTATAGTATATTGTGTCCGAAATCTCAACCATATAAAAATCCCCACAGACAAAAATCTGTGGGGATAAAGCTTATAAAATAGGCAGTTCGTTGGGAGTGGTGTCATCAACGTGATACGAGGTTGACTCCGCCTCTTCGCTGGCCGCAATCACTTCACTGCTTTTGAAAACAGTAATTCTGATTTCTGCTTTTTCGTAAGGTTTTTTCATATAGCTTGATTCTCCTTAAAAAGAGTAGTCTGAAGCTTCCACTGCAAAGTAAGCCAGAGCACTTACTGTAAGGTAGAGTGCTTCGTTTCCTGAGGCGTAAGCCTTTGCACCGTAGCTGTTCAGGGTGTAATCCAGAGTAAGGCCGCCAAAGCTTACATCAAGGTCGGAGCTCATCATCTGATGAACAGGAATACCGCTTATGGTAATTTCATAGAAGCTGCCGTTTTTCCTGATGGAAGCAGGATAGTTGCACTGGATTTCAAGGTTTTCTACGTCAACGCTTTCGTCAACAATAAAGTAGTGCTTGAACTGAGTCTGGGACTCAAGGTCAAGAGCTGTGCCGTAGTAGGTTACCCCTGCCTCACTGCCTGAAATTGTGTATGAACCCTCAACGGAAGAGAAAGTGAAGCCGCTTATCTTCTTCTCCTCATCTGTCATAAGGGTTGTGGCGTTTGCAAGGTTTTCTATTTTATATCCGAAGTAAGTCTGAGCCTGTGCACCGAAGTTGAGCATTGCCTTTACAAGAGCCTGCTCCTTTGCAAATTCGTCAGGATTTGAGAGGATTTCCTCGGCGTAGGCTGCAACTGTGTAATCCTCAAGGGTAAGCTCGCCTGAGCTTGTAACAAGCTTTGCTTTAATTTCGGAAGTCATTTCCTTAGCCGCAACCTCACAAGTAAATACATAATAATCGCCTGACTTCACTGCTTCGCTTACAGGAATTTCAACAGTATAAGTTGAGCCTGTGTCGGGAACTGTGAATACCATCTTTGCATTTGCGTCATTAAGAGTTTTCTCTGTAAGGCTCATATAGTAGTTTACGGCAATCTTGTCCCCAAGGCTGATGGAGTGACCCATAAGCTTGTCGACATATTCTTCCGCACCACAGATTGTGCATTTACCATTTTCAAAAATATGATTTCCGCTGACACAGTCTTTGAGTGTCTCTACCTCTTTCATCAACACATCCACATCTGCCTTTGAGGTTTCGGAACTTTCCTTCATAACTGAAAGTTCTGATTTGATTTCATCAAGTTTTGCACTCATTTTATCTGTTGTTGCACCACTTGACTCTATCTCTGCAACTGCAGCATCAATCTCGGTATAATCTGCCTTGACCCAAGTACCGTCAGCAATACCTGCTTGAAGTTCCTGATTGTATGCTGACAACTCTATTTTTACCATAGTTAACGTTGATAATTGGCCTGATTCCTCCTGCTTTCCTACTGCCAGAAGATCTTGGTAAATATCATCCAGCGGTTCTTTTTTGGATTCCAGAACATTGTTCTCGTCTGCTATTTCGTTCGCTCTCTTAATAGCAAGTTTAATCACTTTTATTTCCATTACAGTTGAGCTTGAAAGTCCGCAGTTTGTACAAGAATCATCAACAACGTTATGCTGATCATTTTCATTTGTGTTGCTGTAAATGTTCTCACCCTTACAGTTGGTTACATAGTAAACCTTGTCACCACTCAGAACAGGGTAAGTGTCCTCGCCGATTTTCTGACCCCAGATATCTTCAGTCTGCTCGCCCTGTAAGAGATAAGCAACCTCGCCGCTTGCGAAGGCTTCGCTTGTTTTAGCCTTTGATGTAATCGGTCCATATACACTATCGTCACCTGTACCGAAGCTACAAGATGAATCCAGATAGTAGCAGTTTGATGCATCATAATTGCGGCCATAACCGAAAATTGCACCGAAATAATAATTACCATTAACCGTGCCTGTGTTATAGCAGTTTGCGATTGTGGCACTGTAGCTTTCACCGAGTATACCACCGACATTAGTTGTGCCGCTTACTTCGCCTGTATTATAGCAGTTTATTATTGTACCATATTGACTGGTACCGACCACACCGCTGACACTGTTATTGCCGTTGACTTTTCCTGTGTTATAGCTGTTTGCGACTCTGCCATAGTTACATCCTACTATACCGCCAACAATATTGTCAGCACTTATTTCGGCTGCGTTGTAACAGTTTGTAACTGTGCCAAAGTTATAACCAGCCACACCGCCAACACACTTATCTGCATTGAAGTAAGAGTTAATAACACCTGTGTTTTTAACTTCACCATTTTCACCTATAACACCAAACAAGCCCACATAATGTACTTCACTGTCATTAAAATAAAGACCTGAAACTGTATAATCGTTGCCGTCAAATGTGCCTGTGTACTTGTTGCTCCAGTTACCGATAGGTGTCCATACTCTTGCATCTGTTGAAGACTCTGTAACTGTGCCTTCGTTTACAACAATATCTGCTGTAAGGATAGCGTCTGCAGACACATTTCCTGCGTTTACATACTGTGCAAACCAGTAAAGCTGACCTGCGTTTGCGATTTCATAAACACCGTCTTCGTTAAGTGTTGCAGACTCGAAAATATCGCAAACTGTGCAGAAGCCGTTTACGAAGTCGTGGTCAAGGATTTCACCCTCTGTGTTGCTGTAGCCTACAACTTCGTCTTTACAGTTATTTACTGTATAAACCTTGTCACCGCCGAATACGGGGTAAGTGTCTGTGCTGATTTTCTGACCCCAGACTGACTCAGTCTGCTCACCCTGTAAGAGGTAAGCAACCTCGCCGCTTGCAAACTGCTCTGCGGTCTTACCGCCCTCGCCGTCGTCTGTGTCAGCAAGGTAATAGCAGTTTTCAACAGTTGCATAACCGCTGTGGTATGAATCGACCAATGTAAAAGCATAAGCATAGCAGTTAGAAACTGTGCCCGCATTATTACCTACCAGTGTACCTGTGAGATTGTTGCCAACAACAGTAACCGTATCAGTAACATAGCAGTTTTTTATTGTTCCTGCATAATAACCTGCGATACCGCCTACATAGTCATTGCCTTCGAAATAACTGTTGATAAGTCCCAGATTTTCAACGGTGCCGTAGCTGTAATAGCCACCGCCGAACATACCTATATAATCTTCCTCAGACTTAACATAAAGACCTGAAACTGTATGACAATTGCCGTCAAAGTTGCCATAGAAATCCATTATAGGTGTCCATACTCTGGAATTCTCGTCAAGAGTTTCGTTAACAACAATGTCTGCTGTAAGTTTAGCGTATGCGTCGTTGCTTACATTGTTAATATAATCTGCAAACCAGTAAAGCTGGCCTGCGTTTGAAATCTCATAGTAATCGTCCCACTCGTCATCGGGAGTGCCGTTATCGTTAAGAGTTGCAGGCTCATATCCTCCGCAATCTGTGCAGAAGCCGTTTACAAACTCGCCTGTGTGGTTGTCGCTCTTTAACGCAAAACTCTTTGTATCTGTGTAGGTTACACCTTCGTACTCAAAGATAACCTCGTAAAGCTCTGAGCCCGGGTGCATACAGTCCTCAGCCTCAACTGTTTCTTTGAGTGTAGCATAACCCGAACCGGAATCTACATAAGCACCGCACTCAGCACAATAAAGCTCCACAGAAACGTAGCACTCGCCATCATAAGGCTCGTCCCAAGTAAATTCTGCTCTAAATTCTTTGTGAGCGGGTCTTACGTCTGATACCTCAGTATTGGTATAAACCATCTCTGAGTCATACGCACAAGATGTGTAGCCGTAGTAAACCTTGTCACCGCCAAGTACGGGGAGCTGGTCTGTGCCTATCTTCTGACCCCAGATTTCCTCACGCTGCTCACCCTGTAAGAGGTAAGCAACCTCACCACTCTTAAACTGCTGGGCTGTTTTTGCCTCGGCAGAGACTTCTACGTATTCGCCATCAAAAGATTCTTGTATGCCGATTCCGCCATTGCAAGCCGTATCTAAATAGTAGCAGTTGGTGATTATACTCTTATAGATATATGCACCTACACCGCCAACATAATTATCACCGCTGACCTGGCCTGTATTATAACAGTTATCGATTTTGCTATAACTGTCAAAACCAATCACACCGGCGACATACTCTAAACCTTCAACTCTGCCTGTGTTGTAACAGTTTGTGATTGTACCTGTATAGCTATGTCCAACCACACCACCAACACTATTACCACCATTGACTGCACCTATGTTGTAACAGTTTGTGATTGTGCCGGAACTGATATATCCGACTACACCGCCGACATAGTTGACGCTACCGCTTACTTCGCCTGTATTATAGCAGTTTGCGGTCTCACCGGAAGGGCTATTAAATCCAACCACACCGCCAACAGCTATAATGGCGCTAACCGTGCCTGTGTTGTAACAGTTTGTGATTTTGCCAACATTTTCACCAACCACACCGCCGACACTATTGTTACCGATAAAACAGGAGTTAATAACACCTGTGTTTTTAACTACACCTTCTTTGCCAACATAACCGAACAGTCCTATACAATTTACATTGCTGTCATTAAAGTAAAGACCTGAAATTGTATAATCGTTACCATCAAAGGTGCCTGTGTACTTGTTGCTCCAATTACCGATAGGTGTCCAAACTCTTGCGTCTGTGGATTCTGAAGTCATAACGCCTTCGTTTACAACAATATCTGCTGTAAGGATAGCATTTGCAGAGCCGAAGTTTGCGTTGTCGTTATTTACTTTATCAGCAAACCAGTAAAGCTGGCCTGCGTTTGAGATTTCATAAACGCCGTCTTCGTTCTCATCTGTTGCAGGCTCGAAAACATCGCAAACTGTGCAGAAGCCGTTTTCGTCAAAGTTGCAATTATGGATTATTTTGAATTGTGCTGTAACATTAACATCTGAAGAGGGCATAGTAAATGTATAAACATTATCGCTCAACTTAGAAACAGGCACACCGTTACCAACTGTAAGGCTATCTACAAAATAGTCTTCATCAGGAGCTACGGTAACTATAACCGTCATACCTGCACCTGCCTGAGACTTGCTTACCGATATAGTACCATTTTCACTGCTCTCAGCGGATATACTATAAGCAGTACCATCTATTCCAATGGTGTAAATATTACCATATATCAAATCTGTAACAGCTGCACCATTTGCATCTTTCATAACATATCCTGTACCCAATCGGATATTGTCATCCGATACATTAACCGTCACCTTACCGTCCGGGAATGCTGATGTACCGCTGCAATAATTTGAAATTCCTATACCGTTAGGATCAGGATATTGAGAAAAATCAATTAAGCCTTTTACATATCTGACAGCACCGAATTGACCGGATGTAAGGTTTCCGCCTTTTAATATCAACGTACCCTGAGATAAAATAATACTACACCATCCGCCTTTAAAATAACTGTCACCTGAAACAGTAAGTGTGCCCAAATTTTCCACAGGAAAATTTGATGAAATGAAATTACCGCCTGTAATTTCAGCTTCTGCTCCGCTTGAAATATAACAGAGACAATCCCCTGCAGACTCATAAGTTCCTCCGTGAACTATAAGCTTACCGCCGGATTGAACATACATATACCTAATATTTGTATCAGGCGAGCTTCCCATCCTTGCACCGCCTGCACTGTCTTCTAATGTAAGCGTATAACCGTCAGTTACTTCAAAAGGTATATCCTGACTCTGCACATAAATGGTTTGACCATTTAAATCTATCACTACATCTCTGTAAAAATAATGTCGGGATGTAATTACACTGTCATTAACAAGTTTAATATAGTAGCCATCGTTTGCTTCGAGAGCCTGACTAAGCGTACCTACTGATGTCAGATTGTTTTTATCCGTTCCCCAAACTGCTTCACCTTCTACCCATTGAGCATAAAGTGTTGTATCTGCTGTAATATAAACCTTGTCAGAAACAATAACTTCACCATTGGCAGAATATGACCATCCGACAAACACCTTGCCCTTTGGAGCAGTAAAATCACAATCAGGCAGTTTAAATTCAGAGTAACCTTCATACAAAGCTACCGACTCCATAACACCGCTTCCGCCGTTTGTATCAAAAGAAACATTATACTTGTTAGGCTCGGCGGCAATGGTGTATTGATAACCATCACCAAGAGTATTACAAGGCAAATTACTGCTGTCAAAGAATATACTGCCTTGAGGAATCTTAATCTGTTCGCAAGGCATAGTAATCGCCTCGCCGGAAGTGTTCCATAAAGCAACTCCCACATTAGAGGAATCAGACAAATCAACACTTCCGCCATCATACCTTATGGCACAATTAGAGTTGTCGGTAAAACGCACATCGCTTACCACGGTGACACCATCAGAATAAATCGAGGCGTGTGTACCGCCTGAAACAGTTCCTCCATATATGCTCAGGTTTCCACGGTTTGACATAGCATAAAAATCGTCGGTTGAAAACTCACCACCATTGATTATTACAGATGATGTTTCATCTGCAACTGTCACAACCGAGGATTTTCCGGAGTATTTACCGGAGTTAATAGTAACTATAGCTCCTTCTCTGACATGTACTGCGTTACTGTCACTAATCAACTCACCGCCGCCAAGGCTATCTGTAAGAGTAATATCTGCATTGTTTTCTATCAACAAATTACCTCTCAAGATATTTCCGTTTAAATCGAGAGTAAATTCGCCCTTGGAAATGTTTTTCTCAATTGTAGCTTCAGTGTTAAGCTTAATGTAACGGATTGTGCTGTTTTCCACACAAGCCTGAGAAAAAGCAGTTGATAATTCGCCACAATAAGGAAGATATTGGATCGAACTACCCCAATATGCCTGAATATAGTCCGAGTCGTATTCTACATCGCGAACACTGACATCCGAAGCAAGCCAAAGGTAAAGCTTACCCTCTTGAGCAAAAACATCATTTGTACCATAAGTTGTACCATCTGAAAGGATAATATCATTCACAGGGGTATTACCCGATAAACCGGGTTCGGTATATTCACGATATGTCAAAGCGATACCACGGCCGTTTTTGGGGTCTGTAACTCGGTATGCCCTAACAGAGCCGCCTGTGATAGTTACACTTCCGTTGGCTGAATAGTCTCCTTCGCCGCTCACATAACCCAAACCTATGCTATCGGCATTTATAACACCGCCGCTAATTCTGATGTCACCATAGTTAAATACATCAAACTCATACTCCAGGTCATCCGAATACCAACCCGAACCGATAGCTGCTCCATGGTAGGGAGAAACAGCTTCAACTAATCCACCATTGATTGTAATCTCAGGCACATAGCCGGTTGCACCGCCGCCAATGGCAGCACCGGAAGCGTAAACACTGGTACTGTCAACGGTTGCATTTACAATACCACCGTTAATAGTAATAGAGCCGGTTGTAGATAAACCCGCACCGCCAATACCTGCACCGCCTGTGGCACCTGTAGCTTCAACCTTACCGCCATTTATGATAATATTTCCTAATGTTGGAGCATAGTCTATTCCAATCATAGACAAGCCGTCAGCTCCTATACCTGCACCTCCGCAACCTACAACACGGCTCATTGCACTCAGGTTGGAATCTGTAATGGGAAACGGTAATGCAGTTGCCTTGAGTGTACCTTCCGTTGCACCATCGCCATTTACAGATGTTATGGTTAAGGTAGCGGTATCAGGAACTTTGATAGCAGCACAAGATAATGCGCCAACCACTTCGTTTTCGCCTGCAAGTCTGAAAGTAACATTTGTATTTTTATTCAGTGTGATAGCCGGCTCCGCACCTGAATCATTGCATTTGATATTAACGTTTTCAAGGATAATCGTTGCCTCTACTCCCTGTGCAACAATTATCTTGGTATGCGTCTGTGCATTAGAACCATAGATATGATAATTACCATCTTTGTTTATTAAAAGATAGTAGCTTCCATATGAATCTTTCGGATAATCTGTGCTTTCAATGTTATATTTTGTGTATGTCTCCGACGCAACAGCAACATAGTTGTCCTCTGCAAAAGCAGAGAACACTGACAAAGGCACGAGAGAAAGCACCATTAAGAAGGTAAGCAATAAGCTTAATGCTCTTTTGCCAAAAAATTTCTTAGTTTTCAATTAAAATCCTCCTACAATATAAATTAAGGTTAAAGGCACGGTAGCCAGCCGTGTCTTTTTCCAATTCAATGCTGAAGCTGTTAAAATGAGAAGGAATGGTCTGACCGTAAAAACCTTGGACTAACACGTCCGTCAAGGAGTCAGTCAGCCGCCTTTCTCATTTGCAGCATTCGATTTACGCAGGTTGTACCATCGATATTCCGATGCGTTCGTGTCACTCAGGAGATTGAATAAGCGTTGAGTAAAAAGCGGAAGCCATATTCAAATCAAAGGAGGAACTTTATGAATGTAGTCGGAATTGATATTTCCAAAGGAAAAAGTATGATGGCAGCTCTGCGTCCTATGGGTGAGGTAGCACTGTTACCTAAGGAATACCCTCACACATCTGTTGGGCTGGAACGAATGGCATATTCCATAATGTCTTTGGGAGAAAACACCAGAGTTGTTATGGAAGCGACAGGTCGCTATCATGAACCTGTTGCAACAGCACTACATGAATATGGGATTTTTGTTTGTGTTTTAAATCCCATTTTAATCCACCAAAGCGGTGGTGGGTCTATCCGCAAAGTAAAGTCGGATAAAAAAGATGCCTTTAAAATAGCCAAATACGGACTTGATAACTGGGTTACTTTGAAAGAATACACACCAATCGACTCTTTAAGACAACAACTAAAGCTTTTCAGTCGACAATACAATCTGTATATGAAAAATGTTGTTGCCTTAAAAAACAATCTCATTTCTCTTGTTGACAAAACTTTTCCCGGTGCTAATGAACTATTTACAAGTGCTGAAAAAAGCAACGGTCATCAGAAATGGGTGGATTTTGTTTCTACATTCTGGCATTGCGATTGTATTTGCCGTACCAGTGAGAAAGCTTTCACTGAACGTTATCAGAAATGGTGTAAAAGAAACGGTTATCACTTCAGCATCAATAAAGCAAAAGACTTATATGCTGACAGTTGCGGACATTTTACTACTCTTCCTAAAAACAGCAACACTAAATTACTTGTGGTTACTGCAGCTAAACAACTCACTTCTATCAAATCTTTACTTACTACTTTAAAAAATGAGATGTTAGCAATTGCAAAACAACTCCCTGAATTTGACACTGTAATTCAGATGTATGGTGTGGGAGAAATTTCTGCAGCTCAGTTAATTGCTGAAATTGGCGATGTGCGACGTTTTCCTAATCGCAGTTCTTTAGTCGCTTTTGCCGGTGTTGACCCCTCTGTCAACCAATCGGGCAAATATGAAGCGTATACTAACCCCACAACCAAACGAGGGTCTCCTTACCTTAGAAAAACTCTCTTTCAGGTTGTTAGTACATATATCAAACGCTCACCTTACGATGAACCTATCTACCAATTTATTGACAAAAAACGTTCGGAAGGTAAACCCTACTATGTTTATATGACTGCTGCATCTAACAAATTTCTTCGCATTTATTATGCTCGGGTAAAAGATTGTCTTAATTCTATTGACTAACTTTTATCACTGATAACTACATCAGCTGGTTTCAAAAAATCCTTTGATTCCGGCTTTATTTGCTATACCCTTTTTTAGCTATTAAAAATTTTTTAATCTTTTTTCTATTTAGGTCTTGACTTTTATTTGCAGGACTCCTTTTATTCTGTAAATATATATAAAACAAGGGCTGAAAGTTAAAGGGGGTTAAACGCTTGTGAAAGCCCTTGGAAGCTCCTTGAAAAAACACTTATATTTTCTCATTCTTATTCATAATAACTATATCATATACACCTGAAATTTACAACAGGTTTTTAAAAGAAAACCTGGGATTTTCAAAAGAAAAACACAAAAAAACAGCCTCTCGTCAGTGACGAAAGGCTGAATAATCAGTTAAAGCTTCTTACCCAGGAAAGCAGAGAGCCGTGGTGGGTGTTTTCCCTTACTGTGCCAAGCATATAATCTGTTACGGGGCCGTTTTTTCTCATCTTTTCAAGTATAGCCTCCTGAAGCTCTTCAACTGTCATTTCTTCATAGGGCTTGTTAAGATTTAAAAGGGGCTTTTCAGAGGGCTTTGCAGAGGGCTTTTCCTCCGCCTTTTTCTCCTTGGAAGCAGGTGTTTTGGCGGTTTTGGGGGTTGCAGGCTTTTTGGATTTTTGGATTTTTACGTTTTTAAGGGGTGCAAAGGCGGTATCTGTGCAGTCTTCGCAAAGCCAGATTTCGCCGTAATTTGCAGGAACGTTTACGTTTATGTGACCGTTTTGCACCATAGCCTTAGCCCCTGAAAGCACTCCTGTATACTCAGAGAAATTGCCGCAGGGAAGGCTGAGGCTTATGTCACAGTCGGTGTTATTCACGGCAACGATTACGGATTTGCCCTCAAAGGTTCTTTCATAAGCATAATAAGAGGTGAAGAGAGCCAGCTCTTTGTAATCGCCGTAGGTAAGAGCAGGGATATTTCGTCTGAGCTTGCCCAGAGCGTAAATAAGCTTTGTGCAGGGGTTTGTTTCAATCTGAGGCTTGTACTCTTCAAAGTCAAGCTCAGGTCTTAAGACAAAGTCATTGCCCTTTTCTTTTCTTCCCTCAATAGCAAACTCTGAGCCGTAGTAAATTGAGGGGATACCCGGCAGGGTATAAAGAAGAATATAAACAGGCAGAAGGTTTGCCTTGTCCTTAAGCTTTGAGGCAATACGCTCAACGTCGTGGTTATCTGTAAAGGTGTAAAGCTTAGAGCAATCCCCTACCATATTGTTGACGTATTTGATGGTATGGGCAATCTCGAAGAAGTTGTGGTCGTTAAAAGCAGAGAAAAGAGCTTTGTGAAGGACGTAGTTTGTTACGGAGTGCAGGGTGGTGTCGTTTGCCCAGCGGGAGTAATCGCCGTGGATAACCTCGCCCATAAGCCAGAAGTCCTCTTTCACCTCATCGGCAACTCTTCTGAAAGCCTTCATATAATCGAAATCCATAACGTCGGCGGCGTCAAGGCGGATTCCGTCAATGTCAAACTCCCTTATCCAGAAACGGATTACGTCGCAGATATACTTTACAACCTGTGGATTTTTCTGGTTAAGCTTTACAAGCAGGTCGTAGCCGCCCCAGTTTTCGTAGGAAAAGCCGTCGCCAAAAGAGTTATTGCCTGAGAAATTTACATTGCAGTACCAATCCCTGTAGGGTGAGCTTTCACGGTTTTTCTTAATATCCTGAAAGGCAAAGAAATCTCTGCCTGTGTGATTGAAAACGCCGTCAAGAATTACTCTTATGCCCTCTTTGTGGCACTTTGCCACGAAGTTTTTCAAATCTTTGTTAGTGCCAAGACGGGAGTCCAGCTTTTTGTAGTCGGTAGTTTCGTAGCCGTGACCCACACTTTCGAAAAGTGGGCCGATGTAAATTGCATTACAGCCCATTTCTTTAATATGGGAAAGCCAAGGGAGAATGTTGTTGAGTCTGCTGACAGGGGCTGAGTAGTCGTTTTTCTTTGGAGCACCTGTCATTCCTATGGGATAAATATGATAAAATACGGCTTCGTTGTACCACGCCATATAATCGCCTCCGACCTTTTGAAATATAGAGTTATATTATATATCATTTTCGCCAAAAAGCCAACCCCCTGTAAGAAATTTTTCCTACAGGGGGTATTCTGATATGTATTAACCTTTTAAAAACTTCATAAAGTTTTCTTTGTTTTCAAGAGCTGTGGTGGTGGGTCTGCCAAGGTTTTCTCTTGCACCGATTGAGCATTTCGCTTCTATAAAAGTAAGCTCAGTAGCGGTTTTTGCCTCTTTGAGTGCCTTGTCAAGCTCCTCAAAGTTTTTTGCAGAAAGAACTCTTTTGTAGCCGCAGGCCTTGGCTATAGCACAGAAGTCAATATCCTCTGCAACGGTGGGCATACCGCCTACGGTTTCGTGGGCAGAGTTATTTATAAGGATATGCACCAGATTTTCGGGCTTGTTACTGCCAAGCAACGCCATTGCACCAAGGTGCATAAGGGCGGCTCCGTCGCCGTCGATACACCAGATTTTCCTGTCCTTTTTGCAAAGGGCAATTTCAAGGGCAATGGAAGAGGCGTGGCCCATAGAGCCCACGGTGAGAAAATCTTTTTCGTGGCCCTCTTTTCTTGCTTCTCTTATTTCAAAAAGCTCACGGGAAGCCTTGCCTGTGGTAGAAATTACAACGTCCTTTTCTGTATGCTCTGCTATATGGCGGATAATGTCCTCTCGGCACATTGAGTTTTTGTTTTCGTACTTGATTTTGCCCTCAAAGGTGAGAGCACCCTTGCGGATAACAAAGGCAACCTGCTTGCCCTTTGCAAGAAGGGCTTTAAACTCCTCAAGCTTTTCAAAAAACTCTTCCTCGGTGGTTTCTTTGGAAACCACAAAGGTAGCGATGTCCATATCCTCAAGAAGCTTTACTGTGACCTCTCCCTGATAGATGTGCTGAGGCTCGTCGTGAATACCGGGCTCGCCGCGGTATCCCACCACAAAAACACAGGGGATTGCATAGACCTTATCATTTAAAAGAGAGGCAACGGGGTTTATTATGTTGCCGATACCGCTGTTTTGCAGGTAAACCACAGGGACTTTGCCTGTGGCGAGGTGGTATCCTGCCGCAAGAGCAACACAGTTGCCCTCGTTGGCGGCGATAATGTGCTTCTCTCCAATGCCGTACTCACTCATAAGGAAGTCGCACAGGGCTCTGAGCTGAGAATCGGGCACACCTGTGAAAAATTCAAATTCTTTAAAAACTTCTGCTCTCATAACTACCTCACAGCTCGTCAATTAAAGTGATAATATCCTTAAAGGGCATAAGCTTCTGGTCTGCTTCCAGTGCACGGTGATTTGTGAGAATCTCCATAGCGGTGCTTTGCATTGCAGGAAAAGCAGAGCGTGTAAGCTGGTTTGCGTAAATAACAATGTTTACACCGTGCTGACTGAGCTCCTCTTCTGTAACAGAGTTAAAGGAAGTGGGCACAACCACAATGGGGGTGGTTTTGTCCCCTGCTCTGAACTTGTCGCAGAACTCAAAAATCTCGTCTGCTTCCTTTTTACGGGAGTGAATCATAATGCCGTCTGCGCCTGCTTTAACGTAAGCAAAGGCTCGGGCTAAGGCGTCTTCCATACCCTGCTCCAGAATAAGACTTTCGATTCGGGCGATAATCATAAACTCGTCGGTAAGCTGGGCATTTTTGCCTGCAGAAATCTTCTGGCAGAAGTTTTCGATACTGTCCTGAGTCTGCACAACCTCTGTACCGAAGAGAGAATTTTTCTTGAGTCCTGTTTTGTCCTCGATAATAACCGCAGAAACACCCATTCGCTCAAGGGTGCGTACATTGTAAACAAAGTGCTCTGTAAGTCCGCCTGTGTCGCCGTCAAGGATAATGGGCTTTGTGGTAACTTCCATTACGTCGTCAATGGTGCGAAGACGTGAGGACATATCCACAAGCTCGATGTCGGGCTTGCCCTTGGCGGTGGAGTCACAGAGAGAGGAAACCCACATTGCGTCAAACTGGTCAAGCTTGCCGTTATTCGCCACAACGGTTTTCTCAGCAATGATTCCTGTAAGGCCCGAGTGCACCTCAAGGGTTTTTACCACGGGGCAAAGTTTTACAAGCTGACGCAGACGCTTACGTCTGTACTCAGGCATAGAGAGCTTTTCTCTCAGGAGCTTGTCCACCTTCTGGACCTCACTGCTTCTTGTGTAGGAAATTTCCACAAGCTCACCGCCGTTTTTCTCAAGAGCTCTCAGGGCACTTTCACGGATGGCACTTTCGGGGCCCTGTGCCCAGTTGTCACCGTGGATAACGTAATGGGGGCGGATTTCTTCAATAATATCGTCGTAGAGCATATCGTCCTGCACCACAACCTGGCTCACCCCTTCAAGAGCCTCATACATCTTGATTCTCTCCTGAAGATTCTTTGTGGGGAAACGGTTGTAGCGGATAAGGGCTTCGTCGGAAAGTGCACCTACCACAACCTTGCCAAGCTTATTGGCTTCGCTGATGATGTTAAGGTGGCCTTCGTGGATTATATCTGTGCAAAAGCAGGTGTAGACTTTTTTCATTTTTATCTCTCCTTATACATAACAGGTACGCTGATGTTGTTTTCCAAAAGGGCTTCTCTGAGGACTTTGAAGAAGTTTACAATGTCCTCTTCGTCAATTGCTCCCAGAGCACAAAGGCGGAAGGTATCGGTGCCTGACACCTTGCCGGGGTAAATTGTAAAGCCACGCTCATAACAATAGTCGTGGACTTTTTCGAAATTCCAGTTGGGGTCATCGGGGTATTTTACGGAAACAACAAGCCCTGCCTGAAGCTCACGCTTTATAATATCCTTAAAGCCCAGCTCCTCAAGGCCTTTGTGGATTGCCTCAAAAACCCTTGTGTGGCGAGCCCATTTAGCCTCTTCGCCTTCAGCAAAATACTCTTTTAATGCCTGACGCACGGAGTAAATGGTCTGCACAGGGGGTGTAAAGTGCATTTCGCCTGTTTTCTCGAAGAAATCGTACTGCAGGAAAAGGTTGCAGTAATAGGAGCGTTTGGGGTAATCTGCTGATTTTCTGATAATGTCCGTTTTGCCGATAACAAAGGAAAGGCCTGTCATTGCCATAAGGCCCTTCTGGGCAGAAGCCATACAGAAGTCGATGTTTTCCTCTTTGATGTCAATAGGACGCATAGCGTAGGTGGAAGTGGTATCCACAGTGAAAACCGCACCGTATTTGTGAGCAAGAGCACCTATCTCCTTAATGGGGTTGAGTATGCCTGTGCCTGTTTCGTTGTGGGTGGTATGTACCAGAGCGATGTCGGGGTTAGCCCTGAGAGTCTGCTCCACCAGAGCAAGGTCAGGCAGCTCATCCACAGGGAACTTAAGGTCGATATGCTCAAGGTTATAGTACTGACAAACCTCCACGGCACGGCTGCTGTACGCACCGTTATTTACCACGAGAATCTTCTTACCCTCAGGCAGAAGAGAGTTGAGGCAGACGTCGATATTGATTGTACCCGAGCCGCAGAAAAGCACCGATGTGTACTCATCAGGGTCGCCGTGAACGATTCTCACCAAATCAGCACGAAGCTCTTTCATCATAGAGCCGAACTCTTTCTCACGGGGGCAGATATCGGGCACGAGCTGAGCCAGCTTCACCGTGTAGGTGGTGGTAGCAGGGCCGGGGTTAAGGAGAATATTGCGTTTGATATTTAATTTGCTTGTCATAGCAGACACCTCTTCGTTTTCAGGTTAAAGTGTTCAATTTCTCAATGCAAAAGCAAAATATTGAACACATCTTTAAGCAACATTATAAGCATACGCCGCTATTTGTCAAGGGCTTTTTAAAATTTTTTCAAAAAAAGAAGCAAAACCGCCTTCCTGTTCAATTTCAAAAAAATAACCTCGCTGATTAAACAGCGAGGTTAAAATCATAAATATAGAGCCCAATAGATAATATAACGGCAGATACCCGCCGTTAATGAGCACAAAATCATCGCCAACCTGCCAAAAGGCGGAATGCCCATCGTGGCTAACGATTAAAGCTCTTTTATTTGCTCAACAAGCTCGGAAAAATTCATACTGTGGCTGGCTTTTACCAGAACGGTGTCGCCGATAGTGAGCATTTCGTACATATAAAGTCGGGCTTCCTCAATGCTCTGGTACCACTCGGCGTCGATATAGGGGCGAGCCGCCTTATACATTTCAAGGGACAAATCACCCACCGCAATAAGCAAGTCAAGCTTGAGCTCTGCTGCCAGCTTACCGATTTCAAAGTGAAGCTCTTTTTCCTTTTTCCCAAGCTCCTTCATATCTCCCAGAAGAGCCACACGTCTGCCCTCGAAGTTTGAGAGGGTTTTGAGAGAAGCCTTCATAGACTCGGGGTTTGCGTTGTAGCAGTCGTCAATAAGGGTGAGCTTTTCCGTTTTGATGATGTTTGCTCTGCCCCCAATTGTGCGGTAGTTTTTAAGGCCCTCAACTATCTCTTCCTCACTAAGCCCCAGAGTTTTTGCCACGCAAACTGAGGCAAGAGCATTTTGCACCATATGATTTCCCAGAGAGTGAATCCGAGCTTCAAAGCTGCCTTCTTTGGTATGTACGGTAAAGTCTGTATAGGACTCGTTGTCGCTCTTTATATCGGTTGCGTAGACGTCGTTTTCTTCACTCAGTCCGTAGTAAAGCACCTTCGAGCCCTCGGGCAAAGAGGCTTTTCTCAGATTTTCATCATCACCGTTTAAGACCACCGTGCCGCCTTTTTTCAGGTAATTGAGCATTTCCGTTTTTGCCTTTAAAACCCCCTGCAAATCCTTGAGATTTTCAAGGTGGCATTTGCCCACATTTGTAAGCACGGCAATGTCGGGCTGTGACATCTCGGCAAGAATACTCATCTCGCCGAAATCGGAAATACCCATCTCAATAACTGCGGCGGTGTGGGTTTCTTCCAGAGCAAAAAGGGTGATGGGCACACCCAAGGCGTTATTGAAGTTGCCCTGAGTCTTGTGGGTGTGAAAATGCTCTGAAAGCACTGAAGCGATAATCTCCTTTGTGCTGGTTTTGCCCACACTTCCCGAAATTCCCACAAAGGGGATGTCAAACTTTTCACGGTAGGCTTTGGCGATTTTACGCAAAGCCTCAGGGGTATTTTTCACCAGAATATGAGGGGAATTATCCGCAGGTGCTCGCTCACAAACAGAGCAGATTGTGCCCATTTCAACGCACTGAGGGATAAAACTGTGGCCGTCTACCCTCTCGCCCACAATGGCGGCAAAAACCGAGCCCTTGCCTGCTTTTCGGCTGTCGGTGGTAATACAGCTTGCCTCTAAGGAAAGCACCTCGCTGTCGCCGAAAAACTCGCCGCCTGAGGCTAAAAGAATCTCATTTATTGTAAAGCTTTTCATCTTACTCACCTATAATCTTAATCAGAGCGTGTTTATTTCTCTTGCCGTCCAGCTCGTAGTAAAAAATCTGCTCCCAAGTGCCGAAATCCAGCTTGCCATTTGTAATGGCACAGACTACCTCTCTGCCCATAATTGTGCGTTTAAGGTGGGCGTCGGCGTTATCTTCAAAGCCGTTGTGACTGTACTGGCTGTAAGGCTTTTCGGGAGCAAGACGCTCAAGCCATTTTTCATAGTCGCTATGCAGTCCCGACTCGTCGTCTTTAATAAAAACAGAAGCGGTGATGTTCATAGCGTTAACCAGCACAAGGCCTTCTTTAACACCGCTTTCATCAATTGCCTGCTGCACATCTCGTGTAATATTCACAAGGCCGCGACGCTTGGGAATATTGAACCAAAGCTCTTTTCTGTAACTTTTCATAGCTTCACCTTAAAACATAAAGCTGTCATAGCCCCAAAGCTCAGTTTCGGAGAATTTAACATAGACTTTATCGCCTTTGATATTAAGCTCACGAGCGAAAATCTCACAGATAGCAGTTGTAAGCTTGCCTGCCTGCTCTTTGCTTATGTGGCCTAAGAGAGAAACCTCCACATAAGCCATATCCTCGTCGTTTTTGCCGCCAAGCCACAGACGGCAGTTGTCCTCAAAGCCTAACATAAGATATGTTTCACCCTTGCCTATAAGGGTGATTGCCTTGCCAAGCTCAGATTTAAGCAGGGCTTCCTTTTCCTTGGTGATTTCATTTGTTACCTTGGTATTTATAAACGGCATAACATTACCTCCAATAATTTATACGCATATTGTAACATTATATTATGGGCATTTCAAGAACAAATGAAGTATTCACTGCGTGAATATGAAGTACACCTGAGCGTATGAAGTAACTTCGTTATGAAGTATTTGCTATGCAAATATTAAGGCGGAGTTGCCCTACCGTGGCTGACAGTCAACTGCAAAATTCATCAAGGGCTTTTTTCATTGCGGATTCTGTGGGGTAGGATATTCCTTTAGTAAGCCTTTGCTGAACGTCTTTTGGCAAAGAGCTGACGGCGGTAGTTGTTCTTAAGTAGGGTTTCTCCTCTTTTCCCTTAAACACCACAATTCGGTCCCCTTGTGCCTTTATAATGTATTCGCTGTCACTAATGATGTACTGAGAGTTTTTCTCGGGTGCAGGCTTTGCGGTAAGTGGAATAATGAGAGAAGACGCCACCACGCAGGAGAGTACAATAACCGAAGTAATATAGAAAAGTCTTTTCATAGTTTCATCACCGCAGTTATTTTTTCACAAAAAATTCCTATTATTCCTGTGCCTAACTGTAAGGATATTAAAAAATACGCAAAACTTAAAAAATCCTTTGTTTTTTAAAGGCTTTAGTGGTATACTGTAAAATGTATAGATATTTGCGTATTACATAATTAAGTTAAAAACATTTCTTAGTTTTAACGGAGGCTCAAATATGCGTACAACAGACATCAGTAAATATAAAGAAAAAAAAGCAAAAAAGAAGGGTCAGTCAGGGGCTTCTACAGTAAAGTCCGTTTTGGGCATTATCTTCAAGGCTCTGATGACGGTTTTGCTTGTGTGCTTTATTGCAGGCATAATTGTGGGCTTTAACGCTCTGATTTACCTCGTAGGGCTTTATAATCAGCCCACCAACGTTGACCTCAGTGCCAGAAAGCAGAATCTCTCCAGCTTCGTTTACACACAGAATCCCGAAACAGGAGAATTTGAAAAGTACCAGAGGCTCTACGGTATGGAAGACCGTGTGTGGGTTGAGTACGACGAAATGCCACCTCACCTTTTTGACGCAATCATCGCCATTGAGGACAGGCGTTTTAAAGACCACCACGGTGTTGACTGGTTGAGAACAGGCAAGGCTGTCATGAACCTCGCCTTATCAGGCGATGACTCCTACGGCGGCTCTACCATTACTCAGCAGCTTATCAAGAACATCACCGAGGACAACGAGGCAAGTATCAGCCGAAAGGTGCGTGAGATTGTCACCGCCTTGAAGCTTGAGAAGGAATACTCCAAGGACGAAATTCTTGAGGGTTACCTCAACGTTGTTAACTTCGGCGGCAGATGTCAGGGTGTTGAGGCGGCTGCCAACAGATACTTTGACAAATCCATAAAGGATTGCTCCGTTGCCGAGTGTGCCGCTATTGTGGGTATTACTCAGAACCCCTCTCTCTGGGACCCCTTTATTTATCCCGAAAACAACCAGATAAGACGTGAGCTTATTCTCGACGAGATGTACGCTCAGGAAAAGATAACCAAGGAAGAATACGACGCCGCTATGGAAGAATCTGCAAATATGACCTTTGCAGAATCCACAGAGGAAGACGTTGACATCAGCATAGGCGACGTTCAGAACTGGTATCAGGACGAGCTTGTTTTCGAGCTTTCCGCTGATTTGGCAGAATACTACGGAATTTCCGAGGACGCCGCACTGGATAAGCTCTACACCGAGGGCCTGCAGATTTACTCCGCTATGGACGTTGAGGCTCAGGAGATTATTGAAGAAGAAGCTCTCAAGCTTGACGACAGCAACGACCCCGGCCTTCAGGTGGCAATGTCCCTTGTTGCTCCCGACGGTAGAGTTATTGCAACCGTGGGCTCTTCCGACAAGAAAGACGGCAACCTGATTCACAACCGTGCTTCAATGTCTTTCTTACAGCCCGGCTCTTCCTACAAGCCCGTTGTGGCTTACCCATACGCTCTGGAGCGTAACCTTATTAACTTCTCATCATTTATTTCCGACCAGCCTCTGGACGACTGGCTTTACAGTGACGGCTCAAAAGCTCCTTACAACTGGTACGGATACAACAATAAGAAAGGTCTTATGACCTACGAAGCTATTGAGGCTTCTTCAAACTGCTGTGCCGCTCAGTGTATAAGTATGATTGGCGGCCCCGAGGTAGCGTATGACCACGCAACCCACTTTTTGGGCTTTGAGCACTTTCTTGAAAGTGACCGCTACTCCTACTCTGCCTTTTCTCTCGGCGGACCTGACGGCGGTGTTTCTCCCAGAGAAATGGCAAACGCCTACACCTACCTCAACAACGGCGGTAAGCACTACGACAGCTTCACCTATTATTATGTAACCGACAGACACGGCAACATAATTCTTGACAATCGTGAGAGAGTTGGCGTTCAGGCTTATTCCAAGGATACAGCAACAATTATGAACCGCCTTCTTTACTATAATGTAGAAAACGCCACCAGCACAGCTGCACAGACTGCACAGGTTTACGGTTGGGAAATCTGCGGTAAGACAGGTACAACCAACGACAACTACGACAGCTGGTTCTGCGGTGTTTCTCCTTACGCTGCCCTTGCGGTATGGGTTGGCTTTGACGACCCTGCAGAGATTTCTTACACAGGTCTTGGAGAGGCCTGCTATATGTTCTCAAATGTTATGGGAAGATACCTTGAAGACAAGGAAGTAAAGGGCTACGACCTTTCTGAAGGCGTTGTTGAGGCAGAGTTCTGCACCGTTACAGGCAAGCTTGCAGACAAAACCTGCAAGACAAAGGAAACAGGCTACTACACCGAAGACAATATGCCTTCCAAGTGTAAGAGCCACGCAGGCTTTACCGAAGACGACACAAAGCCCACAGAAACAGGCAGCACCGAGCCTTCTACCGAGGCTACTGTGGGAATTGAGATTATTATGCCAACAGGTACAACGGGGGATACTGTTCAGAGTACTCAGGCTGTGACCTCAGACCCTGTTGAAGCTTCGGCAAACTGACACTAACGCAATAAATCTTAGGAGTGAAAATATATGATATCAGTGGCAATTATGGGACACGGAGTTGTAGGCTCCGGCGTTGACGAAATTATACGCACCCATAAGGAAAAGCTTTTCTCTGCTATTGGCGAAGAGCTGGACGTAAAATACATCCTCGACTTAAGGGATTTCCCCGACAGTCCTCACGCAGACAGATTTACAAAGGACTTTGAGGATATTGCAAAGGACGTTGAGGTAAGAGTTGTTGTTGAAGCAATGGGCGGTCTTACCCCTGCTTACGACTTTACAAAGCGTCTTTTAAAGGCAGGCAAAAGCGTGGTTACCTCCAACAAGGAGCTTGTTGCCCAGCACGGTGCAGAGCTTCTTCAGATTGCTAAGGACAACAACGCAAACTACCTTTTCGAAGCAAGCGTAGGCGGCGGTATTCCTATTATCCGTCCCTTAAGCAAGTGCCTTGCCGCCAACAATGTTGACGAAATCGCAGGTATCTTAAACGGCACAACAAACTTTATCCTCACAAAGATGATTGCTGAGGGTATGGGCTTTGACGAGGCTTTAAAGCTTGCTCAAGAGCTTGGTTACGCTGAGAAAGACCCCACTGCTGACGTAGAGGGCTTTGATGCTTGCAGAAAAATCTGTATTCTTGCTTCCCTTGCTTACGGCAAGCACGTTTATCCCGACAACGTACATACCGAGGGTATCACAAAAATCACTCTCGAGGACGTTAAATATGCCGAAAACTGGGGCGGTGTTATTAAGCTCATCGGCAGATGTAAGGTTGAAGACGACGGCAGAATGGACATTGGCGTTGCTCCTATGTTTGTTCCCAACAAGAGCCAGCTTGCCAACATTAACGACGTATTCAACGGCATTATGGTAAGAGGCGACTGCACAGGCGACGTGGTATTCTACGGCAAGGGTGCAGGCAAGCTCCCCACTGCTTCTGCTGTTGTGGCTGACGTTATTGACTGTGCACTTCACCTTAAGCGCAGAAAGATGATTTTCTGGGCTGACTGCAAGGAAAACAACACAATCTCCAAGGAAGAAAGCAAATCTGCGCTTTACATCCGTGTAAATACAGCGGACAAGGAAGACGCATATAATAAAGTAACCTCTGCTTTGGGCGAGGTAGTGGTTCTCACCCGTGAAAACGAGGGTGAAAACGAAACAGCCTTTGCAACAAAGGCTGAGGTTAAGTACGGCGAGGCTATGGCTGCTCTTGAGGCACTTGAGGGTGTTGAGGTTCTCTCCGTAATCCGAATCGGAAACTTATAATACTGAAAGGGTAATAAAAATATGAGTTTAATTGTTCAGAAGTTTGGCGGCTCTTCCGTTGCCGACAAAGACAGAGTAATGAATGTTGCTTCCATTGTGGCAGACACTTACAGAAAAGGCAACGACGTTGTAGTTGTTGTTTCTGCACAGGGCGACACAACAGACGACCTTATTGCAAAATATAAGGAAATCGACGAGAACGCAAGCAACCGTGAAAAGGATATGCTTCTTGCAGCAGGCGAGCAGATTTCCATCTCTCTCCTTGCAATGGCACTTCACAAATTAGGCTGCCCTGCGATTTCTCTTCTCGGCTGGCAGGCAGGCTTTGCTACCTCTTCTTCTCACACAACTGCAAGAATCAAAAAGGTAGACACAACACGTCTTAAGGCTGAAATCGCTAAGAAGCAGATTGTTGTTGTAGCAGGCTTCCAGGGTCTTAACAAGTACGACGACATCACAACTCTGGGCCGTGGCGGCTCTGACACCAGTGCAGTTGCAATTGCGGCAGCAATGCACGCTGACCTGTGCCAGATTTACACAGACGTTGAAGGCGTTTACACTGCCGACCCCAGAAAAGTTCCCGGTGCCTTAAAGCTTGAGGAAATTTCCTACGACGAAATGCTTGAGCTTGCCTCTCTTGGTGCTCAGGTTCTTAACAACCGCAGCGTAGAGCTTGCAAAGAAATTCGGAATTGAGCTTGAGGTACTTTCAAGCTTGACACATAAACCCGGTACAATAGTAAAGGAGAAACCTAAAATGGAAAAAATTCTTATCAGCGGTGTAGCTAAGGACACCGATATAGCACGTATTTCTGTTACAAACATCCCCAACGAGCCCGGCTTTGCCTTCAAGATGTTCTCACTTCTTTCTGCAAAGAACATCAACGTTGACATTATCCTTCAGTCCATCGGCAGAAACAACACAAAGGACATTACCTTCACAGTTGCTAAGGACAACGGTGCTAAGGCAGTTGAGATTCTTGAGAAAAACTACATCAACAAGTATGACGGTGCTCAGGTTCTTCTTGACGATTCTGTTGCTAAGGTTTCCATCGTTGGCTCAGGTATGGAGAGCCACCCCGGTGTTGCTTCCGATATGTTCGAGGCTCTTGCAGACGCTCAGATCAACATCTCTATGATCTCCACTTCCGAAATCAAAATCTCCGTTCTCATTGACGCTGATTACGCAGACAAGGCAGTAAGAGTTCTCCACGACAAGTTCTTTTCTGAGGTTTAATTAAAACCAAAACTTAATACAAAAACCAATCCCCTGTGAGAATCAATTCTCCCAGGGGATTTTTGTATGCTGAATATAAAAAATTTAAAAACTGAAGCTATCCTTAAACCCAAGCCACTTCTGGTCTTTTTCGCTGATATTAAGGGGTGTGCCGTCTGTGAGAGTATAACCCTCAGAAGAGGCACTGCCTTTGTACTCGCCCATTACCTCAGGCCACTGAATACCGATTTCGGGGTCATTCCAGGCAAGACCGCCTTCATCTCCGGGATGGTAGAAGTCGGTGCATTTATAGCAAAACTCCGCTACATCGGAAAGCACCAGAAAGCCGTGGGCAAAGCCCTCGGGGATATAGAACTGCTTTTTGTTCTCCTCACTAAGCTCCACACCGAACCACTTGCCGTAGGTAGAGCTTCCTTTACGCAAATCAACGGCTACGTCAAAAACCTTGCCCTTGATAACACGCACAAGCTTGCCCTGAGGAAATTCCTTCTGAAAATGAAGGCCTCTTAAAACGCCCTTGACGCTCATACTCTGATTGTCCTGCACAAAGTCAAGGTCTAAACCTGCCTCAAGCATATCACGCTTGCTGTAAGTTTCCATAAAATAGCCTCGCTCATCGCCGTGAACCGCAGGCTCAATAATATAAAGCCCCTCAATGGGTGCTTTGCTCACTTTAATCTGTCCCATTATATTTCTCCGATTTCTCTCAGGTAACGGCTCAGAGCGTCCTGCCAATGCGGCAGAGGCTCGAAGCCTTTTTCTTTTAATTTGCTTTTATCAAGGCGGGAGTTAAAGGGTCTTGCCGCCTTTGAAAGTCCGTATTCTTCTGTGGTGACAGGAGTAACCTTTGCAGAAATACCTGCCTGTCTGAAAATCTCACAGGTGAAATCATACCAGCTTATAAAGCCGCCTTCGTTTGTGGCGTGATAAAAGCCGTACTTCTCACTTTCTGCCATATCCACAAGAAGCCTTGCCAAATCGGCAGTGTAGGTAGGTGTACCAATCTGGTCCTTTACAACTCTCAAAGAGTCAAACCGCCTGCCCACATTAAGCATTGTTTTTACAAAGTTATTGCCGTTTAAACCGAAAACCCAGGCTATACGGACGATAAAATACTTTTCAAGGATTGAGCTGACCTTAAGCTCGCCCTCAAGCTTACTTTTGCCGTAAACGCTTAAGGGTGCAAAGTCCTTGCAGTCAGCCTGCCAGGGCTCTTCACCCTGTCCGTCAAAAACGTAATCGGTGGAAAGATATATCATCTTTGCTCCTGCTTCTTTACAAGACTCGGCAATATTTTCAGTTCCCAGAACGTTTATGGCGTAAACTTTCTCTTTATTTTCTTCATCTTCGGCGGCGTCCACAGCCGTCCACGCAGCACAATGAACCACAACATCGGGCCTTACCTGAGAAAGAGCCTGAGAAACAGCCTCTTTTTTGGTGATATCTGCCTGGATGTAATCTGCCCCGATGTGGACACTTTCAAGAATGTCCGAGCCCACACAGTCATAGCCACGGCTTTGAGCCTCTTTTATAACATCAAAACCCAGCTGTCCGCCAACACCTGTAACGAATAGTTTCATTCAAAAACCTGCTTATCTGTTATTATACATTTTCTCGTAGTAATTCTGGTACTCGCCTGAGATGATTTCTTCCCACCACTGGCGGTTTTCCAGGTACCACTTGATTGTCTTTTTAATTCCGTCCTCAAACTTTGTTTCAGGCAGCCAGCCAAGCTCTGAGTGAATCTTGGTGGGGTCAATGGCGTAACGCATATCGTGACCCTTTCTGTCGGTTACATAAGTAATAAGACTTTCGGGCTTATCAAGCTCCTTGCAGATAATCTTTACGATTTCGATGTTCTGTTTCTCGTTGTGGCCGCCTACGTTATAAACCTCGCCCACTCTGCCCTTATGGATAATAAGGTCAATTGCTTTGCAATGGTCCTCAACATAGAGCCAGTCACGGACATTCAGGCCTTCGCCATAAACAGGCAGAGCCTTGTCGTTAAGAGCGTTGGCAATCATAAGAGGAATAAGCTTCTCGGGGAAGTGATAAGGGCCGTAGTTATTGGAGCAACGGCTGATAGTAACAGGCAGACCATAGGTGCGGTGATATGCAAGCACCAGTAAATCCGCAGAAGCCTTTGAGGAAGAATAAGGGCTTGATGTGTGAAGGGGTGTGGTTTCTGTAAAGAAGAGGTCGGGTCTGTCAAGAGGCAAATCACCGTAAACCTCATCTGTAGAAACCTGATGATAACGCTGAATTCCGTATTTGCGGCAGGCGTCCATAAGCACGGCTGTGCCCATAATATTTGTTTCAAGGAACACACCGGGATTTTCAATACTTCTGTCAACGTGGCTTTCGGCGGCGAAATTTACCACAATATCGGGCTTTTCCTCTTCAAAAAGCTTATTAACCGCCTCTCTGTCGCAGATATCAGCCTTGACAAATCTGAAGTTGGGATTATCCATAACAGATTTAAGTGTGGAAAGGTTGCCTGCATAAGTAAGCTTATCAAGGCAGATAATGCGGTAATCGGGGTACTTCTCAAGCATATGGAAAACAAAGTTTGAGCCGATAAAGCCTGCACCGCCTGTAACGATTATATTCATTTGTCAAGCACCTCATCTAATAAAGATAACATATATTTACCATATTCAGTTGAGTTCATTTCAACGCCGAGAGCTTCAAACTGCTCGTTGCTTATGTAACCCTTTCGCCAGGCAATTTCCTCAATGCAGGAAACATAAAACCCTTGTCTTGATTGGATGGTTTCAACATACTGGGAAGCACTGAGCAAACCTGAAGGTGTGCCTGTATCAAACCAAGCAACACCCCTGCCTAAAATCTGAACTTTCAATTTGTTTACCTTAAGATATTCATTATTTACTGCTGTGATTTCAATTTCTCCACGTTCTGATGGCTTAACATTCTTCGCAATTTCTACCACACTATTATCGTAAAAATACAATCCCGGAACTGCGTAATTTGATTTTGGTTTGGCAGGTTTTTCTTCAATACTCATAACGTTATTGTTTTTATCAAACTCAACCACGCCAAAATCTTTGGGGTTTTTTACAGGGCAACCAAATACTATTGCACCCTCTTTTGTTTGGGCTGCCGATTGCAAAATAGAAGTAAGATTCTGTCCGTAAAAAATATTGTCACCAAGAATAAGACACACACTGTCGTCCCCAATAAAATCCTCACCGATGATAAAAGCGTCGGCCAAACCGCGGGGTGTTTCCTGGATTTCATAAACAATAGACACACCTAATCTGACGCCATTGCCCAACAGAGCCTCGTATAATTCTTTATCCTTAGGTGTAGTGATAATCATTATTTCTTTTATGCCTGCCAGAAGTAACATTGACAAGGGATAATATATCATGGGTTTATCGTAAATAGGAAGCAACTGCTTGGATACTACCTGTGTCATAGGATACAATCTTGTTCCTTTTCCGCCTGCTAAAATAATACCTTTCATAAGCTCACCTCGGAAAAGATTTTGGGGTGATAAGTGCAATAATACTTATAATTATTTATATTTTACCATAATTATATATATTTGCAAGGATTTTGACACATTTTATTTGTTTTTCTAGGGGATTTTTGATAAAATCACCAAAATTTCCTTAACAGATGTGTTTTGTCGTCTTGACTAAACAATTTTTTGTGATAAGATAAAATTGAGGTGAAGGCTATGAAGGCTATGAAAACTTTTGAAAAACCCTTCGGATTTATTTTAAAGTTTTTTGTGGCGGCATTTGCTGCTATGCTTATACTTATGAGCGGGTTTTCTGCGGCGGCAGACTCCAATGAGCAGTGGTGGCGTAACGCAATCTCAGTCAAGGACGACTACAAGGGCAGCACCGCCGCAATTATCTGTATGGACGTAAGCCGTGATGAGCAGATTCTCCTCACTCTTTCCAATAAAACGCTTCTGCTTCTTGACAGCAATGGTGAAGTGCAGAAGGTTTTTGAGTTTGACAGCTACGGCTCTTACTACGCCCTTTTCAGCGACCTTACAAACAACATTCAGCTTTATTTTGTAAGAGGCGGAAGCTGCATTGAGTTCACTACTGAGGGCGAAATTTCCAAGCATTTTTATCAGGGCGGAGATTTTGCTTGGGCAAGGAATCTCCCAACTGAGCTTAATGTAAACGGCAATACATACAAAATTTCAAAAGCTCCTTTAACCATAACCGCTGAGAGATTTGCCCTGCTTACAAAGACCGATTCTTCAGCAGAGGAGTCTGTTTTATATGATGTTTACGCCTCTCAGCTTTTCAGAAATATTCTTCTGCTCACCGTATTTATTATAGGTTTTACCTGCATACCAATGATTATCCTTATTGCAAATGTGTCTTATGCTAAGGTGAGACGGGAGCTTTTTACTGCTCCCAAAAAGGCTGTGAAGCCTGCCACCCCTGCAATGAAGGCTCTAAAGTGGAGCGTTTTTGCTCTTGTGGCGGTTAAGTTTGTGTTCACCTTTATTTCTGTGATAAATTTCAGAGCTCGAGGAATTTCCTGTTTTGCCATTCAGAGTGTTTTTCAGGGGTGGATGATTGGCGCAAGATACATAGGAGAAACAGGTGCAATCCTCTTCCCTGCTATGGGAATGTTGCTTTTGGCAAGCCTTGGCGTTGGTGAGATTCTGCTCCTTGCTTTTAAGCGAAAGCCTTTGCCTTCTCTTTTTCTTATAGGTATACCCACAGCTGTTGACTGCATACTTATGCCCACTTGTTTTGCCTCTGCTTCTCTTTTTGAGAGCGTTGCAGGGCTAATCCTTAATTTTGTTATCCTTGGATTACTAACTGCTTACACAATAATTACAAAGAAAAATTTCCGTTCCTGATGAGCTTGCATATTTATAAAAAATATGGTATAATTATGCAAAGATATTTTTTATAAATTTCGCACATCGGGAAAGGGTAGGAAAAATGAACAGCACCGTGACTTTTATTTTTGAGCTTCTGGTAAATCTGTTTCAGGGCGTAGCTTTCACAATGTTCTGCAACACTTTCTTTGAGCGAAGATTCAGAAGGGCTCTGAACAACATTTTCTGCATTATTACGGTTTCTGCGTTGTTCGTAACTGTAACCGCTCTGAATATGTGGGGCTCACTCCAGACACCGCTGGAGATTACGCTGTATTTTGTTATAATGATTCCTTTCACGGTTTTCTGCCACAGAGGCAAGCTCGCTTTGCGGATAATAATGCCCATTCTGATTTTTGCTTTGCTTATGGGTATCGGTGCAGGCTACACGGCGTTTATGTCGCTGATAAGCGACAGAGAGGTACTGGAGCTGCTTAAGTTCAACTCCGTTTATCACGTTAACTACATTATTCTTACCAACACCACCTACGGCTTTATTCTTTATCTTCTCTGCAAGCTGTTCAGAGAAAAAATCGACTTGAAAAAGCCTGCGGATATCATCTCTTTCATTGTTATCCCTCTCCTTACCCTTGCTATTATCGCCATTATCACCATAGTAATAACCGACAAAAACATTAACGAAACCAACCGTTTTCTTCTGGGAATTATTGCTTTAATCACCTTTGTAATTGCCACCACCACCTTCAAGCTTATGACGGAAATCAGCAAGGCGGCACAGGTTAAGTCTCTTAATCTTGTTATGGCTCGTGAGCAGAATATGTATAAAACCGAGCTTCAGCGAAAAAACAATTACATCGACGAGGTTTCAAAGATTCGTCACGAAATGAAGCGAAAGCTCTACATTATCGGCAGTCTTATTGAAGAGGGCAAATGCGAAGAGGCTCTTGACATTTGTCAAAAAGGCAGCAGTGAGCTGAGCGATATGAGCCCTGTTTACAAAACCGAAAACATCTACCTCAACTCAATTCTCAACCTTACCCACAAACGTGCCAAGAACTCAGGAGTAAGCTTTGAGGCAGATATAAAGTCGGATTTATCCCTTGTGAAAGGGGTTGATTTGCTTTCTGTCTGCGGCAATCTTATTGACAACGCCTTTGAGGCTATGACTGAAAGCCAAAAGGAAAACTGCCTGATAATCAAAACCCGAGAGAAAATCGGTTACTACGTTATCAGCATAAAGAACACCATAAAGTCCTCGGTGCTTGAGGTAAACCCCTCTCTTAAAACCACCAAAAATAATCGTGAAGCCCACGGCCACGGCCTTAAAATTGTTAAAAATCTGGCCGAAAACTACCAAGGAAGCTTGCAGCTCACCGAAGAAAACGGCTTTTTCATAGCAACTGTTATTCTGAAAATCCCCAGTCGTTAGCCACCCGTTAGCCACGGGTAGGCAATTCCACCTTTGGAAAGGCAAGATAAAACTTTGACCAGTCATCAACGGTGGGGTCAAAAGTAAAAAACTATAATCGCAGGTGCAACCTGCCACCACAACATTTGCGTAAGCAAATATATCACACCGACAAAGTCGGTATATCGCATTTGCATAGCAAATATATCGAATTGACGAAGTCAATATATCGCTCCGACCAAAGGTCGGATGTTCCACCTCTTCGCTTTTCACTTTGTGTCATCCCACCCAAAGCGTGGCGCTGGGTAGATTTTTGGACAGTGGCTTATGATATAATAGAAGCAGTGAAACATCACTTTTTAATTAAAGGAGAATAAATATGCTTAAGAAAACTCTATCTCTTCTGTTGTCCGCTCTTGTGTTTGTGTCTGCCTCGGCTTGCAGTCCCAAATACACCGACGAAAAGCACACTCCACCCTCTTGTGTTGCTACCTCAGACGAGGCTGAAACCACGGCAGAAAAGGAGTCAAGCCCCACCGCTCCCACCAAAGCAACTGAAACAAAAGCAACAGAAGCAAAAGCCACAACTTCAGCCAAGGCTGAAAATGAGGACAAGGCAGAAAGCGGTTTATCTCATAGTAATTCAGAAAGCGGCAACGGCAACAACAATAGCAGCAATAGTGGTAGCAACAATAGCGGCAATAGCTCAGATTACTCAGACTATGAATCCGACTACGAATCAGACTACGAGGATTACTACACAGCTTCTGACGTCTCCGCTCTTCTCAACTCTGCACCCCTTAACCCTATGAAAACCAACGAGCCTGCTCTTGACGAGATGATAGACGACATTTTCAGTGAGATTTTAAGCCCCTCTATGTCTACATACGAGAAGGTAAAGGCCTGCTACGATTATCTGGTAGATAACCTGCAATACGGCTCTCAGATAGTGATACTTGTTAACGACCCCTGCTACAAATCCGAGCTTGACAGAAAAATCGTCAGCTACGCAGGAGCTACTTTAAGCTCCGGAATCGGTGTCTGCGACCAGTACACAATGTGCTTTGTGGTTATGTGCCGACGCATTGGCTTAGAGGTTTATCCTGCCAGCGGTCAGGTTGTATCTCAGGCAGGGGGTTACACAGGTCACGCCTGGCCTTACATTGTACTTAACGGCACAAATTACGTTTTTGACCCACAGGTACAAAGCAACAACCCCGACTGGCCTTATTACTACTTCGGCAAAACCTACGGTCAGCTTGGGGATATGTACCGCTGGAACGAGCACGGCAACCACAGGGCTTATGAGTTCTGTAATTTTGAAACCGAACCTATTTATGATTTCAGCTTAACAGAAACCCAGCTTGAAATCCCCGTAGGCGAAAGCCTTAAGGCTCAGGCTCAGGGTCTGCCCGAGGATACTGTGCTCACCTGGTCAAGCGAGGACGAAAACATCGTAAAGGTTGACCAAAACGGCGTAGTCACCGCAATAAGCGAGGGTCAGACCTACATAGACGTTTCTGCTCAGATTGGCACAAAATATTACAGCGATTACTGCCGTGTTTATACTTATACGGTTGAAGACACCTCTTCCATTTTCATTTATGATAAAACAACTGAGCTCACAGCCACCCAATGATAAAATGAGCAGTTTCCAATATTCATAATTCGTTATTCATTAAAATGGCAAAAACAGGTCAGTATGACGAATTTAACGAAAAACTGTGGACAAAATAATTTTCGGGATATATAATAGTCCTGCATTAAGAGGGAGTAGTTCGCAGAAAACTGTGGTATTATTCGTCAGTACATATCCTTAAGGGGATATCGGATATATCTTAAAGAACAAGACTTTTATTGCAAAGTTCCCAGGGGATTTTGCAATAGGAGTCTTTTTTTGCACTAATCCCAAATTTTATTTCAGGAGGCAGGTATGAAACCTTGGTATCAGCTCACCAAAGACGAAGTGCTTAACAACCTCTCGGTTACAAGTGAAGGCTTAAGCGACGCAAAGGCTAAGGAAATCCTTGAGAAAAACGGCGAAAACGTTCTTAAGGAAGGCAAGAAAAAGACTGTTTTACAGGTGTTTTTAAGCCAGTTTGCAGATTTGCTTGTAATTATCCTTATTGCGGCGGCGGTTATTTCCCTTATTTCGGGCAATATTGAGAGCACTATCGTAATTTTCGCAGTTATTGTTCTTAACGCTATTCTGGGTACTGCTCAGCACATCAAGGCTGAGAAATCCTTGGAGAGCCTTAAGTCCCTTTCTTCTCCCAACGCAAAGGTTATCCGCAACGGCGTTAAGGTAGAAATCCCTTCAAAGTACGTTGTAGAGGGTGACATTGTTGTTTTAGAGGCAGGCGACCTTGTTGTAGCCGACGGCAGAATCATCAGCAACTTTTCTCTTCAGGTAAACGAAAGCTCCCTTACAGGTGAGTCCACAAACGTGGACAAAAACGAAGAAACCATTACTGGCGAAGTTCCTCTTGCAGACCGCTCCAATATGGTTTACTCGGGCAGCTTGGTAACTTACGGACGTGCACTTGTTGCCGTTACAGGCACAGGTATGAACACCGAAATCGGCAAAATCGCTTCTCTTATGAATGCGGCTAAAGAGAAGAAGACTCCTCTTCAGAAGAGCCTCGACGCTTTCTCCAAGAAGCTTGCAATCATCATTATGCTTGTATGTGCTCTTGTTTTCGGTCTTTCTATGTTCAACGGTTTCCGTGGGGTAGAAAATCCCGACGTTATGACCGTTGTTATGGATTCTCTTCTTTTTGCCGTTGCTCTTGCGGTTGCGGCTATTCCCGAGGCTTTAAGCTCCATTGTTACCATTGTACAGGCAATGGGTACTCAGAAAATGGCAAAGGAAAACGCAGTTATCAAAGACCTTAAGGCAGTTGAGAGCCTTGGCTGTGTGTCTGTTATCTGCTCTGACAAAACAGGTACACTTACCCAGAACAAAATGACCGTTCAGCGTCTTTACGTTAACGGCAAGAAAATCCACGAAGAAGAGCTTAATATTTCCGACAGAAACCACAAGCTCCTTCTTTACAATATGGTGCTTAACAACGACTCTTCCATTGTTAACGGTGTTGGTATCGGCGACCCCACAGAGTATGCTCTTCTGGAAACCTACCGCCGTGCAGGCTTTAACGAAAACTCTCTGAGAAGTCAGATTAAGCGACTTGAGGAAGTACCCTTTGACTCTGACAGAAAGATGATGAGCACAAAGTTTGTTATTGACGGCGAAAATGTTATTATGACCAAGGGTGCTCTTGACGTTATCCTTGAGAGATGTATCTCTATTTCCACCGAGGATGGTGTTCGTCCCATTACCGAGGATGACAAGAAGGCTATCCTTGAGAGAAACAGAAAGTTCTCCGAAAACGGCCTGAGAGTCCTCACCTTTGCTTTTAAAAACAGCAGCGAGACACTGAGCATTGAAAGCGAAAAGGACTTTACATTCCTTGGCCTTGTGTCTATGATTGACCCTCCCAGAGTTGAGTCCAAAGAGGCAGTAGAAAACGCAATCCGTGCAGGTATCAAGCCCATTATGATTACAGGCGACCATAAGATTACCGCAACTGCCATTGCTAAGCAGATTGGTATTTTCAGAGATGGCGACATCTCCCTTACAGGTATGGAGCTTGACGCACTTACTGACGAAGAGCTTGACAAGACTATTGAGAAAATCTCTGTTTACGCACGAGTTTCTCCCGAGAATAAAATCAGAATCGTTGAAGCCTGGCAGAGAAAGGGCAACATTGTTTCTATGACAGGCGACGGTGTTAACGACGCTCCTGCCCTTAAGAAAGCCGACATCGGCGTTGCTATGGGTATTACAGGCACAGAGGTAAGCAAGGACGCCGCTTCTATGATTTTGCAGGACGACAACTTTGCTACCATTATCAAGGCTGTTGCCAACGGCAGAAACGTTTACCGCAACATCCGCAACTCCATCCTCTTCCTGCTTTCAGGTAATATGGCAGGAATTCTGGCGGTTCTTTACTGCTCGCTTATGGGCTTGCCTGCTCCCTTTGCGGCAGTTCATCTTCTCTTTATCAACCTTCTTACAGACTCACTCCCTGCTATCTCCATCGGTATGGAGCCACCTGCAGGCGACCTTTTAAGCCAGAAGCCCCGAGACCCCAACAAGGGTATTCTTACAAAGGATTTTGCAGGTCTTATGATTGGTCAGGGTGCTTTGATTGCAATTGTTACTCTCATTGCTTTCTACCTCGGCAACCCTGCCGAAACTCCTGCTCTTGCAAGCACACTTGCTTTTGCAACCCTTACTCTGGCAAGACTCTTCCACGGCTTTAACTGCAGAAGCAACCACTCTATTTTCAAAATCGGTATTCTCACCAATATGTACAGCATTGGAGCTTTCCTTGTAGGCACACTTCTCCTTGTGATTGTGCTCTTCGTTCCTGCTATCCAGACTTGGTTTGAGGTTGTAGGCATTAACCAGACTCAGTTCGGTCTTATCTGGCTGCTTGCCTTTATCCCCACATTTATTATTCAGCTTATCAAGGTAATCGTTGATTTGGCTACAAGAAAAAAGTCTAAATAAAGAATAATAAGAACAAAAAGGACTTCCGAGAAATCGGGAGTCCTTCTTCTATGCAAAAATATTTTCAAAGTAACCTTCAAAAATTGCAGGAAACAATGCAATTTTTTAAAAATTCAGAGCCATAAGTAAGAAGAATTTAAAAGGAGTTTTACCTATGGCAAAAAGAAGATGTTTTTCTATTGATTTATTGGAAAGCGACAAGTACTTAGACCTTTCTCTTGAGGCAAAGGCTTTGTATGTACATCTGAATCTCAAAAGCGACGACGAGGGGGTAATTATCAATCCTGTGTCGGCGTTGAGGTTTCTGAACACCGACAGAAAGTTTCTTGACGAACTGATTGAAAAGGGCTTTGTTTTATATTTTGACGGGCTATACATTGTCGCTCACTGGCACTTGCACAATCAGATTTCACCCTCAAAGCGAAACCCGTCTCTTTATCAGAATAAGCTTAAAAAGCTGATTATCAACGACGAGAAAATGTACGTTCCTATTCTACGTCAAGCCGTGGTGTCTAACACATAAAGCAAAAACGCAGCTTTTTTTCTGCAAAAATGCTACACAATATAAATCAATATAACCTAATTAAACATAAATAAATAAAAGAAAAGAAAATCCAAGTGAAGGGAAGGGAATTGTAAAGGGGAACCGACTGTTCGCCTTTTTGTGGAAAATATGTTGAAAACCGCTAGCCGCGGTGGGCAACTCCAGTCGTTAGCCACGACTGGGCCGTTCCGGCCGTTAGCCACGGCAGGGCGATTCCGCCTTCTTATAGGCTAGATATAAATTGAACCTATGATTAACGGCGGGGTTAAAAATTTAATCAACGTCTATTGTAGGGACGATTCAAGAATCGTCCGAGCAAACTTTCTGCTAAACTAAACCTTTCCGGATGGGTACACCTTCCCCTACAATCATTCATATAAATCGCAGGCAAAGCCTGCCACCGCAATGTTTGTGTAAGCAAACACATCATTTTGCGTAAGCAAAACATCATTAGCATAAGCGACATCATTTCGCCAAAGGCGAAACATCATTTTCATTTCCTCCTCGTCCCTAAACAAAATGTTTTATCCCAAATAATTGCACAGGCTGTCGGGTTATGATAAGTTATATTTTGTTAAATACACAGAAAGGCAAATACTATGAACACTAACCCAAAAACAAAAATGAACATAAAAGGAACTATTCTGGCAATACTTCTTGCACTGATAATTTTCTCGGTGGGGGCTTCTGCCATAATATTCGCCTGTGCCAACACAAGCTCGGACCTTGGCAGTCGCAAGCACTTTTCGGCATACAACATAACAGCAAACAGTAGCAAGACCTGCTCTGTCACAGTTTCACCTGAGTGCACCGTTTACGTTAACATCTGTATTGAAAAAGGCGGCTACTACACAATCACCGCTTCAAAAAACAACGACGCAAGCCGACTTCCTGTTGTTGTTATCAGGGACAAGGACGGCAATGTTGCTCATCACTCGGACTATCACGAGGACAGCTCCCTGATGTGTCTTTCCCTTGAAAAAGGCGACTACGAGGCAGAGGTTTTCAACCCCAACATTTCTGCTGAGCTGAACTTGGACTTTAGTGTGTCCTCCTGCGACTGCCTCATTGAAAAGCTCACCGCAACGCCTGCCGAAGACCTGACTCTCGGCTCTTGTGCAGAAATTTTAGGCGGCGAAACTAAGGTTTTCAGGCTTAAGAACTCAAAGGATTCTCTTTTTAACTATCTGGTTTCTCAGGGAAAAGACCTGAGCGTACAGCTTCTGGACAGCAATTTTGAGAACAAGGGCTATGACAGCACAGAAGTTGAAAAGTACGGCGAGATTTACTGTTACATTGAAATGGACAGTGAGGGCTCAGACTATTTCTATGGGGTTTTCACAAACAAATCCCAAGAGCCTGCCACCCTGCACTACGTCAGCGAAACCAACATTTTTTACTATGTGACCGACATTATTACCGAAACCATCCCTGTTACTCTGGAGTGCCAGCAGGAAATGGAGCTTACCAACAAAAAACACTTTTATCACTCCTCGGCTTACCGTTTCAGCCCCGAGGTTACGGCTTTGTACGATTTTTCAATAGCCGCCGAGGGTGAGTGCTCCTCTTTCCTTGTTATATCCAATGCAGACACAGGCGAAGCTGTGGTTGACTTGTCCTCGGATTTCAACGACGGCAGTCACTGCTACGAGGGTATTACTCTTGACTCAGACACGGTGTACTCTGTTTGTGCTTCGGCTTCAGTAACAACGGAAAATGCTGACAATTTTGCAATTCTTACTATGAAAAAAGCAGAGTAAAAGCAAAAGCCCTTATTGGCAAAAACATCACCACAAAAAAGCACTACCCGAAGAAGATTTTTCTCCTTCGGGTAGTTTTTTCTTATATAAAGCTGTCTTCAGCACCCCTGCTGTTTTTCATTTTACAGCAAGGTGTTATCGTTAACAAAATTCGGAGTTGCAGAAAAGGTGAGGTTTTCTCCCTTATAAGGAAAGGTTATTTGGTGAGAAAAGAGCCGAGGCTCTTTCACCTCGCTTTTTGAGCCGTATTTATGGTCCCCCACAAGAGGAAAGCCTCGGCTTGAAAACTGCACTCTTATTTGGTGGCTTCTGCCTGTATGAAGCCTGATTTTCACAAGGGATTCTTCTCCGCCTTTAAGCAGAGTATACTCAAGCTTTGCTTTTTTCACGCCTTTTCGCTGACGCTTTACCACAAAGACCTTGTTTTTCTTAGAATCCTTGAAAAGAAAATCCTCAAAAACCCCTTCTTCTTCAGGTGTGCCGTGAACCAGTGCAAGGTAGACCTTCACCATTTCGCCATTCTGAATGGCTTTGGAAAGGGCGGCGGCTGAGGCTTTGTTTCGGGCGTAGACCATTACTCCCCCAACGTTTTTGTCCAGTCGGTGAAGAGTAAAGACCTCACCGCCGAAATCTTCCCTCAGCTTTGCAGGTACGTCCTTTTCGGAATCAAGGCCAACAGGCTTTATAATAACAAAAATGTTTTTGTCAGAGTAAAGAAGCTCCATAAAATCTCCCCCAATGTTACAGGGAAATCATAACACAAAAGCAGTGTCTTGTAAACACCGCCCCTTGCGGTTAGGCGATATATTGACTTCGTCAATGCGATATATTTGCCTACGCAAATGCGATATACTGCAAGCAGTACGATATGTTTGCTTTGCAAACGTTTTGGTGGCACAGCCGACCTTGGGTCGGAATGATGTTTCGCCTTTGGCGAAATGATGTAGCTTATGCTAATGATGTTTTGCTGACGCAAAATGATGTGTTTGTGTAAACACAAACATTGTGGTGGCAGGCTTTGCCTGCGATTTATATGAATGATTGTAGGGGAAGGGGTACCCATCCGGAAAGGTTTAGTTTAGCAGAAAGTTTGCTCGGACGATTCTTGAAT
>JAFTWB010000019.1 GCA_017465505.1 Clostridia bacterium | reverse complement strand
TTGCACGCCGTGGATACTATGATATATCCGAAGCGTACAAGTCTATGCACTCAATATGATTGAACCGCCGTGTACTGAACGGTACGCACGGTGGTGTGAGAGGTCGGCTACTCAACTAATGGGTAGCCTCCTACTCGATTCTCAAAAAACATTTTAATAGTGATATTGTGAGACAGGTCTCACAGTGTTATTTTGCCTATCGGCAAAGTGATATTAAAACCTTTCGGTTTTAGTGATATTTTATTCGCTCCTAAACTCGCAAAGCGAATAACACTCGGCTTTTAGCCGAATATAACTGCGAAGCAATACAACTCGCCGTAAGGCGAATAAAACTGGCGTTGTATTCTTACGGGTACAACGCCTAGCCGGTGGTTTTTTTATTACTCTTTGTTAGGAAGAATGTCGTAGTCTACGCCATAATAGCGGTGACTTCTTTTTCTTCTGAATTTTGGTTTGTAGTTTTCTTTTGTAACACCTTCAAAGATGATATTCTCGTCAGCAACTGTGTGATTAACTCTCTCCTCAACAGGAGGCAACTGCATATAGTCGCCAAACATATGAGTCAGCAGGGCTTTGTACTCCTTGGGAGCTCGCACCGTTTTGCCTTCAAACTCAATATCCGTACCCTCAGCCCAAAGCTCAAAGGGAGCAATCTCTTTTGGGTAGCCGTGAAAGCCTGCAAGGCTTGCCACAAGGCGCTTGTTTGAAAATGCCTTGGTAAGCTTTGCACAAATACTTCTCAGCCCGTAAAGAAGAGGCAAGGGCAGAAGACACTGAATAGTGCGAAAAGTTACGATAAAAGGCAGGCTCATATTTTTGTAAAGAAACTCTGAGGTGAGTTTCTTTGAGCAGATAAAGGCATTTATAAGAGAAAAGCTCTTAAAGCTCAGCTTCTGGATTATTCTTTTGTCGCTGATGTAATCCAACGGAAAAATATCCATAAAAATTCCCTTGTGGATACCTGTGTGCTCAAACTTGTCCTCGCCGAAGTAGGTGCCGTTTTTCCTAAGCTTTGCGTAGAAAAAGTAACACTCCTTTTCGGTTTTGTGAGTCTGAAGAAAAAAGTCTTGGGAAAACTCGTCCTTAAGAGCAATAAGCTTGTCAAAGTCCTCTCTGGGCATAGAAACGTCGATGTCATCATCCCAAGGGATAAATCCCCCTGTGCGAGCTGCACCGATTAAAGTGCCGCCTACGATGTAATATCTCAGGTTATGCTTGCGGCAGACTCTGTCAAGCTCCATTAAAACCTCAAGCTCGGTTTTCTGAAGCTTTCTTAGCTTCTTGTCGCTTTCCTGTTTTTCTTTAAGTTTATCACTAAGCTTTCTTTTGATTTCATCTTTAATTAAGTCTGTGTTTTCGTTTTCGATGTAAGCAGAGCAAATGTCTGCGGCTGTTTGTGCCGCAGTACATATCAAAAAATTATCATTTTCTGAAATTAAGTTTTCATTTTTCATAATAAATCTCCTTGTACTGCGGCGGATTTTAAAGCTGTGCTTTGCGTTGCTTTATAACTTCTTCAAGTTCGTTTAAAAGCTCGACGTCTGTTGTCTGACCGATAAATGTTTTGAAAAACTCAGGCATCTGAGCCTTGCTGTAGTTCTTGCTTTTGGTCAGATTTAAAACAAGATACTCTTCACGGCTCATAGTGGGCCTAAAGGTTCTGGCGTAATTTTTGGTAGCTTTCTTAAAGCCTGCCACCTCAATTATGCCTTTGTCCATCAGTGAGTTTATCAGAAGATGAACATAGCTGTCTTTCCAGGTTTTGTCCACAGAGTTTCTGATAATCTCGGAGCTGGTCAATGGTTCGTCACTGTTCCAGAGCAGCTCTACGATCTGTTCTTCGCTCTTTGTAAGCATTTTTTAGATTCTCCTTATATATGAATGATATTTAATACAAATCAGATATGAGTAAGCTATAATTTACTTATAAAGATATTAACGGGTAATTCTTACTCACTGTAAATTATATCAGTTCTAAAATAATCGTCAAGGTTGCCTTTTGACAATTAGTTGTTTTCGTGGTTAAAATTTGACTTTTTAAACATTATAATTGTCAGTTTTTATTACAATTGACAACAATATTTTTTGTACTATAATAAGAAATATAAATGCAGTTGGTGTGCAGGAGGCGACATTTGTGCAGTCACAGATTAAGATGACTGAGGGTTCAATTTCAAAAAATCTTATTAAATTTGCAATTCCTCTTTTTCTGGGGAATCTTTTTCAGCAGCTTTATAACACGGCAGACTCTCTTATAGTCAGCAACCGCCTTGGTGCGGTGGCTCTGGGCTCGGTCAGTGCCACGGCTATGCTGATATTTTTGCTTATAGGCTTTTTTCAGGGGCTTTCTCTGGGAGCAGGTGTGCTAATCTCTCAGTTTTTCGGAGCTGAGGACATCCGCAATATGCGTCGTGCAGTACATACAAATTTAGTTTTCAGCTTTTTTGTGGGTATTCTGCTTTCGGTTACGGGTGTGCTGGCCTCACCTCTTTTGCTAAGGCTGATGGGCACTCCCGAAAGTATCTATCAGGGTGCGCTTGAGTATATTCAGGTTTATTTTGCAGGAGCTCTGAGTATGGTTATGTATAACGCCTGTATGTCTGTTATGCAGGCAGTGGGAGATAGCAAACATCCTCTTTATTATCTCATTATTTCTTCAGTCTGCAATGTAGTGCTGGATATTATTTTTATTGCAGGCTTTGGCTGGGGTGTGTGGTCTGCCGCATTTGCCACGGTTATTTCTCAGTTTCTCAGCGTTTTTCTTTGCCTTTTCAGACTTTTAAGGGCAAAGGATGACAGCAGGATTTTCTTTAAGGAGCTGAGGTTTGACCTGAGAATGTTAGGTATGATTATCCGCTACGGTCTTCCCTCAGCGGTGCAAAACTCCATTATCGCTCTGGCAAATGTGGTTGTTCAGTCAAATATCAACTATTTCGGAGATATGGCAGTGGCAGGCTGTGGTGCTTATTCAAAGCTTGAGGGCTTTGCTTTTCTTCCTATAACAAGCTTCACTGCGGCGATTTCTACTTTTGTAGGTCAGAATATCGGCGGAAGACGCTTTGACAGAGCCAAAAAGGGTGCAAGGCTTGGCATAGGAATCTCAATGGCAATTGCCGAAATCATCGGCGTACTCTTCTTTGTTTTCGCACCTTTGCTTATTATGGCATTTACAAGGGACGAAGAGGCTGTCGCCTTTGGCGTGGAAAAAGCAAGAATCTGTGCTCTCTTTTACTGTCTTTTGGCGGCGTCGCACTGTATATCGGCGGTGCTCAGAGGTGCAGGCAAGGCAGTGGTGCCTATGGTCACTATGCTTGCAATATGGTGTGTGTTGAGGGTGAGCTTTCTTTTTGTTATGGTACCCATTACTAAGGATATCGCCGTGGTTAACTGGGTTTATCCCCTTACCTGGTTTTTAAGCACAGTGATTCTGACAATATATTACTTAAAAGCTGACTGGTGCGGTGAGAAAAGACTCAAAAACTGATTTTGTGACAAATTCTTCCTTTTTGTATCTTATTACAGATTTGTTTTATATATTTTAAATCGTGTAATATTTATTGAAAACGACATTGATTTTGAGTATAATAAAGAATATGTGAAAAAAACTCACACAAATCAAAGCGTTTTAGGGGTAATCCTGTTTGAATTTTGAGGTTATTGAGGAAGACTTATTTAATGAAGAAATCGGATTCTACAAAGCTTACGGAATTGTGGCTAAAGAATCCTCATCAGGTAAAATTATAGGCTCAGTGTCGGACTTGTTTCTTGATTCTTACAAAGCAGAGAGCTTTGCTTCTCTTTTGCAGGAGTGCCAGCCTGAGCCGGTGCATTTTAGGGAGCTTTGTCTTAACGAGATTGAGTAAAAGCGGTATATTTTTGATTTCTAAGAATAAAATATCTTTAAGAGGCAGCGAAGTTTTGCTTTGCTGCCTTGTTTTTTTGAAAATTTTGTGATAAATGTGAAATATAACTGTACTAAATAAAAAAATTATGGTACAATTATAAAATAAAAATTCTCTGGAAGGATTATTTGCTATGAAAATTTGTGTATTCGGGGCTGCGTCTCCAAAAATTGATTCTATGTTCATTAAAGAAACCGAGGCCTTGGGTGCTGAGCTTGCAAAAAGAGGTCATACTCTGGTTTTTGGCGGCGGTGGTAACGGACTTATGGGTGCTGCTGCAAGAGGTGCAAAAAGCTGTAATGGAGAAGTAATCGGTATTATCCCCAAGTTTTTTGAGGATGAGAATATCGAGGCTTTGTTTGAAAATTGCGACGACCTTATTGAAACCGACTCTATGCGTGACAGAAAGATGATTATGGAAGAAATGAGCGACGCATTTTTAATTGTGCCCGGTGGTATCGGCACATTTGAGGAGTTTTTCGAGGTGCTCACCTTAAAACAGCTTCGTCGTCACGACAAGCCCATTGCAATTTACAACATCGCAGGCTATTACGACGAGCTTCACGCAGTTATGGATGTTTCTATGGCTAAAGGTTTTATTAACGAAAACTGTAAGTCACTTTTCAAGTTTGTTTATAATTTTGAGGAAGTTTTCAGCTATATCGAAGAAGCTGAGGGCATTTCCCTCAGTGTCAAGGAGTTAAAGGACGGCTAAAATGGAAGTTAAATTTTTAGGAGCAACCCACGAGGTTACAGGAAGCTGTACCTATATCAAAGTAAACGGCAAGAATATTCTTGTGGACTGCGGAATGGAGCAGGGCAGGGATGTTTTTGAAAACACTCTGCCTCCTGTAAACTCAAATGAAATCGACTATGTTTTTCTCACCCACGCTCACGTGGACCATTCGGGCAATCTGCCTTTGCTTTATAAAGAGGGTTTTCGGGGTACGGTTATAACAACTTATGAAACCTCTAACCTTTGTCAGATAATGCTCAGGGACTGTGCCTTTATTCAGGAGAGCGAGGCAAAATTCAGAAGCCGCAAGGCAAAGCGTGCAGGTAAGGCAGAGGTTGAGCCTCTGTTTTCTCTTGAACACGCCGAGGGTGTACTGGAGCTTTTCAGACCCTGTGCTTATCTTGAGATGATTACAGTGGAAGAAGGCATTTCTCTTCGCTTTACTGATATAGGCCATCTTTTGGGAAGTGCCGCCATTGAAATCTTTCTTACGGAAAACGGCGTCTCAAAGAAAATCGTCTTTTCGGGAGACGTTGGCAACACAAACCAGCCTATAATCAACAACCCCTCTTTTGTTAAAGAGGCGGATTATCTTGTAATTGAATCTACCTACGGTAACAGACTTCACAACGCCAAAAGGCAGGATAGTGTGCAGGTTTTAGCTTCTGTAATCCAGAGGACACTGGACCGAGGCGGAAACCTGATTATCCCTTCCTTTGCCGTGGGCAGGACTCAGGAAATGCTTTACTTCATCCGTGAAATCAAGGAAAAGGGACTGGTGAAGAATCACCACAACTTCCCTGTATATGTGGACAGTCCTCTTGCCAATGAGGCAACGGGAATTTACCTTCAGTGCGACACAAGCTGTCTTGATGAGGAGTTCAAGGCAGTTATGAAGGACGGCAACAATCCCTTGTGGTTTGACGGTCTTAACGTCACTGTTTCGGGAGAAGAAAGCCGTCAGCTTAATATGAACACCACACCCAAAGTGATTATTTCTGCCAGTGGAATGTGCGAGGCAGGCAGAGTTTGTCATCACCTTAAGTATAACCTCTGGCGTAAGGAGTGCACTGTGCTTTTTGTGGGATATCAGGCAGAGGGTACACTGGGACGTAAGATTCACGACGGAGCTGAGTCAGTGAGGCTTTTCGGGGACGAAATTGCCGTTAACTGCGAAGTTTGCGAGCTGATAGGTGTCAGCGGCCACGCAGACAAAGAGGGCCTTATTAACTGGCTCAAGGGCTTTGAGAAAAAGCCATCTCTTGTCTTTGTAAATCACGGTGATGACGAGGCAGTGAGAGATTTTTCTCAGGCAGTTGAGCAGGAAATCGGCGTTAAGGCATTTGCACCATTCAGCGGCACAAGCTACGATTTAATAAAGGGTGAGTTTATAGAAATCACCGAGGGCATACCTGTAAAGCAAAAGGTGCAGAGCAGTAAGCAGTTTGCAAGTCCTTTGCAGAAAACTCTTGTGTCAAGTGCCAGAAAGCTTCTTGCTCTTGCTGAGGGCAGTGCAGGAATCCCCAACAAGGATATGCGTAATCTTACCAAGGAAATTGATAAACTTATAGAACAGTACAGAAGATAAAAGAATAAAAGATAAAAGAAAATGGGATTAGTAAAAAAATTTATAGGTGACAGGCAGTTTTACAAAAAGGTGGTGCTTATCGCCTTGCCTGTCCTTATACAGAATATTATTACAAACTTTGTAAGCCTGCTGGACAACATTATGGTTGGTCAGATAGGCACAGAGCAGATGTCGGGCGTTGCTATTGTAAATCAGCTTGTTTTTGTGTTCAACATCTGTATCTTCGGCGGAATATCAGGGGCGGGTATTTTCACCGCCCAGTATTTCGGCAAAGGAGACCACAAGGGCGTAAGAGATACCTTCAGAGCAAAAATTATTATCTGCCTGAGCGTTACCCTCATTGCTGTTTGTGTGCTTTTCTTTTTTAACGAGGAGCTTATTTCTTTGTTTTTACATCAGAGCGACGACGAACTTGACCTGGGAAGAACTTTAGGCTATGCCAAAGACTACATATTTATAATGCTTCTGGGGCTTCTGCCTTTTGCCGTTACACAGGCGTATTCAGGCACACTGAGAGAAACAGGACAAACCGTTGTGCCAATGTGTGCAGGAATTGTTGCCTTTGTGGTTAATATGATCCTTAACTACATTCTGATTTTCGGAAAGCTGGGAGCTCCTGCTCTGGGAGTTACAGGTGCGGCAATTGCCACGGTTATTGCAAGATATACAGAATGCATTTTCGTAGTTTTGTGGACTCATATAAGAAAGCAGAAATGTCAGTTTATAAAGGGTGCTTACAGAAGCTTTAAAATCCCCAAGGCGCTTATTAAAGAAATCACTACTAAGGGTGCACCTCTTATGCTTAACGAGGTTTTGTGGTCCTTGGGCACAACAATGCTTGTGCAGTGTTACTCTGTAAGAGGTCTTGAGGCGGTATCTGCTATGAATATTTCCTCAACTGTTTCTAACCTTTTCTTTTGTGCCTTTTTTGCTCTGGGCTCGGCGGTTTCCATTATCGTTGGCCAGCTTCTTGGTGCAGGAGAGCTCGAAAGAGCGGTGGACGAGGACAGAAAGCTTATCGCACTTGCGGTGGCGGTTTGCTTTGTTGTTGGCGGTATTCTGGCACTTACGGCTCCAATCTTCCCGGCTGTTTACAACACCACCGACTCTATCAAGGCACTTGCTACAGCCCTCTTGAGAGTTTCGGCGGTTATGCTTCCTGTTAATGCCTTTGTGCATATGGCGTACTTTACACTGCGTTCAGGCGGCAAAACCATAATAACATTTTTGTTTGACAGTGTTTTTGTCTGGGGAGCTTCAATCCCCGTTGCCTTTGTGCTTTCAAGGTTTACAGGCTTGCCTGTGCTTGAGCTTTACATAATAGTTCAGTCCCTTGAGCTTATAAAGGCGGTTATTGGCTCTGTTATGTTAAAGAAAAAACTTTGGGTTCAGAATCTTGTGGCAAAATAAAAAAGAATATTAAATGGGGGAAAGACAATGTTATATTTACTTTTTAATCCGCTTGCCTTCGGTGGAAAGGCAGAGGGAAAGGTTCAGGAGGCTCTGGAAAATTTCAAGGGTGCTGAGTTTATAAAATTAAGCCTTATTGACCTTGATGTTAAAGAAATCGTAAAAAATGCAAAAAGTGAGGATACAATCCTCATCCTCGGCGGCGACGGCACACTAAACCGTTTTGCAAATGATACCGCCGATATGGACTTTCCTTGCCCTGTGTTCCTTTATAAGTCAGGCACAGGCAACGACTTTATGAAAGACGTTGAGGACAAGGTAGAAAACAATATGGTGCAGATTAACGATTTTCTCAAGAATCTGCCTACCATTACAGTAAAGGGCAAGAGCTATCGTTTTGTAAACGGTATCGGTTATGGTATTGACGGAATGTGCTGCGAGGTTGCGGACAAAATGCGAGCACAGGGCAAAGAAAATATCAGCTATGCCGGTATTTCCATAAAGCTTCTTATTCACGGCTACAAATGCCCCAATGCAAAGGTTACCGTTGACGGTAAGGTGTATAACTTTAAGAAAGTCTGGCTTGCTTCAGGTATGAAGGGCAGATACTACGGCGGCGGTATGAATATCGCTCCAAATCAGGACAGAACCTCGGGGTTACTTACCTCTGCGGTTATACATAACAGTGGAAAGCTTAAGACTCTTTTGGTTTTTCCAAAGCTTTTCAAGGGTGAGCACGTTAAGCACAAGAAGATTTTCACCGCCATTGAGGGTAGAAAAATCACCGTTGAATTCAGCCATCCTATGGCACTTCAGATTGACGGCGAAACAGTTCTGGACGTAAGCTCTTACACCATTAAATCCCCTGTAAAGGTCAAAGCATAATCAAGCACAAAGAATTATGTAGCGGAAAGGTAAAGAAATATGGAAATATTCGGTATCGGTCTTATAGCTATGTTGGCACATGATGTAAGTGTAATTCAGCTGTTCAGGGAAGCTATAATAGATTGCTTTAATAGCAGTCATATAAAATTGCCAAAAACCAAAAACCCTTTTTCCTGGCTGATGTTAAAATGTGATTTGCAGCAGCTTAAGAAATACAAAAAAGAATGTAAAATTACCCATAAATTTTATATCTTGTATGTTGCTATCGGTTTATTGATTTATCTGGTTTCGATTTTATTGTATTTCATTTTATCAAGTAATATTTTTGATATTGTGCTGATTGTATTTATTGCATTTAAGTTTGTTTCTCTTTGCCTTGTAGTGATTTTTTTGTTTCCAAACGGAGCTCTTTCCAATTCTATTTTCAACAAGAGGAACAAAAGTAATTGATAAATTATAGAAAATTGTCGGGTGTTCGTAATGAACACCCGATTTTTTATTATATAAAATTGCGAAAATCAAAGAAAATTAAAGAAAACAAGAGCAAACAGGAGATTGGAACGGATTATAAAGTAAAAATCAAATCAATTTGACTTTAACTGACTTTGACTTTCTCTGACTTTCGTACTAAAATAAAATCAAAGGTCAGGAAAGGACAAATTACCCCAAACCTTTCCTTTATAATAAAAGAGGTGAAATATATGCGTCTTAGCGATATGCTGACAGAATATATTATGGAAATGATAAACGACACAGGGGACGCCGAGATAAAACGCAACGAGCTTGCCAATCATTTCGGTTGTGTACCCAGCCAGATTAACTATGTGCTCACGTCCAGGTTTACTCCCGAGCAGGGCTATATTGTAGAGTCTCGCCGAGGCGGTGGCGGTTACATCCGCATAACAAGAATCAGCAGTGACAAAACAGGTACCCTTATGCACCTTGTAAATTCCATCGGCAACACTCTGGACAGAATGAGTGCCGAGGTAATGATTAAAAACCTTTACGCCACAAAGGTTGTGGATGAAAAAACCGCCAGACTTCTTGCCGCTGCTGTTTCCGACAGGGCGTTGGCTCGGGTTGAAGCAGGCGGCAGAGATATTGTGAGAGCAAGTATTTTTAAGAATATGATTTTAAATTTAACAGGAAGGTGATTGTATGAAATGCGAGAAATGTAAAAGCCGTGAGGCTAACACCCACATCAAAAAGGTGGTCAACGGCGAGTATACGGAGCTGAGGCTTTGCAGTGAGTGTGCCAAGGCTTTGGGGTATGACAACGTTTTTGATTTGGAAATGCCCGATATGTTCGGTGGGCTTTTGCAGAGCTTTTTCACAGGTGCTCTGCCTGCACGCTCAGGAGCTTCCCGTTGTCCCGAGTGCGGCAGTACCTACGGCGACATTACAAACACAGGCAAGGTAGGCTGCGCAAAGTGCTACGAGGCTTTCTACTCCGAGCTTTTGCCCTCAATCAAAAGGATTCACGGCTCAGCTTCTCATTGCGGCAAGGTGCCTCTGAGAGCAGAAACCCTTGAAGTAGAGGTAAACTCAGCAGAAAATGAGCTTAAAAGCCTTAAAACACAGCTTCAGAAGGCTATTGAGGAGCAGAATTTTGAGCTTGCCGCAACCTTAAGAGATAAAATCAAGGAAATGGAGGCAGAAAAATGAGCGACGCAGTAATTATTTCTTCCCGTGTCCGTCTTGCCAGAAATTTAAGAGATTACCCTTTCCCAAACCGAATGAGCACCTCTCAGGGCGAAGAAATCGCAGAGAAGGTGAGAGAGGTAATGTGCGGCAAGGATTTTTGCGGCTATAAGTTTATGGCGGTGAAAATGGAAGACCTCAGCGAGTTTGACCGAGTTGCTATGGTGGAGCGTCATCTCATCAGCCCCGAGTTTGCCGCTCCCGACAGCAAAAAGCTTCTCATAACCACCGAAAATGAAGAAATCAGCATTATGGTGGGTGAAGAAGACCACCTGCGTATTCAGGTAATTATAGACGGCTTTGAGCTTGAAAAAGCCTATGAAATTGCCGACAGGCTTGACACAGAGCTTGATAAAAAGCTTCATTTTGCCTTTGACAAAAGGCTTGGTTATCTCACTCAGTGTCCCACAAACTTAGGTACTGCAATGCGAGCCAGCGTTATGCTACATCTGCCGGCACTTAAGGAAAGCCGCACCGTTGCCCGAATCGCCGCCAACCTTTCAAAGCTTGGACTGGTTATCAGAGGTGCTTACGGCGAGGACACGGAATCTGTTGGAGCAATGTATCAGATAAGCAATCAGGTGTCTTTGGGTATCAGCGAAAAATCAGCGGTGGAAAACCTCAGAAGCATTACCGAGCAGCTTGTAAACTCTGAGCTTAAAACCAGAGAAAGTATGATGCAGAGCTTTGAGTATCAGGACAAAATCGGCAGAAGCTACGGTATCCTCATTACCGCAAGACTTATTAACCACAAGGAAGCGGTAAGGCTTCTTTCAAATCTTCGTATGGGTATTTGCGAAGGACTTATTGAGGGTGTTGACCTTGCCACGGTTGACAGCCTTATGCTGAAAATTCAGCCTGCCAGCCTTATGAGGCTAAAGGGTACAAGGCTCTCCCCGGAAGAAAGGGACAGAGTAAGGGCTGAGATTATACGAAGCGAGCTAAGACCTCGCTGATTTGGGAAATTTGGAAGTTATTTATAGATTTTGGAAGGTATATAGAAAAATAGGAAGGGACTGAAGGTATATGTTTAATTTTAAAGGATTTACCCAGAAAGCAAACGAAGCAATGAATTTAGCCATAGAGTGTGCCGTTGAGCTTGGTCACACCTATATCGGCACAGAGCACCTTTTAACGGGACTTTTAGAGCAGGAATCAGGAGTAGCCGCCACCGCCCTTAAGGAGTGCGGACTCAGTGCAGAGGCACTTAAGGAGAAAATCGCTCATCTTATCGGCACAGGCTCTCAGACTTCTCTCACTCCCCAGGATTTTACCCCTCGCACAAAGAGAGTAATGCAGACTGCTGTCATTATCTCTTCAAGGTCGGGTCAGAGCTTTGTGGGCACTGAACACCTGCTTATGGCTTTGCTTTCGGAGAAAGATTCTTTTGCTCTTAAGCTTATGACAGAGCTTTCTGTTTCGCCGGGCTCGGTTATGAACGCTTTGAGAGCGGACTTAAGTGAAGAAACCGACACCGACTTTAATCACGAAGCCTCAAAAGGAGAAAAGAGCAAAAACAAGACTCTGGAAAAATTCGGCAGAGATTTGACTCTTTCGGCTTCAAAAGGCGAGATTGACCCTGTTATCGGCAGAGAAAACGAAATCCGCAGGGTTATTGAAATCCTCTCAAGGCGAACCAAGAATAACCCTGTTTTAATCGGTGAGCCCGGTGTGGGCAAAACTGCCGTTGCCGAAGGGCTGGCTCTTAAAATCGCACAGGGCGAAGTGCCTGAGCTTCTCAGGGATAAGAAGGTTTTCAGCCTTAACTTAACAGGAATGATTGCAGGCACAAAGTACAGAGGTGACTTTGAAGAGAGAATCAAGGGCGTTGTGGATGAGCTCACAAAGGACAAAAACACCATCCTTTTTATTGATGAGCTTCACACAATTGTAGGTGCAGGCTCGGCAGAAGGCAGTGCAGACGCCGCCAATATCTTAAAGCCTGCTCTGGCAAAAGGCGACTTTCAGGTAATTGGTGCGACCACCCTTAGTGAATACAGAAAGTATATTGAGAAAGACTCTGCTCTGGAGCGAAGATTTCAGCCTGTGAAGGTGCTTGAGCCTTCCAAAGAAGAGGCGGTTGAAATCCTCAAAGGACTCAGGGATAAATACGAGGCCCATCATAAGGTGAAAATTTCCGATGAAGCAATCGAGGCGGCGGTGGAGCTTTCTACCCGTTACATTGCCGACAGATATCTCCCCGACAAGGCAATCGACCTTATTGACGAGTCTGCCTCACGCATAAGGCTCAAGGAGCAGACTCCGCCTATGAATCTTAAGAGTATGGAAGATGACATTGCCGCTCTTGAAATTGAAAAGGCAGAGGCAGTGAGCAATCAGGACTTTGAACGTGCGGCAAAGGTGAGGGATAAGCAGAAAAACCTCACAACACTTCTCAGTGAAGAAAAGGAGAAGTGGAAGACAAGCTCAAAGCTTAACTCTGCGGTTGTAACCAAAGAAGACATTGCCAAGACCGTTTCTCAGTGGTCGGGTGTGCCCTCGGAGGAGCTTACAAAAGAGGAAGGCCTCAGACTTCTTAATTTAGAGGAGGAGCTTCACAAGCGGGTTATCGGTCAGGACAAGGCAGTCACTGCTGTTGCCAAAGCCATAAGACGAGGCAGGGCAGGGCTTAAAGAAGAAAACCGTCCCATTGGCTCTTTCATCTTCTCGGGTCCTACGGGTGTAGGCAAAACCGAGCTTACAAAGGCTCTGGCTCAGGCGATGTTTGGGGACGAAAACGCAATGATTCGCCTTGATATGAGCGAGTTTATGGAAAAGCACACCGTGTCAAAGCTTATCGGCTCTCCTCCCGGTTATGTAGGGTACGACGATGGTGGTCAGCTTACTGAAAAGGTAAGGCTCAAGCCCTATTCCGTTCTCCTTTTTGACGAAATTGAAAAGGCTCACCCCGATGTTTTCAATATGCTTTTGCAGATTCTGGAAGACGGCAGACTTACGGATTCTCAGGGCCGTACAGTGAGCTTTAAAAATACAATCATCATTATGACCTCAAACGTTGGTGCAAGGCTTATTACACATTCTGCCAAGTCTATGGGCTTTGACACCAAGACAGAGAGCAAGAACGATAACATCAAGGAAACTGTTATGGCAGAGCTTAAAAATGTTTTCAGACCCGAGTTTCTTAACCGAATTGATGACGTTATTGTTTTCACAATGCTTACAAAGGACGAGGTCAAGGAAATTGCCGCTCTTATGCTCAGTAACCTCGCCAAGAGGGTGAAGGCTCTGGGCTTTGAAATAGAGTTTTCCGATAATGTTCTTGAGCGAATTGCCGACGAAGGCTTTGACGAGGCTTACGGTGCTCGTCCTATCCGCAGAGCAGTGAGAAGTTTAGTAGAAGACGAGCTCAGCGAAAAGCTCTTAAGCGGAGAGCTTCAGGGCAAAGAGAAAATTTTCTGCGATTTTAATGATGGAAAAGTAAATTTTGATACCCTATAAACACAAAAAGAGCACTCCATTAAGTCAGCGGAGTGCTCTTTTTTTTATTGTTAAAATTTAAGAGAGAATACCGTAGGGGCTGCAATATAAGTTTACGGTTCTTGTATAATCCTTTGAAGTAAATATCTGTTTATGCGTTGCCGTTGTCAAGCACCTCTACGGTAATTTCTGTTGTGGAAGTTGCTCCTACCGGAAAACAAAAAACTACACAACTGATAAGAGCAGCGATTAAAGAAATTAGTATTGTTTTTTTATACCATATTCTCCTTCGTGTTAACTTTCTTCGATTATAACATTCGTTCCAACTACCTCTTGGCGTGTCTGCACTTTATACTCATGAAATAATCCCATACAAAATACAGACGTTGCAATAGTCGATAAAACAATAACCGTTACAATCAATATTCTTAAATATTTAGCGGTATTTATACGTTTTGATATTACTTCAGGTTCCATTAAAGCTATGTATTCAAATGCAATTTCCTGAGGAGTACCGTAGCCTTTGTAAAGCTCCTCAATAGTGTTTACATTATTATCTTCGCAATAATCAAATAAATCGTTATGAAGCTTTTTCACAAAAGCTTTTTCTTTTTTACCCCACAAAGGAAGTATTGCTTTTACTTGAGATACATATATCTTGCATATATTAAGCATTGGTATCATCCCCTTCGTCCAATGTTTTCAGCAGATTGAAAATTCCGTCTGTTACAGTCGAGAAATTTTCCATAAGCTCATTAAGATATTCTTTCCCCTTGGGCTCAAGGTGGTAGTAAACCCTTGTGCGTCTTTTACCAACAAGTTTTGAATATTCGCTGATTTTACCGTCGTCTCCAAGCTTGTAGGCAACTGTGTAAATGGTGTTCTGTGAAATGTCCAGCTTTCCCTTTGAAAAATCAGAAATACACTTGACAATTTCGTACATATATCTGTCGCCCTTGTCAAGAATAGCAAGGATAAGAAGGTCGGTAATTCCGCTCATAAAGTAATTCTTACTCATATTTTCACCGCCTGTTGTTATTATACAGGCAAATTTACTAAAAATCAATATTTTATTCTTCAAAATATAGTTGACAGACAACAACTAAATGATTTATAATACAGATAAAGAAGCTTATGTTTAAAAATATAGTCATTATGACGATATAAATATTGGCTTATATCTGTAAAAAGGTGTGATTTCCATGGCACAGTAACAAAAACAAAGTATAAACGGGAATAAAGCGTGTTTCCCGATAAATATATTGTTCACACAGGAGGTTTTCTTATGAAAAAATACATTAAAATTTTATCCTTAGCCTTGGCTATGATTCTTACTCTCGGAGGAGTTTCTTTGATTTCGGCAGGTGCAGAGAGCGGATACGTTCAGCCTGAAAAATTTATTTACGGCGACGTAGATTTAGACGGTGATGTTACAATCAAGGACGCCACCCTGATTCAGAAAGGCTTGGCAAAGGTTACTTATGTAAATGCGGTGCAGAGATATCTTGCCGACCCCGAGGGTACAGGCTACTCCATAAAAAACGCCACTGCAATCCAGAAATTTCTTGCTAAATACGAAGCCTCACCACTTTTCGGCACAGAACTTGTAATGACAACGGAAAATAAATTTTCAAGCGGTGTGTCCACAGATAGTGATTATGTATTGGATGAAATTATAGTTCGTGTAAAAGCAGGTAGTAATCAAGAGTATACTTTAGAAGATTTTCCAGAGTATAACTTTAGCAAAGTAGTTAAGTGCGAGTATAACGATAGCAGATATTATTTGTACTTAGAGAACTCTGGAAAAGAAAATATAATTGAGGCATTGAGAGCTTTGGATTATAGAGCTAATATTGATTTGGTATCTGCCTCTGCTAGTTTTATACAAACTCAAGATTAGAAAAAGGAGATAGAATATTATGAAAAGAGTAATATGTAGTTTAATTTCTTTGGTTATCGCTTTTGCTATTGCTACTTCTCCTTCCTTGATTTCGGCAAGTGCAGAGAGCGGATACGTTCAGCCTGAAAAATTTATTTACGGCGACGTAGATTTAGACGGTGATGTTACAATCAAGGACGCCACCCTGATTCAGAAAGGCTTGGCAAAGGTTACTTATGTAACAGCGGTGCAGAGATATCTTGCCGACCCCGATGGTACAGGCTACTCCGTAAAAAACGCCACTGCAATCCAGAAATATCTTGCTAAATACGAAGCCTCGCCACTTTTCGGCACAGAACTTGTAATGGCGAGTCAGGATGAGTTTTCAAAGAGCGTTCACACATCAGATAGTTTTAAAAACAACCGCATAGTTGTTGGTGTGAAACAAATAAAAGGTATTGAGTATGCTAAAGAAGATTTTCCTGAGTTAAATCTTGAATCTGTCGAAACTTATGCTGAGTTTAACAATATAAAAGTTACAGCATATTACTTATATTTAGAAACACCCAGCGAAGAGAACGTATTAAATGCTATTAAAACATTGGATTATAGGGCAAATGTAGATATATTATGGGCTGAACCCGATTATATTTTTTATCCGGTTGATGATGGTGATGTTGTTGGATAGCTTTTATTTATAAGTAAGACTAAAACAGGCCGTTCGCCTCAAGATATACGAGGCGGACGGCTGATTTTTACACTCTTGATATTGTCACACATAATTGAGTTTCAAATAAAATATAGTAAAGCGGAATAAAAATTTTTGTCCGTGGCAAAAATATCAGTAAGATGAAACTCAGGAGTGTAATAAATGAACGTCAGACGCGGAGATATATTTTATGCGGATTTAAGTCCCGTTGTAGGCTCAGAACAGGGTGGGGTGAGGCCTGTGCTCATTGTGCAGAACGATGTTGGCAACAAGTACAGCCCCACTGTAATTGCGGCGGCTATTACCAGCCGTCAGCAAAAGGCAAACATCCCAACTCATATCGCCATAAATTCAGATACAACAGGGCTTTCCAAGGACAGTGTGGTGCTCTTAGAGCAGGTACGCACCATCGACAAACGCAGGCTGAAAGAAAAAATGGGCAGTGTTGACGAAGCTTCTATGAGCAAAGTAAACGAAGCTATTTCAATCTCTTTCGGCATAAACACAAACTAACATACGAAAAAACAGACCCAAGGCAATAGCTTTGAGTCTGTTTTGCTTATCAGTTGATTTTAAAATTTAATGTAATGGAGTCGATGGTGGTGTCAAGCTGAGTGAACTTAACTCCTGCGGACTCTATCATTCTTTTTGAGGCAAGGGTAGAGGGAGTGTCGGCGTATTTGTCCGAAAGGTAGTAAAACTCCTTTACACCGCTCTGGATAATCGCCTTGGCACATTCGTTGCAGGGAAAGAGGGTAACGTAAAGCTTGCTGCCCTGTAAGCTTCTGCCGTGGGCATTTAAAATTGCGTTAAGCTCTGCGTGAACAACGTAAGGATACTTTGTGTCCCTGCCTTCTCTTTCCCAAGGGTACTCGTCGTCACTGCAGCCCTTGGGCATACCGTTGTACCCTGTGGAAATAATTATGTTATCCTCTGAAACGATACAGGCACCCACCTGTGTGTTGGGGTCTTTGCTTCTCTGAGCAGCTAAAAGTGCAATGCCCATAAAGTACTCGTCCCAGCTTAAATAGTTTTCTCTCTTCATAGCTTAAGAAAGAGAAGCAACTGCTGCCTTGAGCTCTTCTACTCTGTCTGTCTGCTCCCACTTAACAGGCAACTCTTCACGTCCCATATGGCCGTATGCGGCAAGAGGACGGTACTTTGTCTTTGTAAGGTTAAGGTCACGGATAATTACAGAGGGACGGCAGTCAAATACCTTTCTAACTGCCTTGGAGAGAAGCTCCTCATCCACCTTTGCAGTGCCGAAGGTTTCAACCAACACGGAAACAGGCTCGGCAACGCCGATAGCGTAAGCAAGCTGAACCTCGCACTTTGTAGCAAGCTCAGCCTTAACAATGTTCTTGGCAATGTAACGGGCGTAGTATGCACCACTTCTGTCTACCTTTGTGGGGTCTTTGCCTGAAAAAGCGCCGCCGCCGTGACGAGAATATCCGCCGTAGGTGTCAACAATAATCTTTCTGCCTGTAAGACCTGAGTCGCCAACAGGGCCGCCGATTACAAATCTGCCTGTGGGGTTAACAAAAATCTTTGTGTTCTCGTCCATAAGCTCATCGGGGATAACAGGCTTGATTACATACTCGATAATATCCTTGCGGATGGTTTCTAAGGAAGCGTCCTCGTCGTGCTGAGTTGAAACAACCACTGCGTCAATTCTTACAACCTTGTCGTCGTCGTATTCAACGGTAACCTGAGTTTTGCCGTCAGGTCGCAGATAGGAAAGTGTGCCGTCTTTTCTTACCTCTGTAAGCTTTAAAGCCAGCTTCTGAGCGAGAGAAATAGGCATAGGCATAAGCTCTTTTGTTTCGTTGCAGGCAAAGCCAAACATCATACCCTGGTCGCCTGCACCAATGAGGTTGTCGCTGTCCTCTTTGCCGTCTTTAAGCTCCAAGGATTCGTTAACACCCATAGCAATGTCAGCAGACTGAGCGTCGATATAAACATTAACCTTGCAGGTTTTGGCACTGAAGCCGTACTCTTCCTTGTTGTAGCCGATTTCGTCAATAACTTCTCTTGCAATAGCCTCAAAATCAGCCTCGGCATTGGCTGTGATTTCGCCCATAATGTTAACCATACCTGTTGTAGCGGTAACCTCACAGGCAACGTGAGCGTTTTCGTCCTGAGCAAGAATAGCGTCTAAAACTGCGTCAGAAATCTGGTCACAAACCTTGTCGGGATGGCCTTCGTTTACTGATTCGGATGTAAATAAAAATCTTGCCATATATATCTTCCTTTCATAAATAAAATTTGCAAAATAAAAACCGCCGTCAGAAACCGACAGCGGCTACAAACTCATCTTTCGGTTCTCCGCAGGATTTAGCACCTTACAAAATGCAGGTTGCCGGACTTCAACGGGCCTGTTCCCTCCGTCACTCTTGATAAGCGGTAAATTTTCAGTTTTAAGGTCAGATTTTGCCGACCAAAGATAATTATAAACCATTATCGGTTTACTTGTCAATAGTAAATTTTTCCTCAGCTTTGGTCTTTTGTTGCTTCGTCTTTTGTGGCAGGAAGGGTGAGAGGCTCCTGCTGAATACCAAACTTGCCTAAAATTTCTACCACGGAATTATAGGTGTCGATGTCCGCAGGGTGCTTTGTATCGTTAATAAGAGCAATTGTGAAATAATCCTTATTATCATACCGCTGTTGCAGATTATCTTCAAGCTCTGAAAGAGTGACCTTTTCACTGCCGTTTAAGAAAATGTCCTTGGAAGAAACTCTTATTGTAATTGTGTCAAGCTCCATATTTTCGTTGTTTTTTGGAAAAATCATATCGGAAACGGCAATGGCTGCCACTGCCACCAGGGCGAGTACAACCACAAGAATCAATATTTTCAGGAATTTTGAGCCTGTTTTCTTTTTTGCTTTCATAAAATTTCACCTTCAAAAAATAAATTTGCAAGCTTAGTGCAGGAGAGGTATCTTCACAACAGAAGGGAGCGTGAAATAATGCACCAGAGAGGTGAGTGCACCTGTAGCAAGAGAAAAAAGAGTAATCACAGGCAGATACGCCCACACGGCGTTGCCTACAATAAAATAGGCAACACAAAGCTGTGCGAGATTATGACTCAGTGCACCTGAAACTCCTATGCCAAGACATCCGAATCGGAGCTTCTTTGTGTGGGCAAGAGCATACATCACAAGTGAGCTCACTATTGCACCTGCAAAGCTCATAAAGAAAGCCACTCCGCCTCTTGTCACAAGGGTAAAGAGAGCCCTGACAAGAGCAACGTAAAGGACACAGGGCAGAGGGCAAAGCTCAACGCAAAGGAGCACCGCAATGTTCCCCAAACCCAGCTTCATACCCGGAAGCACAAAGGGCAAATCGGGGATGAAGCTTTCAAGAATTGCAAGCACCACTGCCACCGCTGACAAAAGTGCAGTGCGCGCTATAAGAATCAGTTTTTTGTTTACTTTAACCTTGCTCATAACTTACCCCACCACTGTGTCAATATCAGTTTTGCCTTCGCTTTTTACGGTTACCGAAACCCCTGCAGGAAGGCAGGCGGCAGATTCATTTGCTTCAATAAGCCCCGAGTGAAGACAAAGCCCGTCGGCACAGTCTGATTTTATAAACTGAACGCCATCTTTGCTTACTTTAAGGGTCACGGGGATTTTGCCCTCAACTATAATCTCATAAGGCTCGCTTACTGAGGCGAGGTGAATTTCTTTTTCAAGCCTTGCGTTTATTCTGATTTCGGCTATAGAGGGAGCTTCTTTTTTATAATGACTTAAAACAAGATGTACAATTGCTCCTGCGGAAATCAAAAGGACAAGAAGAATTATTAAAATGTCGGTTTTTCTGAAATAGGGTCGATTTTTTTTCAATTGACATCTCCCTTTCTTTTTAAAAATTATACCTCACGCAACAGGCTTTTGTAAACAGAAAATTTTATTGCAAAATCCTGCAATTTATTGTAAAATGATATCATTAACAAAATAAGGAGTTTTTGAGATGAAAAGAATTGTTGCATTGCTTCTTACTGTTTTTTGTGTTATAGGGCTTTGTGCCTGTAATTCAGGTGCAAATAAGCGTTACGACCTGGGAAATTCAGACAGAGCAATGGCTTTTTATGATACATATCAGAGCTATGTAGAAAAATACGGCGAAGCACAGGCGTTAGAAAACGCACTTTGCGGAGCGGCAGTTGTAAGGCTTCTGGACTTTACAGGAGATAGCCAGTACGAAATGCTCATTGCTTACTCAAGCGAAAAGGGCAAGGAAGTTGACAGAGTTATGGTCTGCGGCTTTGATATGGGTCTGGCTGACCTGCTGGATGAAGAAATCACCTCAAAAGATAGTGGCGTGGCAAGCCTCTGGATTTATACAGATTCCAGCGGTCTGAGCTATCTTGTAAAGGGTGACGAGCTATCCAAAAACCGCACTTATCTTACTTATCAGCAGGCAGACAAAGAGGGAAAACCCCTGTATCAGTTTGCCGAGGCTTTCAGCACCGAAGGTACAGACTTAGGCGGTACTTACGAGAAAATCAACCTTACAGGCAATACCGACACGGAGGCGGTTTTTGAAACCAACGAAGCCGTCATCACCTCACTTAAGAATCAGAGAAACTAAGGTGCGTTGAAAGAAAGCATAATTTTATTAGCAAAGTTTTTGTTCTAACACTAATAACAGAAAAGAGAAGATTCGTTACAAAAACGAGTCTTCTCTTTCTTTTTGCCTGTGAAATGATATGCTGACTATTGTCAGCGTGATGTTTTCCCTTTGCGAAAGTGATATTAAGTCCTGTGGACTTAGTGATGTTTTATTCGCCGTAAAACCTTCGGAGCAATATTACTCACCGTCAGGCGAATAGAGTTGCAGAAATGTTCTTAGCGAACATTTCTGCAATCCAACGGGGTGATTTTATTTCATAATATATTCTTTGCAATACATCAGAAGAACTCTGTCGTCGGCGGTGTCTTTTTTGTAGTAATACATCGACTCCCAGTAATAGTCGGCAATATTGCTCAGCTCTCTTCTTGCGTCATCCTCAACAAACTCGTCCACAATCACAATTGCCCACTCGTCGTTGTGCTTTTCAAATCCCTCAAGGAGAAGGTCGAAGAAATCGTCGCTGTTGCAGCTTTCGGTTTCGCCGTCGGGATTCATATAGTAAGAGGTTTTTGCCTTGGGGTAAAGCTCCTTGAATTCGCAGTAGTCGTCAAAATAAATATCGGGAGTGGCAAACATCAGTCCCGAGCCCATTGTGCAGTCCTCTTTTGGGATGTATCCGCCTGCAGTGCCTTCGATGTTGTACCACTTATCCTCGATTTTCACAAAGTTCCAGGTGTGTTGCATTGTAATGGTGTTTCGCTTTTCCACCTGCTCAAAGCCTGCCATTTCATAAAGAAGAGCAAGGGCGTTGGTGAAGCCGTCACAGTGGGTTTCCTTGGTTACAAAGGCGTCGAAAAGAAAGTTTTCAAGAGCACCTTTGTAGTGGCCGAATTCATTTTCATAAGGAATGTAGGTGACGTTTTCGGCAATGTGCCTGTAAATGGCTTCTGCCTTTTGGATTTGGGTCATATCCTCATCCAGTGAATCCACAAATTCCTGAGCAAACTCAAGAGCCTGCACTTTCTGATTCCACTGTATGTGGGTGAAGTTCTGTACACTTACGCAGTTGCTTCGGTGAAGTACCTCTACGATTCTGGTGTCGCTGTATTCATAATCATAAAATGCAACGTTGTTGTAAACAGTGAAAATCACATTTTGTTCCAGAAGAGGAGTGTCAAGGCTTAAAAGCTGCAAAATCTCCTCGGTTCTGGATATATTAACGCCTATGCGGTAATCAATAAATGTCCGCTCATAGCTGTTTACAAGGGCATATTCCAAGGCTTTGTAAACCAGCTTTTCGTCCTCGTTGAGGGTGTTGTAAAGTATGTAGGAGCTGTAATGAGAATATGGATTTTCCCAAGCCTTAAGCTCATCAAGAGAAAGAACAAACCGGATATCATCTTCATTGTTTGAGTTTGAATAGCCGATATTTATAAACTCCTGCTGAGCAAGAGAGATTTCTTCGTCCGTGGGCTCAGAGGGGTAAAAAGAAGAAATAAACTCTTCTATATAAGAGCACCCTGTAAAAGTAAAAAGCAAAATAATGCTGATAACCAAAGCAAGAAAACGTTTCATAATATACCCCCTTTTATTAAAAGACTAACATATTAAACCGACTAAGTCAACAGAAAAAACAAAAACTCCCCGAAAATTTCGGGGAGTAGTCTGAAAAATATTACTTGTTGGAAAGAGCACGCTCAAGCCAGATGTCTGCAATGTCAATTGCAAGGAAAAGACCATTTTTCTCAGAGGATTTGATAAGCTGCTTTCTGGGAGAAAGGTCAGGGTCGGTGCACATAAGCTGAATTGTCACCTTGTCGGCGATTTCAAGGTCGCCCACTGTTTTCTTTGACTTAATCTGCATACGGATAACAAAACGCTCAGCCATACTTCCGTAGTAGAGCTCGTCGCCACATCTTACCAAGGGTCTGCCTTTATATGTGAAAAATTCTTTATTTGCCAAAATAATACCTCCGTCAGTTTTTAAGATAAGATTTAACCAATGCTTCCAGAAGGTCGTCCCTGTCTATTTTGGAAATGATATTTCGGGCATTGTTGTAAGTGGTGATGTAGGTGGGGTCTTCAGACAGAATGTAGCCCACAATCTGGTTAATGGGGTTGTAGCCCTTTTTACGCAATGCGTCATAAACAATCATCAGAGCACGTTTCATCTCAACGTCCCTGTCACCGCCTAAAGAAAATACCATAGTTTTATCCAACATCCGAAACACCTCCGAAGGAAAATTTAGGATAAATCTTTGTAGCAAACTACAATATAGAAGTATTATACAATACTTTTTAAAATATTTCAATACCCTTTTATCATTTTAGCCATAGGCAGAAAAAACAAAACCCCGCTTATGCGTGATACTCCAAGCGGAGTATCACGCAACTCTATTCGCCTGCGGCGAGTGATATTGCCACGCAGTGATGTTTGGATTTCATCCGAGTGTTATTTGCTTCGCAAGTTATAGGCGAATGGAATATCACTAAGCCGTATGGGCTTAATATCACTTTCGCAAAGCGAAAATATCACGCTGACTTTAGTCAGCATATCACTTAACGGGTAAAAGAAAGAGAAGACTCGTTTGGGTAACGAATCTTCTCTTTTCTGTTGTTAGTGTGTTAGAATAAAAAACTTGGCTAAGGTAATTATCTTAAGTTAACGCCGATTTCCTTGAGGTTTGAGATTACCTTGTCCATAATCTCCTGAATCTCAGTACCTGCAAGAGTACGCTCACTGGAAGAGAACTCAAATCTCACTGTAATGGAGTGAACCTCGTCTGTGTCGTAGGTGTCAACAATTCTTGTGGACTTGAGAATTTCCTTACCCTCGTTCTCCCAGCAGCTCTTAAGCTGAGCAAAGAGCATACCATCGGGAACTTCCACGCTGATGTCGTAAGTCATAGCAGGGAACTTGGAAGGCTCATCGTAAACGATAGAAGCACTCTCAGCCTCTGTAAATGCGGACATATCAATTTCAGCAAAAACAACGTTTGCCTTTTTGTCAATCTTCTTAAGTACAGAGGGATGAGCAATACCCATAGAGCCGATGAGAGTGGAGTCGATGTAAATCTCGTTGAAGTTTATGGGGTGGATGTAGGCTTTGTCAGCGGAAGCTGCCTTGAAAGCAAGCTCCTTGTGCTTGATATCTCCTGCTGCAACTGAGAGGATATCTCTGAGCTCAAGGTAAAGAGTCTTGATGTCTTTTGTTTTGCTGAAGAGGGTAATGCAGAGTTTTTTCTGCTCGTTGCAAAGACCGTCTTCCTTAAGACCATCTACAACCTTGCCGATTTCGAAAATACCGAAGTCAGAGCCAAAGCCTGTGTTTACCTTAACCTGACAAAGCTGGGTGGGAATAATGGATTTACGGATTGTTTCAATGTTGGGGTTGGTAGCGTTTAAGAGCTTAACGTTGTCTTCAACCTCAATGCCCAGAGCCTTGAGCTCATCAGTGTAAGCCCAGATGTAGGAGTGGAGCTCGTGAAGATTGTACTTCTTAACGAGTAAATCCTTGAGCTTGTTCTCGTTTGTTTTCATAACCTCTGCTCTTACGGGATAAAGAGGAGCCAAGGTTGTGCTTACGTCAAAGTTGTCGTAGCCGTAAATACGGGTGATTTCTTCGATGATGTCAGCTTTGATTGTAACATCCTTTGTAGCTCGCCAGGAGGGTACTGTAACAGTAAAGTCATCTTCCTTAAGCTCAACCTTAAAGCCAAGGTCGGTGAGAGTCTTTACGATTGTGTCGTTTGAAATCTCAATGCCTGTGTATCTGTCAACATAAGCCTTGTTAAAGCTCAGGCTTACTGTGTCGTACTTGAAAGCGTACTCGTCAGTAAGAGAAGATACAACCTGAACACCGCTATCATATTTCTTTAAAAGATTTATAAATCTTGCAATTGCAAGGGTTGTCATCTCGGGGTCGAGGCACTTTTCGTAGCGGATGGAAGCGTCTGTGCGGTGAGCAAGTCTTACAGTGGACTTACGGATAGAAACTGCGTCAAAGGTGGCAGATTCCAGAGTAAGAGTTGTGGTATCATCAACGATTTCAGAGTCAAGACCGCCCATAATACCTGCAATAGCAACAGGAGTGTTACCGTTGCAAATCATAAGGGTGTTTTCGTCGATGTTTCTTTCAACACCGTCGAGAGTCTGGAAGGTGAAAGGAGTGTCAAAACGCTTAATGCGGATTTTCTCTACCTTTCTGGAGTCGAAAGCGTGCATAGGCTGGCCAACCTCAAGCATAAGGTAGTTTGTAAGGTCAGCAAGGAAGTTGATACCTCTCATACCGCAGTAGAAAAGGCGGATTCTCATATTAACAGGGCTTACGCTTCTGGTAATGTTTTCAACCTGCATACAGCTGTAACGCTGACAGAGGTTGTCTTCTATCTTCATATCAATCTTCTTGAGGTTATCGTAAGCAGTCAGATCCTCAAGCTCAAGAGGCTTGAGAGGACGGTTTGCAAGGGCTGCAAACTCTCTTGCAAAGCCGTAGTGGCTCCAGAGGTCAGGACGGTTTGTGAGAGATTTGTTGTCAACCTCAAAGATAATGTCGTCAATGGCGTAAACGTCCTTGATGTCTGTGCCTGCGGCAACATTTTCAGTAATGTCCATAATGCCTGAGTGATCATCAGAAATTCCGATTTCAGCTTCACTGCAGCACATACCGAAGGACTCAAAGCCTGCAAGAGGACGAGGTGCGATTTCGATTTCACCCAGCTTTGCACCAACCTTTGCAAAAGCAGTCTTCATACCAACTCTTACATTGGGTGCACCGCATACAACGTCTGTTAATTTGCCGTCGCCTGCGTCAACCTTAAGCAGGTGAAGCTTCTTTGACTCGGGGTGATTTTCAACAGATTTGATTTCGGCAACAACTACGCCAGAAATGTCACTGCCCTTAAAGAAAATTTCGTTTTCAACCTCAGCGGTGGAAAGAGAAAGCTTAGCGATAAGCTCAAGTTTGTCAAGACCTGATAAATCAACAAAGTCCTGAATCCAATTCATAGATAAAAACATAGTCTGAAACCTCCTTATTCGTCGTCAGTGAACTGACTCAGTGCCTTAAGGCTGCCGCTGTTAAGGTTACGGATGTCCTTAACGCCGTACTTCATCATAGCAAGTCTTGTAAGACCAAGACCGAAAGCAAAGCCGATGTACTCCTCGGGGTCGATACCGCCCTCAGAAAGAACGTTGGGGTGAATCATACCGCAGGGGCAAAGCTCAAGCCAGCCTGAGTGCTTGCAGGAGGGACAACCCTCGCCGCCGCAGATAAGACAGCTTATGTCAAGCTCGAAACCGGGTTCAACAAAGGGGAAGAAGCCGGGACGAAGACGAACCTTGATGTCTTTCTGGAACACCTCGGAAAGCATAGACTTCATAAAGTAAATAAGGTTTGAAATATTTATAGCCTTGTCAACCATAATGCCTTCCATCTGGAAGAAGGTGTTCTCGTGACAAGCGTCTGTTGCTTCGTTTCTGAAACATCTGCCGGGGAAGATTGCCTTGATGGGAACACCATTCTCCATAAGGTTCTTGCCGTATTTTTTGAGGATTGCGTTCTGAGCGGCAGAGGTGTGAGTCTTTAAAAGCTGACCGTTGTCAAGATAATATGTGTCCTGCATATCACGGGCAGGGTGGTGCTTGGGAATGTTAAGAGCCTCAAAGCACTCATAATCTGTTACAACCTCGGGGTAATCCTCAACAGTAAAGCCCATAGACTTGAAGATTGCCTCGCACTGACGCTGAACCAGTGTGATGGGGTGGTAAGAGCCTCTGTCTGTAAAGGCAGGAGAAGTTACGTCAATAAGAGGCATAGAGGCGATTTCTTGCTGAATCTCTTTTTCCTTAAGCTCTGTAAGCTTTTCGTCGATTTTTTCTGTTGCAAGCTCCTTAAGTGCGTTAACCTCTGCGCCAAAGGTCTTTTTCTCTTCAACGCTTAAGTCCTTCATACCTTTTAAGAGAGCTGTGATACTACCCTTTTTGCCCAGGTATGCAACCCTTATCTGGTCAAGCTGGGCTAAATCTGTGACCGAATTTAATTTTTCTGTGATTTCATTTTGCAAAGCAATGATTTTCTCGTTCATCATTAACCTCCTGATAATGTTCGTAAAATAAAAAAACGCCCTCTGCGACAAAATCGCAGGGACGAATAAATCCGCGGTACCACCCTGATTCTTGCTTGAAGAAGCAAACACTCCTCTGACCTGTAACGGTGTCTTCCGTCAGAGCCTACTGAAAATTTCAGCCCTGCCCCTCAAAAGGGAACTTCACAAATCCTGCCCACGGTGCGACTTTCAGCCACGGTCACACTCTCTTTGCAAGAGCTTTTGGAGTTGCTACTTCCTTCGTCGTTGGGTTTCAAATGATATATTAACATTTCCTGAAACTTTTGGCAAGAGTTTATTGAAAAAAATATTTTATTGTGTTATATTATATGTATATTTTTTGAATCGGAGTGATTTTTGTGGAAGGTTTCTGTGAACAAGTGGTTAAAGTAAAGAAAGGAACAAAGCACGTTGTGTTGTGCTTACTCCTTGTGCTGGCATTTTTACTGCCCGTTGTTTTTCTGATGGCACTTTTCTATCGTGGTGCGGCAGTTGGGGCTTTTGATTATTTCTATCCTCTTTTTGCCCTTGTGCTTTCAATGTTTGGCGTTTTCACCTTCTGGCTGGTTATTCCCAGAATTATGAAGGTTGAGTATGACTATTCCGTTTACGGCAGCGATTTTATTGTTGCAAAGGTTACCGCTAAGTCAACCCGCAAAAGAAAGCTTAAGGTCGAAATCAAGCATATCGAAAAGCTTTGTAAGCTTAGTGACGAGGACATACCCAACAACAAATATGTAAAAAGATATGACTTTACAGGTAATCACGATATAAGTGAGATTTATTTTGCCGAGTTCAGACTTCCCCAGAGAGGTTTGTGCTTACTTCTTTTCGTTCCCAACGAGAAGATTTTGGAGGGTATGCGTCCTTACCTTAACCGCGAAATCGCCTTAAAGCTTTTCTACGGCAGAAAATGATTACAGATATAAATTTCGTAAGACAAAACCTCAGTGAAATTTCACCCCTTGCCAACAAATACTCAAAAGGCTATGGGGTGATTTTTGCAGGCTCATATAAAATGGCAGGTGCGGCAGTGCTTTGCGGCAAGGCCTGCCTTAAAAGCGGAGCAGGTATAATCCGCCTTGTGGTGGATGAGAGGATTTATCCCATTTGTGCCTCATCCCTTTTGGAGGCGGTTTACTCCTTTGATGATGAAGAAATCGACTTGGAAAAAGCAAAGGCAGTGGCTTTCGGTTGCGGCTCTTCTCAAAGCGAAAAAGCTGAGAAAACTTTGCTGAGCCTTGTGCGTGAGTGCAAAAAGCCCTTGGTTATTGACGCTGACGGCATAAATATTTTATCTCATCATATAGATGTACTGAATGAAAAAAACTGTCCTGTTGTTCTTACTCCTCACGAGGGTGAGTTTGCTCGCCTCAGTGGGCTGAGTATTGACTTTATCCGTGCAAACAGAGAAAAGTCAGCAGAGGATTTTGCAAGAAAGTATGGCGTGACCCTTCTCTTGAAGGGCAAGGACACGGTTATTACCGATGGCGAGAGAACTTACATAAATCCCACAGGCTCCTCTGCTTTAGCAACAGCAGGCTCGGGTGATGTGCTTACGGGTATTATCACCGCATTTCTTACCAACGGCATAAAGCCCTTTGAAGCTGCAGTGTCGGGTGCTTACATCCACGGCCTCAGCGGTGAAATAGCCGAGAAAAATCTTGGGGCAAGAAGTGTAATTGCGTCAGATATAATTGAATATTTAAGCGACGCTTTCAAGGAATGTTAATGTATCACTTTAAAGGCGGTTTTTATGAAGAAAACCTTACTGTGTATGTTGATGTTCCTTTTTCTTTTACCCTTTTGGGGGTGTAGCGAAAAGCTTCCTCATAAAGCGAATCTTCACCTGAACACTTCTTTCATTGGCAAAATAGGGGAGATGAGCCTTTCGGGTCTTCTTATTTATTCTGAAGAGGGGCAGATGTATATGGAAATCTCCACACCCGATGAGCTTAAGGGGCTTAGTTTCAGCTTTGATGAAGAGCTCACCATAGGATATCGTGGGCTTAATGCTATGAGTGAGGGCGACTATCTTTCATCCTCTTCCTTTGTTATGGGCATAAAAAATGCCCTTGACAGTATAAGACTCAATAACCCAACCCCTACAAAAGAAGATGAAAATACATACCTCTTCCAGAGCAAAAGCGATAGCGGTTGCAGTAAAGTCTATACAGATGTCAAGGGTGATGTTTTGAAATTGGTAGTCGGACAGGTTGAAATTGATTTTGTGAATTGATTATATGAAACACAAAACCCCGCCGTTAATAAAAGGCGAGGTTAAATCAGCTTTGTAAAAGGCGGAATTGCCCTGTCGTGGCTAACGACTGAATAGTTTTACAGGTGGCTGACCCGTAAGCCCTTGGGGTATTTATTCTTAAGCTTCATATTGCTTGCTTTGCCAAAGCCTAAGAGTATACCTTCCACCGCAACACCGGTGTAGCCCTTGATGTTTTCATCAATGTCTATTTCTTCTCCACGCAAAAACTTTCTCAGTCTTTCGTCCTCAAGCTTTAAATCAATAATACGTTTAAGATTATTGATATGTGCGGTGGTGAAAAGAGAGTGTTCAGGCTCGAAGTAATTTTTCTTAATAACACCCACAAAAACTCCTGCTCTTATAACGTGGGCAGAGCTTAAATCAGGGCAGACTTGGGGCAGAGCATACACTCTGTCGCCAATAACCATAAGCTTTTTGTAAGGACTTGTGTCTATAAATGTATCCTCAAGAAAATCTCTCACCAGCTGAGGGATTTTCTTCTCGTTTGTGGGAGTGGCTGAGGAAGTGTTCACATAAGCACAGGCGGTTTCTTTCTTCCTCAGCTTAACGGCAAAATGACCCTCACCGCCGTCCATAGGATAAATCCTGCGTCCGATGTTTTCAAGTCCTGCTCTGCCGAAGATTTCTTTACTTTCCATAAGCTCAAAGTCAGAGTCAGCCTCAAGAAAAGCCTTGATAACACCCTCGTTTTCCTCATAAGAAAAGGTGCAGGTGGAGTATACCATAATACCCCCCGGTTTAAGAGCTTTTTTTGCACTTTCCAGAATTTTAAGCTGACGAGAGGCACAGGAAATTGTGTGCTCAACGCTCCACTCTGTAAGAGCTTTGGGGTCACGGCGAATCATACCCTCGCCGCTGCAAGGTGCGTCAACCAGCACCTTGTCAAAATACCCTTCCAAAGCAGTGCAAAGGGTTTCGGGGTCAGTGTTTGAAACAACTCCCTGACTGATACCGCACCTTTCAAAATTACTAAGAAGGATATTTGCACGGCTCTTTATAATTTCATTGCTCCAGATTAAGCCTGTGCCATCTAAAGCGGCGGCAAGCTGAGTGGATTTACCGCCGGGAGCGGCACAAAGGTCCAGCACTTTGTCACCTTTCTGTGGTGCAAGCAAAGTAGCCGCCGACATAGCCGAAGGCTCCTGAAAATACACCGCTCCTGCGTGGTGCAAAGGGTGATTTCCGCTGAAAACTTCCTTGTTTTCAAGGTAAAATCCATCTTTACAAAAAGGCGTGGTGTTGTCTTCTTTTACCGCCTCAATAAGACTTATAAGCTTTTCCTTACTGCACTTAAGTGTGTTGACACGCACACCCACCAGAGAGGGCTTTTCGTATTCTTTTTTAAAAATTTCAAGCTCCTCAGGACAGAGGAGAGAGCTCATCCTGTGAAAAAATTTATCCATAAAACCACCGCTTATATGTTATGAGATTATTATACAGAATCTGGGGATAAAATCAAGGAAAAATAAAAGAGCAGACAGACGTCTGCTCTTGGTTTAGAATAGTGTAATGTTTTCAGGAATAACGAAATATTCAGTTTCAATCTCCGGCATAGAGAAATCAGGAATTGTCTGAACCTGTGAAGTGTCAAGATAGACTATGGGCTTAATACCTGCTTCTCTGAGCTCGTCGCAACTTCCGCATTGGCAGGAATCAGCGTGATTACTGGTTTCACTCTTTAAGCGGGCGTATCTTAAATTTGTGATTCGCTCCATTTCTTCCTGCATATATTTTTCGAATGGGTCAGGAACGGTCAAAAGCTGTTCCATAGCCTCTTCATAATACGGGTCGTAGTATTCTTCTTCGTAGTATTCTTCTTCGTAATACTCCTCGGCTTCGGTTATAGCTGCCTCTGTTTCGGCAGGCAAGGTAGTTGCAGGCTGAGTCACGGGTTGGGTCAGGGGGATAGTTTGCTGGGGCTCGGTGGGGATTTCGGGTACAAACGCCTCAATAACAGGCACAGCGGCAGGAAGCTTCTCGGGCTTAGGGTCTGTCAGCAGACAGCAGGCAGAAATCACCGAAATACCAATAGCCACGGCAATAAGCCACACCGCAGGACGCTTGTAGCAAAGGGTGTTTTTGATTCTTGTTGAAACATTGACCTCGCCGAATGCAACAGGACAAACCGCAATGTTACTGCGGTTTACCTTACAGTTCAGTAGGGCAAAGGCGTAATTTTTACGCTTGTTAATGCTGAAATCCCTGATAACCTTTTCGTCACAGGCAACCTCAATATCCCTGCAAAGAAGAATGTAGGAAATCCACATAAGAGGATTGAACCAATGAAAGCTCAGCAGAAGAAAGGCAAAGGGCTTTGTGATATGATCTTTCCTTCTGATGTGAGCCTCTTCGTGGGCAAGAACATACTTAAGAGTACGCCCTGAGAGGTTAAAGGGGATGTAAACACGAGGCTTGAAAAATCCCAGTACAAATGGAGATTTAACCTTTTCGCTCTGATAAATGTTTTTCTTAAGAGGAATAGCTGTGCTTACCCTCAGGTACATCAATGCATAGCTGACAATTCCGTAAATAAGCACAAGAGCCGAAACGCAAATCCACACAACAGAGAGAACATCCATCAGCTCAACAGTCTTTTCGGGCTGAGGCATAGAGGTAATGGCGTCGTTCAGGGTGTGGTTAAAAGCACCTGCACCTGTGTGAATTTTTATAGCTTCAGTACTGTGCACCTGATTTTTTGTAAATAAATCTGTGCTGGGAATAAGAGAAAAACTGCTTTCGAAGGAAAAGGGAATCATAAGCCTGAGTCCCACCAAAGCCCACAACAGGCAGGTAATCCACCGAGGGGCTTTTTTGAAAAGTAATCTTAGCACAATAACCGCCAGAGCTACCACACTTGCGGTGAAGCTAACGTTTAAAATGCTCAAGAAAAAGTCAGTCATTATTTTCCTGCACTTTCAATCATACTCTTGAGAGCTTCTGCTTCTTCTGCTTTAAGTGTTCTGCCTTTGCTGAACGCGGCTATAAAGGCAGGCATAGAATTTTCAAATTTCTTCTCCATAAGCTCGTCAAGCTCGGACTTCTGAGCCTGCTCCTTGGAGATAATGGAATGAACATAGGAGTTTTCAACCTCAAGTACGCCTCTTTCTTTAAGACGCTTGATAACTGTGTAGGTAGTTGTGCGTGACCAGTTGAGCTTATCTTTGCAGATTTTTGCGATTTCTGCACATTTAATGGGCTCATTGTCCCACATAATAAGGCAGAATCTGTACTCGCTTTCGAAAATTTTGGGTGTTGACATAATTGTGACCTCCTTGTAGTTTAAAAGCTTAGACTTCTATCCAATATAATATTACATAAATTTTTATAATTTGTCAACACTTTTGATTGATTTGTCGCTTTTCATTGCAAAAAAATCCTTGTATTTTACTGTAAAATTGGCATTAAAATAAATTTTCTTATAAAAATTGAGTCAATATTGATATTATAAGTCTTTTATGATATGCTTAAAATGTGTATATATAACCAATTTTAATAAAGATATTGCATTGAAGCAAAGGATTTGTTAAAATAATAACAAAGCAAAAAAGCTTTGTATATTATAAAAAATTATATGATTCCATAATGATTTTTCGTAAAACAGGAGGACAAAATGGAAACAAAAAATTACAAGATAGTAGACAGTGTTGAGGCTTTAGAAGCTACACTGGCAAGTGTGAGAAAAGCTCAGGCAGTTTTTTCTACCTACACTCAGGAGCAGGTGGATAAGATTTTCTTAGCTGCTGCAAGTGCCGCAAATAAAGCAAGAATTCCCCTTGCAAAAATGGCTGTTGAGGAAACAGGCATGGGTGTGGTTGAAGATAAGGTTATCAAGAATAACTACGCCGCCGAGTATATCTACAACGCATATAAAGACACAAAGACCTGCGGTGTTATTGAAGAGGATAAGGCTTTCGGTACTACTAAGATTGCCGAGCCTATCGGTGTAATTGCTGCGGTTATCCCCACCACAAACCCCACATCAACTGCAATTTTCAAATGTCTTTTAGCTCTTAAAACAAGAAATGCTATCATCATTTCTCCTCACCCCAGAGCAAAGAACTGCACAATAGCTGCCGCAAAGCTTGTGCTTGAGGCCGCAGTTGAAGCAGGTGCTCCCGAGGGTATTATCGACTGGATTGACGTGCCTTCTCTTGAGATGACAAACACAGTTATGAAAGAGTCTGATATCATTTTAGCTACTGGTGGTCCCGGTATGGTAAAGGCTGCCTACAGTAGCGGTAAGCCTGCTCTTGGCGTTGGTGCAGGTAATACTCCTGCAATTATCGACAGCTCTGCTGATATTTTGCTTGCAGTTAACTCCATTATCCACTCCAAGACCTTTGATAACGGTATGATTTGTGCAAGTGAGCAGTCAGTTATCGTTATGGAAGATATTTATGACGCAGTAAAAGAAGAGTTTGCAACCCGCGGTTGCTACTTCTTAAATGCTGATGAAACAGAAAAGGTAAGAAAGACCATCATCATCAACGGTGCATTAAATGCAAAAATCGTTGGTCAGCCTGCCGCTAAGATTGCCGCTTTAGCAGGTGTAGAAGTGCCTGAGGGTACAAAAATCCTTATTGGTGAAGTTGAGAGTGTTGAGCTTTCAGAAGAATTTGCTCACGAAAAGCTTAGCCCCGTACTTGCTATGTATAAGGCAGTGAGCTTTGAGGATGCTCTCAAAAAGGCTGAGCAGTTAGTTGCCGACGGTGGTTACGGCCATACTTCTTCAATTTACCTCAACGAGATTACAGAGCGTGAAAAGCTCAGTGAGTTTGCAAGCAGAATGAAGACCTGCCGAATCCTCTTGAATACTCCTTCATCCCACGGCGGTATCGGTGACCTTTATAACTTCAAGCTGGCTCCCTCTCTTACCCTTGGTTGCGGTAGCTGGGGCGGCAACTCAGTAAGTGAAAACGTAGGTGTTAAGCACCTCTTAAATATCAAGACAGTAGCAGAAAGAAGGGAAAATATGCTTTGGTTCAGAGCTCCTGAGAAGGTT
>JAFTWB010000018.1 GCA_017465505.1 Clostridia bacterium | reverse complement strand
TAAATGGCGCGCCAACAGGGACTCGAACCCCGGACCTACTGCTTAGAAGGCAGTTGCTCTATCCTGCTGAGCTATTGACGCATATAAGGCTGTAAAAATCACAGCCTCGTTATTATATTATAATATGAAGAATTTGTCAAGTCTTTTGACATCGTTAATTTAACGGATTTTGAAAGAATTTTCAAAAAATAATAAATAAATTGACGAAAATCAGTTTTTCAGACTCTGCATAGGTGCAGGAATTCTGCCTCGACGGTTGATAAACTTGGCAGGAGAACCGCTTCTCACAGGCATAACCGGGCCATAACCAAGAAGGCCGCCAAAATCAAGAGTGTCCCCTACTCCTTTGCCGATTGCAGGGATAAGACGAACAGCAGTGGTTTTGGAGTTAACCATACCGATTGCGGCTTCGTCAGCAATAATTGCAGAGATAACCTCGGCAGATGTATCACCGGGAATGATAATCATATCAAGACCAACAGAGCAAACTGCTGTCATAGCCTCAAGCTTGGTGATATCAAGAGCACCAACCTCAGCGGCGTGAATCATACCTGCGTCCTCAGAAACAGGAATAAATGCACCTGAAAGACCGCCAACGTGAGAAGAAGCCATAACTCCGCCTTTCTTAACTGCGTCGTTAAGAAGAGCAAGAGCGGCAGTTGTACCGTGACAACCACAAACCTCTAAACCCATTTCCTCTAAAATATAAGCAACAGAATCGCCTACTGCAGGAGTGGGAGCAAGAGAAAGGTCAACAATACCGAAAGGCACACAAAGTCGCTTGCTTGCCTGCTGAGCAACAAGCTGACCCATTCTTGTAATCTTAAAGGCAGTACGTTTGATTTCATCTGCAACCTGACTTAAATCGTAACCGTCACATTTTGTAAGGGCGGCACGAACAACACCCGGGCCAGATACACCAACATTGATTACACAGTCAGCCTCACCTACACCGTGGAAAGCACCTGCCATAAAGGGGTTATCCTCGGGAGCATTACAGAAAACAACAAGCTTTGCAGCACCGAGGCAGTTATTGTCGGCAGTAAGCTCAGCGGCAGACTTAATAGCCTGACCCATCATTTTCACTGCGTCCATATTGATACCTGCTTTTGTTGAGCCGATATTAACGGAAGAGCAAACCTTTTTGGTTTCGGCAAGAGCCTGAGGGATACTCTCAATAAGAGCAAAGTCACCTGCGGCAAAGCCTTTCTGAACAAGTGCAGAGTAACCACCGATAAAGTCTACGCCTAAGGTGGCGGCGGCTTTATCAAGAGTGTGAGCAAATTTTACTACGCCGCTGTTCTGACAAGCGGCAGCGACGTTGGCAATAGGAGTAACGGAAATTCTTTTGTTGATAATGGGAATACCGTACTCATTGGAAATATCGTTTGCGGTGTCAACAAGGTCCTCGGCATAACGGCAGATTTTGTCGTAAACCTTATCGCAAGCCTTGTTGATGTCACTGTCGATACAATCGAGCAAGCTGATACCCATAGTAACTGTACGGACATCAAGGTGCTCGTTATCTATCATATTTATGGTTTCTAAAATATCTTTGGTTTCTAACATTGCTTACCTCAAATCTTATGCATACTATTGAAGATATCTTCGTGCATAATGTGGATTTTGGTGCCGATGGACTGACCGAGAGCGTCAAAGTCTGCGTTGAGCTTTTCAAAGGATGTAACCTTTTCACGGTCAACCTCAACAAGCATTACCATTGCGAACATATCCTGAAGCACGCTCTGAGTAACCTCTACAACATTCATATTTCTCTCTGCACAGAATGCAGACACCTTTGCAAGAATACCAACAGTATCCTTACCTAAAACTGTAATTACTGCTTTCATATTATGTATGCTCCTTTCAAAAGCAGAAAATGCATAAAATTATAAAGTTTTTGCAAAATCTTTAATATACTCTCTTAATTTGTCACCGATTTCGGGATGATTAAGACCGATTTCAATAGCCGCCTGCATAATACCGAACTTGTTGCCGATATCATAACGGGTGCCTGTATACTCAACGGCGGTCATACCCTCTGTGATTGCCAGCTCACGCATTGCGTCAGTAAGCTGAATTTCATTTTTTGCACCGGGCTTGGTGTGAGCAAGTATATCAAAAATCTCGGGAGGAAGTACACATCTTCCGAGAATTGAATACAAAGAAAGAACTTCTTCGTCTGACTGAGGCTTTTCAATCATATCGGTACATCTGAAGATGTTATCCTTGATGTTTTCAACCTTGACGGAACTGTAGTTGCGGATAGCTTCTTTGCTGACCTTCTTGATACCTAAAACACCTTTACCGTGCATACCGTAAGCGTCAATAAGCTCCTTTGTGGCAGGTGCGTCACCGCCAACAACAACGTCGTCGCCATAAAGAACTGCGAAAGGCTCGCCGCATACAAAGGACTTTGCCTTGCTTATGGCGTGACCAAGACCTAAAGTGTCAATCTGGCGGATATAATGGATATTTGCAAGCTTATCAAGACCCTTGATTGTAGAAAGCAAATCATCTTTGCCGTCATTTTCAAGAAGCCCCTCAAGAAGAGGTGCTTTGTCAAAATGGTCTTCAATAAAACCTTTACCGCGGTTTGTGATAATAAGAATGTCGGTAATACCCGAAGCAACTGCCTCTTCGACAATATACTGAATAGCAGGTTTGTCTACAATAGGGAGCATTTCCTTGGGCATAACTTTAGTTGCAGGCAAAACTCTTGTGCCTAAGCCTGCGGCGGGGATAACAGCCTTTGTAATTTTCATAGTTGTACCTCGTTAATTTCAAAAAAACATTGGTAAATAAATAAGAATATAATATGAAGCTATCAGGCTGATAGCAAGGGGTACGTTTACTCCACCACGGGTATTGAGTTTCTCGTTAAGCTCGGTTTCATCAGAAGTTAAAGCTTTGATTTTGCTTACTGTTTTAATTGTGTGCTTATAATACCAGCGGTTTGCAAAAAGTCCACAGATTACTCTGAGAGCAATCATAAGAATGGAAATAACCGTGGAAGCAATACAAACGGCAAGCTGCTCAGTGGTAAGAGAAGTGAAAAAGTCACCCAGTGCAGAATACATATTAAAGCCGTAGCCCTTTGCCATATCGGAAAGCATTTCATTATAAAGGCCGGCAATTGATGTAACTGCACTTTCGTGATATATGGAAATATACAGATCTCCCAAAGTAAGAAGAGCAAGAAAAGCGGTGAATACTGCACCAAGCTTATACATTTTGCGGTATAACATCCAGCCGCCGCCAAAAATAAACCCAACAAAAGAAAACCTTGTGCGGTTTCTTTCTTTTATTTGTTTAAACTGTGGGATATAATAAGGGGTTGTGGCTTTTACAAATTTTGCCGCCTCCCCTGCTTTGACGCCTTCTCCCAAATCCTCGTCCGCTTTAACTGCACCTAAAGGGTCCATTACAAAGGTTGTACCGAAAGGCTGCTGAGGATTCTGCGAGTTATCCCCCTGCGGGTTCTGAGTGTAAGCGTTTGGATTTATATTCAAGGGCTTGCCGCAGGAGTTGCAGAATTTACTGTCTTTAGGATTTGACGCTGAGCAAAATCCGCAGATAGTTTCCTCGTCTACTCGGTTTACTTCCTGCTCACGCTGATAATCGTAATTTTCGCGGTGTCGGTTTAAATTAACACAATGACCAATATTTTCGTAGCAATCCCTGTGGTGAGGAGTACCGCAAATGGGGCAAACAACAATGTCATCGCCCTTTTCAAAGGTCATATTACAAACGGGACATACCTGTCCTTTATAATCCATTTTAATCACCTTTTAGTATTATAACAAATAATATCACTTAAATCAACAAAATTATTTGACAGTTTCACAAAGATAATCTGTTTACATTTTATGGAGTTTGCGGTATAATATTATGAGTTTGATTTGAAGAGAGGTATTTTTATGCTTCAGTTTGAGGAATTAAAGTTAAGACTTGAAGGCTCAAGGGCTGATATTGATGATTTGGCAGACGCTCTCGGCCTTAAGGCTATGATGTCTGAAATTGAGCAGCTTGAGCACCGTGCGGCAGAGCCGGGATTCTGGGATGATTTGGAAAATTCCCAGAAGGTTTTACAGCGTACCAGCAACCTTAAGGCTAAGGTTGAGGAATATGAAAAGCTCAACGCTCTTTACGAGGATACAATGGCACTTATTGAGCTTGGAGATGAAGAAGAAGACGAGAGTCTTTTAGAAGAAGCCATAGCTGACGTTGAAAGTGTTGAAAGAAGTGTTGCAAAACAAAGACTCCAGACACTTCTCACAGGAGAATACGACAAAAACAACGCTATTCTTACCTTCCACGCAGGCTCTGGCGGCACAGAAGCTCAGGACTGGGCACAAATGCTTTACAGAATGTACACCCGTTGGGCACAGGCTCACGGCTTTAATGTTAAAGAGGTTGACTATCTTGACGGCGACGAAGCAGGTCTTAAGAGTGCTGTGCTTCTCATTGAAGGCGAAAATGCTTACGGTTACCTTAAGAGTGAAGCAGGTGTTCACAGACTTGTTCGTGTTTCTCCCTTTGACTCTGCCGGCAGACGTCACACAAGCTTCTCATCTCTTGAGGTTATGCCTGAGATTGAGTCTGACACATCTGTTGTAATTCCTCCCGAGGAAATCAAGATGGACGTTTACCGTGCTTCAGGCGCAGGCGGTCAGAAGGTTAACAAAACATCCTCTGCTGTTCGTCTTACCCATATCCCCACAGGTATCGTTGTTGCTTCTCAGGTTGAAAGAAGCCAGTATCAGAACCGTGATGTGGCTATGAAAATGCTTATTTCAAAGCTGGTTGAAATCAAAGAGCAGCAGCACCTTGAGAAAATCTCTGACATCAAGGGCGTTCAGAAAGAAATCACTTGGGGCAGCCAGATTAGAAGCTATGTTTTTATGCCTTATACTATGGCAAAGGACCACAGAACAGGCTTTGAAACAGGTAATATTCAGGCTGTTATGGACGGTGATTTAGACGGATTTATCAACGCTTACCTCAAAGCTCTGAGTCAGGGCGAAATTCAAAATAACTGATAAAGGAAGACTATATATGAAATATCTTGTTATGCTTTGCGATGGTATGGCCGACGAGCCCAGTGAGGTTTTAGGCGGCAAAACCCCTATGGAGCTTGCCTATAAACCAATGATGGAAAAGCTTGCAAAGACAGGCGAAGTTGGTCTTGCAAGAACTGTTGAAGACACAATGAGCCCCGGCTCTGACGTTGCTAACCTTGCGGTACTGGGTTACGACGCAAAGAAGTATTACAGCGGACGTTCTCCCCTTGAGGCTGCAAGTATCGGCATTGACCTTAAGGATACAGACGTTACATTCCGCACAAATCTTGTTACTCTCTCTGATGAAGAGGATTACGAGGATAAGACAATTCTTGATTATTGTGCTGACGATATCTCCACAGAAGAAGCAAGAAAGATTATTGAAACAGTAGAAAAAGAGCTTGGCAATGATGAGTTCAAGTTCTACTCAGGTGTTTCTTACAGACATTGCCTTGTATGGAGCGAGGGTAATCCCCACCCCGGCAAGCTGACACCTCCTCACGATATTACAGGCAAAGCTATTAAAGAATACTTGCCTACTGACGAGGCAAGAGAAAAGCTTCTTCCTCTTATGAAGAAGAGCTTTGAGATTCTTAAAGACCATCCTGTTAACAAGGAAAGAATTGCAAGAGGCAAAAGACCTGCAAACTCCATCTGGCTTTGGGGTGAAGGCACTAAGCCTTTGCTGGATTCTTTCGAAGACCTTTACGGCATTAAGGGCAGTATGATTTCTGCCGTTGACCTTCTTAAAGGTATTGCAATCTGTGCAAAGATGAAGAGCGTTGACGTTGAGGGTGCAACAGGCTACATCGATACAAACTTTGACGGCAAGGCACAGGCTGCTATTGAGGAATTTAAAAATGGTGCTGAGCTTGTTTACGTTCACGTTGAGGCTCCCGACGAGTGCGGTCACAGATTTGAGGCAGAGAACAAGGTTAAGGCAATAGAGCTTATTGACAAAAAAGTTCTTACTCCCATTGTTGAGGCTCTTGAAGGTATGGACGAAGATTTTGCAGTGCTTGTTTGTCCTGACCACCCCACACCTCTGAACACAAAGACTCACTCACGCACCCCTGTTCCCTATCTTATTTACAGAAGCAACGCAGAAGCCGAAACCTCTGTTGAGAAGTTCACCGAGGCTGAAGCTGAAAAGACAGGTGTATTCATCGAAAAAGGCTACACTCTTATGTCCAGATTTCTTAATAAATAAGAATACATAAAATTATCCCGACAAGCTTTTAAAAAAGGCTTGTCGGGATTTTGTTTTGTTACCAGTTCTGCACTGTATATTTTCCGTCGCTGTCAGCACCTTCGGGATAAAATTTAACTTCGCCGCCGCTATAATGGATATCAACAGTCTGCAATGTGCCGTTTGTGAAAATAACATAGGTTGCGTTTTCAGGAATATCAAGGGTGTAAATAGTTTCGCCGAAATCGTTTAATCCTGCGTTATTCATAGGAACACCGGGCCAGCTTGTCATAGTCTGATTATCATCTGACCAATAATAGCAGCTTATTGTACCGCTCCAGTTATAGGAGTTGGTAAAGGTAACCTGATTTATTACAGGCTTTGGCTCAGTAACTGTTGTAGAAGCTTCTGTTACAACAACCGTGGTGGTTGGAGCTTCTGTCACAACAGCGGTAGTAACAGGTCGGGTGGTGGTAGTAATAATCTCCTGTGTGGTTGTAACCTGAGTAGCAGGCTTTGTGGTGGTTACAGGAATTGTGATAGCCTCTGTGGGGTCGGTTATTACCGATGTTTCAAGGACTGTGGACTCAGTGGGGTCAGTTATAATTTCGGTAGTAACCACCTCAGAGGAAGAAGGTGTGGTAATCATTTCAGTTGTTGTAATCTGCTGAGATTCTGTGGGTACAGTGATTTCAACAAGGAGCTTTTCCCCTACTCTGCCGAAGTTTTCAAGCTTTGCAAGGTATTTCTGAATACAGGTGGCGTCCTTGACATTGACTTTTTCGTCGGCATTACAGTCTGAATTTACAAGATTTAGCTTGGATTTATCAACAAGCTGAGCAATAAACTTCTGGATTATGGTTGCGTCGTTGATTTTAATAGCACCATCATTATTTGCGTCTCCGTAATAAAACTCTTCGTAAACCTTTGAACCAGTTGTTACTTCTGCTGTGGTTTCAGGGGTTGAAGAGGTTGTAGCAGGAACGGCTGTAGTGACAGGCTCAGTTTCGGTTGATGTGGGAACTGTTGTGATTTCTGTAGGTTGAGCGGTGGTACTTTGCTCAGTTGTTGTTTCAACAGGGTCAGTCTGCACTGTTGTGGGAATTTCCGTTGTGTTTATTACTGTTGAAGCAACAGGCACAGTTGTAGTTATCACCCGTGTTTCGGTGGTGGTAATGGTCTGAGTTGTAATTTGCTCAGTTGTCACAGGCACAGCTGTGGTTATAACCTGAGCGGTGGTTTCAGGGACATACTCTTCAAAAACAGGAAAAGAAACAGTCCTGCTTGAGCCGTCCAGTGTAAAAGGATATGTATTGGAAGGCTTTGAGATTCTGCCTGTGTTTTCATCCACAATCTCCATATTTTTAACTGTGAAGGGTTTAGAGTCGGCATTTGTATCTTCAAACTTAATACTCCAGGTATATTTATGAAGGTTTTCGGAAGTTACATCGGGAACAATATTGCTTAAGGCAAATACCATTGTACCGTCATTTGCATTAGTTGTGCCGTCGTATGAAAATTTATTGAAGGTCATACCGTGCATTCGCTTTGGTCCGACCTCCAAGGTGTATTCTTTGCCGTTTTCATCAGTTGCGGTTGCGTAAACTTTACCCTGACTTCTGTCAGCGGTATTTAAAGTGTATCGCAGATAAAGGTCTGCGTCTGTATCAAAAGGAATAACCTCAATACTGACAAAATCGTATAAACACTCAGGGCGGTAATTACCTGAAACGGGGCAATCCTTAACGCAGGAAGTCATATTTAGTGCGTCATAGGAAATCCACATAAAGCCCTTATTATGTCGCTCTGTTCCCCAGGAGTTGGCAACCTTGAAAGCACCCATCTCACCTGAATCAACACTGCCGTTATCGTTGACATCTGTCCAGATGTTATCGTTATAACCAACAAGAGGCAAACGATGACCCTGTCCGGATTTGTCGCAAAGTCGGACAATGTACTCGTCAACGTACTTGTCGTTTTCAGGAACATCGGGGTGAGCCTTAATCCGCTCAACATCCCAGCTATATATAGGAGTGGTCACGCCCAGAACCTCACCTTGTGCAAGAAGAGTCTTTATATTCAGCAAGTCTGTATCATCAGGAGAAGTGATAGCTGAGTTTTCCATACCAATATCTTTCAAGTAGGTATAGTCCTTGATTCGATACCGCATAGCCTCTTTCCAGACCTGCTCGGTGGCAAACCAATTGTTCCACTCTTTCGTATTATAAGGGACTGTGCTTAATGGGACACTGCCGATTTCTTTCATAGTATTGTAGCCGTCTTTATCCCAGGCACCGGTGCCTCTGCCTCCGTTAATTATATTGAAGTTAAAGGAAGGTGAAAAAGTGTTTTCAGCAGTTGTAGGCATACCCATAGAACGATTCATCATATATGTAAACTGATAATAGGTCTGTCCCCAGCTGACACAAGCACCCAAATCGGACTGATTGCCGATTTCAGGAAAAAAAGGACTCTGGCTGTTATCCACAAAGTCAGGTAACTTCTGAGTATCTGCAAAAGCTTCAAAGGAGAAAACAAAAGAAAAAGAGGACATCAGAATTATAAGAGATAAACAAAGAGAGCTTAGTTTAAAAATCTTATTTTTCATAATGACATCCTCTTTCATATTTTAGATTATCTGAAGCGAAACCTCACCGTCTTTGATTTCTGTATGGATACCTGCAATATTGCCTGCACCCTTCAGAATCATTTCTTCAGCGATTTTTTGTTCAATTTCTCGGCGAATAACTGAACGTAAATCACGGGCTCCGCTTTTGCCGCCTTTAACCTTATCTGCAAGGTATGTGCAAACTTCATCTGTAAAGCTGAAGCGGATTCCCTTTTCCTCTAAAGTAGGAACGTACTCGTTAAGCATAAGCTTTGCGATTTTCACCAAATCATCGCCTTCAAGATGACGGAATACGATAATCTCATCTACTCTTGCCATAAATTCGGGACGTAAGAACTCAGAAAGTGCCTTCATAACCTTTTCACGGGTTGCGTCCTGCTGACTCTTACCAAAGCCCAGAGCATTTTCACGCTGATTAGATCCTGCGTTACTTGTCATAACTATAACAGTGTTCTCAAAGTTTACAACTCTGCCGTGGGCGTCTGTAAGCTTTCCTTCGTCAAGAATCTGGAGAAGGATGTTGAGAACATCGGGGTGAGCCTTTTCAATTTCGTCGAAAAGAAGGACACTGTAAGGACGGCGACGGACTTTTTCAGTAACCTGACCAGCCTCGTCATAGCCTACATAGCCCGGAGGTGAGCCAATGATTTTGGAAACCGAGTGCTTCTCCATAAATTCGCTCATATCAAGGCGGATAAGGGTTTCGGGGGTATCGAAAAGAAGGCTTGAAAGCTGCTTTACAAGCTCAGTCTTACCTACACCTGTAGGGCCTACGAAAATAAAGGAAGCAGGGCGTCTTCTGGGTGCAATCTGCACACGACTGCGTTTAATAGCACTGGCAAGGGCATTTACGGCTTCGTCCTGACCTATGATTTTTTCTTTAAGCTGGCAATCAATGTCAGCAAGCTTTAAAAGCTCATTCTCACGGACTCTTGAAGAAGGAATACCTGTCCAGAGTTCAATAACCTTTGCAAGGTCTTCCTCCGTTACGCCGTTAATAAGGGAAGCTTCGTCGATTGTGGAAAGCTCCTGCTCAATTCTTGCAAGCTCAGATTTAACTGTGGCAAGCTTTTCGTAGTCGATTTCTTCAGCACTAGATAAGTCACTATGCTGAACTTCAAACTTTTTCTTATCGTCGTTGAGTTTGTCAAAACGCTCAAGCTCTTTATTTCTCAGACCTGCACAGGAGCAAGCTTCGTCCAGAAGGTCAATAGCTTTATCAGGCAAAAAGCGGTCTGTAATATATCTTTCGGAGAAAATAACCGCTTTACGGACAATATCATCGTCCACTACAACACGGTGGTGTGCTTCGTAGTATTCTTTAATACCTGTTAAGACTTCAATGGTATCTGCAATACTTGGCTCTGCAACTGTTACAGGCTGAAAACGTCTTTCCAGAGCAGAGTCTTTTTCGATGTACTTTCTGTATTCGTTGAAGGTTGTTGCACCGATAACCTGAATTTCACCTCGGGAAAGAGCAGGCTTTAAGATGTTAGCGGCATTCATTGAGCCTTCCGCGTCACCTGTACCCACAAGGTTGTGAACCTCGTCGATAAAGAGGATGATGTTGCCAAGGGCTTTTACTTCATCAGTAAGGCCTTTGATTCGGCTTTCAAACTGACCTCTGAACTGAGTGCCTGCAACAAGAGATGTAAGGTCTAAAAGGTGGATTTCTTTATTTTTAAGACGCTGAGGAACATTACCCTGGGCAATACGCATTGCAAGACCTTCGGCGATAGCGGTTTTACCAACACCGGGCTCACCGATAAGACAGGGGTTATTCTTGCTTCTTCTGGAAAGAATCTGAATAACACGCTCGATTTCCTTATCTCTGCCGATGATTCTGTCGGTTTTGCCCTCTCTTGCCTTACGGGTAAGGTCGTAGCAATAAAGATTTAAGAAACGACGCTCTTTGCTCTGCTTCTTCTCCTGCTTCTTGTTTTTGCTTGCAGTACCCTGAGAAGCTGAGTCGCCGCCTTTGCCGCCACCAAAGAAGTTATTGAAAAAAGCAGGGAAAGTGGAAGCACCCCCCGGAGAGAAGTTGTTGTCTTCATCTTTGTCGGCGTTATCGTCCATTGGCTCAAGAGTCATCTGCTGAGCCAAGCCATCCTCTTTGATAGCGTTGAGCATTTCGCTCATATCTCCCTCGTTCATATTTTCCATAAGGGAGTTCATCTGGTCTTCCATAGCCTCGATATCTTCCGAAGAAAGACCCATTTTGCTGATTAAATCCTCAACAGGCTTAATGCCAAGCTCCTTTGCACAGGTAAGGCAATAGCCTTTAGGATTTGCGTCATCTTTATTAGCGGATACAAAAACCACAGCAGGTCTTTTACCGCACTTTGAACATATCATTTTTTTGCCTCCTTGTTAAGCTTTTCCGCTTTCATAATTTCACGGAAAAATAAGAAATATCTGATAAGAGAATAAACCATCATAACCGCCGTAAGGGTCAGAAGAATAATAGCGTAAATCCGAAACTCTTCACCCATACCTAAAATAAGGTCGAACAGAACTATAAGTACTACTGAAATGTAAAAAAGAAAAGTTCCAACCTTACCGTACCATTTTGAGGCACAGGGTTTGACGTGATTCTTCAGCATATAAGTAGCACCTATGAGCATTAGAAAGTCCTTGAGAATAAGTAAGGTGATAACAGGAATTACCGCAGGCTCAATAAAAACAACACAGACGCCAACGGCAAAAAGCGTGAGCTTATCTGCCACAGGGTCAAGCATTTTGCCAAGCTCGGTGACCTGATTAAGCTTACGGGCAAGCATACCGTCGAAAAAGTCGCTCAGACCCGAAAGCACAAGACAAGCCGCCGCAGAGATTGTATACTTCTCGGCGTAGTCGTTGCTTCGTGCTATAAAGAAAAAGATAAGCATTGGAGCTATAAGCACGATTCTGAAATAACACAGTATATTAGGCACAGTAAAAAGATATGCCCAATCTACTTTTTTGGATTTGTTATAATCCATCTCATATCCCACCCAAATTTAATTATATATTGCCTAAGCTGTAAATAAAGCTTTGAACAAACGAATTTAAAGTGCCAAAATAGAACATTGAGAAAACGTAAGAGGAGCTTACATAGGCTTCATTAAGAATGTAAAGCTCTCCACCTGTAAAAGGAATCGCCAGCCTTGAAAGAAAAGCTAAAATATAAACTGCAAAACCACCTTCTAAAAGTCCGACAACAAGACCTACTGCGGAATCAATCACTCTGATAACAGGAAGCCTGAAAACCTTGGCGACAAAGGAAAAGACTTTTCTGAGAAGGAAAAGCAGAATTATAAACAGAATTATAAAAAAGATTATGGAGATAACACCTACTACGGGAGTCATAATTAAGGACTGGATTTTTTCTGCCGCATTTACATCAAATAAAGAAGTAATCCTGGCGTTATCAATTCCGAAATAAACAAGGGAATTTGAAAGAAGCTCTGGAAGTCCCTCTAAAAGTGCGGTTGCTTTATCGTTTGCAGAAGCTAAAGCGGAATCGTTTATAACCTTTGTGATGTTATCCATAACAGCTTGTCTTATAAAGGTATTATAAACAAGCTCTGCCAGAAAATGAGAAAGAAACAAAGAAAGTACAAAGGCACTTACAAGAGCGAGAAGCCTTGCAATAACCTTTGCCGCTCCTGTTTTAAATCCCACTATGGCGAAAACTACAATAATTATTAAAGTTAAAATGTCAAATATCATAATTACCTTCAGAAATTAAAAAGTGAAATATCCTTAAGCCCTAAGGAAACTGCTGAGTCGGGAGCAAGAAGCCTTAATTGGCGGCTGTCGCCGCTTGTTTCAGAGGAAGCTAAAAGCTCACCTGACTGAGAATAAAGGTGAATGGACTTTTTATCGCTGATTGCCACACGGTTTTTGTATGTAGAAACAAAATCGGCGGCAAAATCCGTTTCGATTTTGCTATCAACTGAGCCCGACTTGCCAATAGTGAGCAGAGAACAGTTTCTGCCGTCGCCGCTTCTGGAAAGACTCAGAGTGAGCTGAGAAGTGTCGGTGTTGATATCATAAGAAGTCAGTGTCATCTGAGAATAAGAAGTTTTGTTAAGCTTTGAAAAATCTCTGCCGTTTAAAATGTAGGAGGAATTTTCGCCGATTACACAAACAGAGCCGTTATCAAGATAATCGCAATCGAAAACAACGTCTCCTGCTATTTCGTGAAAAGCCAGAGGCTTCTCTTCGGTAAAGTCAAAAACGTATACGACGCTTTTTTCAATTCCGTTTTCGGCTGTAATACCGCAGGCCACTGCACCTGTGGCGTCAGCATTGAGAGCCATTGCAGTGATGTAATATTCCTCAAAGGAGTAGCCGTAAAGAGGAGTTTCTTCGTTGGCGTAAACCGAAAGCTTTGCTTTATAGTCACGGCTTTCGGTGAGGGTTGCATAGGCAAGGTCAGCAGTGACATCGGCAAGATACATTTTTTCCTGTGTTTCACCTGTAAAAACTGCTTTCTCGTTATTATAGAGAGTAAATTTTCTGCCGCCTAAATCATAAACAACCGCTGTGCCGTTGTAATTAAGCTTTAAAACGGGCTCATTGAAGGAAACCTGAGCATTATAAAGCTCCTCACCCTCATGGTTACAAACAACATAATGGGTATCGGAAACATAAGCAAAGCCGCCGCTGTATGTATTGAAATTTCCGTTGGAAACCAACGAGCCTTTAAGGGAAATGGGAAAATTTTCGGTAGAAACCTTGGGGGAAACACAACCTACACAGGTAAACCTGCTCATAACCACAAAAACCAAAGCAACCAAAAGGATAATCACCATAACTGCAAGAGTGATTTTTTTGTAGGAAAGAGCACGTTTTTCGCTTTTTTCCTTGTCCCCTGCGTTCTGGTCGTACTCATCTAAAGGCAACTGCTCATAGCTTAACACGGCACGTTTGGTGTCGTACATTTCTTCTTTATAGTGCCTTGGGGCGATTTTACGTTTTTTCATAGTGCTCCTCCTTTCTTATAAATCGTAGAAGACTTCGTTAAGATAAAGCCCTTGAGGCGGTGCAGTAGGGCCTGCGGCTTCTCTGGACCGGGCTTTGATAATATCAGCAATTGAGTCGGCACTTAGTTTGCCTTCGTTGATACTTAAAAGTGTACCAACCATTATACGCACCATATTGTAAAGAAAGCCGTTACCTTCAACGGTAAACTCTACAATATCCCCTTTTCTTTTTACGGAAAAATCGTAGATGGTACGAACAAAATCGCCCTTTTCTCTTTTATCAAGGGTACAGAAAGAGGTAAAATCAAAAGTGCCGATATAAGCCTTTGAGGCTTTGTCAAGAAGGTCTGTGTCTATAGGGTATCTGTAATGCAGTGCTCTGCCAACCCAGAAAGGGTCACGCTCACTGCGGTTAAGTACTTTATAGACATATCTCTTGCCTTTGGCGTCGTAACGTGCGTGAAAATCGAAGGGAACTTCCTTGGCGTTTAAAACAACAACGCTGTCGGGCAAATGGGAATTAAGGGCTGCTTTGAGCCTGATTGCAGGAATAGGATGAGAAATCCTTGTGCTGACACAGAACATCTCAGCGTGTACCCCTGAGTCTGTTCGGCTGCAAGCCTTGATATCAGGCTTATCACCTACCACTTTGTAAAGGGCGTTCTGGAAAACCTCCTGAACGGTTACTGCGTTGTGCTGAATCTGCCAGCCGTGATACTTTGAGCCGTCGTATGAAATTGTAATTAGAATATTACGCAAATTTTCATTAGAGGAAGATATCACAAAGTACAACTCCTGCGGTTAAGAATAACATAGTAAACAAAGCGAAAAGGTCTTTGTTTGTAAAGTGCATTTGCTTTAAACGGGTTCTTCCTTTGCCACCCTGATAGCAACGGCACTCCATAGCCATTGCAAGGTCATAAGCACGGCGGAAAGAAGAAACAAAAAGAGGAACCAAAACGGGAATAAGTGCCTTGATTCGCTTTAAAAGGTTGCCGCTTTCCATATCGGCACCTCGGGCTTTCTGGGCAGACATAATCTTGTCTGTTTCTTCCAGAAGTGTAGGAACAAAGCGAAGGGCAATGGTCATCATCATAGCAATCTCGTGAACGCTGATGTGAAAAACCGTAAGAGGCTTCATAAGACGCTCAAGGCCATCGGTCATATCTGTGGGAGAAGTGGTAAAAGTAAGAGCAGAGCTTACAATTACAAGGCAGATAATTCGGACAGTTACGAAGATTGCGTTGAAGATTCCGTCCAGGGTTATTGAGAAAATCCACCACTCAAAGATGGGCTCACCCGTTCCGTAGAAAAGGTTGAGAATTGAGGTGATAGCCACAATGAGGATAATGGTTTTAAGGCTTTTTAAGAACATTTTTACGGGGACTTTGCTGAGAATAACAGTCACAAAAGTGAAAGCGGCAACCAGCCCCAAGGCGTAAAAGTTAAATGAACAGAAAATAAGAACAATAAAAGCTACAAGGAAAAGAATTTTTGTTCTGGCGTCCAGCTTATGAAGGACACCGTCAGAGGGGAAATACTGACCCAAAGTGATGTCACGCATTTATCTCTCCCCCTTTCCGAGAAGGCGGCAAATTTCAGTAAATGCCTGTTCAACGGTTAAGATTCCATCCCTAAGAGGCACACCTGCTTCTTTAAGCTTTATGGTGATTTCTGTAATTTCGGGAATTCTCAGACCAATTGATTTAAGCTCCTCAACTCTTGAAAAAACATTTTCGGGGGTATCGAGCATAATCAGGTGAGAGTCGTTCATAACCAGAACTCTGTCGGAGATTCTTGCGATATCCTCCATATTATGAGAAACAAGCAAAACTGTGTTGCCTGATTCTTTATGATAAGCTTCTATCTGGGAAAGCAAAACGTCTTTGCCCACAGGGTCAAGTCCTGCGGTGGGCTCATCCAGAATTAAAACCTCGGGCTCCATAGCAATTACGCCTGCAATGGCGGCACGGCGTTTCTCACCGCCTGAAAGGTCGAAGGGTGAACGCTCAAGAAGCTCTTTTTTAAGTCCTGCAAAGTTTGCAGCACGAAGAACCCTCTCGTCAATTTCTTCTTGGGAAAGCCCCATATTTTTAGGCCCGAAGGCGATGTCTTTTGCCACTGTATCCTCAAAAAGCTGATTTTCGGGATACTGAAAAACAAGGCCGATGTTAAACCTGAGCTTTCTAAGCTCCTTGGGATTTGCAAAAATGTCGGTGCCGTCAAAGTAAACTGTGCCGCTGCTGGGCTTGAAAAGGCCGTTGAGCATTTGCACCAAAGAGGATTTACCTGAGCCTGTATGGCCGATAATACCGATAACCTCGCCTTTGTTTATTTCGAAACTAACATTGTCCACGGCTTTTTTCTCAAAGGGTGTACCTTTGCCGTAAACAAGACTAAGATTTTCTGCACGGAGAATACTCACAAAAGCACCTCCTTAAGTGTATCAACGCAATCCTCTATATTAAGAGGAAGCTTTTTTATATCAAGGCCGTAAGCACGGAGCTTATAGCAAAGCTCGGTGGACTGAGGCACGTCGAGGCGGTGCTTCTTTAAAAGCTCAACCTGAGAGAAAACTTCATCGGGAGTGCCTTCTGTAAGGATTTTACCGCCGTCCATAACTATAACTCTGCCTGAGGTTACGGCTTCGTCCATATTGTGGGTGATAAGAATTATTGTGATACCGAAGTCCTCGTTTAGCTTATGAATTGCAGAGAGCACCTCTTGCCTACCCTTGGGGTCAAGCATAGCGGTGGGCTCGTCAAGCACTATACAATCGGGCTTCATAGCAAGTATGCCTGCAATGGCAACACGCTGCTTCTGACCGCCTGAAAGCTTATGAGGAGCAAAGCTGCGGTACTCATACATACCCACAGCCTTAAGGGCTTCGTCCACACGCTTGCGGATTTCTTCAGGCTCAACGCCTAAATTTTCGGGGCCGAAGGCTACATCTTCTTCAACAATACTGGCAACAAGCTGGTTGTCGGGATTCTGAAGCACAAGACCCACCTTGCGGCGGATATCATAGCACTTGTCTTCGTCAAGGGTGTCCATATCTTCCACAAGGACTCTGCCGCCTGTGGGCAGCAAAATAGCATTGAAATGCTTGGAAAGTGTGGATTTTCCTGAGCCGTTATGACCGATAATGCTTAAAAACTCGCCTTTTTTAACGGTAAGGGAAACCCCGTTTATAACATAGTCGCAGATATTCTGTTGTATTTCTTCATCGGACATATATGTGAAAACAAGGTCCTTTACGTCAATCTGATTCATCTGAATTTATCTCTCCCAGATTGCGGTATTACCGCAGGGTAAAACTAAATTGGTGGAGCTTACTTTAAGACCGATTTCATCAGCCTTAACACTTCCGCCGAAATCTCCCTGTAAAACACTTGTGAGGGTATATTCCATAACCGCAGGAGAAAGTCCCGAGGTGTAGGAATTAAGTAGAACAAAGAGAGGGTCATCTGTAAGCACCTTTTTGCAAAGCTCCAGAAGCGGGTAAAGCTCGGTTTCAAGCTTCCACACCTCGCCGTTAGGACCTCTGCCGTAAGAAGGCGGGTCCATAATTATGGCGTCGTAGCGTTTGCCGCGGCGGATTTCACGGTTGACAAACTTAACGCAATCGTCAACTATCCATCTCACAGGCTTATCTGAAACACCGCTTAAGGCGGCATTCTCTTTTGCAAGGTTTACCATACCTTTGGAAGCGTCAACGTGACAAACAGAAGCACCACCCTTAAGGCAGGCAACCGTTGCACCGCCTGTGTAACCGAAAAGGTTAAGCACATTTATGGGACGGTTGGCATTTTTGATTTTTTCCATTGCCCAATCCCAGTTAACTGCCTGCTCAGGAAAAACACCTGTGTGCTTGAAGCCCATAGGCTTGATAACAAAGCCAAGGTCGTTATATTTGATATTCCAGGTTTCAGGAAGCTTTTTGTAGTATTCCCAGTGACCGCCGCCTGAATTAGAGCGGATATATCGGGCGTGAGCCTTACGCCAGCGGTAGTCTGTCTTTTCTGTATTCCAGATTATCTGAGTATCGGGGCGGATCAAGATTATATCTCCCCATCTCTCAAGTCTTTCGCCCATAGAGGCGTCCAAAAGCTCGTAATCGAGCCAATTCTCTGTAAATCTCATTATGAAAGCTTATCCTTTATAAGTGCTGCTGTTTCGTTTGCAAGACGGGTGATTTCTGCAAAATCTTCACCCTCAAGCATTACTCTGACCAAAGGCTCTGTGCCTGAAAGACGAACAATGATTCTGCCTCTGCCCTCTAAGATGTCCTCAACTCTGTTGATTTCTTCTTTGATTTCTTTATCTGTGTAGAACTTTGTTTTAAGCTCGGGGTTGATTGTAACATTTACAAGAACCTGTGGGAAACGCTCCATAAGAGTAGCGATTGAGCTGAGCTTTGCCTGTCTGCGGTTAATAAGGCTTAAAAGCTGAGCACCTGTAAGCTGTCCGTCACCTGTGGTGGAATAGTCAAGGCAGATAACGTGGCCTGACTGCTCACCGCCGATGTTATAGTCTTCTATGAGCATTGTTTCCAGAACATAACGGTCTCCTACCTTGGTGGAAACAAGGTTCATATTATTGGCTTCACAGAATTTGTTAAAGCCCATATTTGTCATAATTGTGCAGACAACTGTGTTCTTCTTGAGGATACCACGGCTCTTGAAGTCTGCGGCAATAATAGCGATGATGTAGTCACCGTCAACCAGCTCGCCCTTATCGTCAACTGCAAGACATCTGTCGGCGTCACCGTCAAAAGCCAGGCCTGCGTCAAGGTTGTTATCCTTGACAAATCTCTGCAAGGTTTCGATGTGGGTTGAACCGCAGTTTGCGTTGATGTTAACGCCGTCGGGAGTGTCAAAAAGAACATAACACTCTGCGCCAAGGGCTTCGAAGAGCTTTCTGGCTGTTGTTGAGGATGAGCCGTTGGAGCAGTCAAGGGCAATACGCATACCCTTAAGGTCATAATCCACTGTGCTGATTACGTGGTTTATGTAATCATCCACTGCTTCGTCTTTTCTTATCACCTTGCCGATGTCGGAATCACGGCAAACTTTGTATTCGCCTTCGCCATCCAGAACAATGGCTTCAATCTGCTCTTCAAGTAAATCAGGAAGCTTATAGCCCTCGTCGTTGAAAATTTTGATACCATTGAACTCAAAGGGATTGTGAGAAGCGGAAATCATAATGCCTGCGTCTGCCTTATACTCTTTGATAAGGTAAGCAACGGCAGGAGTAGGAACAACGCCCAGAAGCACAACATTTGCTCCCACTGAGCAAAGTCCTGCAATTAAAGCACCTTCTAACATATCGCCAGAAAGTCTTGTATCTTTACCAATAAGGAATGTGGGGTGCTCAACTGTGTCGCTGATAAGCACCATTGCGGCAGCTCTGCCTATATTCATAGCAAGCTCGGGAGTAAGCTCTGTATTGGCAATACCTCTTGCTCCGTCTGTACCAAATAATCTGCCCATAATAAATCCTCCTGTATTATTTCAGTTAATTTCAAAATAAAGTCTGCTGAGAATGGTTTGTTTTTATACCTAAGTGCTCGTAAGCTTTGACGGTTACAATTCTGCCTCGGGGTGTTCGGTTTAAAAAGCCGATTTGCATTAAATAAGGCTCGTAAACATCCTCGATGGTCACAGATTCTTCGCCAATGGCGGCGGCCAGGGTTTCAAGTCCCACAGGGCCTCCACCGTAGTTTTCTATCATTGCAAGCAACATTCTTCTGTCATTCTGGTCAAGTCCCAAAGAGTCAATCTCCAACCTGTCCAGAGCTATTTTTGCAACCTCGCCTGTAATAACTCCGTCTGACATTACCTGTGCAAAATCTCTTGCACGTTTTAAAAGACGGTTGGCAATTCTTGGAGTACCACGGGAACGTGAGGCAAGCTCCAAAGCACCTTTTTCATCAATTTCAATACCGAGGATACCTGCACTTCGGGTAACTATCTTTGCAAGCTCACTATGAGAATAAAGCTCAAGTCTGCTTATAACACCAAAACGATCTCTTAAGGGAGCTGAAAGCTGACCTGCTCGGGTAGTAGCACCTACTAAAGTGAACTTCGGCAATGGCAGATGATATGACGCCGCCATCTGACCTTTACCTGTGATGATATCAATGGCAAAGTCCTCCATTGAAGGGTAAAGGATTTCCTCTACACTGCGGTTTAAGCGGTGGATTTCGTCAATAAAAAGCACATCGCCCGGGTTAAGGTTAGTAAGAAGTGACGCCAAATCTCCAGGCTTTTCAATGGCAGGACCTGAGGTGATTCGGATGTTTACTCCAAGCTCGTTGGCAATAATCTGGGAAAGAGTTGTTTTACCCAGTCCCGGAGGGCCGTAAAGGAGGACGTGGTCCAAAACCTCACCACGTTTTTTTGCGGCTTCAATAAAGATTTTAAGGTTTTCTTTTACCTTGTCCTGCCCCACATAATCCTCAAAGCTTTTGGGACGAAGAGGGTTATCGCCGTCAAATATATCTTCAGGGGTTTCCTGAGTGTCTACAATTCTGTTTTCAAAATCAAATTCTTCGCTATAGTTAAACTGACTCATTTTATCTACCCATTTTCTTCAAGGTTTCACCTATTAACTGCTCTACGCTTAAGGACGGGTCAAGCTTTGAGAGAACGGGAGTAACATCGGCAGAAGAAAAGCCCAGCACCGCAAGAGCGGCAACGGCTTTGGGAATATTACCTGTGTCCTCAATAACAGAGCCCTTAAGCTCTATGGAAGTGTCGCTTGTGGCAAGACCCTTGAGCTTGTCCTTAAGCTCAAGAATAATTCTGGAAGCAAGCTTCGGCCCAACTCCCTGAGCTCGTGTGAGAGCTTTTACATCACCTGCGGAAATTGCAAGAGTAACCTGCTCAGGGGTGAGGTCGGAAAGAAGAGCAATACCCACCTTTGGGCCAACACCTGAAACACCGATTAAAAGCTTGAAGCATTGAAGCTCGGCTTTTGTGGCAAAGCCGAAAAGCTCGCAGGCGTCCTCACGGACACTCATATAAGTAAACAGGGTAACTTCAGAGTTGAGCTTGAGGCTTTTCTGAGTATTGATACTTGTGTTGCATTTGTAGCCGACACCACTACACTCAATAACGGAAAAGCCCTGCTCCATTACTATTAAGTTACCTCGTAAAGAATAAATCATAATTAACCTCCCTAATAGTTAACTTAACGGCATTACCTCAAAGGCCGTTCATAAGCCTTTGCCTGAGCGTTGTGCCTGCCGCCTGAATATGACACACTGCTATGGCTAAAGCGTCGGCGGCGTCATCGGGCTTTGGCATTGCTCTGAGCTTTAAAAGCCTTTTGGTCATATCCATAACCTGCTGCTTTTTAGCTTTGCCGTAGCCTGTTACGGCGGTTTTCACCTGTAAAGGAGTGTATTCAAAAATCTCAATATTATGAAGCTGAGCACAAAGAAGAATGACCCCTCTTGCCTCTGCTACCATAATTGCGGTTTTCTGGTTATTCTGAAAGTAAAGCTTTTCAATGGCAATGCAATCAGGCTTTGCTTTTTCAATAACCTTGTTCATACCTTCAAATATAAGCTTTAGTCTTTCGTTGAAATCAGTGTCGGCGTCAGTGGTGATACAGCCGTATGCAACGGGTGTAAAAGCGGACTTTTCGGCATTGACAACACCGTAACCGATAATAGCATATCCCGGGTCAATACCAAGCACAGTCACACAGACACTTCCTTTCACGTATAATTAGCCTATAATAATTAGCTATTATAACATATCCCCTCATAAATAGCAACTTTATTCGCAATTTGTTATGGAAAAATTAACAAAAAATCTCCCCCGTTTTTACACGGAGGAGAAAAATTCAGATATATTCAGCCACAAAAGATTTAAGAAAATCCATTTTTTCCTTTGTGGGTGTAGGTATAGAGGCAAAGGGAAAAGTAAGCTTCATTTCATCATACTTTGTCATACAGATTTTTCTGAAAGGCAAAAGCTCGATTTTATCTACGCACTTATGATTTTTGGCGATTTCAAGAAGCCTGAGCATATTTTCCTCATTGTCATTTACAGTGGGGATAATCACCATTCGCAAGGTGGTCTTTATCTTCTTTTCGTCAAGGAGTGAAAGAAACTCAAGGGGAGTTTTCATTGAGCAACCTGCGTTTTCCACATACTGCTCATCGTTTGTATACTTGATGTCAAGAAGGACACGGTCAGTAAAATCCAGAAGCTTTAAAACATCATCGTTTATAATACTGCCCGAGGTGTCAAGACAGGTATTTATAGCGTTTTCCTTTGCAAGAGTGAAAATCTCTTTTGCAAAATCAGCCTGAAGCAACGGCTCACCGCCTGAGAGGGTAATGCCGCCTTTGTCCTTAAAATACTCTTTGTATCTGAGGACTTTTGCAATAACTTCATCCGGTGAAAACTCTTTAGCCTCACCTATTCTTGCCCAGGTATCGGGGTTATGGCAACATTTGCACCTTAGGTTACAGCCCTGAAAGAAAACCACAAATCTTACCCCGGGGCCGTCAACTGTGCCTAAGCTCTGGAAGGAGTGGATATATCCCTTGCTCATACTTCTTCGTGGAAGGTACGGCTGATAACCTCACGCTGCTGCTCACGGCTGAGCTTATTGAAGTGAACTGCGTAGCCTGAAACACGGATTGTAAGGTTGGGATATTCCTCGGGATTTTCGTAAGCTTTCTTAAGAGTATCACGGGTCATAACGTTAACGTTGATGTGGTGAGCAAGCTTTGCAAAATAACCGTCAAGGATTGTCACAAGGTTTTCTGTCTGCTCGTCCTCGGTTTTACCTAAAGCGTCGGGAGTGATTGAGAAGGTATTTGAGATACCGTCACGGCAGTCGTCGTAGCTGAGCTTTGCAACAGAGTTAAGAGAAGCCAGAGCACCGTTTTCCTCACGATTGTGCATAGGGTTAGCACCGGGTGCGAAAGGCTCGCCTGCCTTTCTTCCGTCGGGAGTTGCGGCGGTGTTTTTGCCGTACATTACGTTGGATGTAATTGTAAGCACAGAAAGAGTGTGGATAGAGTTACGGTAAGTCTTGGTCTTTCTGAGCTCTGTAATAAACTTATGGGTAATCTCCTTGGCAAGAAGGTCCACTCTGTCGTCATCGTTGCCGTACTTGGGAAACTCGCCTGTGGTTTCAAAGTCTACAATAAAGCCTTCTTCATCTCTTACAGGTTTAACGTCAGCAAACTTTACTGCACTGAGAGAGTCTGCAATTACAGAAAGGCCTGCAATACCAAAAGCCATAAAGCGGTCAACTGTTGTATCGTGAAGTGCCATCTGGGACTTTTCGTAGGCATACTTGTCGTGCATATAGTGGATGATGTTCATTGTGTTTACATAGAGGTGGCTCAGCCAGGGCATATAAATGTCAAGTCGCTCCATAACTGCCTCATAGGTGAGCTTATCTCCTTCAAGCACAGACATCTGAGGGCCGATATGTATACCGCTGGAGGTATCGTAGCCGCCGTTAATAGCGATAAGCATAAGCTTGGGCAGGTTACATCTTGCACCAAAGAACTGCATCTGCTTGCCCACCTTCATAGCGGAAACACAGCAGGCAATAGCATAGTCATCGCCATAAATAGGACGCATAACGTCGTCGTTTTCGTACTGGATAGAGTTTGTGTCCTTGGAAACCTTGGCACAGAACTTTTTGAAGTTCTCGGGAAGGTTAAGTGACCAGAGAACGGTGAGGTTAGGCTCGGGAGATGAGCCGAGAGTGTAAAGTGTATTGAGAACACGGAAGGAGTTCTTTGTAACAAGAGTTCTGCCGTCCTCGCCTACACCGCCAACAGCTTCGGTAATCCACATAGGGTCGCCGCCGAAAAGCTCGTTGTACTCAGGGGTACGCAGATGTCTTGCGATTCTGAGCTTGATAACAAAGTCGTCCATAAGCTCCTGAGCGGTTTCCTCGGTTAAAATACCGTTTTCAATATCTCTCTGGATGTAAATGTCGAAGAATGTGCTGACTCTTCCCAAGGACATAGCGGCACCGTTCTGCTCTTTAATAGCGGCAAGATAACCGAAATATGTCCACTGGATAGCTTCCTTGGCGTTAGCGGCAGGCTGGCTGATGTCAAAGCCGTACATCATAGCCATTTCCTTCATTTTTCCTAAAAAAGCAATCTGCTGGAAAAGCTCCTCGTCAAGACGAATCTGAGGAGAGTCAAAGGACTCGGCTGCAAGCAGATTTTTGTCTTTCTGCTTTTCTTCAATAAGCTTGTCTATACCGTAAAGAGCTACACGGCGATAGTCACCGATAATTCTGCCTCTGCCGTAAGCGTCAGGCAGACCTGTGATAACGTGGCACTTTCTTGCGGCACGCATTTCGTCGGTATAAGCACGGAAAACACCGTCGTTGTGAGTTGTACGGTATCTGAACTCTTCTTCGATTTTGTCACTTAATTTATAGCCGTAAGCCTTACAAGCCTGACGAGCCATACGGATACCGCCAAAGGGGTTAACACCACGCTTTAAGGGACGGTTAGTCTGCATACCAACTATGATTTCGTTTTCTTTGTCAATATATCCGGGAGAATAACTTGTAAGGGATGAAACAGTGGCTGTGTCAATATCAAGAACACCGCCGAACTGACGCTCCAATGCAAAAAGACCTTCCACCTTTTTCATAAGGCTCTGAGTACGCTCGGTTGCACCCTTAAGGAAGGAAGCGTCCCCTGTATACTCCTGATAATTTGTCTGGATAAAATCACGAACATTGATTTCTTCCTGCCAGACACCACTCTTAAATCCAATCCAGTTTTTATTTTCCATATTTATCTCTCCTTACTGAATGAATTATTTATATAAAATATACTTATATAACAACAAAAAAGGCAATCCACTTCTATGTGAAGCGAATTGCCCAGACGGTCGGCTAATAACTTCTACACTCCCCCACTGTTTTCAGTGAAACCCGTCAGTCACATAGAAGTTTTCCTTTACAATATATTTATACATCATCTTGTCAAATTTGTCAAAGGTTTTGGCAAATGTTGTGGTAGAAAAAGAGAGTTAAAGTGATAAAACTTTTGTGTATTTTTTCAAAATCTCCTTCACTCTTTACATATAAGGATAATTTTGGTGCAGAATATAAGCAGGTGATTTTAATGCTGACAACTGATTACAATAAAAACACACAGGTTATTGATGAGGATTTAAGGGTTAACGAGAGCTTTGACCTGATTAAGAGGGATATTATTATCAACAAACGCAAGGTCGCCCTTTATTGCATTGACGGCTTTGTAAAAGACGCAGTTCTTATGAAGACTCTTGCTTTCTTTAACTCCATAAAAGATGAGAACTTTTTTAAAGACGCCGAAACCTTTGTGCAGAATTGTGTGCCTTATTTTGAGGTAACAACAGAAAATGACCCAAAGCTGATTATTCAGAACATTCTCTGCGGAGTAACCGCCCTTATTATCGAAGGCTTTGACAAGGCTGTTTTGATGGATATGAGAACTTATCCTCAGAGGCAGACCAGCGAGCCCGATGACGACAAGGTTATGAGAGGCAGTAAAGACGGCTTTGTGGAAACTATGATAAGCAACGTGGCTCTTATAAGGCGTAGAATCAGAGATGTGAATTTTACTGTTAAGCCATTTTTTGTCAGCCACTGCTCAAAGTCCGATGTGGCGGTTTGCTATATGGACAACAAGGTGGACAAAAAGCTTCTCGGTGCCATTATTGACAGAATCAACAAGATAGATGTTGACTCTCTTGCGATGAATCAGCAGAGCCTTATTGAAGCGATTTACCCCAAAAAGTGGTACAATCCCTTTCCCAAGATTAAGTATACCGAAAGACCGGACTCGGCAGCGGCTAATCTTCTTAAAGGAAATATTGTAATACTGGTGGACAACTCCCCTTCGGCTCTTATCCTGCCCACATCTATTTTTGATGTTACGGAAGAGGCTGACGACTACTACTTTCCACCCATTACAGGCTCTTATCTGAGAGTAGCAAGGCTTTTAATAACAATCGGAGCTTTGCTGATTACGCCCCTATGGCTTTTAATGCTGCAAAACCCTGAGTTTGTTCCTGATGTTTTTAAGTTTATGGTGACAACAGAGGATTGCAGTATACCCGTTTTCTGGCAGCTTATTTTGCTGGAAGTTACCATCGACGGACTAAGGCTAGCCGCTCTGAACACTCCCAACAGCTTATCGGGAACTCTCGGTATTATAGGTGCAATTGCACTTTCGGAGTTTTCTGTCAGTGCAGGTTGGTTTAACACAGAAACCATACTTTATATGGCTTTTGTGACCATAGCAAGCTTCTCTCAGCCAAACTACGAGCTTGGATACTGTCTGAAGTTTATGAGGGTGATTATACTGATTCTCACTGTGCTTTTCAACCTCTGGGGATTTATTGCCGGCCTTGTATTTACCTTTGTGCTTCTCCTTACAAACAAGACGGTCAGCGGCAAGAGCTACCTCTATCCTCTTATTCCTTTTAACGGAAAGGCCTTTGTGAGAAAGGTACTGAGATTCAGGTAAGAAAAAGCCGAACTGTCAGAACAGAAAAAATAACAGCTGTCAAATCCGCCGCAAGCCCTGCAACAAGGGTGTGGCGGATTTTTTTTACGCCTACACTTGAATAGTAAAGGGTTATGGCGTAAAAGGTTGTTTCTGTTGAACCTGCCATAACGGAAACGATTTTGCCTGCAAAGCTATCAGGGCTAAACCTCTCAAAAATATCTATTATAAGAGCTGTTGAACCGCCGCCTGACACAGGACGCAAAAGAGCAACGGGTATAATCTCGGCTGGAAAGCCTATTTTCTCAGCGAGAGGCGAAATGAGATTTGTGAGAAAGTCAATTGCTCCGCTGCTTCTCAGCATTGTAACGGCGGCAATAAGACCGATAAGAGTAGGTGCTATATCAACAACGGTTTTCAGTCCACTTACTGCACCTTTACAAAAAGTTTCGAAAACAGGAACTTTTTTAATAAGACCCCACAATGTAAAGGACACTATTATAACAGGTACTATGTAATTCATAAATGCTTTCTGCTCCCTGCTGACAAGGTTTTGGCAACTGTTACACCCACCAATAAGGCAATTACGGATGTCAGCCACACCGCGGGAATTATCTCAAAAGGAGCAGAGCTTCCATAGCTTTGACGATAGGCACAAAGGGTGGTTGGTATAAGCTGGATGGAAGCGGTATTGAGAACAACAAAAAGAAGCATATCGTCGCTTGCCTGAGGCTTATTGTGATTAAGAGCTTTAAGCTCTTTCATAGCACTTAGTCCCAAAGGAGTTGCGGCATTGCCAAGACCTAAGAGGTTTGCACTTATGTTGAGGCTTATATACTCAAAGGCAGAAGAGTTTTTTGGTACATTTTTAAAGAGCTTTGAAAGTATTGGAGCAAAGAGCTTTGCCATAGCTTTTGTTACTCCGCTCTCCTTAGCAATTTCCATAATGCCCGACCAGAAGCACAGTATTCCGGCAATGGAAATCAGCAGGGTTACTGCCTCACTTGCACCCTCAAGAACAGAAGCAGAAAGAGCCTGTGAATTACCTGTTAAAATAGCCGAAATCAAGGCAAAAACCAACATAAATACCCATATATAATTAAGCAAAGAAAAACTCCTTTCGACAATATATAAAATTTACTGTTTATCCTTGACAAAAATCCTGCGTATTGGTAATATTTATATAGGAAGGTAGAACAAATCTATGTTCAGGAGGTATGAAAAATGTTAAAAGCAATCGGAAACATTTGCAAGGTTGACAGATTAGGAAGAATTGTCATTCCCGTGAAAATAAGAAAGATGTTTGATTTGGCTGAAAACAGTCCTCTGGAGCTCTTCGTAGAGGACGACAAAATTGTTTTCAAAAAGTATTTGCCTCAGTGCACTTTTTGCTTGAGTCACGATGATCTCGTTGAGCACAAAGGGCATTATGTGTGCAAGAAATGTATTGAGGAGCTTTCAAAGTAATATTTTAATGTAATCCATTAAAAATTTTAAATCGGAGGTTTGTTATGCTTTCACGTATTGATAAGGAGAACTATTACCTCGATATTGCAGAAACCGTTTCTGAAAGAGGCACTTGCTTAAGACGAAATTTCGGTGCAATTATCGTTAACAACGACCAGATTATTTCCACAGGATATGTAGGTGCTCCCAGAGGCAGAAAAAACTGCATTGATTTAGGCTACTGCCAGCGTGAAGAGCTTAACATTCCCCGAGGCGAACGCTATGAGCTTTGCAGAAGTGTTCACGCAGAGATGAACGCCATTATCCACGCTTCCCGAGAGAGGATGTTGGGTGCGACCCTTTATCTTGTAGGCAAAGAGCAGGAAAGCGGTGCTTACGTTGAAAACGCCAGTGCCTGTGCTATGTGCAAACGGGCAATCATCAACGCAGGTATTACAAGAGTTGTTATAAGAAACTCAAAGAAAAAATTCACTGCCCTTTATGTTGAGGACTGGATAGAAAACGACGATTCCCTTGCAGGAACATTGGGATACTGAGATTACTGAGCCGTGTTAATTACGGCTCTTTTTCTTTTTTTGAGGTGAATTCAAGGTAAGTGTTGTTATATGTAAGAACAAGTCTGTCTTTAAAGACCTCGTAATCAAAAGCATAAGTTTTAAAAAGGTCTGTGGAAATTATGTAAAGCTTATTACTGTCGGCTGTGAATGTACCTTTTATAAGAGTTTCTTTATTATTTTCATCAGTTATTCTAAGCTGAGCCTGACTGTTCTCAATGTCAAATTCAAGCTCTGCTTTAACAGAACTTGGGTTTATCACCTGCCAGCAGGTTTGAATCATTTCGTCTTTTGAAGTAACGTTTACCCTTTTGCAAGCTGAAAATGTCAGTGAAAAAGTAATTATACACAATATAAACCAAAAACGCTTCATAAAATTCTCCCAAAATTAACTATGTGAAAGGTATTGCACAAAGATATAAATGATGTATAATAATACTCAGCCGAGTTTAGTCGGATTTTGTTGGAGATGATACTGTGCAGCGAGAAATAACTAACGAAAAGAATATTTTTGACTCAAGCGGCAAAATCTGCTGTGCAGGTTACAGCAGAAAACCTGACTTTGTCTTTGACAAAGCTTTAGCAAAGAACCGCTTTACCCTCAATGAACGTGACAGTTATCTTGTTGTAGGTGACGGTGCTGCCATATATCTTTCTGTGGCAGAAAGAGGAATCAACGCAGAGGTCAGCGCTGCTATAGTTGACCTTAACACAGGTGAGCAGGATTTCAGAACCCTGAAAAAGTATATGTCCCTTGGTAAGCTGGGTATGCCTGCTTCCAGCAAAAACGGTGATGTTACATTTACTGACACAAGAGTGGGTATGAATTTTTCAAACACCGCTTTAAACAGATACATCAGGTGCGAGTTTGTTGACTTTTACAAAGAAAAGACTCTTTACATAAATCTGGAGCTTAAAGAAGAGCCTTGCGACAGTCTTAACATTCTCATCCCTTCAAAGGATAATCCCAAAAACTTTTTCCTCAAGCGATTTTTGCCTGCTATGAGAGCAAGCGGAGTCGTAAGGTGCGGCGGTGCTGAGTATAATCTTTCCAAGGACAGCTCCTACGCTTATCTGGACTGGCAGAGGTACTCCCTTTCTGAGAAAAGCTATTACCACGCTCTATATGCAAACACTGAAATAAACGGCAGGCAATTTGCACTTTGCCTTGCAGGAGGCGTTGGCGATACATCTCAGGGCAGTGAAAACTGCTTTTTCTTAGACGGTGAGCTTCACAAGTTTGCTTCTGTAAAAGCCGAAGGCAAAGAGGAACGCCCCGACAAGCCCTGGAAGTTTACCGCAGGCTCTGCTCTTGAGCTTACCTTCAGGCCTTCTATCAAATCAGGCAAGCTTTTGTGTGTTACCACAGGAGGCAAGACCTTGGTTTTTGGCGAGCTTTACGGCTTTATAAAACAGATTGACACAGAAAGACTTGTGTTGGACGCAATCCCTGCACATCTTGAGTTTTCCATTATATAATTTTTAACGGCAGACGGAAGTTTGCCGTTTTTTTATTATGGCGTGGTAATATCTCACAAAAAGTTACTTCCTCTCAGATTATGTTGTAATATAGAAGCAGAAATTTAATGAGGAAGTTATTATGAGAAAGAAAATTTCTGCGGCTACTCTTGCTATACTGGTTTTAATCTTATCAATAGTTAACGCAACGGCTGATGACTATTCCCTCTTTCACCTTACAGACCCTGTAAGTGAGCTGAGCTACACAATTACTCAAAATGGTGATGAAATATCTGTTAAGCTGAACTCTTCGCAGATTGGCGTTACTTATATTGAAAACGCCTGCTCATTTTCCTTGTGCGGTGATGTGCTTAGTATTTTTAGCAACGACGACATAAACGGAAATGTTAACTGTTATTTCTTTGATTTTTACAGTAACAGTATAGATTCTGCTACCATTACTGCTTATGCTTACAATAATCCCTTATGCTTTGCCGCTGATATAAATAAAAATGTTTATTTTGTTTCACAGTCGGATATTTCTCAGCTTAGCTTTTACAGCAACAACAGGTGTAATAAAATCAAGCTTCTCTCCCCTGTTAAAGAGCTTCTCAGTGTCAGCGATGTTGGTATTCTGGCCATATGTACCGACAGGGTTTATTATGTTGAAAACGGAAGTTATAAAGAAATTTCGGGTCTTCAGCTTTCAGCTCCCGTAAGCTACAAAGGAAACGGTGTTATAAGAGATATCAGCGGATATGAACATAATTTAAGAGAGGCACAAGCTTCTGTCTGCACAGAGTTCACCACAAAAGCACCCGAAGCTTTTGATATACCTGAGATTTATTTTTGTGAAGTAGGCTCAACTGTCAGCAAAATAAAAAAAGCTTTTGCAAGCCTTGAGGTTACAAGGATTACAAAAGCTGATGGTAAAGATATTGATAGCGGAAAACTGGGCACAGGCTCAACAGTTTATTTTGAGAATAACGAAAGTATGACAGTAATTATAAACGGAGAGCTCACAGGGGAAGGAAACATCAACTCAAGAGATGTGAAAGCAATACTCAATCACCTGTGCCGCAAAGAGCTTTTATCAGGAAGTTTTCTTATTGCCGCCGATACAGACGGTGACGGAGAAGTCACCACCAAAGACGCTCTTAAAATCGCAGAAATGTATTAAATAATCTTCTCCATTATCTGGAATTTTCCTTTTCGCCAATGGGCAAAACCGATAACTTTAAACCCCAGACTTTCATAAAGATTTGCTCCTGCGAAATTATCACAGAAGGTGTCAAGACGTATGGTTTTGACGCCTTTTTCTTTTGCACTCTTTTCTACAAACTCCATTGCGGATTTTGCTACGCCCTGACGTCTGTATTTTGGATTAACCGCAAGTCGGTGCACAACGATAAAAGGGTCATTTGGAAATTGCCAAGGGCAGGATAAATACTCTTCTTCGCATTGGGTATTGACTGCAAAGGTACAAATAAGCTTGCCGTCCTCTTCTCCAACCCACAAATCACCTTGAGAGATATCAGCGGCAATATCGGCTGAGTTTGGGTAAAGCTCATCCCATTGGTCAATGCCCTGCTCCTGCATTGAAGCTATAACACGGACATAATGCTGATAAATTTTAAAAACTTCGCCAAGGTCAGGTTTTCTGTATGTAAGGTTCATAAATTCACTCCGTAACAAAACCGATTATCTTACTAAATATGTCACACACTCGACAGTTGTTTCAGTTTCCAAGGGAAGTTCTTTCACTTCCTCGCCCTCAACAGGCACAGGGAAGTTGAACACAATCTTCCTTATCCAGCTTCCGTCTTTTCTCTTTTCCGGGAACATCTCAATTCGCTCGATAAAGGCT
>JAFTWB010000030.1 GCA_017465505.1 Clostridia bacterium | reverse complement strand
TGAAAAGATTTGAAAATTAAAAATTAAAAAAGAAAAACCTCGAAAACCGCATTGCAAAGCGATTTTCGAGGTTTTGTTGTTGGTGGAGATAAGCGGGATCGAACCGCTGACCTCTTGAATGCCATTCAAGCGCTCTCCCAGCTGAGCTATACCCCCAAGGAACATTACATATATTACAACAAAACTTAACCTTTGTCAAGAAAAATTTTGCAGACCTTTACAAATAGTTCACACAGTCTTAATTGACAAATTGCTGAAAATGTCTTATCCTTTAAGTAGTATATGAAAGGTGTTTGGAATATGGAAAATAATATTAAACCAAAACAGGACGTCAAGGCTCTTGAATACATAAATCCCGAATCAATCAAATGGGTGAGGGATCATTCAGGCTCTATGTCCCGACTTATGGCTTACTATAAGTGTGCCATAATGGAGGTGGAAACCAAGCTCAATGTTTTAAACGAGGAGTTTTCGCTTCAGCACGACAGAAACCCTATCAATACCATCAAAACCCGTCTTAAAAGCATTCTCAGCATAACGGAAAAGCTTCAGAGGGGAGATCACACTCTCACCACAGAGAATATTCAGGATTACCTCAATGACGTTGCAGGTATCCGTGTTATCTGCTCCTTTACAGACGATGTGTATATGATAGCCAACGCTCTTCTCAGTCAGGACGACATCACCCTTATAAGCAAAAAGGACTACATAGCTCATCCTAAGCTTAACGGCTACCGCAGCCTTCATCTGCTTGTGAATGTTCCTATTTTTCTTGCCAACGAAAAGAAGATAATGAAGGTTGAAATTCAGCTTCGAACCATAGCTATGGACGTTTGGGCAAGTCTTGAGCACCAGCTCAGATATAAGAAGAATTACAAAATCTCCGACGAAATGGCACAGGAGCTGAAAAAATGTGCCGACCTCAGTGCAGAGCTGGATTACCGTATGGACAGGCTCCGCCGACAGGTTATAGATTGATAAAATAAGCAAACCGCACTCCGAAACAAATCAGAGTGCGGTTTTTCTGTGTCTTATTCTTTTGATTTCTTTCTGACTGATACAAAGTAAAAGGTAACGCTCATTATTGTTGCCGCAACCCAGCCGATAGGCCAGCTCAGCCAGATTCCTGTGTCTGCAAAAGGCTTGCTTAACACAAAGGAAAGCCCTACTCTCAAGAGCAAATCCGTGAAGGTTGCCGCCATAAAGAAGCTCATCTTTGAAAGCCCTCGCAAAACTCCGTCGGCAGTCAGCTTCATTGCTACCATCAGGTAAAAAGGCGACACAATCCTCAGAAATGTCTGAGCGGTATCAAGAGCCTCAACAGTGGGAGCTTTCATAAATATGGCGGAAAGCTCTCTGCCGAAGAAGAAGTAGCACAGAGCCAGAGGCAGAGCAATTGCCCACACAAGCCTCAGCCCCGAGGTAAAGCCCTTTTTAACTCTGTCAAGCTTTCCTGCTCCCAGATTCTGAGCGGTATAGTTAGAAATTCCGTTGCCAACAGTAATCATAGAGGTAATCACAAGGTTGTTAAGTTTTACAGAAGCCGAATATCCTGCCACAACTGAAGTGCCGAAGCTGTTGATTATACCCTGAATCACAATGTTTCCCACAGAAATAAAGCTTTGCTGAAGAATACTTGGGATTGCGATAACCGAAATTCTCCTGAGCATAGTAAAAGAAAATTTCTTAACTCTGCCCTCGGTTTTTATATCTTTGATTCGTCTGAAAACAAAAATCACTGCCAGAATACAGCTTATTCCCTGACAAATGAAGGTTGCCCAGGCAACGCCTGCTGTGCCAAGCTCGGGAAAAAGCACCACAAACAATACGTCCAGACCGATATTGGCAACAGAAGAAACCGCCAGAAACCAAAAAGGTGTGCGGCTGTCCCCAAGAGCTGAGAATATACCGTTTGACACATTGTAGAAGAAAACAAAGGGCAGACCTGCTATGTAGATGTTCAGATAAACCTTTGAGTCGTAAAGTATAGCCTCGGGAGTGTTTATGAGCTTTAGAAGGGGAGTGGTGAATACTTCTCCCAGCACAGTGAGCAGTGTGCAGACAATTGCCGTTGAAATAAAGGTTGTGTACACCGCCGTTTTTAAGTCCTTAAGCTGTCTGGCTCCGAAAAGCTGAGAAACAATTACCGAGCAGCCAATGTTAAGCCCGAAGGCAAAGGCCATAAACAAAAGTGTAACCTCGTAGCCGTTGCCCACTGCTGCCAGCATATCTTCTCCCAGAAATCTGCCTGCCACAAAGCTGTCGGCAAGATTGTATAGCTGCTGAAAAATCACACTGGCAAACAAAGGCAGACAAAAGGACATCAGCACTTTTGAGGGGCTGCCTACGGTCAAATCCTTATTTTTCATTATATCCCTCTTTTGAAGTGTAAAATCAATATAATTATAGCTTCCTGAGATTCTTTGTCAACTTATAGAGTTTATAAATTTTTCCTAATATCCATTGACAAAACTGTGTTTTTGGTGTATTATCGTATTAGTACAGTAGTACAGTGCATTAAAGGAGGTATATTTGTGAGCTGGAAGCTTGACAAAACAAGGCCGATCTGCCCTCAGATTTGCGAGCAGATTTGTGTCAGAATCGCCAATGGCGAGTTCAAGCCAAACGAGCGTCTTATGTCTGTCAGAGAAGTTGCAGTGACAGCAGGTGTAAATCCAAACACCGTGCAAAAGTCCTTTGAGCAGTTGGACGCCAAAGGCATTATTTACTCTGTCCGCGGCTCCGGATGGTTTGTGTCGGCCGAAACAGTGACCGCCAAGGACGAGGTGGATCAGCTTGTAAGAAGCAAAACCGCCGACTATTTCGACCAGATGAACGCTCTTGGTATGGACAACAGCGAAATTAAACAGTATGTGAAGGAGTGGAATACAAATGAGTGAGCTTTTAAGATGTGAAAACCTCACCAAAAATTACGGCAGAATAACCGCACTTAATAACGTCAGCTTAGTTATTCCCCGTGGAAAAATCATTGGTTTGCTCGGCCCTAACGGCTCAGGCAAAACCACACTTATTAAAATATTAAACGGTCTTTTAACCCCCACTGAAGGCAGTCTTACAATTGACGGCTTCAAGCCCGGAGTTGAAACCAAAAGCAGGGTTTCCTATTTGCCCGATTCAAGCTACTTGAATTCCTGGATGACAGTTGAGCAGATTGTCAATATGTTTGTTGACTTCTACCCCGATTTTCGTCCCGAGCTTGCTTACAAAATGCTCAAAAATCTTGACATTGACCCCTCAGTCAAGCTCAAAACTCTCTCAAAAGGTAACAAAGAAAAGGTCTGCCTTATTCTTGTTATGAGCCGAAACGCTCAGCTTTATGTCCTTGACGAGCCCATTGCAGGCGTTGACCCTGCTACCCGAGATTACATTATCTCAACAATTATCAACAACTATAACCCCGACGCCTCTGTACTGCTTTCTACTCACCTTATTTCCGATATTGAGCAGATTCTGGACGAAGTAATCTTTATCAACAAAGGTGTCGTAGAGCTTCACAAAACCGTTGACGAAATCAGAGAAGAAAACGGTATGTCCGTTGACGAGTTGTTCAGGGAGGTATTCAGATGGTAAAAAAGCTTATTAAACACGAATTTATGGCACTTGCCAGAATGCTTGTGCCTATGTACATCATTTTACTGGGACTTTCCCTGATTACCCGAATCCTTTTCATTTTCGAAAACGATTCACTGGTTTACAGCATTATTGCAGGCTCATCTGTTGCCATACTTGCCATTGCTCTTATTGTTGGCACGGTTTACACCCTTGTTTCCTGCGTCATCCGTTTTTACAGAAACCTCTTCTCCAAGGAAGGCTACCTTACCTTTACTCTTCCTGTGTCTGTTGAGGCTCATCTTCTCACAAAGCTTTTCACTGCTGTTGTGGCTTATATTGCTTCTCTTGCTATTATTGGTGTAGCCTTCTGCATTGCCACCAGCGGCGACCTTCTTGTTGAGATTATCAAAGCCGCAGGCTTCCTCTTAGGCAAGGCAGGTGAGGTGCTTGGTGCAAATCTTCCTTTCTATTTCTTAGAGTTTGCACTCCTTGAGATTGTATCAATCTGTATGAGCTTCTTGCTTTTCTATGCTTGTATGTGCATTGGCCAGCTTGCAAAACGCAGCCGTGTGCTTCTGGCATTAGGTGTTTATTTCGGCTACTATTACCTTGTTCAGATTCTGGTTACAGTAGGTATGGTTCTGCTCACAATGTTCCAGTATACAGACGCATTCAGTGACATTATGAACTGGATTAGTAACAATATAGAACTGTTTGTTCATATCCTTCTTTTAGGTGCAACAGTATTCTATGGCGTTCTGAGCGGAGTTTACTACCTTATCGCTCACAAAATTATGAAGAAAAAGCTCAACCTTGAGTAAGGAGCGGTTTTGTATGAAAAAGAAATTGAAAATTTTAGCTTTTTGCCTTGCAGTTGTTGCCTTTGCAGCTTTCTTTGCAGGCTGTGGTTTTCTTGATGACTTAAAGGCAAGTCAGGCGGTTTTCAGCGAGGACAGAAAAACCATTACATATCAGGGTCAGCTTTATAAGAAGCTTCCCGAAAATTCCAACATTTTCGTTACAGGCTCTTATTATAGCCATATCAATGACGTGTTTCTGACAGAGCACGATATCCCTGTGTTGCTTTCCGGCTTTTTCTCAGAAAATTGCAGTTATAACAAAGAAAGAGACCTTTTCAGTTTATACGAAGGCTACTCCGAGTTTTACGATGTTGAGTATTCCGCTTTTGTTACTTACTGCAATGAAAAGGACTACGACAGATACCTTGAAGCCATCAACAACGGTGTTCTGGACCATATAGGTGTGTCTTATTCTGTTGTTGACGAGGATTATAACTATTCTTATCCACTTGTGCCTTTGAGTGCGGAGCTTTCTGCTGAGATTATGGCTCACATTGAAGATTCTTCAAAAATGAGCACCGACCTCTACCAAAATCTTATGGAAGACTACTATGTAGAATCCTTGCAGGATTATCTGTATAAGTGCGACAAAGAGGGCTTGTTGGCAGAAACTCTTTACAACTCGGATATTTACAGAAACACCGAAACAGAAAAGCTTTACCTCGTTAACACTTATAACGAAACCGCAGTAGAGCTTTCTGCTTCTGCCTACTCTCAGATGAAGGACGAGTTTTTCTATGGCGTATATCCCGAGTGGGATATGTATGAAGATACTGACTCTTTTGATGAAATCGGCATTATCGGCTCAGCCGACGGGGAAGATGTTGTTTTCGTAAACTGAAACCCATTAAAAACAGTTAATATTGATTGGGAATAAATTTGGAAGTTTATTATAAAAAGGGTGATTTTATGAAACGTTCAGTTTCTCTTTTGTTGTGTATTGTCCTTGCTTTGCTTATGTGTGTGGCTTTCGCAGGTTGTGATTTTATAGATGAAATGAGAGCCGACCACGGCATTTTAAGTGAGGATAAATCTACCATCAACCTTAACAGCAAAATCTACCGTCGTCTGCCCAATGATAAGGAGTTCTTCTTTAAATCTTACTTTGGTTACTATGGCGGTGAGCGTGTAGACGTTACCGACAGCGACGTACCTGTGCTTTTGAAAGAAGACTTTTCCTATGTTGCCGATTATGACATAACTTCGGATATAATCAGGCTCAGGCTTACTGAGGGCATTGACCCGCTTGTTTATGAGATGAGTTTTGATTACTATTATTGTAGCGAAGAGGACTATGAAAAGTACCTCAAAGCATACAACGAAAACGAACTGGACTCAATGGGTATAGGTCGTGAATATATGATCGCAAACTATGGCGTCAGCCTTACGCTTGATGTAATGAATGAGGATTTCACCAATGAAATTATGGGTTATCTTGAAGACGATTCCAAAATGACCTCTGAGCTTTTTGAGGAGCTTTATAACAGTCAGGATTATATGCGATATCTCAGCGATTGCATTTATAAATGCGACAAAGACGGTATTCTTGCCCAGGGGCTTGGTGATTTAAGTATTCTCAAAGATAATAAGGGAGACGCTTATCTTATGAATTACACCACCGAAAAGGCAGTAAAGCTTTCCGAAAAAGTTTCGGTGCAGCTTGACGATATGTACTTTGACCATTATTTGAGCTATTACGAATGATAACTGCTTAAGTTGTTGACAACAAAATTCACAAAAACCTCGCTTTTTATTAACAGCGAGGTTTTTTTATAAATAAAAAAGAACAAACAGTTAGTAAACCCAGGCCTGACTGTTATTAGGCGATATATTTGCTTTGCAAATGCGATATACTGTAAGCAGATTACTGCGTGGGATTTAAAAAACCTTCCTCCGAGAGGAAGGGGGACCGCTTTAGCGGTGGAAGGAGCCTGCGAACATAATAAGGAAGATGAACGAGAAAAGTTCGCACTCTCCCTCAGTCAACCTGCGGTTGCCAGCTCCCTCTCGGAGGGAGCTTGATGGAATGATGTTTCGCCTTTGGCGAAATGATGTCGCTTATGCTAATGATGTTTTGCTTACGCAAAATGATGTGTTAGTGTAAACACAAACATTGCGGTGGCACAGCCGACCTTTGGTCGGAGCGATATATTGACTTTGTCAATGCGATATATTTGCTATGCAAATGCGATATACCGACTTTGTCGGTGTGATATATTTGCTTACGCAAATGTTGTGGTGGCAGGCCTTGCCTGCGATTATAGTTTTTTACTTTTGATACCGCCGTTGATGAAAGTTAAAAGTTTCGTCTTTCCTTTCAAAAGGCGGAACTGCCCACCGTGGCTAACGGTAGTGTTATTCGCCTGCGGCGAGTGGTATTGGCTTTTGCCAGTGGTATTGCTTCGCAGTAGTATTGTCCTTACGGACAGTTTTTGCGTTTAACCCCACCGTTGATGACTGGTCAAAGTTACATCAAGCCTTTCCAAAGGTGGAGTTGCCCAGTCGTGGCTAACGACTGGAGTTGCCCTGTGGGTGGCTAACCCACTTTTCAACATATTTTCCACAAAAAGGCGAACAGTCGGTTCCCCTTTACAATTCCCTTCCCTTCACTTGGATTTTCTTTTCTTTTATTTATTTTTATTTAATTAGGTTATATTGATTTATATTATGTCAACAATTTGTCGACAAAAAATATGAAGCAGTTAGACACACTGCTCCCTTAAGGCATATTCCTTGGTCTGAGTAACATAAAGTTTGGCAAGCTCCGCTTGGTAAAGAGAAGCTACCATTCGTGAGGGCTGGATTTTATTGTGAAAAAACCAATGCTTGATTATACAAATTCCGTCAACATCAATCAGAAATCCGTTTATGTAAAGCTCGTTCATAGTGTCGTCGGCTAGCTCCATCATTCTCATAACTGTTCGAGGGTTTATTACCACCCCCTCATCGTCGGTGTGAAGCAGTAATCCCAGATACAATGACTTCGCGTCGTTGGTAAGATTCAAGAATTCTTCACTGTTAAATAAATCAATAGAAAAACATCTTCTTTTTGCCATAAGTAAAACTCCTTTTAAAAATCTTCTTACTTATGTCTCTGAATCTTAAAAAAATTGCATTGTTTCCTGCAATTTTTCCGCCTTGTTTGAAAATTTTTAAAATTCAAGCTACTTTACAATAGGGGAGTGTCTGTGCTAAAATAGCTTATAACAATCTTTCAGGAGTAATTATGAGTATTTTAAATGTAGAACACCTGACTCACGGCTTCGGTGACCGTGCTATTTTTGATGACGTATCCTTCCGCCTTTTAAAAGGTGAGCACATCGGACTTGTAGGTGCCAACGGCGAGGGTAAGTCCACCTTTATGAACATTGTCACAGGCAAGCTTATGCCCGATGAAGGCAAGGTTGAGTGGTCAAAAAACGTCCGTGTAGGGTATCTTGACCAGCATACTGTTTTGCAGGCAGGTATGACTATTGAAGATGTCTTGAAATCTGCCTTCTCTTACCTTTTTGATATGGAAAAGCGGATGAACGACATCTGCGACGCCTTGGGTGAAGCGGACGAGGATACTATGGCTGAAATGCTAGAGGAGCTGGGTACAATTCAGGACACTCTGGATTCTCACGACTTCTACGTAATTGACGCCAAGGTTGAGGAAGTTGCCCGTGCGTTGGGTCTTGCCGATATAGGCCTTTCCAGAGATGTAACGGATTTAAGCGGCGGTCAGCGTACAAAGGTGCTTCTTGCAAAGCTTCTTCTGGAAAAGCCCGACATTCTCCTTCTTGACGAGCCTACCAACTATCTGGACGAAGAGCATATAGCCTGGCTCAAGCGTTATCTTCAGGAGTACGAAAACGCCTTTATCCTCATTTCTCACGATATCCCCTTCCTTAACGAAGTTATCAACCTTATTTATCATATGGAAAACTGCGAGCTTAACCGCTATGTTGGCGACTATAACCACTTTCAGGAGGTTTATGCCGTTAAGAAGGCTCAGCTTGAAGCAGCCTACAAACGTCAGCAGCAGGAAATCAGCGAGCTTAAAGACTTCGTCGCACGAAACAAAGCCCGAGTTTCCACCCGAAATATGGCGATGTCACGCCAGAAGCTCTTGGATAAAATGGACGTTATTGAGCTTTCTCAGGAAAAGCCTAAGCCTGAGTTTAACTTTAAGTTGGGCAGAACTCCCTCAAAGCTTATTTTCGAAACCAAAGACCTTGTTATCGGCTACACAGAGCCTTTGTCAAAGCCTCTGAACATTACAATGGAAAGGGGACAGAAGCTTGCACTCACAGGTGCTAACGGTATCGGCAAAACCACTTTGCTTAAAAGTATACTGGGGCTGATTCCGTCGCTTTCAGGCACTGTTGAGCGAGGCGATAACCTTCTCATCGGCTATTTTGAGCAGGAGTATACAGGGGATATGACCAATACCTGTATCGAAGAAATCTGGAAGGAATTTCCTTCTTTAATGCAGAACGAAGTCAGAGCCGCACTTGCCAAATGCGGCCTTACCACAAAGCACATCGAAAGTCAGGTGAGAGTCCTCAGCGGCGGCGAGCAGGCGAAAGTCCGCCTCTGTAAGCTTATTAACAAGGAAACAAATATCCTTCTCCTTGACGAGCCCACAAACCACCTTGACGTAGACGCAAAGGACGAGCTTAAACGTGCGTTAAAAGAGTACAAAGGCAGTATCCTCTTAATCTGTCACGAGCCTGAGTTTTATCGTGATGTTGTGGATGAGGTAATCGACTGTACAAAGTGGACAACTAAAATTTTCTGATGTAAAAAATCCCTGTCATTACAAAAGGTAACGACAGGGATTTGCTTTTTAGTTTTATGCCAAGGCTTCTTTTAATGCCTTGGCGAGCTGGTCGGGGCAGGAGGTAGGCTTAAAGCCGCACTTGATACCCTCAAGCCTTTTAACGGCTTCATTAACGTTCATACCTTTGACAAGAGCCGCAACGCCCTGAGTGTTGCCTGAGCAACCGCCGATGAATCTAACGTTTTTGATGATTTCGCCTTCAAGCTCAAGTTCGATGTGACTGGCACAGACGCCTTTTGTTTTGTACTTATATGTCATACTTAACTTCCTTTCAAAATAAAAAAATGCCGACATAAAGTCGGCAATGGAGCGGATGACGAGGCTCGAACTCGCTACCTCCACCTTGGCAAGGTGGCGCTCTACCAGATGAGCTACATCCGCGTCAACAGGCAATATAATAGCATATAAATTTAAAATAGTCAAGACTTTTTTGCAAAATTCTTAAAATTTTTTATTTTTCAAAAAAGGTATTTCCAGATTGAGTTAATTATGATAAAATGATTAAAGAATATCTTTGAAAGAGAATTGTAAAAATGGCATATAATCTAAATTTAGGTGCGTGGGGCTCTGTTTTTGCCGTGCCAAGTGTTGTGGTTGACGAGCATATCAAAATCGCCAGTGCCTACCACCTTAAAGTCTTGCTTTATCTTCTGAAAAATAATAATACTCCTCAGAGCGACGAAACCATCGCCTCAGCTCTTGGAATGCATACCGACGACGTTAAGGATTGCCTCAGCTTCTGGGTTGAGAGAAAGGTGATTTCCGTTACCGACGAGGTGGTTACTCCCCACAAAGAAGAACCGAAAGAGGAAACAACGGTCACCGCTTTTTCTGTTCCTCAGCCAGAAACAGAGGAGAAACCCAAGCGAAAGCTTCCCTCTGCCACTCGCCCCGTTCGTCCTGAGCCCGGTTATGTTCTCAAATGCATAGCTTCAGACCCCGAAGTGGCTGTTCTTATGGACGAAGCCCAGCTTGTTTTCGGCAGATTGCTTTCAAATGCGGAGATAGGCACTCTTGTTATGCTTCGTGATACCTACGGTCTTCCTGTGGATGTTATTATTATGCTTATGCAGTATTGTGCAGATAATAATAAAGCAACCCTTGCTCACGTTGAGAAACTCGGTATTCAGTGGGGACTTGAGTGTATCAACACAATGGCTCTTGCCGAGGAAAAAATCCGCCAGATGACCCAGTCCTACTCTAACTTCAATCGTGTTTCAACCACCTTCGGGCTAAAAAACGCAGGCTCTCCTACCAAAAAGCAGCTTGAATTTGCCACCACCTGGGTGAGCACCTGGAGCTTTTCAGACGATATGCTCCGCTTTGCCTACGAAAAATGCGTAGACGCCAAGGGCACTATGAATATGAGCTATATTAACAAAATTCTCGAAAAATGGTATATGGCAGGGTGGAAAAACCCCGATGAAGTCAAGGACGAAGCAAAAGAGCCTGCAAAAAAATCCGCCAAGAAATCCTCAAAGCCTGCCGAGATTGACACTTCCTACGATATCGAGGCTTACGAGAATAAAAGTATTTTTGATTAAAGGGTGATTAAGGTGTCTTACAGTGACGCTGTTTATTCAAAAGCATACGCCATATTAAACGAAAGACGCAACCGAGCCATTGCTCTGTGCGATAATAAAAAGGCTGAGATTTTTTCAAGGCTTCCCCGTGCAGAGGAAATTGAGCGTGAGCTTTCGTCCTGCTCCATAAACGCCGCCAGAGCGGTATTTTCAGGGGGAGATACCAAAGCCCAGCTTGAAGCACTTTCAAACACCAGCAAGACTCTTAAAAGCGAGCTTGAAGCTCTCCTTGCTTCAAAGGGCTACACCTTAAACGACCTTGAGCCTCAGTTTACCTGCAAAGTGTGTGAGGACAGGGGACAGGTGGAAAAAGACAATAAAACCCTTACCTGCAACTGCCTCAAGGAGCTTCTGAAAGAATGTGCCTGCAATGAAGTCAACAGTCTTTCGCCCCTGAGCCTTTCAACTTTCGAAAGCTTCGACCTTTCCTATTATCCTGAGACCGATACAGCCGATGGAGTTAACCCCAGACGCAGAATGACTCAGATTTTCAATTATTGCAAAAATTACGCAAAAACCTTCACCTTAGCTTCAAAAAGTATCCTTATGAGAGGCTCAACGGGCCTAGGCAAAACTCACCTTTCCTTAAGTATCGCAAACGAGCTTTTATCAAAGGGCTATTCTGTGGTTTATGTGTCTGCTCCCGATATCCTTTTTCAGCTTGAACGTGCTCATTTTTCATACAATTACGACAAAGAGCAGGAGCTTTTGGACACTCTGAGCAACTGCGATTTGCTTATTATTGACGATTTGGGTACAGAATTTGCCACAAATTATACCAACGCTCAGATTTATAACATCTTCAATAACAGAATCTTGCTGAGAAAGCCTGTTATTATCAACACAAATCTCACAATGAAGGATTTGGAAACATCCTACACACCCCGCTTTGTAAGCCGAGTTATGGGCACTTGCGACAAGCTGGATTTTGTGGGCAGAGATATCAGACCTCAAAAAAATTAAGAAAATTTGAAAAAATTTCAAAAAAGCTCTTGACTTTTTTTGAATTTGGGGTATAATAATCAACGTTGTCCATTGCGGAATTGTGTAAGGGTAGCACAGCAGACTCTGACTCTGTTTGTCTGGGTTCGAATCCTAGTTCCGCAGCCAATACGGCTCCGAGTCATCGGAGCCGTTTTTCTTTTGATATTTGTATTATTTCGGGGGTAGCACAGTTTGGCAGTGTGCGACCTTCGGGACGAAGAGATGTCTTCGTCATTTTATCACAGTTAATACATTAAAAATTGCATATCGGGGTGTAGCGCAGTTTGGTAGTGTGCGACCTTCGGGGCGAAGAAAGTGTCTTCGTCATTTAAACTAAGTTTTCAGTTTAATCAATTTAATATCTGGGTGTAGCACAGTTTGGCAGTGTGCGACCTTCGGGGCGAAGAGGTGTCTTCGTCATTTAAACTAAGTTTTCAGTTTAATCAATTTAATATCGGGGTGTAGCGCAGTTTGGTAGCGCGCTTCGTTCGGGACGAAGAAGTCGTGGGTTCGAATCCCGTCACCCCGACCACAGTAAAGGCTATGTTTATCTTAAGAGATAGATGTAGCCTTTATTTTATATGGAACAGGGATTCGAACCCTGAGAGGGTGAGAAGCGTAAAGAAAACAGTCCGGTGGACTGTTTTTAGCTTCGAAGTCCGCAGTAGCTGTGCTACAAGGACGAAAAGCACAAAATCTTTTGTGCTTTTATCCCGTCACCCCGACCACAGTAAAGGCTATGTTTATCTTAAGAGATAGATGTAGCCTTTATTTTTTTATGGAACAGGGATTCGAACCCTGAGTATTTTTGTTTTTTGAAAGTGACGAATCAGTCACATTCAAGTCACTGCAAAGTCATATTGACACAGTAAAATCTAAACCATAGTCAAGAACACAAAACAACTTGAAAAAAATTTACAGTGGGGGAAACAAAAATGTTTGAAAATAATTGTTCTTTCTTTATGGAAACATCACTTCTTATGGGTTTATACGGTGCAGAAAAAAAGGAAAACGAAAACGCAAAGAAAACTTGCGAAAAGAAATAAATATAAAACTTTATAATATTATGCTACGCCTATTTTCGGCAGGGCTTTTGATTATGCATAATTAATTACTTATTCAGGCAGTCAAGGTTTATTTAACCTTGGCTTTTTTCGTCATAATAG
>JAFTWB010000017.1 GCA_017465505.1 Clostridia bacterium | reverse complement strand
TTTGAGGCATTGGAGAACTTTAGGGTTGTGGACGGCAAGATTGTTGAATCATGGGGCTATTGGCCAGATAAAGAAATTGAAGCGAAACTTCGATAAATTTCAGTAAGCCAGTGTGTTTAACTGAGAGACGAATTTGAAGTTGACGGAGGAATAAAAATGCTTACACATGTTGGCACAAATACAATAGAGACAGAGAGATTAATACTTCGAAGGTTCGAATATACAGATGACGACGCAATGCTTAAATATTGGGTTGCAGACGAGAAAATACAATCATTATATTCTGAACCAGTGTACTCTACTAAAGATGAGGTAAAAGGATTGCTTGACAAGTATATAGGTTCTTATGAAAAGAATGACTATTATCGTTGGGCTGTTGTTGAAAAAAAACGGGTGAATGTATAGGACAGATAGCATATTTTTTGGTTGATAGTAAGAATCATTTTGCTGAAATTGAATATTGCATTGGTTCGGATTTTCAGTGTAAAGGTTTTGCAACAGAGGCAACAAAAGCAGTTATTGCATATGGATTCGATAGAATGAATTTGCACAAGGTTCAAATTTGTACTAAGACTATTAATGCACCATCAAAACGAGTAATAGAAAAATGTGGTTTTGTATATGAAGGAACATTGAGAGACTATTTCTGTATGAACGGAGAATATGTTGGAAGATTATATTTTTCAATATTAAGAAATGAGTTTGAAACTATGGAATAGGATATTTGTAGGAGAGACAACTTTCAGTTTGACAGAGAGATAAATTCCAATTTATAATTAATAAGAACATAGTAAATGCAACATTGCGGTGGTAGTCACTTGCAATGTTGCATTGTTCTTTTTGTGGAGTAAAAAATATCTGGACTTGTGAAAGTTTGTGTGCTATGTGTTTGTACTGAGAAAGGCGGTGCAAACTGTGACAATACTTGAAGATTTATGGTACGGAAATGTAAGACCAACAGAAAGGTCAATAGTCAGAGGGGGTAAGCTCGATAACCTGATGAATCTCCTCTGTCAGAATGAAGATGACCTGATGGGTGGTCTTACGCAAAAGCAAAAAGAAAGCTTTGAAAAGTTCAAGGACTGCCAGTCAGAGATTACTGACTACCTTGAAACCGAAGCATTCACCCAAGGGTTCACCATAGCAGTTAAGCTTATGGTTGAGGTTATGAAAACAATGGAAATACCGGAGGTATAGATATGAAAAAGAGAATACAGACAATGATAATCTTTGCAGCAATGATATGTATGAGCATAAGCAGTTGCAGTGAAAGTACAGTAACACCAACAAACACATCAGTAACAGAACCTATAGTGAAAACATCAGTGACATCAGTAACATCAGTGACAACAGAAGCTTCTGTTACTGAAGTTACTGAAAAATTTACAATACCCTCAACCGTAGTTGAAACTACCAAATCGGTTACAGAGGTTGTAGCAGTGACAACGCTCACTGCTCCCCAAACAGAAACACCGAAGGTTAATGAAGAACCGACTGAATACTACGCTCCAATCGAAACTACAGTAAAAGAAATAACAGACGATACAAAACTCACACATGCAGAGTTCTGCAATGCTGAAAATATGAACCGAGTTGCATCAGGTCTTGTAGATTACTATATTGCAAAAGGAATGAAATATGACAGCAGCATATCTACAAGCAACAGCGGTTGGATGTATGTGTATCAGGGTGGGATAGATAAAACTGCAGTAAGGTCATACAATGAACACTGGGACAGAATCGTAATAGGTATGGATGAACAGCTTGAAGCATTCATGACAATGTACCCCGAAGCAAAGTATACAGACCTGTCCTTCAACTGCTATGAAGAACTACAAGCAGACGGTGAATATGACATCTACTTCTGCTTCAAATAATCTGAAAAATAATTTTGTAAAACATTTGACAAAACATCTGTTCGATGTTAAAATGGGTTTGTAAATAAAAGGTTATAAAACATCTGGTAGTTTAGGTGATTTGTAAATGCAAGATTATTATAAATTGTTTGTTCAGTTGTCATTACAACAATGTTGGAAAGAAGATTATGATAACAATCGCAAAGTAAGTTTGCATAATAAAGCTATGGCAAGACTGCAACAACTTAGCGAGGAATTAGCGGAAACAGAGTGCACTGAATTGATGACCAAGTTATTAATCCACGAGGATGATAGAGTTAAAATTAATGCTGCAAATTGTTGTTTGAAAATGAATTTGCTGGTTGAGGAAGCAAAAGCAACTCTGGAAAACGTGATGAATAATTGCGAAGATCCAGTGTGGTGTTTCTCTGCGAAGATGATACTAAGTAAAACTGAATATGATGATTGAATGTATGATGGTGAGAGCGAAGATGTAGTTGAGATGAATGGGCTAAGATAGGCTGTCACCGTAAGGAGTGTGTAAAAATACTCCTTGCGGTTTTTTTATTTGAAAAAGGGACAAGATTATTAAAAATTCTACAAGTTACTCGTGATAGAATTTGTAGAGAAATAAGAAGGAAGGTGTTTTTATGAAAAAACAAATTGAAAGAACAGAGGGTTTCTTTAAACTCCCAAACGATATTTTTAGAATCAAGCTGGACCCCTATGCTTTCAAAGTGTATGCGTATCTGGTTTCGTGTGCAGGCTCTAAGGGAGAGTGCTGGCCAAGCATACCTACAATGAGTGAACAACTCGGTATTGCAAAAGCTACTGTGCAGAGCAGACTCAAGGAACTTGAGGAGAGAGGTTTTATTGAAATTGAAAACAAGTCAGGACTGAGCAAAAACGGAAAGCCTCGGACATTTAATAACCATTACATAGTCCATGATTTCGATATTCCTTTCGGTGCAGCTATTAACAGACACAAGGCTGATGAAACTTTGAAAGAGCTTACAGACTTTAATTAACAGTGCCGACAGGGTCGCAAGGAACGCATAATATAGGCATCGAAAATATCCGTCACTTGCGTCACTTTGCGTCCCTGTTACAGAGGGAGTGGGGTCTCTCTTTTTCTATCCCTTCAGGGATAGGCAAGCATATTGTTTGTATATACGCCGACCCTTAAAATGGCCGACGATACAAACGCTTGTCGGGGCAAACCCCGAACCCCAAATATGATAAAACGGTACCTGTGTGTGCCGAGAAAGGATGATTAAAACAGATAACAAAACAAAGACTGTGGCACTTCGTTTCCGAGAAAGTGACTACAAAAAAATCAAACAAAAGGCTGATAAAGCCAAGATGAACTTCACCGAGTTTGTAACAACCTCTGCTCTGGGTAAAAAGGTTACGGTCATTGAGGGACTCGATGAAGTGCTTAAAGAGCAGAAAGCAATGGGTAAAAATATCAATCAGCTCACTACCCTTTGCAATATGGGAAGGATAACTTGTCCCGATTTGGAAGAAGTAAAAGAGCAGTATGCTCAGGTAATTACTATACTTGATGAGATACTTGGGAGGTGTAAGTAGTGGCAACCTTCACAGCAATACCCGAAAAAACACAGACAGCAACCGCTATGAAAAGAGTCCTTGACTATGTAATGCAGGACAAGAAAACAACCATGGAAGGTGTGAAACTTGTAAGCGGAGTGAACTGTGTTGCCGAGTCTGCCTATGAAGAATTTATGACAACCAAGCATAGGTATGGCAAAGCCAAGGGAGTGTTCTTCAAACAGTATGTGCAGTCATTCAAACCCGACTGCGGTGTTACTCCTCAGCAGATACACGAAATAGGACTCAGGACAGCAGAGTTTTTTGATGGGTTTGAGGTTGTAGTGGCAACACATATCGACCGTGACCATTGGCATAACCACTTTGTTGTGAACTCCGTAAACTGCGAAACAGGGTACAAGATTCAGATTGGAGAAGCCGAACTTGAAAAGTTAAGGCATAGGTCTGACGAAATATGTCAGCGGTACGGACTTGAAATACTCACCCCTTACGAAAAACCAAAGCAGAAAGCTATAAGTCAGAGGGAGTATCGTGCAGCTGTAAAAGGCAGTAGCAGAAAGATAAAACTTACAAATGCCATAGACTATGCAGTAGCACATAGCAGAACCAAAGATGAATTTATCCAACAGATGAAGAAGCTTGGATATGGTGTAAAGTGGATAGACAGATATAAATACATAACCTATACCACACCGGAAGGACAAGCATTCAGGGACAATAAGCTCCTTGACAACAGATACTTAAAGACGAATATGGAGGCGTTATATGATGAATATGGAAGACTTAAAGAGAATGAATCCCATAGAGGAACTGACAGAGGAAACAGTAGAAGCTCTGACAGAACCCATACAACCTACATACCTTCTGCTGACACCGAAACAGTACAACTTACTGGCACAGCATATCAATTTAGTTGGGAAGACCATTGTAAACAATATGGATTTGATATCGGAAACACAGAATACGATGGACGAACTGGCACGCAGGACAAGGAACTGCGTAAGAGAGGAGAATCAGTCGACCCGTTCAAAAGTGGAGTCAGAATCATCCAAGCAGACGGAGAAGCTGAAGGATATATTGAGAACGGAGCTGAGGGAATGGACATCTCAGCTGAAAGCGAAAGACCTTTCTCCATGGAAACTGAGGCTCAAATGGGCGGGGATTGGAGCGATATTGCCCTCGGTGGTATTCGCCTTGTTGCTGATATTTCTGAGATAGGTCAGACAGATGAAACCGTGTCTAAGCCTAAGTCTGTCAGAGAAAGAAAGCACAGACGCAAGAAACATCAGAGTAACGATGACCACAATGATGATGGCGGTATGCAGATGGGTATGTAATTTGTCTGGATATTAGTGAAAAGTTGTGATATGTTGTGTGCTAAAAGGAGATGATATGAAATGTCAGTAAGAAGAATCAAGACAAACGGTAATATACATCAGCGAAAAGACACGGGTGATTACATCGGTGTTGTCTGGTATGTGGATGATGACGGCAAGGACAAGCGAAAGAGTTTCTCGGCAAAGACCAAGTCTGAAGTACAGCAGAAGATTACCAATTACATAGCCGAGTTCAATCAGTCTGTAGAAGAAAGCGACGAATCAAGGAAGAAACTAAAGGACAGTATGCAAAGCTGGCTTGAGGTCTTCAAGTTTCCTTCAGTAGAGAGAACTACCTACGACAGACTTGAAAGCACCGCAAGAATCCATGTGTACCCTGCTCTGGGGGACAAGGTGGTCAGCACCATAAAGGCGGCTGACATCAAAAAGCTTCTCAATGATAAGATGAATGATGGTTACGCTTACAGTACAGTCAAGAAAATTCATGGAATCATAGGCGAGTATTTCAAGTTCCTGATTGAGCAGGAGTACATAGAAAAGAACCCTATGCGTAGTGTGCCGATGATAAAGAAACCGAACTTCATGGCAGCTCAGGGCAAAGAAAATCTCCCCACCTGTGACACGGTAGTGGTGTTCACAGATGAGGAGATAGCAAAGTTTAAAGAAGAATGTGTCAGGACATGGGGAACAGGCAAGAGGATGTATCAGCAGTCAGCGGCATACATCCTTATGCTTAACACAGGGTTGAGGACAGGGGAACTGCTCGGACTTCTGAACAGTGACATAGACTTGGAGAACAGAGTTCTGCACATCAATCAAGCTTTGAAAGAGGTACAGAAAAGGGATGGTGTAGAGTTTGAATCGGGCAGAGAGATAGAGGTGGGAAAGCCTAAGACTGCTACAAGCAAAAGGACAGTTCCACTTAACAACACCGCTGTTGAGGCAATAAAAGAGCTCAGAGCAGAGTTTTATTTCGGTGAGGACAGTCCTCTGGTCTGTGACAGTAAGGGCAATTACACGAAACCAAGCAACCTCAGAAAGAGGTATTACCGAATACTTGAAGCGGCAGGCATTGAACAAAAGGGTCTGCACTCTCTCCGCCACACCTTCGCAACTAATCTTGTGAACGGTGTTAAGCAACCTGACGGTACAATCAAATGCCTCACACCAAGACAAGCAGGTGACCTTCTCGGACACAGTACTTCACAGATTACCGAGATGTATTACGTGAAAAGAGATAACTCAAGGCTTATAGGTATAACAGATAGCTTCGAATTCTGAGCAAAGAAAAACACAGGGCATAAGGAATAACCATGTCCTGTGTTCGCTTTATAATCAACCCTACAAATTGGGGTTTGTCATACTGTCATTCTGTGAAAATCTCAATATAACTTTTTGTATTCTTCGGGTCAACATCCTGCACACCACAAAAAGAGCCCTTATACCACAGCAGAAATCTATTATCATTATTCACGATACAACACTCGGGCAACAAACAAGCATTACCCTTGGTATAAACCGCTTTGGATGCATAGGATATTCCATAATAGTCCAGCGCTTCCAATATCTTCGACCAGGATGCTTTCCCTTTTCCTATTAATCCGACTACATCCGAAAGCGGCACATCTGTAAGCATAGCAATACAAAGTTGTCCGCACAAGCCGTTCTGACTTGGGATTGCCCTAATGCTATCAATTCTTCGGACAGGGTTCTCCACGGAATAAGGACTGTCGTGGTTGATTCTTGATAAAGAAGCTATCGGCTCCATTTCAATTTCATATTCTTTCTCCAATGTGAGTTCCGACAAACCCGCCTTTGATACAGGAATAAAGTATCTGCCGTTTCCTTTCGGAATGAGTTTACACTCAAAAGAGTATTCCTGAATGGAAATACGGCACGGAATATTTCCCTTTAAGTCTGTTTCTTCCCACACATTAAAAGGTATTTCAATAAATGAGCGATTCCCCTCGGTGTGTATGCCTGCAGTAAACCTATAAACCATTATGACACCGCCTTTCAGACTCTCTGCCATTCAAATTCAAGTTTATCGAAATGATTATATCACACATAATTATCATTTTCAATTGGCATAAACTTTTTCATTCCCCTGCTAAACTCCTGCTGCGGATGTGTATACAAGTAGTGTGTATTGCTTATGTTTAAATATATAGGCACGATAGGGGATAAAACCGAATAGAAACAATGAAAGCCGTTTTAACGAGAGTTAAAGCGGCTTTTGACATAAAAGAAACAGGACACCACGAAATGTGATGTCCTGTGTTTTGGCAGGGGCAGAAGGACTTGAACCCTCGGCACGCGGTTTTGGAGACCGCTGCTCTACCAACTGAGCTATACCCCTATATATTAAATTATCGGAACAAAAGATATTTTATCACGAAGTAGCGGGGTTGTCAAGGGTTTTGTTTGTTTATGGAAGAAATTATTTTTTGTGTGGTGATTGGGTATGAGAAGCGGTGTGGGGTGGAAGTAGTGTTTTGTCGTGGATGTGGTTGCAGAGGATGAAGGGGGGGAGACTTATGAAGGGTTGGATTTGTTATCGGAGGTGAATGAGATAAGGTGCTTGAAGGTGTTGCTTGGGAAATTGAGAGTGGGGACTTAAGAAAAAATAAAACCTCCGCCAAATAAGTAGCGGAGGTTTAGTGTATGTGTTTCGATGAGAGAACTATTTTACAGAGAACCCTTGGTAAGACTCGGTGAGTATTCTTAAAAGTTCTTCTTTGCTGATATCATCGGTTGATGATGGAAGCTTTTGCCAATTAAATGTTGCGGTATGCTTTTCGCAGTCTTTAAGATGAGTTTCAACGGAGGAGTCGAATTCTTTTTTTGTAATAATGTTGGCATTATTGTCGGCGTAGGTGTAGGTTCTTGTTGAGAGGTCGCTTGGGTTTTCGGCTATTGAGGTGCAACCGGCAAGCCCTGTGAAATCTACGGTTCGGTTTTTGTAATAGAGAAAGCCTATGGTTGAGAGTGAATAATCTCCCGAAGCACGGAATGTATCCACAAAGGTGTAGTATCGCTCATCTGTCTCAGGGTTAATAAAGCAATCGGCAGAATCTTTTATAATATCGGGTTCGCTTATTTCATTCATATTGTTGAAAGCCTGAAGCACCGATTGGTAGTCTGCCATAACCTCCGCCCAGATTGAGGTGGTGTATATACCCGAGCCTTGGGTGGTAGCGGTGATTACCTCGAGCCTTGAGTTGTTGTCCAGGTCACAAACACAGACGTATGCCTCTGCTTCAGTGAAGTTCATTGCTAAGAATGAATCGAGCCATCGGTTTTTGTTTTCAGCCAGTAAGTTTATCTGCGACTTTGCAGAACTCAGTTCTTCAAAGGTTGGCGAAGGTGAGATAGTGAAGCCTTCGTAGGATTCGTTAAGCAGGGAGAGAAGCTCGTTTTCGGGCAGGTCTGTGGCTAATGTGTCGGCCTTACCATCTATTCCTAAATCCTGCCAGAGAAAAGAAACGTCGTATTTTTCAAAGCCCTCAAAGAGATTATCTTCAAAATCCTGAAAGTTCTCTTTTGTGAGGATGTCGCCGTTTCGGGTTCGGATGTTTTCCGTGATTTCGTAATTTCCTGCTTCGTCGGTTGTTGCGGCCGAAATTTCCCAAAACGCCAGCATTTCTTCGGTAACGGTGTTGTTTTTATAGGTTAGACACATCTTGTAGTGGCAGGTGTATGCACCGCCGTCTTTACGGTGGTCACCGAAAGTAAAAAATCTTTCGTTGGTCTCAGGGTTTATAAAACATTTTGCTTTGGTGCTTATGATATCTGCCTGCAGATTTTTATTGTAATCGTCGGTAATGTGCTGCCATTTTGTGAGGGTTGAAAAGGTGTCGTCGACCTCGTAATACATACTTTCAGAGTAGCAGCCTGTGCCTCGGCAAACGGTTGTTATAACCTCAAGCCGAGAGTTATTATCCAAATCAGCAATGGCAAATTTATAGTGTTCACCCTGATAAATGTCAAAGGGCTTCCAGATGTCGGTGTTTTGAGCGATAATTTTAAGCTGAGCATTTACCGAGGTGTTGTCGGTGATGTCGGTTTTGGTATTGCAGGCGGTTAAAGTGAATAAAACAAGAAGAATCGAAAAGGTTGAGGACAAAGCTTTTTTCACCATAAAAATCACTCCTTGTAAATATTATCACACAAGAAAATTGCAGTGTAAATATGGGATAGTATATGAACTTTCGAGGGTGCCTTTGTGAAATCTGACGAACACAATAAACTTTAGACTTGCATAGTGAATTTACTAAAAACAACAAAACCTCTGCTCACATAAAAGCAGAGGTTTTGTTGTTTTTGGTTGTTATTTTATGCATTGGGAGTGATGAATCTTTCATCTGAGGAGAAAGCCTCGTAGGAAGCAACGATGAGCTTTTCCAGCTCTTCATCGGGAAGGTCGCTTGCAGCTACGCCGTCTGCGTTAACGAAGGGAGTCCAGCCGAAGGTTGCGTTTGTGCTTTTGTAGCCTTCAAAGTAGTTGTCCATTGCGTCAACAAAATCCTGAGCAGTAATAACCTCGTCGTTGGTGCTCTTGTAGATAGGTGTGCTTTCAACGATTGATTCGGTAGCTACTGCCTCGTAAACAAATCTGTTGTCTCTGAATGTGCACCAGCCTATGCTTCTGTAAGACTCACCTGCGGAAACACGGATTACGTCTGAATAAGCGTAGAAGATTTCACCGGTTTCTTCGTTGATATAACAATCGGTATGGTCAACAATAATGTCAGGCTCGCTGTCTCTGCTGATTTGAGCAGGATTGCAGGAGTTAATGCCTCTGCCTTTTTCGTGCACCTCAAAGAAATAGGACTCTGTGTAAAGACCTGAACCTGTGCAGGCGGATGTGATAATTTCAACAAGACCGTCGTTGTCAAGGTCAGTTATGGCAAAGTAGAAAGCCTCGGGTGTGTTGGCACTGTCAAAGTTTTTATGTTTGAATGTGTCTTTGTATGCGGTGAGCATTTTTAACTGCTCCTCAACAGTGGGTTTGCCATCTGCATCGGACTGGTCAGCGGACTCGGTTGTGGTTGTGGTTGCAGGGGTTGTTTCGTTTTGAGAATTGCCTGTGCAGGCTGTGAGAAGAGAAAGTACAGCCAGAATAGCAAGTGCAAGGGATAAAATTCTTTTGTTCATTTTTAACTCTCCTTGAATTTTTTGATTGCAAGGATAATATACCTTAATTGAAAGTAAATGTAAATATGTATAATAGCCGAATAATTTGGTTGAATGGGTTTTGTTTTGTGCGTTTCTGTAAAATCAGTGCGAGTGCTCAGAAACCGATTTTGGACAGAGGCTCTTTTTTATAAGACGGTGAAGTGATTTTTTCGTTTTGGGGTGTGGAATCGGTGTCCCTGTCCTGATTTTCATTGACATCCGGCGGAAGAATCAAAGCAATCACACTTGAATGGGTAACAAACATAACCTGTGCGTAAACTTCCTCTTCCAATTTGTCGTAGATTCTGCCTGCACTCTGGGTGCCTGCGTAGACGGTGTTTACAGAGTTTGCTACGTTGCCGATTTTGTCGATAAAAGGCAGGTAAACACCAATTGCTTCCTTATCGTAGGGGTTGTCGGGCTCTTTTATAAGACTGACGGTTCTGCCGATTTCAAAAGGCTTTTTGCCGAAATAGTGATTGATTCCGGTGATTGTAATAAAAATGTTCTTCATAGGTTTTACCTCCTTTTCTTTGGTGATTATATTATAGCACAAACCACTGTCCTAAAATCTACCCAGTGAAGAGCAGACATTCGCAGAGCGAATGTAATGAAATACACTTGCGTGTATGAAATTTGCCGTTGGCAAATGAAGTACGCCTTTCGGCGTATGAAGTATTTACTGCGTCAATATGTCGGTGGCACGCTGTGCGTGCAATCCTATTTTATTTAATAATCGGAGCGAAGCGACCCGAAATTTTCAACTTTCAACTTTCAATTTTCAGCTTTGTTGTTTTTCCGCCGTTAATCATAGGTTCAATTTATATCTAACCTGTCAGAAGGCGGAACTGCCCACCGTGGCAAACGGTAGTGGTATTGTCCTTACGTACAGTTTTTGCGTTTAATCCCACCGTTGATGACTGGTCAAAGTTATATCAAACCTTTCCAAAGGTGGAGTTGCCCTCGGGTGGCTAACCCGTGGCTAACGGCTTGACAAAGATGGGATTTGTGGGGTATATTTAACGTATAAAATTTCGGAGGTTTGTTATGAGATTTATTTCCTGGAATGTTAACGGACTCAGAGCCTGTGTGACAAAGGGCTTTGAAGATATATTCAAAAATTTTGACGCTGACGCTTTCTGTTTGCAAGAAACCAAATTGCAGGAGGGTCAGATTGATTTTTCCCCCGAGGGTTACTTCGGTTACTGGAATTACGCCGAGAAAAAGGGCTACTCAGGCACGGCTATTTTCACCAAGAAAGAGCCTCTGAGTGTTAAGTATGGCATAGGTGTTGAAGAGCACGACCACGAGGGAAGGGTTATTACTCTTGAGTTTGATAATTACTATTTGATTACCGTGTATACTCCCAATTCTCAGGACGGCCTGAAGAGGCTTGAGTACCGAATGAAGTGGGAAGCTGATTTCTTTGATTATCTCAAGGAACTCGAAAAGACTAAGCTTGTTATCTTCTGCGGTGACCTTAACGTTGCCCACAAGGAGATTGATTTGAAAAATCCCAAGACCAACCGTAAAAACGCAGGCTTTACCGACGAAGAAAGAGCCTGTATGAGTAAGCTGCTTGAAAATGGCTTTACCGATACTTTCCGACTTAAATATCCCGATTTGGAAAATGCGTACTCCTGGTGGAGCTACCGCTTCAGCGCAAGAGCTAAGAACGCAGGCTGGCGTATTGACTATTTTATTGTCAGCGAAGCTTTAAATGACAAAGTTCTTGACGCAAAGATTCACTCCGATGTTTTCGGTAGTGATCACTGCCCTGTGGAGCTTGAAATTGAACTTTAATATGTATCAAAAAGGCTGTCGCTAATCAAAGCGACAGCCTTTGGTATTGTATTGGCTCTTAATATATTTTTATCCCTTCTGAAGATAAATAGATTCTTTCTCGGTAGGTATAATTTTGGTTTCCAAGGAATTGTGTATAGGTGTAAGACTTCAGTTCTTCGTAGTATCCTTCTTCAAGCAAAACAAACTGTATTCTTCCATATAGCTTGTGTTCTATAAGTGTGTTTGCCACTCGGTTTTGCAGTTCAATAATCTGTTCTTCGGTGCAGGTGGCACCATCCACCATCAATGTAAGGTTGAAGGTAATATTGCCGTCGAATTCACTGTAGTCTGTAGGAATTTCTTCTAAATCAACTCTTCCGATGTTATCAATGAACAGACGTGTTTTTGAGCCGTTGTTGATGGGTTCGAAAAGCTCTACTAAATACGTGATAAGATCGTCGTGTACAGCTTTGGTCATATAATTGTCCTCGAAGCCGTCTTCGGTTTTTGTTATGGTGAAAACGAGATGGCTTTTACCTTTCGGATATGCGTACATATGCTCTTTTTCAAGGGGGCCTTTGGCTACATATCCTTCATAGCAGAAGGTGTCGTTATACTTTTCGTCGGCGTACTGGAGCATTTCTTCCATAGAGACAATTGCTTTTTTCTGGGTATAGGTCAGCTCGTCATAATCGGTAGGTAAATCTTTTTCTCTTAAGATTTCTTTCTGACGAGCATTGAGGGTAACAGTAGTTTTGTTAGGTTTTGTAGAATATAACTTATCGGATATTCTTATGGTGCAACCCGAAAGCATAATTAACAGAGCTATGAGAATTGTAGTTGCCGCAAAAGTATAATTCTTCTTCATTCTAATCACCTGAAATCTGTTCGTTTTCATTTTAATTATATAGGATGATTTTTGATATTTCAAGCTGCTTGGCTGATGGTTGTGTATTTTGGTAAAACTAAATCTAACTAAAAACCACCGACTGGTTTGAGTGCAGTCGGTGGTTTTTGCATAGGGTTATATTAAACCTTGTATTTGTTTTTGTACTCTTCGTAGTAGGTGTTAAAGAGCATACTCTTGTGCTCTTTAAGGGTGCTTAAGTATGCGTGAGCCTCGAACTCGTCCATATCAAGCTCAATGAGAGCAACTGCAATGTTGGAGCAGTGGTCTGCGATTCTTTCGCAGTTTGTGATGTAGTCGGAGAATACAAAGCCGTGGGTAAGAGTACAGTTACCATTCTGAACACGGCTGATATGTCTGAGCTTAAGCTCGTCGCAAAGCATATCAATGGTTTCCTCAAGAGGTTCAACTCTGTGAGCAAGGTCGTTGTCGTTATCAATAAATGCCTTTACGGAGATGTCAACAATCTCGGAAACAGCCTTGGAAAGCTGCTTGAGCTCTGCCTGAGCGGCGTGAGAGAAAGCAATCTGCTTTTCGTTTATTTCCTTGGCGGCGTCTGCAATTGTAAGAGCGTGGTCACTGATTCTTTCGAAATCGCCGATGGTGTGCAAGAACTTGGAAACCTCACGGCTCTGAGCCTTGTTAAGCTCCTTACCTGTGATTTTTACAAGGTATGTTCCCAGCTTGTCCTCGTACTTGTCGATTTCGCCTTCGTCGGCCTCTACCTTGTTGTAGCCTTCTTCAGTGTAATTCTCCATAAGGGCGAATGCTTCAATAAGGTTGCGGTGGGACTGCTCAGCCATAGAGCAAAGTACTGCACGGCTCTGCTCAATAGCAAGACCGGGGTGAGTAAGGAATCTTTCTTCCAGTCTGTCCAGCTCGTTTGTTTTCTTGTCTGTTTTCTTTTCCTTGATAAGAGCACATACAAGCTTGTCAAACTGCTTAACAAAGGGCATAAGGATAATGGTGGTTGCAGCGTTGAACACTGTGTTAATCATAGCAATGCTGAATGCGTCAGCAGGCATATCCATAAATGCAAAGCCCACAAGCTCATTTACACCCCAGAAAACGGGAGTAAGGATAATTGCACCTATGGAGTTGAAGATAAGGTAAATAATGGAAGCACGCTTGCCGTTGGTGGTAGCACCAATAGCAGAGAGAAGAACAGGCATTGAAGCACCGATACACATACCGATAATAAGGTAAATGGCGGCGTCATTATTTACAAGACCTGTAACTGCCAAGGACTGTAAGATACCAATGGAAGCGGAAGCACTCTGTAAAATTGCAGTGATAACAGTACCGACAAGAATACCCAGGAAGGGGTTGGACATTGTTGTCATCATATCTGCAAATACAGGGCTGTCCTCAAGAAAGCCCATAGCACCGCTCATCATCTTCATACCGCTCATAAGAACGGCAAAGCCAAGCATAATTGAGCCTGTGTGCTTGTAGGTGTTCTTCTTGGCAAACATCAGGAAAATTGTGCCGATAAGTGCGAAAATTGCTGAAATGAAGGTGGTGGAGAGAAACTGAGTCCAGAACGCCTCACCCTGACCCTCAACGGCTGAAAGGCTTAAAATCCAGCCTGTGGCGGTGGTACCGATGTTGGCACCCATAATAATGCCGATAGCCTGAGCAATATTCATCATACCTGAGTTAACAAAGCCGACTACCATACAGGAAGTGGCAGAAGAGGACTGAATAACCGCTGTTACACCTGTACCCAATAAAACACCACGGGTAGGTGTGGAAGAAAGCTTCCACAGAACGGTTTCAAGCTTACTGCCGGCGACCTTTTTAAGTCCGTCGCCCATTGCGTTCATACCGAAAAGGAACATCGCAAGTCCCGTAATCAGCTGAAAAACAGGGGTAATACTCATAAAAGCAACTCCTTTGTTTTGTTTAGGGTTAGAATATTTAATTTTACATTGAGTTTACTATACCAGAGAAATGTTAAATTTCAATGTATAAATGTTAAATCTATGTAAAATTCCGAAAATTTCTAAAAATACGACAAAAGTATTAAAAAATTCCCCTTTTTTATCTCTTTTTGGAAAGTCTGTGCTTTCTGATTTCCTTTGCGATATCTGTTGCAACAATAGAGCCTGCCTTGTAGAAAAGGTCTGCCGCAAAGGAGATTATGAAGGCAACGGTTACTGCCAGCAGCAGACAGGGTACAAACCAGTAAAGTCTGTCTTCCATAACAGGAACCTTCTTGTTGAGGATATTGGGGTAGAACCACTGGTCCAACATCCAGCTTGCAAGATAAGCACCAAAGGTGAGGTCGGAGAGCTTGGCAAGTGCCTTTGCCACAAATTTGGGAACGGACTTGAATCTGATGGAGCTGACAAAAAGGAAGAAGGTAACGCCCATAAAGAAGATACCCCAGCTGTTGTAGTTGAGCCAACTGTGCACACTTGCCTTGCCACCCCAGCAGCGAAGTATGGTGTATCCGCCGAAAAATGCCCAGGTGCCAAGGAAAATAAGGAAGTAGAAAACAGGCTTGAGTTTGAAATCTTCCTTGTTTTTGGCAAGGTAAGCACCTGTGAAGTAGTAAGCCAGAGGATAAACCCCTGCCCACCAATTGGGGAAAATGCTCCAGTAGTCGTCGTTGGTGCAGGCTAAAATGTTTTCTGCGTCAAACTGATAGTAGTTGAAAATTGAAGGAGCAATCATAAGGATGAACATTGTCAGGACTAAAATCTTCTCCTGCTTTTTGTTCTTTAAATTCTGCCAGATAAGATTGAGGAAAGGAATCAGCAGGAAAAGCCCCAGATACATCTCCACATACCAGGAGTAGTGGGTGAAGGAGGTGTAGTTGTGGATAATCTCCTTGACGCCGTATTCCCAGCCAAGGGCGTATACTATGTAAATCAAGTCAAGGGTCATTATAATAAGGTAGGGGATAACGAACTTGAAAATCTTAAGATAGTACTTGCCGCTGATTTCCATCTTCTTGTTGCCCTGAAGATAACCTGTAAGCATTAAAAACAGGGGAATACAAAGAAGGAACAGATTACGCATAAAGGTCATAATCACCATTCTGGGGTTGTCCACCGTCTGGCTGTAAAAACCGTTATGAAGGAAGAAGTGAACACCGGGGACAAACATAAAGGCAAAAATCCTTATGATGTCCATATTTATGCTTCGCTGAGGCTTTATAGTTGCCACAGCCTGAGTTTTGCTTGTTTTTTTACCCATCTCTTAAACCTCTCTCAAAAAAGAACTCTTATGGTTGTGCCTACGCCAAGCTTGCTGTCAACAGAAAGGGAGGCGTTGTGAAACATTGCGCCGTGTTTGACAATGGAAAGCCCCAGACCTGTGCCGCCAATGTCCTTGGAGTGGCTTTTGTCCACTCTGTAGAATCTTTCGAAAATATGCTCCAAATCCTCTTTTGGAATACCTATACCCGTGTCGGCTACACTGAGCTCAATGCCGTCAAGGCACTGTCTTACGCTGACGTCTACCTTGCCGCCGTCTTTGTTGTATTTAACGGCATTTTTCACCAGGTTGTGGATAATCTCTTCCACAATAAGCTCAGCACCGCTTATTTCAACGTCGTCTCCATAGAGGTTTATGGTGACGTTCTGCTTTTTAGCCAAAGACTCAAGTCCCGAAATAACGGTTTTGCAAAGAGAAAGCAGGTTGATTTTTTCGATTTTAACGTGGATGTCTTTTTCGTCAAACTGGCTGAGCTTGATGATATCTCCCACAAGGTTTATCATTCGCTGGCTTTCGTCATAGATTTTTCCTGCAAAACGGCTGATGTTTTCTCCCTCTACCATTCCGTCACGAATAAGCTCCGCATAGCCCGAAACAGAGGTGAGAGGAGTCTTGAGCTCGTGAGAAACATTTGCAGTAAAATGCTGACGCATACTGTCCTGAGAGTCGTGTCTTGCGGTAATTGACTTGAAACGCTTCTCCATCTCTTTGTTCTGCTTTTCAATCCTTTGACAAAGAGGAGCAAGCTCCTTGGGGAGCCTTGCCTTGTCGGGAGCGTCAAAGTTAATGGAGTTTATGGGCGAGCTTATTTTGTTGCTGAGATTTATTGCCGTAATAACCGCAATGCCTGCAAAAATCAGGCTGAAAATCACAAATGCCATCAAAGCCCACAAAACCGCCTCGTTGACGGGGGTTTCGGCAAAATCTGTGTAAATTACAGTGAATCCTATGGAAATACCCACGAAAAGTGCAAAAAGACAAAGAGAGAAAATTCCGATAAAAAGTTGTTTTTTCATATCAGTCACCTAATTTGTAGCCTACGCCTCGTACAGTGCTGATACAGTCGCCGCCCACACCCAGCTTTTGCCTGAGAGTTCTGACGTGAACGTCCACGGTCCTGCTTTCGCCGTCAAAGGAATAGCCCCAGACCTTGTTGAGAATCTGATCTCTTGAAAGAACAATGCCTTTGTTCTCCAGCAGATAGCAGAGCATATCAAACTCCTTGAGAGTAAGCAACACGGGCTCGTCGTTGACCTTTACAATGTGCTTTTTGGGGCAAACGTAAAGAGGGCCGATGTGATACTCTGAGTTGGATGAATCCTTTTCCACACGCCTGAGCACCGCCTTAACCCTTGCCACAAGCTCCATCATACCAAAGGGCTTGGGCACATAGTCGTCAGCTCCTAAATCAAAGCCTCTGACCTTGTCGTACTCATCTGCCTTGGCAGTGAGGATAATTACAGGGACTGAGGAGGTGTCAGCCTCGCTTCTCAGCTTTCTGAGGATACTCAGACCGTCCTCTTCAGGGAGCATAATGTCCAGAAGCACAAGGCTGGGCATTTCATTTTTTACCGCTTCCCAGAATTTAGAGGGCTTTGAAAAGCCCGTAGCCTCAAAACCTGTGGAATTAAGGGTGTAAACCACCAGCTCACGGATGTTGCTGTCGTCTTCTACAAAGTAAATCATAGTGTTTTCTCCTTTAAAAGGAAATGTATAGTTTTATATTATCACAAGTAGTCGAAAAAATAAAGGAAAATATAAAAGTCTTAAAATTGAATAAGAAATTTTTTTAAAATTGGTGAAAATCGCCTTTGAAAATATTTTTGGAAAATTTTATAATTAAGGTATAAAGAATCCGGAGTGATATCATTGACTAAAGAATATATGTATAAAACAGGAGAAACCATAGTTTACAGAAAGCAGGGAATATACGAAATAACCGAAATCCGTGAGCAGAAAATCGGCTCTGAGATGAAAGAGTACTATGTGCTCAGCTCTGTTTACGACAAAAACGCCACAGTGTATGTGCCTGTGGAGTCGCAGGCTCTTGTTTTGCAGATGGAAAAAGTCCTTTCCAAAGAAGAGATTCACAGTATCATTGATAAAAGCGAAGAGATAGACTTGGAGTGGATTGAAAATAACACTCAGCGAGCTCTCTTTTTTGACGAAATCATCAAAAGCGACGACCTTGCAAAAATCTTAGCACTTATGAAGCTTTTTATGATAAGAAGAGATAACGCAGAGAAGAAGTACGCCCGAAGCTACGCAAGGGACGAAAAAGCCTTTGCCTTTGCCCAGAGGGTTGTTACCGAGGCTTTTGCCTATCCTCTGGGGCTTTCAAAAACTGAGGTTGTGCCGTACATAATCAGCAGGATAAATAAATAACATAAACTTATATGCCGAAATCGCCTTTGCTAAATGCAGGGGCGATTTTTTGTGATGTTTTTACAAAATCATTTATATGTCTTGTAATTTTTTTATGGATATGTTAAGATACAATCGGTATAATCTATCGGCAATTTTTATGAAAGGATTGAGAAACCTATGAAAACAACGAAGAAACTGTATATGCAGATACTTTGCACACTTCTGTGTCTGCTTCTGCTCTTAAGTGCAGTTCCGATGTCCGGGGTGCTTTCGGTATCCGCCAACAGCCTTTCAGCAGGTCTTTACCTGAAGGGTAATATGAACGGATGGAACTGTTATGATGAGTATAAGTTTGTTGACAACGGCAACGGTATCTATACTCTTGTGCTGGATATGACAGGCGGCAACTACGAGTTTAAGATTGCTACTCCCAACTGGAGTACATCTATCGGTGACGCAAAAAACGACGACGATAACGCTCACCTTGTAATTGAGGCTGACTCTATCGTTAAGTTTACCGCCAATACCAGAACAAGAGATTATACCGCAGAAATTATGAATACAAAGTCGGACTTCACCTTAAGTGCCACAAAGGCTACCACAATTGAAGCCGAAAAGTACACCTTTGCACTGGGTGCAGTAAGTGTGCTTTCAAACTCAAAAGTTTCCGCAGGCAAGTATGTAGGCGATTTTGGTGAAGGCGACAGCCTCAACTACGGCGTAACTGTGCCCGGCAAAGAAGCAGTTACTTATCGCTTTGAAATCAGTGTAGCCTCAGAAACAGACGACGGTTACTTCTGCTTTAATGCAGGCGAGAATACATCCAACGAGCATTTCAGCTCTACCGGTGCCTGGCAGACTTACAAAACCGTTGTAATCACCAAAACCCTCAAGCCCGGCTACAACAGAATTACTATCGATAACATCGGTGGTACTTATAATGTAGATAAGATTACTGTTTCTCCTGCAAACACCCTTGACGAAATCTTAGCAGGTGTAACAAATATCAACTTCACAAACTTTGACGGTGCAAGCGACGCCTCTCTTGTTAAAAACGGCCTTATGCAGAACGCTGACGAGGGCGAATACGTTATTGTAAACGTAAAGCCTGCACAGGACGGCGTATACACCGTATCTGTTGATAGTGCCGCTACCAAAAAGGGCGGTGTTATCGTTTTAAGCAATGGTGTTGGCGAAACTATATCCGAGGAAAATCCCGAGTTTGACATTGTTCTCGAGGGTGAAACCGAGCTTATGGTTTTTGCCGATAAAAATGATGTTTCCGTAAGCAATATCAAGCTGGTTTACAAGAAAAATATTGAGCCTATGGGCTATTTGATTTTCGACTACGATTCAAGCGAAACAGGCTATCGCTTCAAGAACACCTTCGATGTTGAAAGTATTGTTATTACTGCCGCCGAGGATGTTCCCGAAGGAAAGCTTATTTTAAGTGGCGGCAAGGAAATTGCAGTTGAAGCCATTGCTGAAGACGAAGAAAGAGTCGTTGACTTTGAAAATCCCGAATCCTTAACCTGGTTTGTTTTTAAGTCTGAGAGTATGTTTGATGTTGAGCTCAAGGTTCTGGGTGCCAAGGATATGGCCTCAGCCGATGACATTGCTCTTGAGGGCTATGTAAGCACAAATGACGGCTGGGTAAATGCCCGGGAATACCCCTATCAGACAACTACAGCAACCGAAGGCAAATTAGGCTTCGGCTTTGACAAGGAAGTTACAGTTGATAAGGTTGTGTTTGTAGGCCTTGAGGGTGTAGAAACAGAAATGAAGCCTGTTGAGCCTACTACTGCTCCTACTGCTCCTGCTACAACCGTAGCCCCCACAGAGCCTTCTGCAACTGCTACAACAGTTTCTCCCACAGAAACAGTTACAGGTACTGTTGAGGCAACAGAGCCTTCTTCTGCTACTGTACCCGCAACTTCTGCTCCTGTAACCACTGTACCCCATACAACCCCCACAGAAAGTATTCCTGAGAAGACAGAGCCTTCTTCTACTGCTCAGGTTACAGAAAAATCAATCCTTCTGGGTGACGCAGACTTAAATGAAAAGGTTAACGTTAAGGACGCAACCCTTATTCAGAAGCACGCCGCAAAAATTGTTTCTCTCGTTGGTGATGGTGCTATTGCTTCTGATGTAAATGCAGACAATAAGATTAACGTCAAGGACGCAACCGCAATTCAGAAATACGCCGCAAAGATGGCTATTGATTATCCCATCGGCGAGTATGTTATTGTAAAGGCAAATACCGAGGCTGTGCCTCAGCTTGCAGAGGTTTCTGCCGATACACCCACTGCTCCCGTAACAGAAATTGAAGTTTGCAAAGCAAAGCTCACCACCGCCGACAACAAAACTGTTGAGGTCGAAGGCGTTGTTCAGGGCAATGACGTAGTGTTTGAGCTGGATGACACCTACTCCTTCGGCTTCTACTTTGATTTCGGCACTGAAGTAAGCGTAAAGGCAATTCAGGTTTACGGCGATACAGAGTATAAGGGCGGCTCAGTTAATGTAAGTGACAAGCAGGACTACACCCTCTTTGTTAACGGTCTTACAGAAAACGACTCCCGTGTAATTGCAAACACAGGCACACATATCTTAACAAGCGAAACAGGCTCTGACAGAGAGTGGGAATATGACCCCTTTATTGTAGATGAAGCTCCCACTTTCTATGCTCCCAACACACCTCTTGCAGAGGCAGCCTACAACCTGACTATGGAAGAGATTTTCAAGAGCATTAACTATGACCAAACCTATGGCGATGTGTTCTACACAGGTACAAACTGGCACAAGGTATGGACCCGTGACACCGCTATTTCAATGCAGTACATTCTTTCCTGGCTCTTCCCTGAAATTTCCACAAACTGTGCCGAGGCAAAGGTTGTGGGCAAGGACGGCAACCTTACCTTTGAAGAAGACACAGGTACAGGCGGCTCTTACCCCGTATCTACCGACAGAATCATTATGATGTTGGCTGTCTGGGAAACTTACCTTGCAGACGGAAACCTTGAAACACTTGAGTACTTCTACGAGGTAGCCTCCAATACAATTATGCAGGACTACGAAGTAGTTTACGATAGCGAAGCAGGTCTTTTCCGCGGTGAAACCTGCGGTCTTGACCACAGAGATAAAACCTACGGTGACTGGACAGGCGAAGACGACGAAAACGGTATCGTAACAATTGCCGAAGGCAAAGCCGCTTCCACAAACATGATCTTCTGTCAGGCTATGAAGATTCTCTCTCAGGCTGCTGAGATTCTCGGTAAGGGTGAGGCTGAAGCAAAGGCTTGGGCAGATTTGGCCGCTGACCTTGAAAAAGCAATTTCCGACAGACTCTGGCTTGAGGATTTGGGCACATACACCTCTTGGGAATATCCCGACTGGATGGGTTCACCCCTTGCTTACAAGCAGGATGTTCTTGCCAACGGCTACGCAGTATGGTACAACATCGGCGGTCAGGAAAAGGCTGACTCCATTATGGAAAACCACACCCTCGTTGAGTTCGGTGCAAACACAGTTTATCCCCAGAAAAACGCAGAGCGTTGGACAGATTATAAATACCATGACAGTGGTGTATGGCCCGGCTGGGAAGCAATTCTTATGATTGGTGCCGTTAATAACGAGAACGAAAACAACCTTCTTGCAGAGGAAATCTGGAACTCCTGTATCCGTGGTGCAGCTGCCTGCCTCACAAACTACGAGGTTATTGACTACGAAACAGGCGAGGGTCTGCACTCTACTCAGCAGCTCTGGTCAGTTGCCGCCACAATGGCAGGTTATTTCAGAGTGCTCTATGGTATGGAGTACACCACAGAGGGTATCACCTTTGACCCCTATGTTCCTCAGTGGATGGAAGGCCCCTTCTATGTTGACAACTACAAATACAGAAACGCAAACCTCTCCTTGGAGCTTAACGGTAAGGGTGACACAGTAGAGTCTATCTACGTTAACGGCGAACAGGTTGAAAACGACTACGTTTTACCTGTAGATGCAAATGGCGACTATTCAATCACAATCACAGTAACCGACAGTGGTGCAGAGGATATCATAAACCTCAAGGACGAAAACACCGCTAAGGCTCCCAATGCTCCCAAGGCTACACTTACAGGTACAACCCTTAAGTGGAACGCTGTTAAAAACTGCACATACAAGGTATGGACAGGTACAGAATATGTTGATGTAAACAATACATCTTACACAATTGATAACTCCGTTTACGGCTGCTACAGTGTTGTGGCAGTGGATAAGAGCACAGGCCTCTGGTCTGAGCTTTCCAAGCCCATTGCAGTAAGTCCTGCAGGCTCTAACGTGACAGTTAATGTTGGCGACAAGCTCAACACTGCTACCTTTACAGTGAACATTCCTGTGGACGGCGAGTATCAGCTCTCCTCTATCCACACAAATCAGGGCGACCCCACTGCCGGCATTACTGCCGCTATCCGTTCCGTTTACGTTGACGGCAAGGACGTTGGCACACTGGTATTCCCTGCAATGAGCAACGGCCACCAGCTCAGCTCTCACTTAAGACTTAATCTCAAGGCAGGCGAGCACGAAGTTACAGTTAAGTACGGCGAGGAAAACTGGTACGACAGAAATATGTCAAACGCTCACGGTCAGAGCAACAATAACGTGACCTATCATATGTTCCAGTTTGCTCTTGTTGACGGTGCTTTTGATGAGATTACACCCCCTGAAAAGAAGACAATTTACTTCTCCAACAATAAAAACTGGAGCAAGGTAAACATCTTCTTCTGGGGCGGCAGTGATTCAACCACCTGGCCCGGCACAGCTATGGAGTATGTGGGCCTTAACGAAAACGGAGAGAAGGTTTACAAGTACGAGCTTGACCCCTCTACTCCCAATATTATCTTCAACAACGGCACTCAGCAGACAGTTGATATCAAAGAAAACGTTGAAGACGGCAAGGGCTTCTACCTACTTAACGAAACCGACGGTGAAGGCAAGTTCAAGGTAGGCGTTTACGACTACGAAGGATAACTAAAGAGCTTTTAAATCCGCTTGGGAGAAATCCCGAGCGGATTTTTCTGTATACTCATTGACAAAATCGCCCTTTTCCTGTAAAATTTTAATCTCACAAATTATCAGGAGGGACGAAAATGCGTAACTTCAAATCTGTTGTGTGTTTGATTTTTGCAGTGCTTTGCCTTGTGCTTTCCGTTTTTGGTGTAAGTGCTCTGGGCAAGACCTATTATATAGAAGAGCTTAAAATGTCCATCGATATCCCCGATTATATGGCGGTGGCAACCCGAAACAATAAGCCCACTATGACCGAGGGTATTTATCTTGAGGCGGCAAGCTCTGCACCCGATTTGGACATCCGTGTGCTTATGCAAAAGGACGATAAAACAGAGGAGTTTTTCAATCTTTCTCTTTTGTCTTCTTCCGCTCTGGATGAATACAAAAACGCAATCCTTGAAAATTCCGAGTACAGCGACTGTACCGAGGGTACTTACGGCGGTGTGCTTTTCCTTGATTTTTCCACCTATGATTATGTGAAGAATACGGAAGTTTACGGCAGACAGAGCATTACAATTGTCAACGGAATGAGCATTGTAATTATGTCTACATCTCAGGGTGACGCTCTGACCTCAGAGGAGATTTCCTTAATCCGCGAGATTGTTTCAAGCGTTAAGTTTGACGAAATCCTCAGCAACGCTCCCAAGGCAAGTGTCTGGAAAATCCTGCTGATTATCCTTATTGTTCTTGTGGTGCTTTTGGTTGCTTTCCTTGTTTTCTCTTACTTTATGAGCAAAAAAAGCAGGGAAGAGAAACGCAGACGCCAAAAAGAGCTTGAAAGAAAAAGAGATTACGATGTTTTATCTCGTGCCGAGAAAAAGGCAAACAGACCTCAAAGTCCTGAAAATTTAGGCGGCTACAAAACCAGTGACGCCTTCTTTGAGGACGCTTTCGGCACAAACACCTCTCAGCCTTCGCAAAAGCCTTTGGCTCAGGCAGGCGAGAATAAGGTGGTAAAGAGCAGCCGACAGGCAGTAAAGAGCACAGGCTACTTCTTCAAAAACCTTAAGCGTGAGCTCCAAAAAAGCAAGAAGAACCGCAAAAATTCAAAGAAAACCAAGAAAATTCAGGACAGAAAGCCCAGAGATTACGACGTTTTCAGCGATAAATAAAAGAAATTGACGAAAGCTGTCCGATTTTTTTCGGACAGCTTTGCTTTTTTCTTGACTTATGAGTTTCAAAGTAATATAATTGTTCATATTGGGTTAATATTTTAACATATGCCCTAATATGAATGTTACATAATCAAATCTTGCACGAAAGGGAGTTTTTAAAATGGCAAGAGTTTATAATTTTTCCGCAGGTCCTTCCGTACTGCCTGAGGCAGTTTTAAAGAAGGCAGCAGACGAGATGATGGATTACCAGGGCAGCGGTCAGTCCGTAATGGAAATGTCCCACCGCTCCAAGGTATATGACGCAATCATCAAAGAGGCTGAGGCACTCTTAAGAGAAGTAATGAACATCCCCGACAACTACAAGGTTCTTTTCCTTCAGGGCGGTGCTTCTTCTCAGTTCGCAATGATTCCTTTAAACCTTATGAATAAGTCCGGCAAGGCTGACTATGTTATCACAGGTCAGTGGGCTAAGAAGGCTTACAAAGAGGGCTCTCGCTACGGCAAGGCAAACGTTGTAGCTTCTTCTGAAGATAAGACCTTCTCCTACATTCCCAAGCTCGACAAGTCTACCTTCACACCTGACGCAGACTACTTCCACATCTGTATGAACAACACCATCTACGGTACTGTTTATCACGAGCTTCCCGATACAGGTGACGTTCCCCTTGTTGCAGATGTTTCTTCCTGCATTCTTTCCGAGCCTATCGACGTTTCCAAGTTCGGTATGCTTTACGCAGGTGCTCAGAAGAATATGGCTCCTGCAGGTCTTACTGTTGTAATTATCCGTGAGGACCTTATCGGTAACGCTCAGGAGATTACTCCCACAATGTTCAACTACTCCACACACGCAGACAACGATTCTATGTTCAACACTCCTCCCTGCTACACAATCTACATTGCAAAGCTGGTTCTTGAGTGGATTAAGAACGAAATCGGCGGCCTTGAGAAGATGAAGGAGCTCAACGAGAAAAAGGCAGCTATCCTTTATGATTTCCTCGATAACTCCAAGCTCTTCAAGGGTACAGTTGTTAAGGAAGACCGCTCTCTTATGAACGTTCCCTTCGTTACAGGCAACGCAGATTTAGACGCAGAGTTCGTTAAGGTTTGTACTGAGAACGGTATCGTTAACATCAAGGGCCATCGCTCTGTTGGCGGTATGCGTGCTTCTATCTACAATGCTATGCCCATCGAAGGCGTTGAGAAGTTAGTTGCTGTTATGAAGGAGTTTGAAGAGAAAAATGTATAATATTCTTACACTTAACAAAATCGCCGCTATCGGTACAGACAGACTCGGCGCAAACTATACAATCACAGACGCTTGCGACACACCTGACGCAGTGCTTGTAAGAAGTGCTTCTATGCACGATATGGCTATGCCTGAGAGCCTTCTTGCTATTGCAAGAGCAGGTGCAGGCACCAACAACATCCCCGTTGACAAGTGCGCTGAAGAGGGTATTGTAGTTTTCAATACTCCCGGTGCAAATGCAAACGCAGTTAAAGAGCTTGTTATTGCAGGTCTTTTCCTTGCTTCCCGTAATGTTATCGGCGGCATTGAGTGGGCAAAGACACTTAAGGGCAACGGTGCTGAGGTTGGCAAAATGGTAGAAAAGGGCAAGAGCCAGTTCGTTGGCCCTGAAATTATGGGCAAAAAGCTTGGCGTTATCGGCCTTGGTGCTATCGGTATCTTAGTTGCTAATGCTGCTAAGTCCTTAGGTATGGAAGTATACGGCTACGACCCCTATATCTCTGTTGACGCTGCTTGGAAGCTTAAGAACAGCATTAACCACGCAACTTCTGTTGAGGAGATTTACAAGGAGTGCGATTACATCACAATCCACGTTCCCCTCAATGCTTCTACTAAGGGTACAATCAACAAGGAAACTATCGCTATGATGAAAGACGGCGTAAGAATCCTCAACTACTCCCGTGACGGTCTTATAAACTCTGCCGATATGCTTGAGGCTCTTAAGAGCGGCAAGGTAGCAAAGTACGTTACAGACTTTGCTACAGACGACCTTCTCTGCGAGGATGGCGTTGTTGCTATGCCTCACCTTGGTGCTTCTACTCCCGAGAGCGAGGACAACTGTGCAGTTATGGCAGCTGACCAGGTTAAGGATTACCTTGAGAACGGTAACATCAAGAACTCCGTTAACTTCCCCGCAGTTTCTATGGCAAGAAGTGCAGACACAAGAATTTGTGTTCTTCACCGCAACAAGCCCAACGTTATTGCTACTGTTACAGGTGCAATTGCAGCAACAGGCGCAAATGTTGACAATATGGAAAGCAAGAGCCGCGGCGACTACGGCTATATGATTATTGACGTTACAGGTCCTGCAGCAGAGGCTGCAAAAGCAACAGAAAACCTTGAGGATGTAATCAAGGTTAGAGTTATCGAGTAAGTCGTTAGCCACGACAGGGCAGTTCCGCCTATTATAAAGTTTAGTTTAATCCCGTCGTTTTATTAACGGCGGGGTTTTTCATTGCAAACAAAAACCGCTGAGGAATTAACCTCAGCGGTGATTTGTTTGTGTTAAGTTTTATCCAACCCGCCGTTGATGAAAGTTAACATCTGAATGTAACCTGTCCAAAGGCGAATTGCCCTCAAGGGGCTACCTTGCTTAAGCCTTGTTTACAGAACCGAAGAGCTCCATCTTCTCCTTAACTGTTGCCTTGATAGCCTCAAAGCCGGGAGCGAGAAGCTTTCTGGGGTCGAAGCCCTTGCCCTGAAGGTCTTTGCCTGCCTCAACGTACTCTCTTGTAGCAGCAGCGAAAGCAAGCTGGCACTCTGTGTTAACGTTGATTTTGGAAACGCCAAGGTCAATAGCCTTCTTAATCATATCCTCGGGGATACCTGTGCCGCCGTGGAGAACTAAGGGCATATCGCCTGTCTTAGCAGAAATAGCCTCTAAAGTTTCGAAGGAAAGACCTGCCCAGTTCTCGGGGTATTTGCCGTGGATGTTACCGATACCTGCTGCAAGCATTGTAACGCCTAAATCAGCAATCATCTTGCACTCGTCGGGGTCAGCACATTCGCCTGCGCCAACAACGCCGTCTTCCTCGCCGCCGATAGAACCAACCTCAGCCTCAATGGAAAGACCCTTCTCCTCGCAGATAGCAACGAGTTCCTTAGTTTTTGCGATGTTCTCTTCAATTGCATAGTGAGAACCGTCGAACATTACGGAAGAGAAACCTGCTGCGATACAAGCCTTTGCACCGTCGTAAGAGCCGTGGTCAAGGTGAAGAGCAACGGGAACAGTGATGTTAAGCTCATTGAGCATACCGTTAACCATACCAACGATGGTTGTGTAGCCGCACATGTACTTGCCTGCACCCTCAGAAACACCGAGGATAACGGGAGAGTTGAGCTCCTGTGCTGTTAAGAGGATAGCTTTTGTCCACTCAAGGTTGTTGATGTTGAACTGGCCAACTGCATAGTGGCCTGCCTTTGCCTTTGTAAGCATTTCTTTTGCATTAACTAATGGCATAATAATAAGCTCCTTTACATATATGTGTTTTGTGCTGGTTCGCACATACACCTGTATTATACAACATAAATCTGAAAATATAAAGGGGTTTTTAAGAAAAAAAGAAAACTTTTAAAAAACTATTGACAAATTAAGTTGTTTTTGCTATTCTTTACTACATTAAAGGCTGTGACGAAGAAGTCAGGTCTGGCTTTATTTCAGAGAGCAACCGTTTGGTGCGAGGTTGTATTGAGTCTTACCGTTTGATTATCCCTTCCGAGCCGGAGTCCGAAAAGGTCTTGCCTGAGTAGACGCTCCCGTGAATGTCGCGTTAAGACAGAGGGTTTGTCAGAACCTGTAAGCGGTGTAGGGCGATAGTCCTCGCAAATTGAGTGGTACCGCGGCTTAGAAAGTTTTTTCAGTCGTCTCAAGGTTTTTCCTTTGAGACGGCTTTTTTATTTTTCATATCATTTTATTTTATTTTATCTCATTAAATTTATCGGTAAAGGAGAGGATCCCATTGTCACAGAACTTGATGATTGACGAAAGAATAAAAGAGGTGGCAAACCGAATTAAAAGCGTTCGTGAGGATTTAGGCTTTACAGTAGAGCAGATGGCTAAAAAGACAGGCACAACTGCCGAGGAGTACCGCCAGCTTGAGTCTGGTCAGAGTGATTTCAGCTTTACATTTATCTATAAGTTTGCAAATGTCTGCTCTCTCGATATCACAGACATTATGGAAGGCACAAGCCCCTTGCTTACTCAGTACACTGTTGTAAGAAAAGGCGAGGGTATGCCCTTTGCAAGACGTGAGGGCTTCAAATACTACAACCTTGCTCCTGCTTTCAAAAATAAGCTGGCAGAGCCTTTCCACGTTGTTATTCCTTACTCTGAGCAGGCTCAGAACGAGCCTATGCACCTTTCTACTCATACAGGCCACGAGATTGATATCGTTTTAAAGGGCAGTATGAAAATTCAGGTGGGCGACAGATACGAAATCTTACACGAGGGCGACAGCATTTACTACGACAGCTCAATTCCTCACGATGAACGTGCTATCGGCGGAAGCGACTGTGAGATTTACGCTATTGTTATCAATCCCGATACCAACGGTATGGCAAATTACGAGGAAAAGGTAATTGCCGCTACCACAACCAATACAGACCTTGCAAAGCTGGAAAATCCCGTTTACGAGAAGTTTATCACCACCGAAACCGACGAAAACGGTGTGCTTTCAGGTATCAGCTTCAAAAACGAGGATAAGTTCAACTTTGCTTTTGATGTTATCGACGGTTTAGCTCAAAAATGTCCCGACAAAACCGCTATGGTTCACCTTACAAACACCAAGCAGGAGAGAGTTTTCTCTTACAAGGATATGATGGAGTATTCCAATATGACCGCGAACTACTTTGAGTCCCTTGGTATCAGAAAGGGCGACAGAGTTATGCTTGTGTTAAAGCGTCATTATCAGTTCTGGTTCTCCATCCTTGCACTTCACAAAATCGGTGCTATTGCAATTCCTGCAACCAACCTTCTTAAAGAGCACGACTTTGAGTACCGCTTCAACGCAGCAGGCGTAAAGGCTATCATCTGTACCGCCGACGGTGAAACTGCCGACGAGGCAGACAAGGCTGCTCTCAATAGCCCCACTCTTGAGGTTAAGGTAAGCGTTAACGGCAAGCGTGAAGGCTGGCACACCTTTGAGGATGAGTTTGAGAAGTTCTCCACAAAATACAAGAGAACAGAAGATTCTCCCTGCGGTGACGACCCCCTCATTATGTTCTTCACCTCAGGCACAACAGGCAATCCCAAAATCGCCGCTCACAACCACAAGTATCCTCTGGGTCATTTCATCACCGCCAAATACTGGCACAACGTTGACCCCAACGGTATGCACTTCACAATTTCCGACACAGGCTGGGGTAAAGCTCTCTGGGGCAAGCTCTATGGTCAGTGGCTCTGCGAAACCGCTGTATTTACCTACGACTTTGACCGCTTCGACGCAGACGACATCCTGCCTCTCTTCAAGCAGTACAAAATCACTACCTTCTGTGCACCTCCTACAATGTACAGATTCTTCATCCGTCAGGATTTATCAAAATACGACCTCAGCTCCGTTAAGTACGCCACCGTTGCAGGTGAGGCTCTTAACCCCGAGGTTTATCATCAGTTCCTCAAGGCAACAGGTATAAGCCTTATGGAAGGCTACGGCCAGACAGAAACCACCCTTACAATCGGTAACTTCGTTGGTGCCGAGGTTAAGGTTGGCTCTATGGGCAAGCCCAGTCCTCTCTACGATATCCAGATTCTTGACAAGGACGGCAATCCCTGCAAGGCAGGTGATATCGGCGAAATCTGCATTAAGACAGACAAGGGCAATCCTTGTGGTCTTTATATGGGTTATTATCTTGACGACGACCTTACTCAGAAGGTATGGCACGACGGATTCTATCATACAGGCGATACCGCTTGGATGGATACCGACGGTAACTTCTGGTTTGTTGGTCGAGTTGACGATGTTATCAAGTCTTCGGGCTATCGTATCGGACCCTTTGAGATTGAGTCCGTTATTATGGAGCTTCCTTATGTTCTTGAGTGTGCAGTTACTGCCGCACCTGACGAAATCCGAGGTCAGGTAGTTAAGGCTACTATTATTCTTACTCAGGGCACACAGGAAAGTGACGCTCTCAAGAAGGAAATTCAGGAGTACGTTAAGAAGCGTACCGCTCCCTACAAGTACCCCAGAATCGTAAACTTTGTGGATTCTCTGCCCAAGACAATCTCCGGTAAAATCATCCGTGCAAAAATCAAATAAACAGTTAGCCACTGAGGGCAATTCCGCCTTTGGGAAGGCTCATCTTAGTGTGAGGCTCATTAACGGCGGGTCAGGTGCTTGATATTGCATAAAGAATCCGCTAGCCACTGAGGGCAATTCCGTCCGTTAGCCACTGTGGGCAATTCCGCCTTTGGGAAGGTTCATCTTATGGTGAAGCTCATCAACGGCGGGTCAGGTGCTTGATATTGCATAAAGAATCCGCTAGCCACTGAGGGTAATTCCGCCCGTTAGCCGCGGTTGGCGATTCCACCCGTTAGCCACGGTTGGCAATTCCGCCTTTGGATAGGTTCATTTATTTATGAACTTTTATCAACGGCGGTGCAAAAGACTGATAGATTTAATACAATAAAAAAACCGCTGAGGATTACTAAGTCCTCAGCGGTTTTGATTTGTCTTAAAAATCAGCTTTTAGCCAGATACTTCTGGATTGCGGTTGCGTCTTTTACTGTAACCTTGCCGTCTTTATTGAAGTCGGCAGCCTGCAGTCCTTTACCGCCCAACAAAGTCTTCTTGGCGAGATATTTCTGAATCAGGGTTGCGTCCTGAATAGTCACCTTGCCGTTTTGATCCGAATCGCCTGAAATAAACTCGATAATATCAAGGTCTTCTGTCAGCAGTGTTGATTTGTAGTCGTACTTGCCATTGACAAATGTTCCGAAGCTAAACATAGCGTTGTGAACCAGATTCTTCTTGATATAATGGGTTTTCACATCCTCATTATAGAAGAAGTAAACATCTTTTATATCTTCAGGAACAATTGCGTAAGAGAGCAAGCCTTTATCTGAGCGTGCAATTGATGTAAGTATGGTGGTTGCGGATTTGTCTTTTCCGTCTTCGTTTACGGTGTAGATAACGTAAACAGGTGTACGCTCAACGCTATCAAGGAAAAACAAGGTCATTTCGTTTTCCTCGGGAGCGGTTCTCTTGTAATTGGGAGGTGTACCAATCTGGCGGTTTGAATACACCACATCGCCCTTCTGTGGGGTTGTGCCGTATTCACCGTCGCCGTAATAATAGTACCAGTCACCGCCGATAACAGGACCTTCCAGCTCATAGTACATATCATCAAAGTTGATGACGTAAACCATATTATCAAAGCTCTCAAGTCCGTCGGGATAAAGCTCGCTTTCGCCAGGCTCATAGTATTCGGTGCCTATGTTTTTGCTCTGAAAATCGATTCCCACAGGAGAACTGATACGTGTTACGCCGTTATTTATGATAATTGAAGTAACATCCTTGGGAACATCGTAGTAGAAAAGACCCTTTGTAGTTGTGGGGTTAGCTTCATATCCAGGCCAGAAGCTGCCGCAATGGTTTGTGCCTTCCCACCAGTAAATGTGAAGTGTTGAGGACATAATGTTGTCCCATTCCTCTGGCATATAGAAGTAGTAGCGATTGGTTTCAATTACGGGAGCAGGGTTGTCACCGCCAAAAGAGCGGCAGGAGTAAAACTTATCTCCCTTTCTCTCTGTAACGCCGAAGGTGCCGTCACCATAGTAAATGTACCAGCTTCCGCTGTAAACGTATTCGTTAGCAAACTCGTTGCTGGGGGTGGTTTTGTCAAAGTCAATTACAAAAACCTTGCCTCTCTGATATTTACATTCAACATATACCGACTCACCTTTGCTTTTAAGAGCGGCTTCTTTGGAATTTCCAAAGCAAAGAAAAGTGGCTTTTTGAGGAACATCGCAGTAGTAAAGACCATCTATATTTGTCTTTTCGGCAAGAACACTGTCGCCCAAGTCTGTGGGATACCACCAGTATACCGCTGCCTGAGAATCTTCGGTGTCCCACTGCTCAGGTAAATAGAAGTAGTAGCGGTAGGTGTTTTCTTCCTTGTTGGTGTGTTCATTGCCGTACTCGCCGTTTCCATAGTAGCAGTACCAGTCACAGGTGGGGTATGTGCCCCTTTCTTCTTCCCAGTCGGGGTCAACTGTGGCAATCATCCCCGAGGGAATCACCTGACCCTGAGTGTTTTTTAGAGTGAGCCAATCTGTACGCTTGTTGTATCTGGAAATGTCGTAGTCAATTTCACTGTTGATGTAGTGATTGTTCCAGATAATGGTTTCTGCGTCAACTGGCACGTCGTAGTAGTAAACATCCTCCGTGTCTGCCTTGTGTGCTTCAAACCCGGGCCAGACCTCACAGGGAGTGTCGCTTCCTTGCCAGTAAATGCCCACAACATTTGACTCATCCCAGAACCAATCCTCGGGCAAAAGGAAGAAATAACGATTAAACCCATCTTTAACCTCGGGTAAAGAGGCTAAGCTCTCGGATTTGTCCTCGGCAGAAACAAAGGTCACGCCTAAAGCTGAGAAAATTATAAGTATTGATAAAATTAAGCTTATGTATCGTTTCATATAGATTCCTCCTTGATTTTATTATACAAAACAGAAGGTCTACAATCAATAAACAAAGGCTACAATATTAGTCGCCACTATTTAGTAAAAATAACAAACTCATCGTTTTATCAACGATGAGTTTGGGATTATAGGAATGTAATTGTATCATTGTAGGGGACGGCGTCCTCGACGTCCCGCAGGGTAGCAAGCTGAGGGCGATTCCGACTTTTGATAAAATGGATTTATAGGGAAAATTCATTAACGTCGGTTTAAAAAATGGATTTTTACTGATTTAGATTTAACGTTTTATTTTCAATTTGAAAAACGCCATATGATTTGAAAGCTTGCTCGGGTCGTCGAGGCGCCGACCCCTACAATAGGCGTTGCTCAAACTTTTAACCCCGCCGTTAATCTGACTTTATATTTATCGCCAACCTATCCAAAGGCGGAATAGCCCTCCGGGTGGCTAACCCGGCGGAATAGCCCTCCGGGTGGCTAACCCGGCGGAGTTGCCCCGTCGTGGCTAACGACTAACGGCTAACGGAGTTCAACAATTGTTACGCCTGCTTCGCCTTCGCCGAAAGTACCTAAGCGGAAGGACTTTACAGCTTTGTGGTGCCTGAGGAAATTCTGGATTTCCTTACGCAGTACACCTGTGCCTTTGCCGTGGATAATAGTAAGACGCTCGGTGTGGCGTAAAATAGCGGTGTCAATAGCACTGTCCACGCTCATAATCGCCTCGTCAGCGGTCTGACCCCTTACATCAATCTCGCTTATTCCTCTGGTGTCCAGAGTGGAGGAGATGGTCTTAGTAATGGATTTGCCGCCCATCTTCACCTTTTCGTCCTTTAATAGACGAAGATTTGAAATCTTCACCCTTGTCTTGATAACGCCTGCCTGTACCAGCACCTGAGTGTCGTTTTCTTTGGGAGTTTCAAGAAGGGTGGCCTTTTTGTCGATATCAAAAATCAGCACAGTGTCGCCTTTTTTCAGAGGACGTGGAAGAGTGTAGCCCTCGTTTTTGGTCTTGGCAACGGGGTCTGCTTCGTCTTCCATTTTACGCATAGCCTGCTTAAGCTTTGCTTTGTCATCTGATGAGAGCTGAGCTTTCTTTTTAAAGCTTTCGATTTCCTCTAAAATCGCCTCTGCCTGTGCCCTTGTGCGGCTTAAAATAAGCTGAGCCTCGTGCTTTGCCCGTGCAATTTCGGACTCTGCCTGCTTTTTCACTCTTTCAAGCTCTGTCTGAGCCTTCTGCTTGTCAGAGTCTGCAAGGGAAGACATCTGCTGAGCTCTTACGAGCTCTCGCTGAAGCTCTTGGCGTCTGTCTTCCAAAGACTCAACGGCGGCTTCAAAACGCCTGCTTTCAGTGGACACAAGCTCTCTTGCCTTGTCTACCAGCTCTTTTTCCATTCCAAGACGCTCGCTAATAGCAAAAGCATTACTCTTACCCGGTATTCCGATGAGAAGCTTGTAGGTAGGCCTTAGTGTGGCAACGTCAAACTCGCAACAGCCGTTTTCCACCCTCTCTGTTCTCAGGGCGTATTCCTTAAGCTCGGCATAGTGGGTGGTAGAAGCAATTTTCGCACCTTTTCCTCTGAGCTCATCAAGAATTGCCACGGCAAGAGCCGCACCCTCAACAGGGTCTGTGCCTGCACCAAGCTCGTCAATAAGCACCAGACTGCGGTTGTTTGCAACCTTCAATATAGAAACGATATTTGTCATATGAGCAGAGAAAGTGGAGAGGGACTGCTCAATGCTCTGCTCGTCGCCGATGTCCACCAGCACCTTCTCAAAAATAGAAACCTCGCTGCCGTCTTCAGTAGGAATCATAAGACCGCACATTGCCATCAATGTAAATAGACCTACAGTCTTGAGAGAAACAGTCTTGCCGCCAGTGTTTGGGCCTGTAATAACAAGAGTGTCAAAATCCTTGCCCAGAGTAATGTCGGTAGGTACAACCGCCTTGGGGTCAATAAGAGGATGACGGGCAGATTTCAGGTTTATGTAACCCTGATTATTGATTTTGGGCACAGAGGCTTTCATCTTGTATCCCAGATTTGCCTTGGCAAAAATCAGATTAAGCTCAACTAAAGAGTTGTAGCTTTCGCTTATGGTGTCTGCGTTTGCCCCTGCTTCGGAAGAGAGCTCAAAAAGAATACGCTCAATCTCGGCTTCTTCCTTTGCCTCTAAAACACGGATGTCGTTGTTTGCCTGCACAACGCCCATAGGCTCAACAAAAACCGTGGCACCGCTTGAGGATGTGTCGTGAACAAGACCGGGGATAGCTGAGCGGCACTCTGCCTTTACAGGCACAACAAATCTGCCGCTTCGCTGAGTTATAATGTTGTCCTGCAAAAACTTCTGATAAGAGGAAGAGCGGACGATTTTGTCCAGAATTTCTCTTGCCTTTGAAGCCGCCTGTCGCTTCTTGCGTCTGATGTCGTAAAGGGCAGGAGAGGCGTTGTCGGCGATTTCTTCCTCACTTAAAATTGCAGTTGTGATTTTTTCTTCCAGATATTTGTTTGGGCTGAGTCTGTCAAAAAGAAGATTGAGAGAAGTTTCTATCGATGATGATTTACTTCTCCACTCCTTAATGCCTCTGATAACCCTGAGAGTTTCAGCCACACGCAGAAGCTCCAGAGTGCTCATAACACCCCCTGCTTCTCCTCGCCTTAAGGCACTCATAGGATTTTTAACCGCACCGAAGGAAGGCGTGCCGAATCTTCCCGAAAGAATAAAGGCGTCCTCGGTGAGCTTCATTTGCTCAACTACCTCAAAAAGCCCGAAAGAAGGCTCTATCTCCAGCGCACGCTCTCTTGCGTCGGCTAAAGAGGTGAGGTCAGCAAGCTGATTTAAAATTTTGTCTAGTTCTAATGCTTTGTAATGTTTTTCCATAATCTTTTAACTGCTGATTGTCTTGTAAAATTGTAAGGTGGCAAATTCCTTTTCCACCTTTTTGCTTAAATAATTCTCGGTAATATAGCTGAGCTTTTTCAGCGACTCTTCTGAAAGAGTAAAGGAAAAAAGCTTTTTGTCCTCGGCAAAAACCAAGTGACGAAGTGCAAGAGTCAAACTTTTTGAGAGCTTTTCGCCATAGGGAAAAGGGGATTTTTCAAAGCAGTCCTTGCAGAAAAGCTGACCGCTTAAAAGAAAGTACATCTCATCCTTTTCGTAAGCTCCGCACCTTGGGCACATAAGCAAATCAGGCATATAGCCTGAAATTGAGGCAAGCCTCATCTCTACCGCCGACTTAATAAGAAGCTCGCTTACATCTCCTTTTGAAAGAAGAAAAAGTGCGTTAAGAAGCAGCCTCAGGTGCTCCTCTGCCTCTTGCTCGGTGGGTGCAACAGTTGCGGCAATTTCGCAGAAATACTCTGCAAGAGAAAGTCGGCTGAGCTCCTTTTTAAGCCCTGAAAACATATCAATAAGAGTCGCACTTTCTACAGTGTAGTAGTCCTGCCTGCCCTTATAAAGCTTAAGCTCGGAGTAACACAAAAGCCCTGTGGGAGCACAGTTTTTGCTTTTTATGTTCTTGCCCTGACGGACAAAAGCCCTGATTACCCCCACATCTCTTGTGAGAATTGTGACCAGTCTGTCCTGCTCACCTATATTCTGTTGTTTTATAATCAGTCCGTTTGTCTTTATTTTTGTCTGCATTTATATTATCCTGAGGAGAATCTTCCCTTAGTGCAGATTTGAAGTTAAGATAATCCTCAATCTTTCCTGAAGCGGCAAAAATCTCCCAAGCTTTGTTTTTGTCCATATACCATCACCAATATTAGTATACCTTAAAGGTGAGGGTGATATAGAGGGGATTTTGTTGTTGGTTTTAATTTCCTTAGAGTGAGTCGAGTATATCCGAATCAGATTTTCGAGTGATTATTTTGCTCACTCTATTGGAAGTCCTTCTCCGAGAAGCCCAGACTTCTCATAATTCCTTCTCTGTTTCGCCAGTCTTCTCTTACCTTAACCCAGGTCTGAAGGTTAACCTTACAGTCGAAGAATCTTTCCATATCCTCTCTGGCGGTTGTGCTGACCTTTTTCAGCATTTTGCCGCCTTTGCCGATGATAATGCCCTTGTGGCTCTCTCTTTCGCAGTAGATTGTAGCCTCAATATCAAGTATGCCTGAATCTCTCTGCTTCATTTTCTCTACGATAACGGCAGTGCCGTGAGGGATTTCTTTGTCGAGATTCCGAAGAAGCTTTTCTCTTATCATTTCAGAGGCTAAAACCCTCTCGGACTGGTCAGTCAGAGTGTCCTCTTCAAAGAAGTGACCGCCCTCGGCGGTAAGCTTTTTAAGCTCCTCAATAAGAGCAGGTACGTTTTCTCCCGTTCTTGCACTAAGGGGCACAATTGCCTCAAAATCAAACATAGAGCTGTAAGTAAGGATAAGGTGCATAAGCTCTTCTTTTTGTTTGATAAGGTCGGTTTTGTTTATGGCAAGAACAGCAGGAATACCCATTTCGCTGATTCTCTTGATAAGTCCCTGCTCGGTTTCGTCGGGCTCTCTGCCTGCTTCAACAACTAAAAGACAAGCGTCGGCAGAAGAAACGGACTCCTTAACAGAGCGAACCATATAGTTGCCCAGAGAAGTCTTGGGCTTATGCATACCCGGTGTGTCGGTGAAAACAAGCTGATGTTCACCCTCTGTAAGCACACCCATAATGCGTGTACGGGTGGTCTGAGGCTTGTCTGAAACAATGGCAATTTTCTGGCCTAACATCTTGTTAAGAAGTGAAGATTTGCCAGCGTTTGGCCTGCCAACAATTGAAATAAAAGCGGATTTATCCTGAAAATTCATAAATTCTCCTTATAGTTTTATCGTCACACCTGAGAAGATGTGACGATTTATGTAAAGTTTATTTTTTTGTGTTCCTGAAACCGCCGAAAATAACGAAAAGAACAGAGCAAACACCGCAGATACCCAAGGGGATGAAGTAAAGGGGATGTTTTAAAAGTCTGTCGATTCCATATAAAAGATTGCCTGAAAGAAGGAAAACAAACACAGCAACCACAACGGCGGCAAAAGCTACGGCAAGAACTGCACCTGCGGCGATGTCCTTGATTCTGCCGATTTTGGGGTTGTGCTCTTTTGAATAAAGGTTGCAAAGCTCTTCAATAGCGGTGTTAATAAGCTCAGCAGTGAAAACAGAGCCGATAGTGAGCAGAAGAATAGCCCACTCGCTGGTATTTACCTCGCATATGTAAGCAAACAAAAGCACAAAAAAGGCCGCAACAAAGTGAAAACGCATATGGCCTTCCGTAATAAAGGCTGCGGCTATACCTCGAAAAGCATTTGCAAAGCTTTTAAGCTGACGTTTCATAGCTTATTCCTCATCCACAACGTAGCTGGAGGAAGCGGGAAGACCCAGAAGCTCCATTACGTGCTCTTCCTTTTCACGCATACGGATACGCTCGAGGTTATCCTCGTGGTCATATCCTAAAAGGTGAAGAACGCTGTGGCAGGTAAGATAACCTACTTCTCTCTGTAAGGAGTGACCGTAGATATTTGCCTGCTCAACGGCTCTTTCCATAGAAATAACAACATCTCCCAGAAGCTGAGCGCCTGTTTCGGGGTCAATGTCGTACTTGCCGTCCTCACCGCAAAGACCGAAAGAAAGGACGTCGGTTTCGATGTCCTTGTTTCGGTACTGAGCGTTGAGCTCTTTAATCTGGGCGTTGTTTACGAAGGAAACGCTGATTTCAGCAGGGCCTTCGAAATTTTCTGTCTTAAGGGTAGCAGTGCAGCAACGTCTCACTAACATTCTCAGTCCTGTGGGGATTGCTACGTCCTTCTGTCTGTTTGTAATAACTACTGTGATTTTATCTTTTGCCATCTTTATCTCTTCCTTCCTCAAGTTTTGCGTATGCTTTGATGATGTCCTGCACAAGCCTGTGCCTTACAACATCCTTTTCCGAAAATCTGCAACTTGCAATATCATCAATATTTTTAAGAACCTTGATACATTCTTTAAGGCCACTCCTTGCACCGTTTGGCAGGTCAATCTGTGTGATGTCACCTGTAATTACCATCTTGGAGTTAAAGCCAAGTCGGGTTAAGAACATTTTCATCTGCTCTGTGGTGGTGTTCTGGGCTTCGTCAAGAATAATGAAGCTGTCGTCCAGAGTTCTGCCTCGCATATAGGCAAGAGGGGCAACCTCAATATTGCCTCTTTCTACGTATTTCTGGTAGGTTTCAGCCCCCAGCATATCAAAAAGGGCGTCGTAAAGAGGACGCAGGTAAGGGTCAACCTTGCTCTGCAAATCGCCCGGCAGAAATCCCAGCTTTTCTCCTGCTTCAACGGCAGGACGGGTGAGGATAATTCGGTTAATCTCCTTGGCTCTGAAGGCCGTAACCGCCATAGCAACGGCGAGATAAGTCTTACCTGTACCCGCAGGGCCTACGCCTATGGTGATGGTGTTCTCCTTAATGAGGTTACAATAATTACGCTGACCCATGGTCTTGGGTCTTATGGGCTTGCCTTTGGCGGTAATGCAAACGCAATCTCCTGCCAAAGATTCTATCTTCTCGCTGCTGCCCTCGTTAACGAGAGAAATGCAGTAGCGGATGTTCTGCTCTGAAAGAGTTTCGCCGCGGTTAATAAGGCTCAGTAAGCTCTCAACCACCTTTGCGGCCTTGTAAACGCCTTCGGTATCTCCCTTGATTTTAAACTCGCCGTCAAGGGTGACCACATTTACTCCGTACTCTTTTTCTATGATACGGATGTTTTCGTCAAAGCTGCCGAAAAGAGCGGCGGCTTGTTCCATTCTGCCGATATTTACTGCCTGTTCCGTAGTACATATCTCCTATACATAATAATATTCAATTTAGTATACCACAAAAACTTTCAAAAAACACCTGAAAAATTCAAGATTGTGCAACTTATGAGAATTTTTGTATAGTTTAACAATTATCTGTGGTTAAATTCATCATATAAGTAAAATAAGTGCTTGATATACCCAAGAAAATCTCCCCAAAACCTTGACAAATAAAGGACTTGCGGTTATAATTGCAAAGGTGTAAAGAAAAAAACTTTACAGCAAGAGGTAAATTTATGGAAAAGAGTATCGAAATTTCACTGCTTTTTGACTTTTACGGTCAGCTTTTAAGCGAGAAAAAGCGTCAGGCGGCAAGCCTTTATTTCAACGAGGATTTGTCCCTGTCTGAAATCGCCGAGCACCTTGGTATTACCCGTCAGGGAGTGAGCGACCTTATAAGACGCAGTGAGTCAGAGCTCTATGTTTTTGAAGATAAATTGGGTCTTTACTCCCGCTTTGAGGCCATTAACTCCTCAGCCCAAAGGATAAGGGAGCTTTCCTCTGAGATTTGCGAAAATGCTCAGGGAGAGATTAAAGAGAAGGCTTTGGAAATTTCTGCCCAAGCCGAAAAGATTGAAAAGCTGGAGGCGTAAGTTATGGCATTTGAAAGCTTGTCCGAGAAAATCGGCGGTGTCTTTAAAAGGCTTAAGAATAAAGGTAAGCTTACAGAAAGCGACGTTAAAGCCGCTATGCGAGAAGTGCGTCTTGCACTTTTGGAGGCTGACGTAAACTACAAGGTTGCCAAAGACTTTACAAACAAAATCACTGAGCGAGCCATTGGTGCAGACGTTATGGAGAGCCTTACTCCTGCTCAGATGGTTATCAAAATCGTTAACGAGGAGCTTAAAGCTCTTATGGGCGGCGAAAGTGCAAAGATTAACTTTGCCTCAAAGCCTCCCACGGTTATTATGATGTGCGGCTTACAGGGTTCAGGTAAAACTACTCACTCAGGTAAGCTGGCAAAGCTCCTTAAGAATAAAAACCACAGACCCTTGCTTGTTGCCTGCGATATTTACAGACCTGCCGCTATTGAGCAGCTTAAGGTTGTGGGCAGAAATGCCGATGTTCCTGTTTTTGAAATGGGCACTGAAAGCCCCGTGAAAATTGCAAGGGAAGCAATCCGCCACGCAAGAGATTACGGTAACGACATCGTTATCCTTGATACAGCAGGCCGACTTCACATTGATGATGAGCTTATGGCTGAGCTTGAAAACGTCAAGGCAGAGGTTAACCCCTCTGAAATCCTTCTTGTTATTGACTCAATGACAGGTCAGGACGCAGTGAACGTTGCCGAAACCTTTAATTCTCGCCTTGAGATTACAGGTGTAATCCTTACAAAGCTGGACGGCGACACCCGAGGCGGTGCGGCTCTTTCCGTAAAGGCAGTTACAGGCAAGCCCATCAAGTTTGCAGGTACAGGCGAAAAGCTTGGCGATATCGAGCCCTTCCACCCCGACAGAATGGCAAGCAGAATTCTGGGTATGGGCGATATGCTCACTCTTATTGAAGAGGCAGAGCAGAAGCTTGACGCCAAAAAGGCTGAAGAGCTTGCCGAGAAGATGATGACCAACAAAATGGACTTCAACGACCTTCTGGACCAGTTTGACCAGCTTCAGAAGATGGGTCCCATTAAGGGTATTCTTGCAAAGCTTCCCGGTATTAACGCCTCAAAGCTTGACGAAATGAATATTGACGAACGCCAGATTGACTGGTGCAAGGCTATTATTCTTTCTATGACCAAGGAAGAGCGTGCAAAGCCCGGCCTTATGAATCCTTCACGCAAACGCAGAATTGCCGCAGGCTCAGGCAGAAGTGTGGAAGAGGTAAACCGCCTTATAAAGCAGCTTGAGCAGATGCAGAAGATGATGCGTCAGATGAACTCAAAGGGTAAAAAGGGTAAACGCAAAATGCCCAACTTCGGCTCACTTCCCGGCGGCGGTTTCCCCGGAATGTAAGCTTTAGCTTTCTTAGTTTTATATTGCCACAAGGCTTATAAATATATCTTTATATTTTCAATTTATAGGAGGAAAAAACAATGGTTAAAATCAGACTTCGCAGAATGGGCGCAAAGAAGAACCCCTTCTACCGTATTGTTGTAGCAGATTCCAGATATCCCAGAGATGGTCGTTTCATCGAGGAAATCGGTACTTACAACCCCCTCACAAATCCTGCTCAGGTTACTGTTAACGCAGAAGCTGCTAAGAAGTGGATTGCAAATGGTGCTCAGCCCACAGACAAGGTTAAGGCTATCTTAAAGAATAACGGCATTATCTGATTGGTGCAGAGGTTACTGACAAATGAAAGACTTGCTCATTATTCTTGCTAAAGGTCTTGTAGAAGAGCCCGAGGCAGTTTCAGTTACTGCGGACGAGCCTTTGGAGGACGGCACAGTTGTGTACCATATCCACGTTGCTGAGGACGATATGGGCAGAATCATCGGCAAGCAGGGCAGAATTGCAAAGGCAATCCGCACTGTTGCCAGAAGTGCAGCTATCCGCAAGAACGAAAAAATTCAGGTTGAAATCGACTGATTTAAACCCAAAAACAACACTAAAGCGTCTTAAAAACCCTTTACACAGGGGCTTTTAAGGCGCTTTTGTTGACATTATCGGCTTTTTTTTATATAATTCATAATGAGAAGAGGTGTATTTATGACAGCTTCAAAAAAGAGTTTTTGTCTTATACTTGGTGTGGTGCTTATTCTTTGCTCCTGCCTTGTGGTAAATGCAGAAGAAACCCAACCCCTTAAATCGGGAGATTTCAGCTATGAAATTTACGACGACGGCACACTTTGCCTTACCGAATATCACGGTGAGGGCGGTGATGTTATAATTCCCGAGGCTATTGACGGCAAAGCCGTTTCGGTGCTTGGGGATGAGCTTTTCTGGTATATGGAAGAGGTAACCTCTGTTACCCTGCCTGAGAGCCTTGAGTACATCGGTGCCAGGGTTTTTCAGCACTGCACAGCTCTTACTTCAATAAAAATCCCTGATTCTGTTCTTGAAATCGGCGACGCCTGTTTTGAGGGCTGCAGTAAGCTGACAGACATAAATATATCCGCAAACCTTGTGTATGTAGGAGCCTTTGCCTTTGACGCAACTCCTTGGGTTACCCAGTTTGACGGTTGCAGCTCTATTATTTTAGGCGGCAGAATTTTCTACAAATACCTTTCTGACGAAGATATGGTGGTAATTCCCGATGGGGTGGTGTGCCTTAGTGACAACGCCTTTGAAAGCAAAAAACTAAGCTTTGTATCAATCCCCGAAACTGTAGCCTTTATCGGCGATTTCTGCTTCTATAACTGTAAGAACCTCAAGGAAATCTGCCTTGGCAAAGGCATTTATCATATCGGCGAAAACAGTATCGGACTTTTACAGGGTGTAAATGAAGTTGAAGCAGTGGAGGATTTCACCATTTATGCCGATGAGGGCTCTCTTGGTGCAGATTATGCCAAAAAGTACAACGTTAACCTTAAAGCAACAGCTGATTTTAAAGTCCCCGAAAATCTTCCTCAGCCGGAGGTTTGTGAGCCTACTGCTGAAATAAGGGACGTTCAGCCACAGGCTAAGCCTGCAGGCCTTAGTCAAGGCGGAGTTGTTGCGGTGGTGCTTTCCATAGCAGGTTGCGTAGTGATTGTTGGCGGCATTGCCGCAGGGTCTTATATTTACGAAAAAAAGCGTAAGCTTAACAATAAAAATTCAAAGAAAAAGAAGTAATAATTATGCTGAAACAGTATCTTGAAATAGGAAAAATCGTGGGTACTCACGGTGTAAGGGGCGAGCTGAGAGCTGAGTGCTGGTGTGACAGCCCCCAGTTTTTTGCTGCCTTTAAAAAGCTTTACTTTGACGAGGGAAATGAAAAAATCGACGTCATAAGTCGCCCTCACAAGAATATGGCTCTTGTTAAAATCAAGGGTGTAGAAAGCGTTGAGCAGGCTGATTTGCTCAGAGGTAAAGTGCTCTATGTAAACCGCAAGGATATCCGTCTTCCCAAGGGTACAAACTTTATTCAGGACATTATCGGTCTTGAGGTAAAGGATGTTGACTCCGAGGTAGTTTACGGCAAGGTTACTGAGGTTATTAAGACAGGGGCCAACGACGTTTATGAGGTTAAAAATGAAGACAAAAAGGCCTATTACATCCCTGTTATCAAGGATGTTGTTATTGAAACCAACCCTAAAAAGGGCGTTGTGCTTATAAGACCGATGAAAGGTATTTTTGACGATGAGGATTGATATAATTACTCTTTTTCCCGAGATGTGCGAGGCTGTGCTTTCTGAAAGCATTATAGGCAGAGCAAGGCAGAGCGGTGCGGTGGAAATTAACTGCCACCAGCTCAGAAACTACGCCTTTGACAAGCACAGAAGGGTTGACGACGCACCTTACGGCGGCGGCAAGGGTATGCTTATGATGGCAGAGCCCATTGCTTTGTGCTTTGAGGATATCTGCGAGAAAATCGGCAAACGCCCCCATTTTGTTTTTATGTCTCCTCAGGGTAAGACCTTGAATCAGTCAAGACTCAAGGAGCTTGCTGAAATGGAGAATATCTGTGTTTTGTGCGGTCATTATGAAGGTGTGGACCAGAGGCTTATTGACGAGTTTGTGGATGAGCAGATTTCTATCGGTGATTATGTGCTTACAGGCGGAGAGCTGCCTGCTTTAGTCTTTACGGATTCTTTGTGCAGAATGCTCAAGGGTGTGCTTTCTGACGAGGAATGTTTCGAAAGAGAAAGTCACTTTAACGGGCTTCTGGAGTATTCTCAGTATACCCGACCTGCTGTGTGGCGAGGTCGTGAGGTGCCCGAGGTGCTCTTAAGCGGTCACCACGGAAATATTGAGAAGTGGAAGGACGCAAACTCCAAAGAAAACACCCTGAAAAACCGTCCTGAAATGCTTTTTGAGGATGATGAGTAAGCTGCTTGTTTTTATAGGCTGCAACTTGTTGATTTTGAGAAATTCTATGTAGTTATTTTGCACAAGAAACGCCCTATTGAAATTAACCTTGTAGTGTATCAAAACAAATTTGAAGATATGGTGTTGACCTTAAGAAAATTTGTGGATATAATAACAAAAAATGCTGATTTTAGTATTGTGGTTAAATTTCCGACCACCTACCAAAACAAGATAAGAGAGGGTAACATCAATGTACTGTAAGGATGTTTTAGTTCAGAACAAAGCAGGTCTTCACGCTCGTCCTGCAACTTTCTTTATTCAGAAAGCTAACGAGTACAAGGCAACAATCTGGGTAGAAAAAGAAGAGAGAAGAGTTAACGCAAAGAGCCTTCTCGGTGTATTGTCACTTGGTATTCTTGGCGGCACTACAATTAAGATTTTTGCTGACGGTCCCGATGAAACACAGGCTGTTGAAGGTCTTGTGGCTTTAGTTGAGTCCGGTTTTGCAGAATAATTCCAATAGCGTAAAAGAGGGCGGAGCTGTATCCGCCCTTATTTTTTATTTGTACAATAAATACTATAATCCCACGCAACGCGTGTCACCACAACATTTTCTCATAAGGGAAAATATATCACTTTGCCAAAGGCAAATATCACTCGGCGTAAGCCGAATATCACATCATCGAAGATGATATATCGCTTTTATTATGTTTCCTTGGGGACATAATAAAACCAAAGGGTGGTGTTACTATGGACGAAAGACTGAAAAATCTTCGCAAAAGGGCTATGGCTTTGCCTCTTGAGCCCGGCGTATATATAATGAAAAATAAAGACGGCGAAATCATCTATATCGGCAAGGCGAAAAAGCTGAAAAACCGTGTCAGCCAGTATTTCGGCTCTCAGAACAATCACTCGGATAAAGTAAGGCGGATGGTTTCTCAGGTGAAGACCTTTGACTATATCATCACCGACAGTGAGTTTGAGGCTCTGATTCTTGAATGTAGTCTGATTAAGCAACACCAGCCTAAGTATAACATTTTGCTTAAGGATGATAAGGGCTTCAGCTTTATAAAAATCACAGGGGATAAGTGGAAGAAAATCACCTACGCTCTTCAGAAGGATGACGACGGTGCTGAGTATATCGGCCCTTATACCAACGGCTTTTATGTAAAACAGGCCGTTGAGGAAGCAAACGCCATCTTCAAGCTTCCCACCTGCACCCGACGTTTTCCCGAGGATTTCGGCAAGGCAAGGCCGTGTCTTAACTTTCACATCAAGAGGTGCTCTGCTCCCTGCACAGGCAAGGTGAAGCTTAAGGACTATCTTGAGAGCTTCAACCAGGCTCTTGATTTTCTCAAGGGCAACGAAAAGGAAAGTGTGCGAAAGCTTACAGAGCAGATGTATCAGGCAAGCGAAAATATGGAGTTTGAAAAAGCCGCTATGTTAAGGGACAGAATCAACGCCATAAAGAAGCTTTCTGATAAACAGAAGGTTATAGAAACCAAGGTGAAAAGTCAGGATGTCATCGCTTTCTTTTCAGACGGCAATAAGGCTTGCTTTGAGGTCTTTCGCTTTGACGAGGGCAGGCTCAGGTACAGAGAGAATTATTTTGTAGACCCTCCTGACGAGGACGCAAAGGCGAGAGCCGAGTTTATAATGAGCTTTTACAATACAAAGACAGATATCCCCAGATTTGTTACGGTGGATGGCGAGGTTGAGGACAAGGAGCTTATTGAGCGTTTTCTTTCAGAGAAAAAGGGCAGGCGTGTGTATATTGCCATTCCTCAGCGTGGCCAGCAAAAGGCTTTGGTGGATATGACAAGGCAAAATGCCGCCGAAAGGGTGGCAAAAACCCGTGGAGCAGTCTTAGGCAGAGAACTCAGTGTTCTTGAAGAGCTCAAGGACTTGCTGGGCCTTGATAATCTGCCTTCCTATATAGAATCCTACGATATTTCAAATACCGCAGGAGATGAAAACGTTGCAGGTATGATTGTTTATGAAAACGGCAGACCTAAGAAAAGTGCTTACAAAAAGTTTAAAATCAAAAGCTTTTTGGGTCAGGACGACTACGGCTCTATGACAGAAGTTCTTACAAGGCGTTTTGAAGAGTATAAAAAGCTCAGTGCTCAGGGAGAAGAGGAAGGCTTTGCGAAGCTCCCCGACTTGATTCTTCTGGATGGCGGTGTAGGACAGGTGGGAGCGGTACGGCCTGTTTTAGAGAAGTTTGGTCTTCCAGTGCCTCTTTTCGGTATGGTCAAGGACGACAAGCACCGCACCCGTGCCATTGTAAACGAGCAGGGCGAAATCGCCATAAATATGAACCGAAGGGTCTTTTCCTTTATAAGTGCCTTGCAGGATGAGGTGCACCGTTTCTCTGTGGGGTATCATCGCACAAGGCGGAAGAAAAGCCTTCTGGGGGTTTCCCTTACAGAAATTCAGGGTGTGGGAGAAGAACGTGCCAAAGCACTTTTAAAGCATTTCAGAACAGTTAACAATATAAAAAACGCCGACCTTGAGGAGCTTAAATCAGCACCCAAGATGAATGATTCAGTGGCTCTCAGTGTGTATCGGTATTTCAGAAACAAAGAAAGCGAGGGAGAAAAATGAGAGTAATCACAGGCTCAGCCCGAGGCAGACGCCTTATGACTTTAGAGGGCAGAGATGTACGTCCCACCACCGACAAGGTTAAGGAGTCGGTGTTTTCCATAATTCAGTTTCAGCTTCAGGAGAGGGTTTTTCTTGACCTTTTTGCAGGCTCGGGACAAATGGGCATTGAGGCTTTGAGCCGAGGTGCAAAGAAGGCTTATCTTGTTGACCAGAGTCTTAAGTCAATCAGGGTGATTGAGCAGAATGTAAAGGCAACGGGCTTTGAGGATAAGGCTCAGGTTGTGCGTCAGGAATCAAAGAGCTTTCTCGCTACATCAAGAGAGAATTTTGACATTGCCTACGTTGACCCTCCTTTCGGTCTTGGCCTTATTGACGAGGTGCTTCCTTTGCTCGCTGAAAAGATGAACAAAGGCGGAGTTATCCTTTGCGAATGTGCCGACAGTGAGCAGGTGCCGGATGAGGCAGGAGATTTTATCCTTGACAGAAATTATCGCTATGGTAAAATAAAAGTAAGTCTATACAGACACAAGGAGATGGTTTAAAATGAAAACCGTAATCTGCCCGGGTAGCTTTGACCCAGTAACCAAGGGTCATATGGACATAATCGAGCGAGCCTCACGGCTTTTTGATAAAGTTGTGGTGGCGGTGCTCAACAATTCTTCAAAGAACCCTTGCTTTACCATTGAGGAGAGAATAGGGCTTCTTAAGGAAACCACAACCCACCTGAAAAACGTGGAGATTGAAACCTTTGACGGCCTTCTGGTGGACTTTGCAAAAATCAAAGGAGCTTCTGCAGTTGTAAAGGGTTTAAGAGCGGTTACAGACTTTGAGTATGAGTTTCAGATGTCTATGATAAACAAGAAGCTTTGCCCAGAAGTGGAAACTATATTCCTTAACACAAGTCAGGAGTATATGTACTTAAGTTCAAGTGTTGTAAAGCAGATTGCCGCCGCAGGCGGAGATATTTCTCTCTTTGTTCCCGAAGAAATTAGAGATAAAATAGTTGACAGACTTCTCAATATGTGAAATAATATAAACAGGCTATCAGATAAAGGAGATTAAAAAATGAGAGTTGAAGAACTTCTTAACGAGATTCAGGATATGATGAACGAGGCTAAATCCGTTCCTCTTACAGGTGGTAAGGCTTTGGTGGACACCGAGAAGGTTCTTGATATCCTTGACGAAATCAACGACACACTTCCTTCTGAGGTAAGACAGGCTAAGAACATCGTTTCTGACAGAGGTCAGATTATCGCCGAGGCAAAGAAAGAGGCCGAGGAGATTATCCGTGCCGCTGAAGAGAGAAAGAAGCAGCTTGTTAACCAGAACGAAATCGTTAAGGAAGCCCACGCACAGGCTAACGAAATCCTCAACGACGCAAAGGCTAAGACCTCTGATATGAGAAGAGCCGCTGCTGAATTTGTAGAGGATATTATGAGAAAGACCGACGAGTCTATTACTGCCCAGCTTACAGAGCTGAGAAAGACAAGACAGAATATCAAGATGACTCAGAAGGTCGGCAATCAGGGTGCTAACACCAATATGTAACAAGTTTGTAACCTTCTTTTTAGAAAGGTAGAAAAACGAACATAGGTTCTAAAAATCCAGGCACAATCACGGTTTTTTCGGTGGTTGTGTCTTTTTTTGTCTAATTTGCGGCAAAACATTGCTGTAAATTAGGTAAAAATCCCGTAATATTTTTCTTGCAATTTTGATACCGTTGCTTTATAATAATTATAAAGTGTCATTAGGTGGCAAAATTGGGTCATTTGATGTCATTTTCGAAAGAGATTTTACGGTAAGGAGGCGACGATAATGTTCACAGGTATGTCTTTCCCTAATTTAGACTCCAAGGGCAGAGTCGTTTTGCCTCAGAAGTTCAGAGATCAGCTTGGCGAAACCTTTTACATCACCAGCGGCTTTGACAAGGACTTCCCTTGCGTTCAGATTATGTCTGCTGAGCAGTTCGAGCACCTTCTCTGCCAGATAAGAGAGCTTCCTGCCAGCAAGGCTTTGCAGCTTCAGTATTCCATTATCGCTCCCTCGGAAGAGGTCAGCGTAAATGCACAGGGCCGACTTCAGATCCCCCAGGCCCTCAGAGAAAGTGCAAACCTCACCAAAGAGGTAGCAGTGCTTGGTATGGACAAGCGTATTGAAATCTGGGACAAGGCAACCTACGACGCATTTATGAAGAAACAGAGAGAAGAGTCTTACCTTGACGCTCTCGAGCTTTTAAGATTATGATAAATTTTTCTCACATTTCCGTTTTGCTCAGCCAGTCGGTGGATATGCTTTCCGTAAAGCCTGACGGCATTTACGTTGACGGCACCGCAGGCGGCGGAGGTCATTCCGCTGAAATCCTGAAAAGACTTGGAGAAAACGGCAGACTTTTTTCCATAGACAGAGATCCCGACGCCATTGAAACAGTCACCAAGCGTTTTGAAGGTGACAAAAGAAGCAAGGTGCTCCACGGCGAGTTTGCCCATATGAAGGAGCTCCTTCTTAAGGAAGGTATAGAAAAGGTAGACGGCGTTATTCTTGACCTTGGGGTTTCGTCCCATCAGCTTGACACCGCCCAGAGAGGCTTTTCTTTTCACGAGGACGCTCCTCTTGATATGCGTATGAGCCAGCAGGGCACTACTGCCGCAGAGCTTGTGAACACTCTGGATTATAAAGAGCTTTGCAGAATCCTTTCTGCATACGGCGAAGAAAAGTACGCTCCCTCAATTGTGAGAGGTATCATCAAGGCAAGAGAGGAAAAGCCCATTGAAACCACCCTTGAGCTTGCAGAAATCGTCAAGGCGAATGTTCCTCAGAAAGTCAGACGTGACGGACATCCTGCCAGAAAAACCTTTCAGGCAATCCGTATTGCGGTAAACGACGAGTTCGGTCAGTTAGAGCGAGGACTTGCCTCTGCCTTTGATATCTTAAAGACAGGCGGCAGGCTTTCGGTGATTACTTTCCACTCAATTGAGGACAGAATCGTAAAGCAGACAATGGCACAGTGGTGTGTGGGCTGTACCTGCCCCAAGGATTTTCCCGTTTGTGTTTGCGGTAACAAGCCAAAGGCAAGGCTTGTAAATAAAAAGCCTGTTGAAGCAGATAATGAGGAGCTTGATTTCAACAAGCGGAGCAGAAGTGCAAAGCTGAGAGGTCTTGAAAAGCTCGTTTGATATAGATGAATTTTAAGGAGTAAGAGCTATGGCTAACGGTGCTTATATGTATGCCGACAGAGGTTACGACCTCAGCCTTTTTGAGTCAGAGGGTAATGCCGCCAGAAAGGTTAAGGCGGCCCCAAAAAGACAGACCGCAAAAAAGAATAACGTCATAGAGCTTAATATGCCTGAGTATGAAAAGAGCGAAAGACGCAAGCACAATATAGGCTCAATTGTCCTTGGCTTTGTGTGTGCGGCTATTGTTACGCTTTGCGTGGGTCTTATCATCCGCGGTCAGGTAGAGCTTACCGAGCTTAATCAGGAGATTGTTTCTGCACAGGTTCAGCTTGAAGAAGCTAAAAGCGAATACACCCAGATGCAGGCGAAGATGGAGGCTTCTCTTTCTACTGCGGCTATTGAAAAATACGCCCGTGAAAATCTGGGAATGAGCAAGGCGACTGCTCACCAAAAAGAGTACATAAGTCTTTCAGAGGGGGATAAGGCTGAAGTGTATACACAGAAGAAGTCCAACGTCTTTACAGAAATCGGCGACTTCTTTCAGTCACTTTGGTCATAACATACCCCTTACCTTAATATGTATGTTATGAAGAATGAGAGTTAAGATTTTAGTCTTGACTCTTTTTCTGCTATTCTAAGGAAGAGTAATTTTTCACCTTTTGAGGGTGAAATTGGCATTTTTCGGCAAATTTTCCGGGAAAGGAGTGTGCACATTGGCACAGGGAGTTAATCAGAAATTCAACAAAAGAGCTTCAATTCTTTTGATAATTATTTTAGTGCTGGGCTTTGGTGCGGCAATGTTCCGCCTTGGCTTTCTTCAGCTTGTAAGTGCAGGAGATTTGCAGAAGCGTTCAGTGGACCAGCAGCTTTCCGACACCGAGCTTTCGGCAAAGAGAGGAACAATTTACGACACAAACGGCAAGATTCTTGCCGCCTCTGCCTCTGTGTGGAAGGTGGTGCTTGCACCTGTTTACTTTGAAGACGACACAGAACGAAGAATCGTTGCAAAAGGCCTTGCAGAAATCCTCGAGCTTAAGGAAGAGGATATCTATGAAAAAACTCAGCAGCAAAGTTATTATGTTGAAGTTAAAAGGCAGATTGAAAGCGACGTCAGGGAAAAGGTAATTGAGTTTATCGACGAGCTTGCCGAGGAGCACGAAATTTACAGTACCGTCTATTTGCTGGACGACTATAAACGCTACTATCCCTACGGCTCTCTCGCCTCAAGCGTAATCGGTTTTACGGGAGCTGACGAGCAGGGTCTGGCAGGACTTGAGTATCAGTATGACGAGGTGCTCACAGGTGAGCCCGGCAGACTTGTAACGGCAGTTGACGCAAGAGGCATTGCAATGCCCTTTGAGTACAGCCAGAACATCCCGGCAGGGGACGGCAGTAACCTTGTGCTGACTATTGACGAAACAATCCAGTCAATTGCAGAAAAATATATGCTTCAGGGTATTGAGGACAACGCAGTTTTCAACAGAGGCGTATGCATAATTATGGACGTCAACACAGGTGCAGTCAGAGCAATGGCGAGTGTAGGCGGCTTTGACCTTAACGACCCCTTCACCTTAAGCAAGGAGAAAGAGGCTGAAATCCAGAAACTACCCGAAGATAAAAGAGCCGACGCCAGATACGAGGCACTGTCTAATATGTGGCGTAATAAGGCGGTAAGTGACACCTACTACCCCGGTTCGGTATTTAAGATGTGTACCGCCGCTATGGCTCTTGAGGAAGGTCTTATTACCGAGGAATCCACATTTACCTGCCACGGCTACTACACAGTTGCAGGCGTAGAGCTTGGCTGTCACGTGCGTGATTATGCAGGCAGTCACGGCACTCAGAAGCTGAGAGAAGCAATCAAAAACTCCTGTAACCCTGCCTTAATGCAGATTGGTGAGCTTCTGGGAATTGACCTTTTCAACCAGTATTACGACGCCTTCGGCTTTTCAGAGCGAACAGGAATTGATTTGCCCGGTGAGGCTGACGACATTTACTTTGACAGAGATACAATGGGTGAGGTTCACCTTGCTACCGCTTCCTTCGGTCAGAACTTCGCCATTACTCCCATTCAGATGGCAACTGCAGTTGCCTCCATTGCCAACGGCGGATACCTTGTTCAGCCTCATATGGTTGAGCAGATTACCGACTCCGAGGGCAATGTAATCAGCACAACCAGCACCGAGGTTAAACGTCAGGTGCTTTCAAAGGAAACAACCGCCATTGTCTGCGATATCCTTGAGGAAAACGCAGTTTCGGGCTCAGGCAGTAACGGCTACGTTGCAGGTTACCGAGTGGCAGGTAAGACAGGTACTTCCGAGAAAAAGGTTGACCTTAACGAAGACGGCGTACAGGACTACATCGCTTCTTTCTGCGGCTTTGCTCCTGCAGAAAATGCAGAGGTTGTGTGCCTTGTATTCTTCGATACTCCCACAGGCGGAGCTTACTACGGCAGCCAGGTTGCGGCTCCTGTTTTTGCACAGATAATGTCAGAGGTTCTGCCTTATCTTGAGGTTGCAACCCAGTACACTGAAGAAGAGCTTGCTGAGCTTGACACCACCACAGATACCTACATCGGTCTGAGCGTGGATGAAGCAGTAACTGCTGCTGAAAACAACGGCTTTACAACCTGGGTTAAGGGTGAGGGCGATACCATCGTTGCTCAAATGCCCGAGGCAGGCACCAAGATACCTCAGGGTGGTAACGTGGTGCTTTACACAGATACGGAAAGTATAAAGGACACTACAACAGTGCCCAACCTTGTTGGCTACAATGTGTCCGATGTAATTTATTTTGCTTCTTACTATAATCTTAACGTAAGTATAAGCGGTATGAGTAACTCAGCTACATCTACCTCTTACTCACAGAGTATTCCCGAGGGTACACAGGTGTCGCCGGGTACGGTAATCACTGTAAACTTCAGTGCAAGCGGAGGAACAGACTGATTCTCACGGAGGCAATTATGGAAAACAAAATTTACTTTTTAGGAAAATCAAAGGATTTTAAGCTGGCTGAACAGCTCTCCTTGCTTATAAAGGATGAGCTTAAAGCTGAGCTTGAGGTTGCGGTGGTGGAAAAAGGCTTTGCACCTGACAGAAAGTTTGACGCAGTGGCATATGAGCTTAATGACTCAATAGATTTAAGTTTAACAGACAAAGCCTATTCCTACTCCAAAGGGCAGAGCAGTGCAGATATCTGCGGCTTTAACTTTATGAAAAGAGAAAAGTCCAGAAGCCTTGACATTTTCAGCTCCAGCTTTATGGGCAGAGTAAATATTCCTGTGGATTCTCAGTTTACAGAGGAGTCGGTGCTTTTCTGTGTAGCAGGTTTTATTGCGGCAGGGCTTGCGCTCCCTGTGGTGTTAAAGGCAATAAATTCAAAGATAAGTTGAAAGGAACGGGTAAATTAAATGGACAGTCGTTTTGATTTTTTGTGGGCTTTAGGTGCCGCCGTGGTGGCATTCGGCGTTTCTGCACTTCTGGGCAGAGTGCTTATTCCTTATCTTCACAAGCTTAAATTCGGACAGACAATTCTTGATATAGGCCCTCAGTGGCACAAAAACAAGCAGGGCACTCCCACAATGGGCGGTATAATGTTCATTATCGGTATTGTCCTTTCCACAGTGCTTACCTTTGGTGTGTATATCCTTGTAAGCGATGGTGCAGTTTTTGGCACTGCCGGCACCTTTATCGGCCTTGGTATGGCACTTTGCTACGGTGTGGTTGGCTTTATCGATGACTACATCAAGGTTGTAAAAAAGCGTAACTTAGGTCTTTCCGCTATCCAGAAATTAGTGCTCCAGTTTGGTGTTGCCGCACTTTACCTTGTGGGTATGAGATTTTTAGGCAATGCAGATACATCCACAATTATTCCCTTTGTTGGCGAAATGGATCTTGGTTTCTTCTATTACATCATTTCAGCGGTTGTAATCGTAGGCGTTGTAAATGCGGTTAACCTCAACGACGGAGTTGACGGCCTTTGCGGCTCAATCACCTTTTTTGCCGCAGTGTTTATGATGTTAATGGCAAGTGTTATGAACTCTAAGGGTATGATTATTGAGTCAGCTGCACTTGCAGGCGGTATGCTGGGCTTTCTTCTCTGGAACTTCCACCCTGCAAAGGTGTTTATGGGCGATACAGGCTCTCTCTTCCTTGGTGGTATGGTGTGTGCGGTAGTGTTCACCCTTGATGTTCCCGTGCTTGTTATTCCCATCGGCATTGTTTACCTTGCCGAGATGTTCTCTGTTATGCTTCAGGTGGGCTACTTCAAGCTTACAAAAGGCAAAAGACTCTTTAAAATGGCACCTATCCACCACCATTTCGAAATGTGCGGCTGGAGTGAGGTTAAGGTTGTGTGCGTGTTCAGTATGGTGACAGCCCTCTTTTCTCTTGGTGCTTTCCTGCTTACCTACTTTGGTGTGGGCAGAATATTCTGATTTTCAAAAAATATACATAAAGGAGGGATAGTATGAGCGAAAATGTAAGACGCCGTGTGCAGACACCGCCAAACGCCGGCAGAAAGCCTGCACCAAAGGGTCAGACAAAGAAAAAGAAGAAAATGAAGTTTTTTGACATCGGTCTGGGTCTTGATATGCCCTTTTGCCTTCTTGTTCTTGTGCTTCTGACCATCGGCATTATTATGATGTTTTCTGCAAGCTATCCCATAGCTTACGCCGAAACAGGCGACAGCTATTATTACCTCAAGAGGCAGATTATCTTTGCGGTTATCGGAATCGGTGCTATGATTGGTCTTTCTTTTGTTAACTACCGCATTTTCTACCGCTTTGCAAAGCCCTTGCTTCTTGTTTCTTATCTTGCACTTATCCTTGTTCTTTTCCTGCCCGGTGTAAACGGAGTTCACCGTTGGATTGGTTTTACATCCTTTAACATTCAGGCGTCGGAGATTACAAAGTTCTGTATTATTGTTTTCTTTGCCTATTGGGGTACCCGATATGCAGATAAAATGCAGTATATGAAGTACAGCTTCGTCCCCGGTATGGCGATTTTCGGTACAACGGCAATTCTTCTTATTCTTGAGCCTCACTTTTCCTGTACCGTTATTGTTTTTCTCCTTATCCTCGTTATGCTTTTTATTTCAGGTATGGATACAAAGTACTTTATCTTACTTGGAATTTTAGTAGGAGCGGCAGTTGCTTTGATGTGGGCAACAGGACTTCTGGGCTATGCTATGGACAGAATGGACGGCTGGGGCAAGGCGTTGGAATACACCACCAGCGAAATGTGGCAGACTACCTGGCAGACCCGAAATTCCCTCTATGCCATCGGCTCAGGCGGACTTACAGGCTTGGGTCTGGGTCAGTCAAGGCAGAAGTATCTGTATCTGCCCGAGCCTCAGAACGACTTCGTATTCGCAATTGTATGCGAAGAGCTGGGCTTGGTGGGTGCTTTGCTCATCCTTGTGCTTTTTGCACTTCTGGTTTGGCGTGGAATCACAATGTCCAGAAAAGCTTCCGACAACTTCGGCAAGCTCCTTGGTATCGGTCTTACCGCACAGGTAGGACTTCAGGTTATCCTGAACATCTTCGTTATTACAGACTGGCTTCCCAATACGGGTATCAGCCTTCCTTTCTTCAGCTACGGCGGAAGCTCGTTGATTATGCTTCTGGCACAGATGGGTGTTATCCTCTCTGTTTCCCGTAGTGCAAAAATTGAGAAAAGGTGATTGAATGAGAGTTTTACTTGCAGGCGGCGGCACGGCAGGTCATATTAACCCTGCCTTGGCTATTGCAAAAACCATAAAAGAAAAAGACCCCACTGCCGAGATTCTGTTTGTGGGAAACAAAACAGGTCTTGAGCAACGCCTTGTTAAAAACGCAGGCTTTGATATCAAAGAGATTTCCATAAGCGGCTTTAAAAGAAGCCTCTCGCCATCATCTCTTCTTCATAACGTAAAGACAGCTTTCAGAGCGATTTCTGCTTCCTCGGCTTCTTCTAAAATTATTAAGGATTTTCGGCCCGATATCGCTATCGGCACAGGTGGCTATGTTTCAGGCCCTGTTATGAGAGCGGCTCAGAAGCTGAAAGTCCCTGTGATTGTTCACGAGCAGAATGCCTACCCCGGCGTTACCACAAAAATGCTTTCCAAAAAAGCAGAATATGTTATGCTGGCGGTGGATGAGGCAAGAAAGCATTTTGACTCAGGGGTTAACTTTGTCCTTACAGGCAACCCCATTCGTCCTGAAATCCTCAGAGTTGACAAAGAGGCGGCAAAAAAGAAATACAAAAAAGACAATAAGCCCCTTGTGCTTTCCTTTGGAGGAAGCCTTGGTGCACGAAAGATAAATGAAGGCGTGGCTGACCTTATTGCTCGCTCGGGTAAAGACGGCAGATACAGTCACATTCACGCCTACGGCCAGTACGGCAAGTGGTTTCCTGACCTTTTAAGAGAAAAGGGAACAGACCCCGACAAGTGCTCTAATCTCGACGTGAGAGAATACATCGACAATATGGCAGAGTGTATGGCGGCCTCGGACGTTGTAATCTGTCGTTGCGGTGCCATTACTCTCAGCGAGGTGCAGGCACTTTCAAAGCCCTCTGTGCTGATTCCTTCTCCCAATGTAGCGGAGAATCATCAGTTTCATAACGCAATGGCGTTAGTTAACAACAACGCCGCCATTGTTATAGAAGAAAAAGACCTTACAGACACCAGTATAACTCAGGCTGTGGATAAGCTTTTGTCGGATGAAAAGGCTCTTAAGAGCTTTTCTGAAAACGCAGGCAAAATGGCTATTACAGATTCCAACGAGCGAATCTGGGCGGTTATTCAGAAGGTGCTTAAGAAGTAACAAAAACAAGCCTTTCGGCATAGGATATAAGCAAAACCTACTTGTATCTTAGCTCGAAAGGGTGTTGTAATTGTCGAAGCTTTTAATTGACGGAGGCAGGGTTTTAGGCGGTGAGGCTAAGGTTCAGGGCTCTAAAAACAGTGCCCTTCCCATTCTTGCCGCAAGCTTGCTTGCTAAAAACGAGAGCGTTTTTTTCGGTTGTCCAAGGCTTTCGGACGTGGATTCTTCCGTGAAAATTCTCAGGTATCTGGGATGTAAAGTTGCTCAGGACGGTCACACCCTCACTGTAAATTCATCAACCCTAGGCATAGATGACATACCCGAGCCTCTTATGAGGCTTATGCGTTCCTCTATTATTTACGCAGGAGCACTTCTGGCGTCAGTAGGCAGTGCAAGGCTTACCTTTCCCGGTGGCTGTGAGCTTGGGCCTCGTCCCATTGATTTGCACCTTTCTTCTCTCAAAAAGCTGGGAGCGGAGATTACAGAGCGTCACGGTGAGCTGATTTTCAAAGCCCCCAAAGGACTTAAGGGCAGCAAAATCTCTCTTTCCTTTCCCTCAGTTGGAGCGACTGAGAACATCATCATTGCCGCTTCAAAGGCTAAAGGTACGACAATTATAACCAACGCAGCTCGTGAGCCCGAAATAACAGACCTTGCAGATTACCTCAACTCCTGCGGTGCACATATCGAAGGAGCAGGCGAGGGGACGATTGTTATTGAAGGCAGAGAACATTTTTACGGCTGCTGCCATTCAATTATCCCCGACAGAATCGTGGCGGCAACCTTGATGTCAGCCTCAGCCGTAACAGGCTCTGAGATTATTCTGGATTCTGTCATAAAAAGTCACCTTGACGCCATTATCCCCTGCTTTGAGCAGGCAGGCTGTGACGTTAAATTCGACAAACAGAAAATGAAAATAAACTCTCCCAAAAGGCTTAAATCACTGGGGCTTATCCGCACAACTCCCTATCCCGGGTTTCCCACAGACGCTCAGGCACCCCTTATGGCGGTTGCGGCAGTGGGAGAAGGCATAACCGTATTTTCAGAGAACATATTCGAAAGCAGATATAAGCACGTTGGCGAATTTATCCGCCTCGGTGCAGACATAAAGGTGGAAGGCAAGGTAGCACTTGTGCAGGGAGTAAAAAAGCTTTACAGTGCACCCCTTTGTGCCAAGGATTTGCGTGGCTCAGCTGCTCTTGCAGTGGCGGCACTCTCAGCGGAAGGCACAACGGAAATTGATACCACCGAGTATCTTGAGCGAGGCTACGAGGAGCTGGACGTTGTACTGTCAAACCTGGGAGCTTCTGTTAAAAAAATATAACCGTTAGCCACTGAGGGCGGTTCCGCCTTTTGACAGGTTAACTGTAAAGGTAAGCCTCATTAACGGCGGGTCAGAAATAAATCTTTATATCAGGAGAGGGGTCGCCTCTTCTGTAAAAATTCAAATTATAAAGGCGGTGAGAAAGTGGACGATAAAACAACGAAAATTCCTTCATTAAAAGAGTTTCAGAAGGCTCAGCAGGAGCAGGAAAAAAGGGACAGAATCAGACGTACTCAAAAAGTGCCTCAGAAAAACAAAAGTCTTAAAGGCGATACCCACCGTGTTGAGCTGCAGAAAAATCAGAAAAGCCCTTCGCCCACTGACCGTGATATAAAAATAAGAAATCCAAGACCCGAAAGAAAGCCCCAAAACAGGGCTCTTTCGGGCTCTACCCAAAAAATAGACAGCAGAAAGCTGAGAGAAGAGGACGAAAGATTCAGAGCTTTCTCAGGGGACACAGAGTACAGAAGACGTCCTCAGAATGAGAAAAGCAGCAGGGATGTACCTCTTACTCAGAAGAGGGTTGCAGGGGCTCGCCCACAGGCTCAGACTTCCCAAAGACCACCCCAAGGCAAACCGCCTCAGAGCAGACCGCCTCAGAGCAGACCATCTCAGAGCAGATCACCTCAGAGCAGACCACCCCAAGGCAGGCCGCCTCAAAGCAGGTCAGGCTCTCAGGTGAAACACGCTCCAAAGAGTAACCCTCAAATCTATCACAAGAAAAAGAAAAAGCCCCTTTCTCCCTTTGCAAGAAAGTTCAGACGTGTTGCAATTTACTCCTTGATTATCATTGCAATTCTCACAGTGGGCTGTATTCTTTCAATGACAGTGCTTTTCAAAACCGAAAACATCGTGGTAAACGGAGCGGACAACCTCTATTCAGCTCAGGATATTATCTCAGCCAGCGGACTTCATTATCAGGACAACATCATTATGGCTCAGAAGAATAAAGCTGAGAAAAAACTTGAGGAAAAGTTCCCCTACATAAAATCCGCCGAGGTTTACGCAGTTTTTCCGGATACAATAAACATAGACATTACCCTCAGCACAGCTTCTTTTGCGGTTAAGACAGACAGTCTTACCTATATTGCCAACGAAGACAGCAAGGTGCTTAAGGTTGTTTCAACAGCTGACGAGGTGGACGTGCCTCTTATTGAGGGTGTTCAGGTTAAGGACGCCAAAGCAGGAGAGAGGCTGGAGTTTGAATCTCAGCTTATTCGTGAAAGTGTTTCCGAAATGTTTAATCTCGCCAAGGAAAAGGGCTACAAAAACATCACGAAGGTAGATGTTGTCAGCACTACGTCGCCCTCGGGTGTTCAGACTATGGAAATCCGCTACGTTTATGACGACAGAATAGTGGTTTTTCTGGGTATCCCCGAAAATATTTCTTATAAAATGCAGACCGCCCAGACCATAATAAAAGAAAAGCTGGACGTTAACGGAGCGGTGCTTACAGGCGAGCTGGACGTGTCCAATTCCTTTGACACCAAACGCTCCTACTTTAACCAGTACAGCCTCATTCCTCAGGTGGAAATCACCCAGCCCTCAAGCACTTCTACCGAGCCCACAACTGAGGCTGAGGAGTATTACGAAGAGCCCTATGTTGAGGATTATTACTCTGACGAAAACGCAGAGTATTACCCCGAGGACGAGCCTCAGGAGGATTATTACCCTGAAGATGGCGAAGAGGTTTATTGGTAAAAATTCACTTTTGCTCCGAAATTAAAAGGGGTAGGGGCAAAGGTTTAGTCTAAAATTACTGATTTTCAGAAAATTTATAAAAAATATGTTGAAATCATATTGAATTTATGGTAGCATATTAGATGGTAAATCATAATGTATTGCTATGATTTTAATTGGATTACACGATATTCACATATTTAAGGAGGACATATAAATGGCTTTTGAGTTAGAGAGAGAAAACACAGATTATTTGCCCGTTATTAAAGTTATCGGTGTCGGTGGCGGCGGCGGCAACGCTATTAACCGAATGGTTAAAATGGAAGTTAGAAACGTTGAGTTTATTGCAGTAAATACTGATGAGCACGTGCTCAGATTCTCCAAGGCTTCCCAGAAGATTCAGATTGGCGAGAAGATTACACGCGGTAAGGGCGCAGGCTCTCTTCCCGAGGTTGGCCAGAAGGCTGCTGAGGAGAGCAAAGAGGAAATCACAGCTCTTCTTAAGGATACAGATATGGTGTTCGTTACAGCCGGTATGGGCGGCGGCACAGGTACAGGTGCAGCTCCCGTAGTTGCTAAGATTGCCAAGGATATGGGTATCCTCACAGTTGGCGTTGTTACAAAGCCCTTTGCTTTCGAAGGCAAGAAGCGTATGGCTCAGGCTGAGCAGGGTATTGAGCAGCTTGCTGCAAGCGTTGACTCCTTAATCGTTGTTCCCAACGAAAGACTTAAGTATGTATCTGACCAGAGCATTACTTTACAGAACGCATTCCTTATTGCTGACGATGTTCTTCGTCAGGGTGTTCAGAGTATCTCTGACCTTATCGTTGTTCCCGGTCTTGTTAACCTTGACTTTGCTGACGTTACAGCTATTATGAAGGACGCAGGCTATGCTCATATGGGTATCGGTAAAGCCAGCGGTAAGGACAAGGCTATGGTTGCAGCAGACGCTGCTATCTCCAGCCCCTTACTTGAAACTTCCATCGACGGCGCTGAGGGTGTTATCATCAACATCACTGCTTCTCCCGATGTTTCTCTTGACGATATCGATATCGCTTCCACAATGATTTCCGAGAAAGCAAGTGACACTGCAAACATCATCTGGGGTGCTGTTATCGACGAGGATATGAAGGACGAAATCAGCGTTACCGTTGTTGCAACAGGTTTTAACACCGACGGCGTAGCAAAGAAGACAACTCTCGGTTCTTCCAAGACAGCAGACAAGAAGGAAGAGGCCAAGGGCGTTCCTGCTGACGACGAGGACGACAACTTCTACGACATTATGTCTATCTTCAATAAGTAATTTTTACTCATAAAAATATCAACGCAGTTCTCATCAGAGAGCTGCTTTTTTTTCTATGTAAAATACGTTGACATAATGCGACAATAAGGGTATACTAAATGTGATTATTATTTTTGAGGTGTATTATGAAAATTACCGTTATCGGTGCTGGAAATATCGGCACACAGTTTGCCGCTGCTTTTGCTGCAAAAGGCAACGAGGTTACATTTTTTGCCTCAAAGCCTGAAAGAATCAGCAACACATTAACCATCGTTGACGAAAGCGACAAGGTTACTGACATTGGTGAAATGGCTCTTGTTACCTCTGATATCAAAGAGGCTTGTGAGGGTGCAGAATATATCTTTATAACTTACCCTGCTTTTATGCTCAAAGATATTGCCGACAAAATGTATGACCATATTCTTAAGGGTACAAAAATCGGCGTGATTCCCGGCACAGGCGGTGCTGAGTTTGCTTTCAAAAAGCTTATTGAAGAAAAGGGTGCTATCCTTTTCGGTTTACAGCGTGTGCCTGCCGTTGCAAGACTTAAAGAGTACGGCAAAACCGTTTGCGTTGCAGGTTACAGGGACAGGCTCAAGCTGGCAGGTATCCCCAAAAGCAGCTTAAGAGGTATTGCCGACCTGCTTACAGAAACATTCAGCATTCCCTGCGATATCCTGCCAAATTACCTCAGCGTAACTATGACCCCTTCTAACCCCATCCTTCACACCACAAGACTGAGAACCGAGTTTGCAGACTTCAAAGAAGGCGTGGTTTACCCCAAGAACATTCTCTTCTACGAAGAGTGGGCTGACGAGTCCTCAGAGCTTCTTTTTGCCTGCGATGAGGAGTTGCAGACAGTTTGCTCAAAGCTTACTGAGCTTGACCTTACAGATGTACGCTCCTTAAAAGAGCATTACGAAAGCGATACCCCAAAAAAGCTTACTGCAAAAATCCGCAGTATCAAAAGCTTGCAGGGCCTTGGCTCTCCTATGAAAGAAGTTGAAGGCGGCTTTGTTCCCGATTTCTCATCCCGTTACTTCACCGCGGATTTCCCCTTCGGCCTCTCGATTCTTGAGCAGATTGCCCATCTTGCAGGTGTGAAAGTCCCCAATATGACAAGCACAATCAATTGGTACAAAGAGGTTTCAGGAGATAAAACCGAGTTTAATCTTTCAGATTTTGGCATAAATTCTCTTGACGATTTATACAAATTCTATTCCAGATAATTATATAAAAAAATCGCCGACAAGGATAAAAAATCCCTGTCGGCTTTTCTTTTGCAAAGAATAAATTTATTCTTCAATCTGCTTACCCAAAAAGGCGGCGGCTGACTGAGCAAGCTTCAGCTCGGTATCGGTCACAGGGGTGTTCTGCTCATTTTTAAGAAAAATCACAGCACCTGTTACATCTCCTGCGGCGATAATAGGACAGAGCACCGCCGCCTGACTATTGATACCTTCCACGGGCTGAAGCTGAGTGCTCTCCTTTGCCGAGGAGTAAATCCGACGGTTTTCCATATAGCTCTCCACCACGGTGGATACACGCCTTTCCAGAAATTCCCGTTTGGAAATTCCTGCCGCCGCAATAACGTGATCCCTGTCTGAAATCAGCACAGGCAAACCGCCCACCCGACTCAGCACCTCGGCATACTGACTTGCAAAGCTAGAAAGCTCACCGATGGGCGAGTATTTCTTGAAAATTACCTCACCATCAGTAGCAGTAAAAATCTCCAAAGGGTCGCCCTCACGGATACGAAGAGTACGTCTGATTTCTTTAGGGATAACAACCCTGCCAAGGTCGTCTATTCTTCTCACAATTCCTGTTGCTTTCATATATTCAAAATCTCCTTTATCATCTTCGTAGGGGCGATTCACGAATCGCCCGTTTTGATTTCGTGAAATTTAACGGGTCATTTGTGAATGCCCCCTACATATATTTTTAAATCGTGATGTTAGTATTTGTAAGTATAGGAGATTTATACTGCACAGATTTACTTTTTGATTTTACTATGTTATTATAAAATAAAGGCGGTGGTATAATGAATAACTCTTTACCCGAAGAGGAACTGATCGAATATGCAAAATCATATTTAAAAGCAAAGAGATTTAAGAAAAAGAACAACCGCTGGACAAAGGATATCGGTGATTTTACTCTTTGCTTTTATATTCAAGGCAGTTGCTATGCCAAAGAAGAGTATTATATAAGACCGGGTGTTTATGTAAATTCATTATTGCCAGCAGGTTTGGGATACGGTCACTTTATGACACAAATTGAGCAGACAACGCCCGAAGAAATAATGCAAAAGTTTGAAAAATGGTGCGAACAGTGGACAGATAAACCCTTAATAAAGAAACGCCTGCTTGCATTTATTGAATGGGAAGGAAGAAACCCCATCGAGAAACGCAGAGCAAAACTTGCGGATTATGAGAAAGACCCTGTCCCTGCGGAAGAATTTCTTATGATTGATACGAAAACCAAACAATACATTTTAGACAATTTTTAAAACGATGTGGGAAACTGGATAGCCGGGGAATGGAAATAACACAAAGCGATAAGTTTTGTTATGTTTAGTTAGTACTTAAATTTGAGGTGGTTTTATGAAAAAGTTAAAACTCATTCTAAATTCAATTTTTGCTAATCCCAATAAAAATAAAAAGCTTGACTCGGATAGTTTGATGAAACTTTCGAACGATGACCTTTATGAAGCAATCTATTTTAAACTCCTTGATTTTGTGGAATCTTGCGAAAACGAAGAGTCTGCTTTAGCAGTTATGAACGAAAATCAAAAAGCGTTTTACGTGCTCAGTCTTTATGATTCTGAAATTCAAAATGGTGGCTTAGCTCAGTTTTTTTCGAATTCCACAAGCACTTTGGCTCCTTTTGTCAGCGGATTTTTAGAGAAAATAAATTTAAAGGAACATAAAAATCTTTTTGATGATTTTCTCAGAAACAACGATATTGACCTGACTCGAGAAAGTCTTGAAGATTTTTTCGCTTTTTATGATATTCCCGATCAATACTGGGAGGATTTCGACGAGAATTATGCCGATCTTTCCGATATGCAAAATGCCCTCGGCACTCTTGTTCGCCAAAATATAAACGATTTTTAATTTTCGGAGTGGTTATTGCCACTCCGTTTTTTATCAAAATCTTACTGACACATTTTTACAGACTATGATGTAATAATCTGTAAGTTTTTGTGAATTTTGTCTTTATTTGTTGACATATATAGGTGTTTATAGTAAAATATATAAGAATAAATAGTTTTATAATTCGGGTAAGTGCAGGCTTTTGCCGTTACCTTTAAATCGATTTACGAAGAAGGCTGTCAGATGATAATATACTGGTCTATGCTTCTTTGGGTACCGTTTATCTATATTATTTACTCCGCCAGCGGCAAAAAAAAGAAACCTATTACTTCCCAAGGTACGGTTACCGAAGATAATACCAAATTTTCTCTTTTGTTTTCAATATTGGTTTTCGCATACATCACCTTCTGGATTGGTATGCGAGGAAACATAATGGACACAGGCACCTATATAGGTGGATTTAACAGTATACCTGATGATTTTTCAAAAGCCTGGTCACAGATTGACTGGGAGGGTAAAAGCCCGGGTTGGGATATTTTTAATGTTTTTTTTAAGTGTCTGGTTTCAGATGACTATACCTGGTGGTTGATGACAATCGCCATTATTTCAATGGTTTGTATTGTTATTCCGCTGAGAAAATATTCCGTTGATTTCTTTTTCAGTGCTTTTATTTTTGTAGCATTAACCACATTCACCTGGCCTATGAACGGTATGCGTCAGTTTGTTGCTGTTGCTGTTTTGTTTGCCTGTTGCGGATTTATTAAAGACAGTAAATTTCTGAAATTCGCAATAGTAGTCCTTCTTATGTCAACGGTGCACGTGACTGCAATTCTGATGTTGCCAATTTATTTTGTAGCAAAAAGTAAGCCCTGGCAGATGAGGATTTTCTTCTTTATTATTGCGATTATATTGATTTGTGTTTTTGCCGAACCCTTATTTGACAGTTTGGATGAAAATGTGCTAAGTGATACTGCCTACGCAGGTGCAACAGAACAGTTTGATAACGACGACGGCGTTAATCCCTTAAGAGCGTTGTTTGCTGCAGTATTCCCGGTGCTTGCTTTTATCAGAAGAAAAAGCCTGGAGGAATACTACGAAAGTGATCCGTTGCTTCCCATTGCAGTAAATATGTCTTTGGTTTCAGCTGCACTGAATGTTGTAGGTATTTTTACCAGCGGTATTCTCATTGGCAGACTTCCAATTTATTGCAGTGTCTATAATATGCTTTTAATTCCGTATATTTTAAATTACGGCTTCAATAAAAAAGACAGAACCTTCGTTCGTTTGGGTATAGTCGCTATGATGATGGTAATGTTCTGGATGGAATGCCCGAGAACTTACCACAGTGAATTAACAGGGTGGGTTAACTAAAAAGTCAGGGGACAGTTTATGATAAAAGTGTTGTTTTTAATACACGATTTAGGTCAGGGTGGAGCTGAAAAGGTTCTGGTAAACCTTGTCAATAATATGGACAAAACTAAGTTTGATGTAACAGTGATTTCTCTTTTTGGAGGAGGAGTCAACGAACAATTTCTTTGTAAAGAAGTAAAATATCATACTGTTTTCAAAAAAGCGTTTCCTGCAAACAGTAAAATAATGAAGCTTTTTTCGCCTTCCTTTTTACACAAGTTTTGTATTAAGGAACGTTACGATATAGAGGTCTCTTATCTTGAAGGCCCTTCGGCAAGAATTGTTAGCGGTTGCCCCAATAAAGATACAAAGCTTGTAAGCTGGATTCACTGTACAATGAAATCTGCAGAAGATGTTGCTTATAGTTTTCGAAATATTAAAGAAGCAAATCTCTGTTATGACAGATTTCATTATTCTGCATTTGTTTCAAACGGAGTTCGGGAAGCATTTTTGAAACATTGTGAATATAGCGGAGATACAGGTGTATTGTATAACACAATTGAATCGGATATTATCAGAAAAAAATCTTGTGACAAAGCTGAAGGCTTAGATGATAAAACGACCAAACTGATTTCCGTAGGAAGCTTAAAACAGGTTAAGGGGTACGACAGGTTACTAAGAATTGTCAAAAGACTAAAGAGTGATGGAGAAAAGTTTCATCTTTATATTCTAGGAATCGGAGATCAAGAGAGCGAGCTTGAAAACTACATAGATAAGAATAATCTGAGTGACGTTGTTACTTTACTTGGCTATGATACAAATCCTTATAAGTACATTGCACAGTGCGATTTGTATGTTTGTTCCAGCTATTCCGAAGGCTTTTCCACTGCTGCTACGGAGGCACTTATTGTAGGTACGCCTGTTGTTACCGTGGATGTTTCCGGTATGAAGGAAATGCTTGGAGAGAACAACGAATACGGAATTGTTACGGATAATAACGAAGATGCTCTTTATGAAGGAATTAAGAAGATGCTAACAACTCCGGGTATGCTGGAAGATTACGCAGCCAGAGCCAAAGAGCGAGGCAAATATTTCAGCACAGAGAATACCACTAAAGCGGTAGAAGAAATGCTGATTTCATTGTAAAGGAAGATAAAATTGAAGCACGGGTTTTATTTCAGATTTTATAAGATGTTCAAAAATGAATGGTTTGCTTGTGTTCTTGCAAAGATAGCATACTTTATATATCTTATAAAGTTTTGTGTGAATAAAGTCTTTACTAAGAAAAATGTTGTAGATTTAAATGCTGAAGAAGCACTTATAATCGTTAATAAAATATATCCTAAACCTGAATCAAATCCTGAGTATTGTAACCCGGAAGTAAATAATGAAATAGATTTATCAATAGTTATTCCGGTTTATAATTATGCAAACATTCTGGAAAACAATATTAAATCAGTCCTTAATCAGAAAACCAAATATAGCTACGAAGTTATTTTTGTTGATGATGGCTCTACGGATGGAACTCAGGATATATTGAAAAAATATGAAAATCACCCTAAAGTAAAGGTGATTTTTCAGAAAAACGGCGGAATTGCTGCAGCCAGAAATACAGGTATCAATAATGCTTCGGGTAAGTATTTAATGTTTATTGATTGTGATGATACTGTACATAACGATATCGTTGAAGTGTTGATGAGCAAGGCTTATGAAGATGATTACGATATGGTAGTTGCCGGTCATAATTTATCGAAAGAAGCAAATGGAAAAGTTTACCAGGTAATACCAAATATATATCCTGATTGTAATCTCTCGGGATACAAGAACGGCGATGAAATTATGAACTTGCCCGGCCTTCCATGGGCTAAGGTTTACAAGAGAAGTTTATGGAACAACGTCAGATTCCTGCCGGGTTACTGGTATGAAGATACGATTATTCTGCTTCTCATTTTTACTCAGTGCAAAAATTATTCCTATATTCCGAAAGCAGTGTATGATTACCGATGGTATGAGAATAATTTTTCACACACACAAGGTGGAAAGGTGACTCCAAAAGTTATTGACAGATACTGGATGTTGCTGGACATATTAGAGAAGTATAAAGATCTCAATGTCAAAGATGAAAAAGTTATATATACATTGATTTTAAGGCATTTAAGTCAGTATTTTTACAGGGACATAAAAAGGTGTCCTGAGGCAGAAGAGGCTTTATTTATTTTAGCTGCTCAGCTATATAAAGAATGGAAGCCCGATTACAAAGTTAAGTTGCCTTTTATGCTCAGACAGGTTGAAAAAGCTTTTGAAAAAAAAGATATAAATCTTTGGCGATTGGCGAGTGTGTATAACTAATATAAAAGGAGAAGCAAGATGACAGGTCTAATTTCTGTTATTGTTCCTGCCTATAATGCGGAAAAAACCATTGAAAAATGCATAAATAGTATTTCTTGCCAGAGTTATGAAAATCTTGAGATAATAGTTATTAACGATGGTTCAAAAGATACAACCGAAGAAATCGTTTCGAAACTGGCAGAAATAGATAAAAGAATAAAACTTATTACAATTCCTAACGTCGGTGTATCACACGCAAGAAATACAGGCCTTGAGTATGTAACAGGTGACTTTGTTACCTTTGTAGACGCAGATGATACTATTGAGTCGGGGATGTATGAGCATTTGATAGAGCTTTTACGTAGATATGACGCAGATATTTCCCATTGCAGTTATAGTACAATCTTTCCAGATGGGAGAGTTGTTCCTGTCGGTAACGTAGGTAAAGTAATTGTTCAGTCAAAGGATGAAGCACTTGACTCATTGATTTCCGGAAGATATTTTGCTGGCGGCCTGTGTAATAAACTGTATAAATCGGTACTGATAAAAGATATCAGGTTAAATGAGAAGATAAAAATCAACGAAGACGTTCTGATGAATTTTGAGATTTTCAGAAATGCTGACAAATCTGTATATAGTGATAAAGCATTATATAATTATTTTCAATATGATACAAGTGCTACTCATACCGCTAATCATCTAAATTCGATGAAGGATTCGGTGTTTGTTTCAGAAACTATCTATAATAAAAGTATGGGAACATCCTATGAATCCAGTGCAAAAAAGAGAATGGCATTTTCCAAATTAGGTCAGTTTGGTACATATTCTATTCACAAAGGAATCATCAGTAAAGAAGAGCTGAATGCTTTAAAAACCGAAGTAAAAGGGTATTTGTCAGAAGGTTTATACAGAAGAAACGACAAAATAAAGTTTATGATGTATAGCTATTGCCCTTGGCTTTATAAAGCAGGATACCGTATTTTTGATAAAATCCGAGTAAAAAAATTAGACCCGGTACAGTAGGAGAAATTATGCAACCTTTAATCAGTATAATGTTCCGAGTTATATAGTTTATTATAGTATGCATAATGTTTGAGGTGAATATGAAAGATCTTTTATTTGTATGTTACGGATTAGGAATAGGCGGGATTGAAAAATGTCTTGTTAATTTAATAAACGTATTGCCGGAAAAAGAGTATTCAGTTGATGTATTATTGATGAACTCCCATTATGATTTATTAAAATCTCAGATTACAAGAACCGTTAACTTTGTAGATGATTTTAAATACGTTATGAACACTGAAATGACATTAAATAATATACGTAGTCGAGGAGGCGTGCTGCGTAATTTGGATAAGTTTATTAAATATTGCATTTTCAGAATGGTTGTAAAATTGGGCAAAAATCCAGTTTGTTTATTTAAGAGCTTGTCAAAAAAATATGATGTAGCAATAGCGTATTCTCATCACGATTATTCGCCTAAATATGTTGCTGATAAGGTTAAAGCTGCCAAAAAAGTGCTTTGGTATCATAATGGAGCGTATATAAAAGAAGGAAAGGCGTATCAAAAAGATAAAGAGTGTTTTTCTGCATTTGACTTTATTGTTGCGGTTTCTACTGATTGTAAGAATATTTTAAAAGAAAAATTTGCTTTTTTAGAAGATAAGTTTATTGTGTTGCGTAATATTTGTGATGTTGACCACATTCTAAAAAAGTCAAGAGAACAATTACCGTTAAATTTTAATAAATCAGCTATAAATATTGTAACAGTAGGACGCCTTACAAAGGAAAAAGGGGCAGATATAGCTATTGAAGCTTGTAAAATCTTATGTGATGATGGATATAATATTTGCTGGCATTGGATTGGGGATGGAAATCAAGTTGAAATTATGGAAGATAAGGTTAAGTCTATGCAGATAGAGGATAGCTTTGTTTTTGAAGGCAATCAAGATAATCCATATCAGTATATAAATTGTGCAGACTTATATGTTCAGACGTCTTATTATGAGGCTTATTCTACAACTGTTACAGAAGCTAAGGTGTTATGCAAGCCTATTGTAACAACAGATGTTGGTGGCATGAGAGATCAAATCAAGAATGGAATCAACGGAATAATAACCCCTATCAGTGCGTATGAGCTTGCCAATGCTATAAAAAGTCTTATTGAAAATGATGATAAAAGAAGCAGGTTCTCTGCGGAATTGGAGAAAGAAAGACTATATTTTACTAATTCATTAAAAGAGTATGAAAATACGGTCTTTTTATAATAGTGTTATGAATGAAATGGTAAGTATAATTGTTCCCGTGTATAATGCAGAAAAAACTTTAGAAAGATGTGTTCGTTCGTTGATAGAACAAACATATTCCAATATAGAAATCATTTTGGTTAATGATGGTTCTAAAGATGATTCGCTTTTGATTTGCAGACAGTTTGAAAAAAATGATAATAGAGTTATTGTTGTAGACAAACCCAATGGTGGAGTATCTTCGGCAAGAAACGCAGGACTAGATATTGCAAATGGCGAATTTGTGATGTTTTGTGATAGTGATGATTGGGTTGAAAAAAAATGGTGTGAAATTCTTGTAAATTCATTTGAATCAGACTATATGGTTATGTGTGGGTTTTATACTGAGGGGAAACAGAACGTTTTACCATATGAAACCAAGGCAAACACAACCTGTAAAACATATGAGAAAACAGATTTTTCGTTGCTTTATTTGTTGGGATTTAATGTTCCTTGGAACAAAATATATGATCGTATGGTAATCGAAAAGAATTTGCTAAGATTTGATGAACGTTTTAATAACGGAGAAGACTATTTGTTTAATTTAAAATATTTGAGTAGAATTGAAAAGAAAATAATTTTTCTAGATAAGTGTTTATATCATTATGTATGGTCTAATGCAGGTAGTTTGTCAAGTTCGAATAATAGCAATAAATTTGAACACGATCGTTTGTTGTATACGGAAACCAATGATACAGTAAGTAATATCACAAACAATATATCGACTAATTATTATGATGTTTTTTTTTCATTGTTTGAAAAATCAATAACTAGTGTATTGAGTTCTAATTTGAGTTTTTTTTTGAAGAAAAAAGAGTTACATAAAATTTTGAAAAGCAAGGAATATCAAGAAGTTGCTAAAAAATCCACTATATCATCTAATGGAGTTTATCGTAAAGTATATCAGCTTGGTTCGCCAATTTTGGTGATACTTTTATATCGTATAAAAAATTTAATTGCAAAGATGGGAGATTAGTTTAATATATGAATAAAACGATATTTTATGCTCATGCTGGCAGTGGTAATCATGGATGTGAGGCGATTGTAAGATCCTCTCAGCAGATACTTGGAAATAAGGTTATACTTTTTTCCAAGAATATTGATCAAGATATATATTATAAATTAAATGTAGTAATTAGCAACATTATAGAAGAAGATAATATATCGTTTTCAAAATATTCCTATCGAGGATTATTATCAAGAATTCATACAAAGCTAACAGGTTCAATAAACCAAGGAATTTATTTTCAAAAGAAAAAAATGTTTGATTCAGTGGACAAAGGAGATGTTGCATTTTCCGTTGGTGGAGATAATTACTGTTATCCTGGAACAGAAATTTTGGCAGCTTTAAATTATTGTTTCAAGAAAAAGAAATCAAAAACTGTTTTGTGGGGTTGTAGCGTTGAACCAGATCTGCTTAATGACAAACAAATTGCAAAAGATATATCTAGATATGATTTAATTACCGCTAGAGAAAGTATATCTTATAATGCATTAAAAGAAGTAAATGCCAATACTGTACTGGTGTCAGATCCTGCTTTTGTATTGAATAAAGTAGATTTACCTTTGCCAAACAACTGGAAAGAAGGTAACACCATAGGAATAAATGTAAGTCCACTGGTAATGGACAGTTCAAATAATCCAGAATTAGTTTATGAGTCTTTTGTTAATCTTATTCAATTTATAATCAATGATACCGATTGTAATATTGCGTTGATTCCACATGTGGTGTGGGAGAGTAATGATGATAGGAAAGTGTTGAATAAGCTGTATGATAGATTTGAGAACACTGATAGGGTTACTATGATACAGGATCATAATTGTATGGAGTTAAAGGGGTACATTTCTCGTTGTCGCTTTTTTGTGGGAGCTAGGACACATGCGACTATTGCTGCGTATTCAACCTGTGTGCCTACTCTGGTTTTAGGTTACTCGATAAAATCTATTGGAATTGCCAAAGATTTATTCGGCACGTCAGATAACTATGTTTTACCGGTTCAGTCATTGTCTGATACGATGGAGCTTGTTGATTCTTTTAAGTGGCTTATGGATAACGAACACAATATTAAAAATCATTTAATTAAAGTTATGCCAGAATACAGAGAAAGAGCATACATAGGAAAAAAGGCAATTGAAAATTTATTAAATAAACAATGATATAGATATTTAAGTGAAAAAGCTGATATAAATATTAACATAGTAGGTAGTGGGGCGTTTATGAAGAAATTTTTCAAAAGAGCCAAAAGAAGTTTTTTTAGAGTTTTATATAGCAAGATTGGTAGGCGTTTACCACAATCTGAACAATCTAAAATTGCTAAGAAGATAAGATATTGGATGGCGAGTAATTTCATAGAAAAATGCGGAGTTAATGTCAATTTTGAGCATGGGGCCAGATTTGATCCGACTGTTCAAATAGGTGATAACAGTGGAATGGGAATAGATTGCAGTATAGGCGGAGTTACCTATATTGGCAATAATGTGATGATGGGGCCTCAGTGTATAATGTATTCATATAGTAACGCTCATGATCGTATTGATATACCTATGAATATGCAGGGCTTTGAAAAAGAAACCCCAATACATATAGGAGACGATGTTTGGATAGGTTCTCGTGTAACTATTTTACCTGGTGTGAATGTTGGAAGTCATGTTATTATTGGTGCAGGAGCCGTGGTTACGAAGGATATACCTGATTATGCGATAGTTGGTGGAGTTCCTGCAAAAGTAATCAGGATGAGGAATGAAGGAAAAGGCTAGTGCTTTTACCTTTATTTTTAGAGTATCATTTCATAGTGTATGTAACTAAAAATTTTTGAATACAAAAGAAAAGCGGGGAAAGTATGGTTATTAAGTGTCTGGCGTATTATGATGCATTGGACAGCAAGGATAAAAGAGTAAACAGTCCGGCGGCATACACAAAGACCGCTTATGTTATTGATTGCTTCAAGAGGCTGGGGTATAAGGTGGATATTCTGTCCGCCAGCAATGCTATTGGCAAAAAGGGTGCAAAGGGAAGTACCCGAAGTATTGATGAGGGTGTAACTCTGAGGACTCTGTCTTCTCTAGGCAGAGGCCACAAGGTGAAA
>JAFTWB010000003.1 GCA_017465505.1 Clostridia bacterium | reverse complement strand
CGTCAGACCGAGGTTTTGCCTCCGACTTCCTTCAGACTCCACCTCACGATGGACGCCCTTGTCTTCAGCTAACAGTTCCTACTGCCAAGCCTGTAGCGGACTTTCACCGCCAAGTAATAATGCGTGCCGAGCACACAAGAAGAACCACCCATAGAAATTTTTCTTTCCATGGGTGGTATGATTGTTAAGTATCTAAAGAATTACCTTCAGTTACAGTTTTCAAATAGGTTTTGGGATCACCGTTCAATATCAAGTCTGCATATCCAATCGGGTCATTGTAGATTAGATAATCCAGTTCCGACCTTTCATACATATTACGTGCAATTTCATTTTCAACGGCGATGGTGTCAATCGCAATCATGCTGCCATCGGTGAATTTCAGTTCCACACAGCAATTATCCATATTGTAGGCACAAGATATTAAGGTTTTCATGGTATGTCCTCCATAATTCGTGATATAAAGCGAAAAACCCGTCAGCTAACAGTTGATAAGTAAATTAGTTCCTTATCACTGTTAAGCCAAGGCTTTGAGCAGCACTTTTTCTACTATTCTTAATAGACAAAGTTTGATAGAAAACCAGCGAAAAAAGGAGAATTAACGATTAGAAATAACGAGATTGTTAATCTTTGAATTTTATCGTTAATTCCATCACTTTCACCGTTAATTCCAAAAATATAGGTCTGTCTTGCTTATTGATAGCAAAACAGACCTTTTGTTTTATGATTTCATATTTTTAAGTTTCTTATATGCCCATTCAAAGTAGGTTTTTGTTGTTACAAATAAAAACGGATTTTCGGCAAACTCAAGCATCAGCTCCTCAATGGTAAAAGGTCTGTATCCATATGGATTCTCGTTTTCAAGAAAATCCATTTGACCTTTGTTTATACCCTTAAAAAACTCAAGTGTATCTTCGTTCGTGTTTTTGAGCTTCTTAAGATACTTTGCTGATTTTTTCAGGTCACCGAGCTTATAATAAAGAATGGATAAAGGAAGTAGAAACATTGCACTATATTCATTTTCATATTTCTTGAAAAGCTCAATAGCTGATTCATCATCTTCGAGATACGCATACAAGTTCATTAAACTGTGCCTTATACCTAAGTTGTCGTTTTCGCACAATCTCAGCATTTCTACACAGTGCTTAACTGCGGTTTTCATTTTTCCGCAATCAATAAGTAAATGTACATAGCTATCATATAATCTCATATAAGGTCGGGTTTCAAAAATCAGCCAGAAATCACCAATTGAATCTGCTTTAAAATAACCTTGTTTTGTAAGTTTATTCTTCTCTTTTTCGAGTAAAGCTTCATACTTTTCAATTAACGCTTCAAATGATGTTGCAGAACATTCTGCAACCATAGCCTCCGCATCAAGATTATCAGGTTCCAGCTCCAAAGCCTTTTTTGCGTACTTCAAAGCATTTTTCTTGCTTGTGGCAGATTGAGCAAGGTCAAGATAATAATATACATCCTCCTCATCAGGTTCTTCATTATCCTCTGGTGACATTAAACCCTTAGAAATGATAAATTCGTTGAAAGCCTTATCAAACTCCTCATCTGTTGTAATTTCTTTACCATTTAAGAATTTGTCAAATTCTTTTAATAAATCATTGTTCTTCATATCTTATTGCTCCTAAATTATAGTTTTAAATCACGCTATTATTCACACTCTTCTGCAACAATAGAAATAATCTGCTCTTCCGAAGGCAACTCAAACTTATCCCTACTATTGACTACATAATCAAAATGCGGCTCAAGAAACGTTCGTATAGTTTTTTCTTGATTATCTGTCACAAGAATATCCTGGAACAACTTTTTAAAGTTTTTCTTTGGTGTTTTATCAAGTTCAAATACTAACATTTCGATTTCCTTTTCGTCAAGTAGGTACTCGCTTGCAAGATATGAAACATAAGCATTGAATAATCTACCAATTATCTCGCTATCATCTTCGTGTAAGATATCACCGATAACATCCGTTGCTTTTGCCACTGTTGCTCCACCAACAAGTCCGCCTGCTAAACCTATAACTGTACCGACACCTGGAGAAACCGCCGTACCAGTAGCTCCAGCAACTTTCGCCGCAGCTATACCGGCAGCAAGTGCCCCACCGCCACCACCAATCATCGAACCTGCAAGAACAGTAATATTCTTCAGATACTGAGATGTAGATATTTTACTTGATACTAAGTTGTATGTTTCAGGAATTGAGAACGCAGCGAAAGTTATAGCTGATGTCAGCACATTTGTGCGTAAAATCTTAGCTAGTTGATTTGTTGCTGCAATTCCATGAATAGCAGTTTTACCTGACAACGCTCTCAGTCCATTGACAATAAAAGCCGATGTACTATAACCCAACTTACTAACTACAGCTTGACTAGGTGCTATAAGCAATTTAGCTACACCAGTTCTGGCTACCTGCGACACAACTATATGCTGTAAGAAAGAAACTCCAAAAACTTGTATACCTGCTGATACACCGGTGTGCACTGCTTCACTCAAGTTGTTTGTTTTCTTCCATGTTAGGAACACTGTTGTTACAAATGTAATGCCAAAAGCACATGAACAAGTCACCACTCCTGTCAAGGCATCATATGATAAAGATTCTATCGTTCCAGGTTTTGTCAGTTTAACCGCTTGATTATATGTCAGGCGACCTTTCCTTACATACAACTCAGCATCTTTCGGATCAGTTACACCAGGTACCTTTCCTTGTTCAATCTTTTTTCTGAAACCTTTGAGAACTGTTTCATACTGGTCTTTAGGTACTTCGAGTTGCATAGGTTTACCAGTTATCTCGTTGATATATCTGTATTCTCCTCCATTAGGTTTAAAACACGCTTCTAATGACCCTCTGGCAGAGTTATAGTATTTTGTCTGTATAAATCCAGTATCACCTATAAGTCTGTCAGCACCATCTTTTTTGTTATCACGACCGACCACTTTAGCATCTAAGCCACATAGTTTATCTAGCATAGTTATAGCTTCTTCAGCCATTTCGCCGTGTCCTGAGGTTGTGTTAACAGCAGACTTATCTGCTATAAACACTGAAGATTCGGAAGACATCATTCCCGCAACTGTAGCAGGAGCTATCTTAACCGCAACTTCTTCTACAACATCTTCTTCAACCCCAAAATCTGCAACTAACCTGTCATCGGATGCTTCTTCAGATATGTTTTTACAGACTTCTACAAACTTACCTGTACACTTATCAGATACAAGAAATGCTTTGTTATTGTTCTTATCCTCACTCGCAAACCAAAAAGGTTCAAAATCATCCCAAGAATAAAAGAATAACATTGTTTTCTGATTATTATCAGTATCCTTTTTCTTTGATTTTTTACTAGCAAAAATACTGGCATCTGATTCTACGAAAACACCCTTTTCAGTACATACTATGCCACTTGGTCTTAAATCAAATTCAGCGTCAGCCCATAGTACAGTCTGCTCTTTTGGTACAGGAAACACCTTTTTTATTTTATGAGCTTTAGACTTTGTTAGCTCTACCGGTGAGTCACCTAAAAGATCTATAAAATTCATAGCAAAGGTATCTATCAGCGAACTTTTAGCTTCAAACATCGAAGTCAGGTATTCATTTGATTTTTCAATTTTTTTAGTTTTGATATCATCGACAGCTTTGTTTGTTACTTCTACAACCTTAGCTTTTGTTTTCTCGGCTGTATCAACAACAGAGTTTGTAACTTTTGAAGTAACATTTTTAGCTTTGTCTTTGGTTTTATTCAAAAGATTAACAACATCTTTTTTATCCATAAACAGCCTCCTGGCTTCAACTAATACCAGTATAATTATACACCTTTGCAAATATAAGCACAACTGAATTATATACAAAAAATCTTCTGTATCAATCCAGCAAGCAGACTGTTTGTACTCCCAAACAGTACTTAGCTTGTCAGGAAAACCTGAAACCCTTTTTAAAGAGAGTCTATCTCACCAATTAACATTCCGAAAAACAATAGGTCTTAGGATGTGCCTAACAAGCGTTTTTACTGTTTTATCACGAATGTGGATACAAACAGTCTGCTTGCTAAGATTGTGCATCTAAAAATAAGTTATGTATTAATCCGAATTGTTGCATGAAAAAACTTGACGATATATTGAAATGTAATGTATAATAAGACAAGAAAACAGTCAAGTTAACATACAAGATAAACTTTGGAGGTAGCTATGGAAAATTACACTCCGCCATATACCATTTCAAACAAAATGCTTTCATTGGTAAGCGAGATAAGCGATAAGGTGAGCCGTCTTACTTACAATGGTTCACTTGAGGCTCGACCGCACTTAAGAAAGAATAACAAAATCCGTTCTATACACTCTTCTCTTGCCATTGAAGCCAATTCTTTGTCTTTGGGGCAGGTTAAGGATGTAATCAATAACAAGATGGTTCTTGGTGAACAAAAAGAAATACAAGAGGTTAAGAACGCATACGAAGCTTATGAAATGCTCAGCGTAATCAATCCCTTTAATGTATCCGACCTTAAAAAGCTACACTCAGTTATGACTAAATATTTAGTGGATGAATCCGGCGAGTTTCGAAAAGGTGAAGAAGGTGTATTCAGTGGAGATAGATGTATTTTTATGGCTCCTCCTGCTTCTTTAGTACCCGAGCTTATGGAACAGCTTTTCTCTTTTATGAATGAGCAAAGAAAAGAAGTGCACCCGCTTATTATGTCTGCAGTTTTCCATTACGAGTTTGTTTTTATACATCCGTTTTCTGACGGCAACGGCAGAATGGCAAGACTTTGGCACACAGCTTTGCTGTATAACTGGAAACCTGTTTTTGAATATATACCTATAGAAAGTCAGATTGAAAAGTTTCAGCAAGATTATTATGAAGCTATTGCAAAGTGTCACATAAACGGTGATTCAAACTTTTTCATTGAATTTATGCTTGAGCAGATTGATAACGTTCTGGATGAGCTTTTAGAACAGGTTAAGTCGGTGGATGTTGATTATTCAGCATATACTAAAAAACTTGTTGATGTTATGAAGTATGATGTTGCTTATACCGCAAAAGAGCTTATGGAGCTTTTAGACTTAAAATCACGTTCAAGCTTCAGAGAGAACTATCTCATACCGGCTATAAAAGGTGGTTTTGTTGAGATGACTTTACCTGATAAACCAAACAGCAGAAACCAACGGTATATACTAACAAACTAAAAATAATATTTAATAACCGTAATTTAAAGACGACTTTTAAGCTAACAGCTTTTTAATTTTCCAAGGCTGTGCAGAGAAAGCAAGCGAGAAATAATTTGACGATAAATCAAAAGACTTCGTTTTACTTTGGCTCTTTCTGTTACAATCATTTGACACCGAGAGGATATGAAGCTACAATATATATTGACATATCAGGATACAACGATATGGCAAGTCAAGTATACGGAGTGCGGTATGAACAACATTATAGAAATAACAGATTTTAATGCTCCTGAGCTGGATATATATGCACGTTTAACCGAAGCTCAGTTGTTGAACAAGGAGTTTCCGGAAAAGGGCCTGTTTGTGGCAGAAAGCCCGAAGGTTATAGAGCGAGCCCTTGACTCGGGATATGAGCCTGTTTCCTGCCTTATGGAGAAAAGGCATATCAAGGGCGAAGGCAGACATATTCTTGCAAGGCTTGGGAACGTTCCTGCCTTTTACGGTGAGCTTGATATTCTCACACAGCTCACAGGCTTTAAACTCACACGGGGTATGCTCTGTGCTATGAAGCGAAAGCCCTTGCCCGAGGCGAGTGAAATCTGCAAAGGCAAAAGCCGTATAGTTATACTGGACAAGGTTATGAACCCCACCAATGTAGGCGCAATAATCCGCTCAGCGGCAGCTCTGGGAATGGAGGCAGTGCTCCTTACCCCCGGCTGCTCCGACCCTCTTTACAGACGGGCCGCAAGGGTCAGTATGGGAACGGTTTTTCAGATTGACTGGGCATTTTTGCCCGATGACAGCCTTGAGCAAATAAAGGCAATGGGCTTCAAGACGGTTGCTATGGCACTTAAGGACAATTCTCTTTCCCTTGATGACTCAAGGCTTGCCAAAGAGGAAAAGCTTGCAATTGTTATGGGAACAGAGGGCGACGGCCTTGCCGACAAAACCATAGATAACTGCGATTACACCGTAAAAATCCCTATGTACCACGGCGTTGATTCTCTCAACGTTGCCGCCGCCTCGGCAGTGGCATTTTATGAGCTGAGCAAGAAACAAAGGGATGTATAAATTCCGAAGGCTTTACAAAAAGATACCACCCGAAAAAGAATTTTTCGTTCTTCTTCGGGTGGTTTTGTTTTGTCAAAATACATTCTCAACTGATATAAACTTCAAAATGTAGGGTTCGATTTTCTGGTTTAATTTTTTCTCAGGTGGTCTTCGTAGTACTCTCTGGCTTTGTCGATTACCCTCAGGTCGTTGTCGTAGGTGCAGACCTTCTTGGCGTCACTGAGCTTGACCCAGGTGTAGCTCTCAATCTCCGACTCCTGAATTCTCACCTTGTTGGTTTTGGCGGCGGCAAGGAAGAAAACCACTCTCTTGCGGATTTTGCCGAAGGGGCAATAATCACTTATTTCACGGAAATTATCCAGAATTTCCACGTCAAGGTCGGTTTCCTCTTTGATTTCCCTGACGGCGGTTTCCTTTTCGTTTTCCCAAAGCTCAACGTGGCCCTTGGGAAAGCTCCAGAATCTGCCCTTCTGATTTTTCACCAGAAGTATGCTTGCCTCATCCGCTCCCTTTTCTTTGTAAAGAATAACCGCTCCGCAGCTTTTCTCGTAGAGGCAGCTTATTTTGTCGATTTTAAGGGATTTCACTGCACTGAGCCTCTGTCTGATTTCGGGCTCGTACATAATCTCAAACTTCTGTGTAACAACGTACTTTTCGCTGCCGTCGGTGGTGGTGATAACTGCGGTAATGATACCGTAAACAAACTCACCCACGCCCTTGCGTGAAAGAACGTAAACGCTCTGGCCCATTGCCTCCTGACTGGTGACATAGCCCGAGTACACTCCGTTTTTCTCGTTTAAAGAGCCGTATATTTCGGCTTTGACTTCTTTGGATAACACTTTTATCTCTCCTCTCAGGTACAATCAAGTCGATTAACCAAACACGTTGGAGATTGAATCAACCTGAGAAGCAGTGTTTGCAGACATTGTGTTATTGAGGAAGAGAACTTCCTTAATGCCGTTGTCCTTGAGGTACTGGTTAAGATCGCCGTACCAGTAGCGGTAGTCAATAAGGTGAACCTCGTCGTAGTTTGCAGAAAGGTAAGGTGCAAAGGCGTTGGCAAAGCTGTCTTTTACAAGGGCGATTTTTCTGCCGCTTGAGCAGTCGGAGTGGATTACAAAGCGAGCGGTATCACCCCAGCAGAACACACCGTAGGTAAGGTCTCCCCCTGTTGAGCCGGGATAGTAAACGTCAACGGTGATTTCAGAGCTGTCCATACGCTCGTTCATAAGAGCGTAGGTATTGTTGGGCAGACTGTAATAGTCTACTGTGTCGGTATTTTCTGCAAGGACAGGCGAGCTTGTGGCAGTGTAAAGAGAGCCCAAGAAGCCGTCGATACTGGTCTTTTCGCTCTTTGTAATGTCCATAGGAGTAAGCCCCAGAGTTTCGCAGAAAGCCTCATAGCCGTAATATGCACCAAGGGCAGTCCAGTGGTGGTCTGTGCCGTAGAAGATGTAGTCATTGCAATGCTCTGAGAGCTTATTGTAGCAGTCAATGGGAGTGACTCTGCTGTTCAGGTTATCAATAATATGTTTAATATTATCTGACTGAGAGTCTGTTTCTATACCGCCCTTAATGAGTCTTTCGGGCAGACCGAACTCTGTGTGGTTACCCACAACCATATTGTAGACCTTAACGTCCTTATCAAGCTTGTTTGCATAGGTGTTAATTGCTTTGGCGTAATACTCAGCCGCCTTGTTGCCGCTGTAAAAAAGGTTAAAGGCCTGATTGTTCCAGATACAGATTGTATTTGTTGCCATAGTGGCCTTACTGCCGTCGTCAGCAATATTTGGCTTAATGTGAGCGTTTACTATGGGAGTAATCGCAGTGGTAGGCGGCACGGTTGTAGGTGCCACAGTTGTGGGAGCTGCAGTTGTAGCTGCTTCTGTTGCAGGAGCAGTTGTAACAGGGGCTACTGTTGTTTCAACAACCTGAATCTGGTCCTTTGTGGCCTCGTCAGGTGTGTTTGAGGCACCAAGGCCTGCAAAGAAGGGCACAATCACAAAGGCGGTAAGAGCCGCAATGCCTGCCACAACCAACACGCAGGCGGCAATGATAAGAGCTCTGAACAAAAGCTTTTTCTGAACTCTTTTTACTTTTCTTTTTCTGTGTTTTCTGTTTACGGTGTAGCTTGAGCCTACCATACCGATGAAGAACTCATCGTCGTTTCTTCGTCTGTGTTTCATTTTCCTCACTCCTAAAAAATCCTTAACGAACCCTGCCCTCTTAAAAACAGGCAGACTTAGACATTTATACAGTATAACTATACAACAAACTACTGCAAAAAGGCAATAAAAGTAACCGAATTGTGATTATTTTTCTTATATAAAAGGCAGTTTGTAACTGTTTTGCCTTAATTTTCAAAAAAATTTGCACATTGCATTTATATATGTTAAAATAAAAGGTAAGATTATTATTACAGAGGCGTTATTATGAACTATACATTTTCTGACAGAGTAAATACTCTCAAGCCCAGTGCTATCCGCGAAATCTTCAAGTATGCCGCCGACCCCGAGGTTGTGTCCCTTTCAGCAGGCAACCCTGCTCCCGACGCTTTCCCCGAAAAGGCAGTGGCTGAAATTTCTCAAAGACTTCTCAAAGAAAACCCCGTGCTGGCACTTCAGTACGGTCTTACTGAGGGCTATCTCCCCTTGAGAAACACCCTCAAGGAATATATGAGTGAAAAATACAACGTAAATATGCAGGGCAACGACCTGATTATCACCTCAGGTGCTCAGCAGGTTATGGACCTTGTTACAAAGTCCCTTGTTAACGAAGGTGATGTGGTTATTACCGAGGCTCCTTCCTTTATCGGCTCTCTGAACACCTTCAGAAGCTACAACGCAAAACTTGTTGGCGTAGCAATGGACGACGACGGAATGAATATTAGGGAGCTTGAAAAAGCACTGAAAGAAAACGAAAAAGTGCGTTTTATCTACACAATTCCCAACTTCCAGAATCCCTCAGGCATTACAATGAGCCTTGAAAAAAGAAAGCAGATGTACGAGCTTGCCAAAAAGTACAACGTGCTTATTTTAGAGGACAACCCCTACGGCGAGCTGAGATACAAGGGCGAAACCCTTCCAAACATCAAATCCTTTGACACTGAGGGTCTTGTAATTTACGCAGGCTCTTTCTCAAAGGTTATCTCTCCCGGTATGCGTGTTGGCTGGTGTGCAGCCCCTGCGGAGATTATCCAGAAGATGGTGGTTTGCAAGCAGGGCGAGGATGTGCACACAAATATGTGGTCACAGATTATCTGCCACGAGTTTATCACAAAATACGACTTTGACGCTCACCTTGATATGCTCCGCAACCTTTACAGAGAAAAGCTTGATTACACAATGAGCCTCTTAAAAGAGCACCTCTCTGACAAGATTACATACGCTGAGCCCGAAGGCGGACTTTTCATCTGGTGCACTCTTCCCGAAGATGTAGATATGAACAAGTTCTGCCTTGAGCTTGTGCAGAATAAGGTCTGCGTAGTTCCCGGCAACGCCTTCTTAACAGACGAAAAAGAAATCTCCCACAACTTCCGCATTAACTTCTCCACACCCTCAAACGAACAGCTTAAAAAGGGTATTGAGATTTTAGGCAGAGTTTCAAAAACACTTTAATATAAAGAGGATATAAAAATGGAAAACACAACTGAGAAAAAGAAAATAGTATACAGTGCCATTCAGCCCTCAGGCACAATCACTCTGGGCAACTACCTTGGTGCTCTTAAAAACTGGGTAGTTATGCAGGAAGAAGGCACTCACAACTGCATTTACACTCTTGCAGATTTACATACCATCACAGTTCGTCAGGAGCCTGCAAAAATGCGTAAGAACGTTCTGGACGCTTACGCTTCCATCCTTGCCTGCGGTGTTGACGTAGAGAAGAGCATTTTCTTCATTCAGAGCCACGTTCATCAACACGCAGAGCTTGCCTGGCTTTTAAACTGCTACACCCAGTTTGGCGAGCTTAGCCGTATGACTCAGTTTAAGGACAAATCCGCAAAACACGCCGACAACATCAACGCAGGTCTTTTCACCTACCCCTGCCTTATGGCTGCCGACATTTTACTTTATCAGGCAGATTTAGTTCCCGTTGGAGCTGACCAGAAGCAGCACATTGAGCTTGCAAGGGATATTGCAGGCAGATTTAACTCCCTCTACTCTCCCACCTTTACTGTTCCCGAGGGCTTTATTCCCAAGAACGGTGCAAGGGTTATGAGCCTTCAGGACCCCACAAAGAAGATGAGCAAATCCGACGAAAACGTAAACGCCTGCGTTTCTCTTCTTGACTCCCCTGAGGTTATCCTCAAGAAGTTCAAACGTGCCGTTACCGACAGTGAGGCTCGTGTTGCTTACGGCGAGGGTAAGGACGGAATCAACAACCTTATGGGTATTTACTCCGTTGTTACAGGCAAGTCTATGGAAGACATCGAAAACGAGTTTGCAGGCAAGGGCTACGGTGACTTTAAGGTAGCCGTAGGCGAGGCAGTTATTGAAGAGCTCAGACCTATCAGAGAAAGATACGAAAAGCTTATAGCAGACAAGGCTTATCTTGAGGAAAGCTACCGCAAGGGAGCAGAAGTAGCAGAAAGAATGGCTCAGCGTACCCTTGACAAGGCTATGAAGAAGATTGGATTTATCCACAGATGACTCGTTAGCCACGATAGGGCAATTCCGCCTTCGGACAGGTCAGATATAAATCAGACCTGCATTAACGGCGGGTATATTAAATAGATTTTTCTATCTCGCTAAAAAACAAGAGAGAACATCGCGGACACCAAACCGTTTTGTTCTCTCTTTTTTATATCTGTGTAAAATCCTTTATTTCAAGAATCGCCTTTTCGCTTTTTATGCCGCTTACTGCCACAAAGTCCATTCCTGCGTTTTCAGCGGCAGCAAGCCCTGCCAGAGAGTCCTCAAAGACCAAAGCGTCCTTTGCTTCAACCCCTAAAAGAGAGGCGGCTTTTAAAAACACGGCAGGGTCGGGCTTTTTGGGAAGCCCTAAGTTTCCGTCAGCCACAACGGAAAAATACTGTGTAAGCCCAACTTTATTTAAAAGCTCGGTGGTAGTTGAGGCTGAAGAAGCCACGGCAATTTTCACACCCTTATTCTTAAGCCTGATGAGAAAATCCTCAACGCCTTTAATAAGCAAGCTCTTGTCAATGCTTTTGCAAAGCTCTTTGAAGTATTCGTCTTTCACCCTGCAAATTTCAAGAGCCTCAGCTTCAGAAATTTTTCTACCCAGCTTCTCTGCAAAGGTGTTTACAATATGCTTTCTGCCTGTGCTTTTCAGGGGAAGATATTCTTCCTCTGAAAGAGAGCCGCCCAAAAGGGCAAAGCCCTTGTTCCAAGCCTTGAAATGTAAACTCTCGGTGTCCATAACCACACCGTCAAAATCAAAAATAAAAGCTTTGTAGTTGTTAATAATCATTATAATCGCACGCATAAGCGTGCCACCACACCTCTTCACTATTCACTATTACATCTTACCTAAAACAAAGGCGTTCTCCGAAGAGAACGCCGAAGTTTTAATAAATGTCGCCTAAGAATGCAGCACCGATAAGGCCTGCGTCGTTACCTAAGGACGCCTTGCAAACAACTGTCTGCTTGGGGTTGTGCTTGGTATAACGCTCTTTCTCGATAATTGCTCTTAAGGGAGCGAGAAGAGTTTCGCCCTCGTTGGAAACACCACCGCCGATACAAAGCACATCGGGCTGGAAGATGTTGATTGCGTTGATAATACCGCAGGCAAGGTAGCCGATGTACTCATCAACAACAGCCTTACCGCTGGCGTCTCCTGCTCTCATTGCGTCGAAAGCAGTTCTGCCGTCTACCTTTGAGATATCGCCGTCAACAGACTTAAGCATATAGGAGAAATCGGGCTTTTCCTTAAGGATAGCGTCCTTGGTCATATTGATAAGACCTGTTGCAGAAGCATAAGCTTCCCAGCAGCCTTCTCTTCCGCAAGCACACTCTTTGCCGTCTTTAACAATAACCATATGACCCATCTCTGCACCTGCATAGTTTGAGCCACTGTAAATTTTGCCGTCGATGATGATACCGCCGCCAACGCCTGTGCCGATAGTAATGGCAATAGCATTCTTTGCACCCTTTGCACTTCCTGCAAGGTACTCGCCGTAAGCTGCTGCGTTTGCGTCGTTTTCGATAATAACCTTTTTGCCACCCAGACGCTCCTGCATCATCTGTGTAACTGCCCAATTATGGAAGAAAAGGTTAGCGGAATATTCGATAATGCCTGTTTCGGGGTTAACTGCACCGGGAACACCGATACCAACGGAGTCTACGTCATCAAGAGTAATACCTGCCTCGGCAATAGCTGCAAGAGCAACCTCTGCCATAGAATCGCAGATTTCAGCCTCAGGACGAGGAACAGCGGTTTTGCACTGTGCCTTTGCGATAATCTCGTAGTTCTCGTTTACAACACCTGCGACAATATTTGTGCCGCCAAGGTCAATACCAAGTCTGTACATAAAAAATCCTTCTTTCAGTTTATAATAGCTCCAAGGAGCATAAATTTCGTACATAATACATCCTTAGTATAACATATAAAAACCGCAATATAAAGAGTATTTTTCTTTGTTTTTAAATTTTTTAATTACAAAAATGTAAATTTATGAAAAATAGCAAATTAGCATTTTGGAGCATTTGGGAGCATTTTGAAGCATTTTAAAGATGTTAAAGGAGTAAATTAAAAATTTTCAAAAAAGGTGTTGACTTTGATATAAGCTTGTGTTATTATACTGAGGCACGAAAAAAGAAATATCAGGAGGTTATTTGCTATGTCAACTTTTATGGCTAAAAAAGGCGAAATCGACCGCAAGTGGTATGTAATAGATGCAGCCGGCAAGCCCCTCGGTAAGGTTGCTGCTCAGGCAGCTACACTCCTCAGAGGTAAGCACAAGGTTACATTTACTCCCCATGTAGACTGCGGCGACCACGTTGTTATCATCAACTGCAAGGATGTAGTTTTAACAGGTAACAAGCTCACTCAGAAAAAGTGGTACAGACACACAGGTTATGTTGGTCACCTTAAAGAGGTTGATTACAAGACACTTATGGCTACAAAGCCCGAGAAGGCTATGGAGCTTGCAGTTAAGGGTATGATTCCCTCTAACTCTTTAGGCAGAGATCAGATGCTCAGACTCCGTCTCTTTGCAGGCGCTGAGCACAACCATCAGGCACAGCAGCCTGAGACTTTTGAAATGTAAGAAAGGAGGACACAACAATGTACGATAAGGCACCTTATTTCTACGGTACAGGCAGAAGAAAGAGCAGTGTTGCTCGTGTTCGCCTCTATCAGGGTACAGGCAAAATCACAATCAACGACAGAGATATCGACGATTATTTCGGTCTTGAGACACTTAAGCTCATTGTTCGTCAGCCTCTCGAGCTTACAGAGACAGGCGCAAAGTTCGACGTAGTTTGCAGAGTTGCAGGCGGCGGCGTAACAGGCCAGGCTGGTGCAATCCGTCACGGTATCTCCCGTGCACTTCTTCAGTACGACAGCGAGGCACTCCGTGCTACACTCAAGAAGGCTGGCTTCCTCACTCGTGATCCCAGAATGAAAGAGCGTAAAAAGCCCGGTCTCAAAGGCGCAAGAAGAGCTCCCCAGTTCTCAAAGAGATAATTTTATATTTCTCATACACACAAGCTCCGTTTATACGGGGCTTGTTTTTTGCGAAAAAATTCACCACAAATACCACCCCCTTGCCCTTAATGTTTGGTACATAAAGCATTGCCTGAATGTGTTTGTTATGGTAAAATATACCCATTGATTATTGGAAAGGCGAGATAGAATGAGAAAATCGAGCTTTGCAATAATCACTGCCTTTTTACTTGTCCTTACTCTGGTATTCTGTATGATTCCCGTAGTAAGTGCCGCAGATAAGGTTGAAGACGGCGTAATTTACGAGGGCACTACCCTTGTGTCTGCCGACAAAAATCTTGAAGGCGTTTACATCGTTAAAGACGGCACTACCAAAATTGCCGACAACGCTTTCAAAGACTGCAAACGCCTTACAAGAGTCATTCTTTCAGAAGAATGTGTGAGCCTTGGCAGCAATGCCTTTGCAGGCTGTGACAGTCTTGAGATTTTAAGAGCCTACGACGCCCTTACAGACATCGGTGAAAATGCCTTTGCTAATTGCGAAAGCCTTGATTATTTTAAGCACCCACAGTCTTTGGATTCAATTTACAACAACGCCTTTGACGATGTAAGCAAAGACATCACCCTTGACAAAAAGGTGAACATCAAGGACGCTACATACATTCAGAAAAAGATTGCTAATATTATTTAAGGAGGAAAAACAATGTTTTGTCAGAATTGCGGAGCAAAGCTTGAAGATAACACAAAGTTTTGCTCAAACTGCGGCAGTGCCGTAATTAAAGATAACAACCCCTACGCCCAAGTGGCTCCCACACCCACTGTGTACTCTATGCCCTCTGCACCAACTGCACCAACTGCACCCCCTGTACCACCTGCTCCTACCTACGGCTCTCAGCCTCAGTACTTACGCCCTGTGCAGACTCCTATGGGTGTTCAGTATGTCCCTGCCGAGCCTATTGTTTCCTACAAAAAGCCTGAGCCCAAGTTTAACCCCTTTGTATTTATCAGTGTCGGAGTTATGGGCCTTATGCTCCTTCTCTGCTTTTTGCCTTGGTTTAGTGTTTCAGGTGACGGCTTCAATGTTTTCAGAGTGTTCTCCGACAACATCTACCTTGAAGAATTTGAAATGGATGCCGCCGCTCTCTGCTCCATAATGATGGTTGTTGCAATGGGCCTGCTCACTCCCTCTCTCATTCTTGCTCTTGTAAGAAAAAATCAGCTTCCCCTCGGCTTTTCCATTGCCGCTTCCGTTATAACCTTAATATCTCTTTTCTTCTTATTGGCACTTGTTTTTGACAGTAAAGGAGATGTAGAGTTCACCTATGTTCCTTTAATGATGTCTTTGCTCTCTGTTGCAAACATCATCTTCCCTTGTGTTGCAAGAAGAATCAGAGGTTAAAATAATGTACTGTACAAACTGCGGAACAAAACTTTCGGGAAATACAAATTTCTGCCCTCATTGCGGCCTTAAAGTGAATATGCAGGCTAATGCAAATGCTCCCTCATATTCTCCTGCTGCAAAGAGCACCGAAAAACCAGCCGGGTACAATGTTTTCACCTTAATTTCGGCAGGAATAACAGGTGTGATGATTATTCTTTTCTTTATGCCTTGGCTTATTTCACAGGGCAAAGCCTACAGTATGTTCACCTCAATTACCAATCTTCTGGAACTGGATATTGTCCCTGTTTTTTTCTGTGCACTTATTATGCTTGCCGTTGAGGTTATGCTTGTTTTTTCTCTTGTTTTTATACTAAGAAAAAAAGGCACGGCACTGGGGCTTATAATTGCCTCTTCGGCAACAACCGCTTTCTCCTTGGCTTTTATCTGGCTTTCGGATTATGCAATCTCCTTTGTAACAACCACTTTTGTGCCTGTTTTAATGCTTATTCTCTCTGTTGCAAATATTATCTTCTACATAATCTCAAGAAAGGCAGGCAAATAAGCTTATGGATTGTCCAAAATGTAAAACTAAACTTTCAGAAAACGCAAATTTCTGCACTGTCTGCGGCACTCCAAGACCTGCTCAACGCAACATTTTTGCCTATATTTCGGCAGGTATTTGTGCTGCAATGATATTGCTTTTCTTTCTGCCCTGGCTTGTGGTAGAAGACGGAAGCTTCAACGTGTTTACTATTCTCACTATTCTTCCCGTTTTATATCTAATCAGATCTTTTCCCTTTTTGGTGTGCTCTGTTTTTATATTATTCAGCGGAGGTCTTTTAATTGCCGCTCTCATCCTTACACTTATGAAAAAGGGTATGTCCAAGGGCTTTGTCATTGCCTCATCGGTTCTGATTTTTATCACTATTTTCTTCTTCTGGTTCTTTGATTTGATGTTTGAATTTGCCTCTTCTTCCCCTGTTTCTGTGATAATGTTTATTCTTGCTATTGTGAACATAGCTTTCAATGAACTTGCAAGAAAAATATAATATGTAAGGAGAAAAAGTTATGTTTTGTTCTAAATGCGGTGCGGAGCTTTCTCAAAATGCAAATTTCTGCTCAAAATGCGGTTTTGCCGTCAGAAGGCCTGCGGTTGAAACAAAAACTGAAACAAAAATAAAGCCCAATCCCTTTGCCTTTGTTTCGGCAGGTATTATGGGCTTTATGCTTGGGCTTTACCTTTGTCCGTGGTTTTTTCGCCGCGGCACTATGCAGGATGTGTTCGGCTACTACATAGACCGCTCACCCCTTGTGTATCCTGACGATACCGCCGTTATTCTTTTCCTTATTTTCTCCTTTATCGGTATTGCAATGTCTGTGGCAGGAATTGTTGCGGCAATTATAAGAAGAAGGCGTGTGCCTTTGGTATTTGCCCTTGTTGCCTCAATTTCCTTGCAGATTTCCCTTATTTTCTTCTGCTTTACCAAAGAAGCCTGGACAATAGGCGTATCAGCAGCTCCCGTAATTTTATTCCTGACAACTCTTATAAACATCCCTTTTGCAATTCTTGCAAAAAGAAGATAAAAAACACCGCAGACTTTAAACACAAGTCTGCGGTGATTTTTTAATGAAGTATTTTCTTTGAAAATATGAAGTAATATCCTTAAGATATTATGAAGTATCAGCAAGCTGATATGAAGTAAAATAAATCCATACGCAAAGCGTACTTCATATTGCCAAGCAATACTTCATATCCGCAGGATATTTCATAAATTCCGTAAAAGGATTTATTTCATTGTGTGCCTTGGCACACTCAGTCCGTATCCAGCTTAAGCACAGCCATAAATGCCTCCTGAGGCACTTCAACGGTACCAAGCTGACGCATACGCTTTTTACCCTCTTTCTGCTTCTCCAAAAGCTTCTTCTTTCGGGTAATGTCACCGCCGTAGCACTTGGCAAGAACGTCCTTACGCATAGCCTTAACGGTTTCTCTGGCGATAATCTTGCCGCCGATACAAGCCTGAATGGGCACCTCGAAAAGCTGACGGGGGATTTTGTCCTTAAGCTTTTCTGCCATTTTTCTTGCTCTGGGGTAAGCCTTGTCGGCGTGGATAATAAAGGACAAAGCGTCCACAACCTCGCCGTTGAGCATAATATCAAGCTTAACAAGCTTGCTCTCCTGATACTCCTTAAGCTCATAGTCAAAAGAGGCATAGCCCCTTGTTCTGGCTTTTAAGGTGTCGAAAAAGTCGTAGATAATCTCTGCAAGAGGAAGCTCGTAGTGGATATCCACTCTCGCCTCGTCGATATAGGTCATACCCTTGAAGGTGCCTCGTCTGTCCTGACAAAGCTCCATAATATTGCCTACATACTCTGTGGGAGAATAGATGTGAGCATTTGTCACAGGCTCTTCGGTGCTTGCGATAAGGGCAGGGTCGGGGTAGTTGGTGGGGTTATCAATCATCTTTACCTCACCGTCTGTAAAGGTAATGCGATAGCTTACAGAAGGAGCAGTTGTGATAAGGTCAAGGTTAAACTCACGCTCAAGTCGCTCCTGAATAATCTCCATATGAAGCAGACCGAGAAAACCACAACGGAAGCCAAAGCCCAGAGCAACAGAGGTTTCAGCCTCGTAGGTAAGAGAAGCGTCGTTGAGCTTAAGCTTTTCAAGAGCGTCCCTGAGGTCGCCGTAACGTGCACCGTCGGCAGGGTAAACACCGCAGAAAACCATTGACTGAATTTCACGGTAACCGGGCAGAGGCTCTTTGGCAGGGTTCTCGGTAAGGGTAACGGTGTCGCCCACCTTTGCGTCTCCCAGAGTCTTGATGGAAGCGGTAATATAACCAACCTCGCCTGCCTTAAGCTCGCCTACAGGGTCAAGAGAGGTAGCCAGCATATGGCCGCACTCAACAACATTGAAGACAGAGCCTGTCTGCATAAGCTTGAACTCGTCGCCGTTTCTTATTGTGCCTTCCTTGACTCTTACATAGATAATAACACCCTTGTAAGCGTCGTAGTAGGAGTCGAAAATCATAGCCTTCAAGGGAGCGTTAACATCTCCTGTGGGGGCAGGTACTTCTCTTACAATCTGCTCTAAAACATCGTGGATATTGATGTTTGCCTTGGCAGAAATCTCGGGGCAATCCTGAGCAGGAATACCGATAATATCCTCGATTTCGTTTTTAACTCTTTTAGGGTCTGCACTGGGCAAATCGATTTTATTTACAACAGGCAGAATCTCAAGGCCTGTGTCAACTGCAAGATAGGTGTTTGCAAGGGTCTGAGCCTCAATACCCTGAGAGGCGTCAACCACCAGCACCGCACCCTCACAAGCGGCAAGTGAGCGGCTTACTTCGTAGTTGAAGTCAACGTGGCCGGGGGTATCGATAAGGTTAAAGAGGTAGTCCTCGCCGTCGTCTGCGGTGTACTTGAGGGTAACGGCACGGGCTTTGATGGTGATACCTCTCTCCCTTTCCAAATCCATATTGTCAAGAAGCTGGCTCTGCATATCTCTCTGGCTTACTGCCGAGGTATGCTCCAAGATTCTGTCAGCAAGGGTGGATTTGCCGTGGTCGATGTGAGCAATAATGCTGAAATTTCTTATTTTATCCTGAGGAAAACTCAAATTTTCTCACCTGTTTCTGAAAATAACTTATACTCTAAAATTATACCACAGTTTATACACCTTAGGCAAGGGTGTTTTGAAAATCTGTAAGGTGCACTAAAAGTTTTTTCATAAATTTTAACAAAAAACAGAAATCTTCTTGCCTGTTTTTATAGACTTTGCGTAGTTTTTATGATATTATATACTTAATATAGTGAATTTTTCAGGGTTCACAAGGACACAGGAGGTTAACACAATGACCAAAAAACGACTTTTATCGGTTATTTGCTCGGTAATGGCCGCTGTACTGGCACTTTCCTGCTTTGGTATGCTGCCCGTATCCGCTAAAACCGAAGAAATCAAAGAAGTTTCAGCAAAGCTTATTGTAGGCGATGTTGATATGAATGAAAAAGTAAATGTACGAGACGCCACAACTATTCAGAAGTTTCTGGCGGCTATTATTGACCTTGATGATGAGCAGCTTAAGGTTGCCGACACCGACGGTAACTCTAAGGTAAACATCAAGGACGCTACATCTGTGCAGAAGTGGCTGGCAAAAATCCTGCCTGAGTCCAACATTGGCGAGGACTTTGCAGAAGAAGTAAAGCCCACTGAGCCCACACCCACTCAGCCCGAAACCAAGCCCGCAGAGCCTACTCAGCCCGACACTCTGCCTGTCCTTGGGGATGACGAGTACTACATCACCTACCACATTGCAGGAGATGACAAGTACCTTCAGGGAATTGAAATCAACAACCCCAATCCCCTTTACTATCATTCCGACCAGAATGTAAGGCTTGCAAACATCAATGTTGAGGGCTATATTTTCGAGGGTTGGTACGACGGCGAAGGCACCTCTGCCGAGAGAATCAAGGAAATCCCGGCAGGCACCCAAGGAGAGATTGAGCTTTACGCTCGCTGGACTCTTAAGGAATATACAATCCAGTTTGACTCTCCCCTTGATAAAATCGACCCCATCACCTACACCGTTGACAAGGGTGCAACCCTTAAGAATCCCAACTGGGACGGCTACACCTTTGTAGGCTGGTCTGACGACGACGGCAACGTAGTAAGCCGAATCGAAAAGGGCACAACAGGCAACCTCACCCTCACCGCCAACTGGACAAGCAAGAGAAACCAGACTGTACCCGTAAAGACTCTTGGCGAGCCCATTATCCACGAGGACAAAGACCTTGGCCAGTATCTCTTTGTTTATGAAATCGGCAGAATCGAAAACGTTCCTCTTTACACAATCAAGGATTTCGGCAACTGCAACGGTCTTACCTGGACAGAAACAGAAACATCCTCGGGCTCTATCAACAAAACCGAGGCTGACAACATTACTCAGGCAATTTCCAACGCCACCACACGCACCTCTGCCTGGACACTTTCCAAGGATTGGAACACCTCAACCTCTGTGAGCAAGAATTTCTCCAGCGAGGTTTCCAAGGAAATTTCCGATGTTGCCACAAACACCTTCAACGAAACAGGCACCTGGAACATCGGCGGCAGTATCGGCGGTAGCAAGACAACCACCGTTGAGGCAGGTATCGCCGCAAAGATTCAGTCCAAGAACTCCGTGGGCGTTTCAGGCTCTATTCCTCTTGATATTTTCAGCATTGGCGTAAACAACAGCTACGAATACGGCGGCGAGGTAGGCGGCAACGTTTCTTCCTCAAAGAGTAACACAAAGAGCTGGAACATCAACGCAGGCTACGAGCACAGCTCCTCTATGGGCAGCAGCGAAACTATCTCCAGAGCTCTCGGTGAGAAAATCAACAGCGAATTCGGCTACGGTCAGACTTCTTCAGTAGGCGGCAGCCAGAGCCAGAGCAGCGAGCTCTCCACATCTCAGACAGAGTCCAGAGAGTATGCCTCTTCCTTCTCTTACGGTGTTGAGCAGACAGAGTCAAGCTCCATTGAATACACCAGCAGCGGCGCTTACACAGGCTACTACCGCCTTGTTTGTGCAGGCACACTTCACGTTTTCGCAGTAGTAGGCTTCGACGTTGAAACAAGCACATACTACACCTACACATACACAGTTTTAGACGAAGAGCTTAAGAAGTTCATCGACTACTCCTACTTCACACCCAACTTCGACGATAACGAAAACGGCGTTCTTCCCTTTGAAGTACCCTACTATGTAAACGAGTACATCGACACAGTTGTTGGCGGTACACCGGGTCTTGTTGTTGACATCGACACAGGCATTATCATCGACTATGTGGGAGAAAGCAAGGACGTTGTTGTTCCCAAGTATATCTCCACAGACAACGGCGACGGCACTTTCACAGTTACCGAGATTAAAGGCATTGACGCAGGTGCTTTTGATAATAACGAGAAAATCACCTCTGTTACTATGGGTGAAAACATCACAGTAATCCCTGCAAACGCCTTTACAGGCTGTACCGCTCTTAAAACAGTGGTTGCAGACTCAGTGACATCTATCGGCGACAGTGCCTTTATGGGCTGCTCCTCTCTTGAGAGCTTCTGTGTTCCTGCCACTGTAAAAACTCTTGGTAAAAACGCCTTTGTAAACGCAGGCAAGGTTATCTTTAACCCAAGCACTGCTGAAATCGCAGACGCAGGCGCTTACTCAGGTGCAAGAGAAATAGTTCTCAATATGGCAGACCTTAAGGAAAGCTACTCAAACAGAACTCTCCTTATCGGCAGCGAAACCGAGCACTTTGAATTTAACGGTGCAGGCAAGGTTTACAGCAAGCTTCACATTGTAAGCGACGCCAAGACCACCATCATCAACGACGCAACCATTGCTGATATGGACGCAACTCCCCTGAAGCTTTCCTCTGAAAATGTTACCTTAAACAGAGCAGACATCCAGAGCGGCTCAGGCTTTGCTATGATTCTCTCAAATGAGAAAACCAACCTCTCTCTTTACGGTGCGGTAAAGGTTTCTTCCTCTTCTGCAAACTCTATTCTCAGCCGCAGTCTTAACCTTGGCCTTGCAAACGCAAGTGCAGGCGGCACTCTCAACGTGCTTTCAGGTAACGTTGCAGTCTGGGGCACAATTGAGAATGACAAGCACCTCAGACTTGTTTCTCCTGCTGAAATCAAGTACATTGACGAGGCTACCTACACAGGCCTTATGGACAACTCCCTTGAGTGGATTAAGGCAGAAAACGCACCCGAGAGTGCAGTTGTTGTAGGCACTCGCTGGACTTACGACAAAACCACCACCATCACTTCTCAGGAAAAATACCTTGAGGGCTACACTATGGTAAACTCCACAACCTATGAGGGTGATTGGGGACAGTGGAGCGACTGGTCAAAAACTCAGTACACCGCTGACAGCAACACTCAGGTTGAGAGCAAAACCGTAACCGACAAAGCCGCTTACACAAATTACAGATACTGGATTTACAGAACTGCAGACGGCTACGGCTATGGCACAAAGAACTACAACACAGGCACAAAGCACGGTGCTTGCACAAAATATGACGAGATTAACCTCAGCTATCCCCTTTCCGTAACAAACTCCTCTCTGGGTCTTTACGGCAACTACAACAGCTCAATGTTCTCCCACGGCTACGACAACCAGTGGTTCTTCGGCGAGAGCAAGACTGTTCCTGCCCAGACCCACACAGAGTACCGCTTCCGTGACAAGGAAATCCTTACAACCTACTACCACACCAAGCAGGAAACTGTTACTTCCTACGTTGAGGTAGTTGAAGGCGACGGTATTACAAATGTTCAGAAATGGGTACAGTGTAAAGTATCTTAACAAAATAAACAAAGCAAAAGGAGCAGCTCAACAGCTGCTCCTTTTTGTATGCAAATTTTTATTATTTATGTTTGTAACGACATCCGCCGTTTATATATCTATCCTCTAAACAAAACCTGTCCAAAGGCGGAAATGCGAACCGTCGCTGACGGTTACCAATTTGCCACTTTGTAATGGCCCTGAGAGTCAGTTTCTGACAAGGGGTAGTATTTCACCTCTGAGCCACTGTAAGGAATATCCACAGTCTGAGCAGAGCCGTTTGTAAAGATAATATAGGTTGCACCCTGAGGCACATTGAAGGTATACAGGCTCTCGCCATAGGTGTTTGTACCTGCGTTTGTCATCGCCTTACCCGGCCAGGTGGTCATAGACTTATTAGTGTCGCTCCAGTAGTAGCAGTAAAGAGTACCGCTCCACTTATGAGAGTTTGTAAAGGTGACTGTATTCTCCGTTACAGGCTTTGGCTCTGTAACAACAGGCTGAGTCTGAGGTTGGGTGTCGGGCTGAGTATCGTCGGGAGTAAAGTTAACAGGCTGACCTGCCCTGCCTGATTGAGAAATATTTGCAAGGAATTTTCTTATGCAGGTGGCGTCCTTTATGCTTAAGATTTCGTTTTCGTCGCACTCTGCAAGGTCATCTCTGAAAGCCTCATTAAAAATCCCTCCTGCAAGGTACTTCTGGATTGCTGTGGCGTCCTTGATGTTTACCTCGCCGTCACCGTTTGAATCGCCGCAAATTTTATCAAGAACTGTGAAAGTAATGGTTTTCTCGGCATATTGACCCTTGTAGTCGGTGTCGGAAATTTTAAAAGTATATTCGCCCTTTTTCTCGGGGGTCCAGTAATGATAAATCTTGCTGTAACCAAAGTTTGTGCTGCAAGAGTCGGGTGTAATGCTTTCCTCACAGCAGGTGTTACCCTTTGAGTCTTTTATGACAACGTCATAGAAGGTTCTCATATAGTTGATTTTCTCGTAATTGGTCTGAGCGAAGAAGGTCACCTCATCCCCTGCCAGAAGATTACCGCCGTAGGCGTTTGAGGCAGTTAACTCTTCAAAAACAAAAGGCATATCCGTAACTGTCACAATCTTTTCAAGACGTGCAATATCACCTGTCTGGTCCATAACCTCGGCGGTGATTTTGTACTGACCCTCTTTCTCGAAATAGTACATAACCTTATCAACGGCTCTGAATTTTTCGATTTCAGCTCTACCGCTGGCAATATGCGTAAAGGTAAACTGATAATAGTAAGGCTCATAACCGCCTGTTGCCTCGGGAATCATATATCTGTTTACGCCTACGTCAATGATTTCGGGGTCAACAGTGAAATCAACAAACTCCAGCTCTTCTCTTACATCCTTTGTGCGGAAGTAATTGAGCCTGTCGGTGGCAATATAGTAGCTTCCCGAATTGTTGTCGGTGTTGCCGTTTTTGTCGGTGAAGTAAATATAAGTGTCCTCGGGGATATCCTCGATAACATACTTGTAGTTGTGGCCTAAATGCTCCTCGTTTTTCTCCATTTCGGCTTCTTTCCAAGTGCCGTTCTCTCGGTAGCGGAGAGTGGGCTCATCGTAGCCGATATAGTAGATAACCTTGTTGTCGGTGTTGCAGGCTTTAATATCAACTGTCTGCTCACTGCCGTCAAGGGTGGATAAGCTCACAGAGGGCTTGTAGGTTTTGCCTTCGTGCTCGTTTACAAGCTCCAGATTCTTTACTGTAAGGGGCTTTGAATCCTTTTTTCCGTCACTGATTCTCACGGAGAAATTGTATTCATTAAAGTTTTCGGCAGTAAGCTCAGGAGAAACATTGTCCAGAGGATAGCAGAATGTGCCGTCCTCGGCAATACCTGATTTACCCCAGAAGGAAAACCTGTTATCTGCCTGGGAGTAATGTATTCCTTTTAAAAAAGATGACTTCTCGGTTGTTCCGTTATGCTCGGCAGTAACATTTACAAAAAACTGAGTTCTGTCCGCGGTGTTGAGAGTAAACTTAAGGTAAATGCCCGAGCCCTCTTTGTAGGGCTTAGCCTTCATTATAAAAAAGCTGTGCATACAACCTGCTCTGTCACTCTCGGAATAACCGCCCTCAACTGAGGTTTCATTATTAAGAGCGTCATAAGAAACCCAACAAAATCCCTTGTTGCCATAGCTTGTACCCCAGGAGTTGGCAATTTTCAAAGCTCCTTTTTCGCCCTCGTCTACCTTGTTGTTTGAGTTGTGATCAAACCAGAGGTTGTCGTTGTATCCTACGATAACCAATCTGTGATCTCCCTTTGTGCCGTCAAGGTATTTAACGATTTTCTCGCCCTCGTACTTTGAATTTTCGGGAGCGTCGGGGTGAGCCTTTAAGGTTCCGTAAACCCAGCTGTTGGCATAGGTGCCAAAGGTAACGATATGACCGTCATTGAGAGCGGTCTTAATCTCGTTAAGGTCAGAGTCGGAAGTTGAGGTAATCTGTCTGTTATCTCTGCCGATATACTCAAGCTCTTGATACTCCTCAAGTCGCCAGTTTAAAGCCTCACGCCAGATTTTCTCGTCAGCACTCCAGCTTAAATGCTTTTCGTCGTAAGGAAGGGTTAAAATTGAAGGAGCACCCTGCTCTTTTAAAACTGCATAGTTTTCTTCGGCAGAAGTACCGGAATCTATCTCCTGAGAAAGGATATTGTATACAAACTTGGGAGAGGCGGTATTTTCAGCAGTTGCGGCAGTACCCCTCATACGGTTTATTTCATAAGTAAACTGATAGTAAACAGTTGCCCAAGAGGCACAAGAGCCCAGAGAGCCCTGATTGCCAATAGCAGGAAAATACTTTGAGGTGCTTAAATCTACGGAAGAAGGCAAAACATTGCTGCCTACTGCGGCAAGCTCACCCTTTGAGCGGGAAGGCTTCGCTGTGTTTTCAGCTCCTTCAGCCACAGGGTTTTCGGCTTCTTCCTTTTCTTCGGTTTTATTTCCTGTAGGCCCGATATAGCGGATACCCTTTTCGTCCTCATACATTATAAAAGGGTTTTCCTGACTCCACTGAACATCTTCAGCCGAAAGCTCCTCACCCTGAGCAGAAACCCAAAGGACACTGGACAAAAGTACAGTTAACATTAAAAGCAAAGCGGTAAATTTTTTCACAAAAATCACACTCCAAAATAATCCTATAATAATATTAACCCAACCTAAAAAAGTTCTTCAATATATTCATATAGAACCTAAGTATAAAAGATAAAAAGAAGCAGACACTTCACAAAAAAGTGCCTGCTTTTAATCTGAATTTATATCACGCCAAAATATGGGAGCTTATAAATTAAACGCAGCCCTGAGCCTTCATAGCCTCAGCAACCTTAAGGAAGCCTGCAATGTTAGCACCTGCAACCAGGTCGCCTTCCATACCGTACTCCTTAGCAGCGTCGTAGGAGTTCTTGTAGATAGCCTTCATAATAGTCTTGAGCTTCTCGTCAACTTCCTCTGCACTCCAGCTGTAACGCATAGAGTTCTGGCTCATCTCGAGACCACTTACTGCAACGCCGCCTGCGTTAACAGCCTTGGAAGGAGCAACAACTACATTGTTCTCCTTGAGGTACTCAACAGCCTCGTTTGTTGTGGGCATATTGGAAACCTCAACGTAGTACTTAACGCCGTTAGCAACAATCTTCTCAGCCTCAGCCATACCAACTTCGTTCTGAGTTGCACAGGGCATAATGATGTCAGCCTTAACGCCCCAGGGCTTCTCGCCTGCGAAGAAGGGAACGCCGAATTTATCTGCATAATCCTGAACCTTGTCACGACGGGAATCACGCATTTCAAGCATAAAGTTAATCTTCTCTTCTGTGTTGATACCGTCCTCGTCGTAGATGTAGCCGTCAGGACCTGAAAGTGTAACAACCTTACCGCCCAGCTCAGTTACCTTCTGAACAACACCCCAAGCAACGTTACCGAAGCCGGAAACTGCAACTGTCTTGCCCTCAATGGACTCGCCGAGAGTCTTGAGCATTTCTACTGTGTAGTAAACAGCACCGAAGCCTGTTGCCTCGGGACGGATAAGAGAGCCGCCGTACTGTAAGCCCTTACCTGTGAGAACGCCTGTAAACTCGTTTCTTAATCTCTTGTACTGGCCGAACATATAGCCGATTTCGCGAGCACCTGTACCGATGTCGCCTGCAGGAACGTCAAGGTCGGGACCGATGTGACGCTGAAGCTCTGTCATAAAGCTCTGGCAGAAACGCATAACCTCGCCGTCAGACTTGCCTCTGGGGTCAAAGTCAGAGCCGCCCTTACCGCCGCCCATAGGAAGTGTTGTAAGGGAGTTCTTGAAAGTCTGCTCAAAGCCGAGGAACTTGATGATGGAAGCGTTAACAGAGGGGTGAAGTCTGATACCACCCTTGTAAGGACCGATAGCAGAGTTAAACTGTACTCTGAAACCACGGTTAACCTGAACCTTGCCGTTATCGTCAACCCAGGGAACACGGAAGAAAATCTGTCTTTCGGGCTCAACGATTCTCTCTAAAACACCTGCTTCAACCAGGTCAGGTCTTTTTTCTACAACGGGCTCGAGAGAAGTGAGAACTTCTGTAACTGTCTGAATGAACTCGGGCTCATTGGGATTTCTCTTTTCTACTCTCTCCAATAAATCAAGGAGATACTCGTTCTTAAGTGCCATTTTTGTCACGGCTCCTTCAAATAAAAATTTTTCGCTATTTTAAGCATAGGTAAATTATACAACAATATAAATATAAATTCAAGAGCATTTTTGAAATTTTTTCCTTTAATTCCTGCAAATTTTGCGGTTTTTTAGCCCAATTTTCTGTCAAAATGAATAAAAGAGCCGAATTTTCACTTCAAAATTGCAAAAGTTAAATTTTTGACAAATATAGAAAATTTCCTTTGTAAAGCCACGCTCTTTGTGGTATTATATATGTATAGGAAACACTTTATAATATCTTTTACAGGTGGTATATATATGAGAAAAACCAAAATTGTATGCACACTGGGTCCTTCCTGCTCGGACAAGGAAACCCTCAAAAAAATGATTATGGCAGGTATGAACGTTGCCAGAATCAATATGTCCCACGGTGTTTACGACGTTGTTAAGGAACACGTTAAAAACGTCAACGAAGCCGCAGCCGAATGTGGCAAGAACGTCGCCATTCTGCTGGACACAAAAGGCCCTGAAGTAAGAATCGGCACTTTCACAAACAAAAGCGTTGAGCTCACCGCAGGCCAGACTTTTGAGCTTTACAAAGAGCCTACAGAGGGCACTGAGCAGGGTATCAGCATAAGCTATCCTCGCCTTGTTGACCTGCTTTACGCAGACAAAACAGCAATTGGCAGACAGCTTCTCTTAGACGACGGCAAAATCGTTATGAGCGTACAGAGCGTAACAAAAGAGAAAATCACCTGTATTGTTATTCAGGGCGGTACTCTCTCAAACCGCAAGAGTATCAACATCCCCGACTATCACATCAATATGCCCTTCGTAAGTGCTCAGGACAGAAAAGACCTTGAGTTCGGCCTTTCTCTGGGAGTTACCTACGTTGCCGCTTCCTTTGTAAGAAGTGCCGACGACGTTATGACAATGCGTGATTTCATCGACAGCTTGGGCTACGAGGGTGTTGAGATTATCTCAAAAATCGAAAACCAGAGCGGTGTGGACGACATCGACAACATTATCAAGGTAAGCGACGGCATTATGGTTGCCCGAGGCGATATGGGCGTTGAGATTCCCTTTATCAAAATCCCCGAGCTTCAGAAAACCATCATCCGAAAGGTTGTTTACGCAGGCAAATATGTAATCACCGCCACCCAGATGTTGGAGTCAATGACTCACTCGCCACGTCCTACCCGAGCTGAAATCAACGACGTTGCCAACGCAGTTTATGACGGTACTTCTGCCGTTATGCTCAGTGGCGAAAGTGCCGCAGGCGACTTTCCTGTTGAAAGCGTCGAAACTCTTGCAAACATCTGCCAGCAGGCCGAAAAGCACACAGAGTATCATATTCTCAAGGATGTCCACGGAAATATTGAGAAGAAAAACTCCTTCAGAGAAAACATCTGCCACGCCGCCAAGAACATTGCCGAAAACTTAGGTGCTTCTGCAATTATAGTTGAGAGCAAAACAGGCTCTGTTGCCCGAGCTATGGCTAGATGTCGCCCCGACTGTGACATTATCGGCGTTGTTACCACTATGGACGTCTGCAAAAAACTCAGCCTCAACTGGGGTATCACCACAGTTCTGGGTGAGGAGCTCACCGAAAGCGACGACATCACCCGTCAGGCTATGGACAAGGCAATCCAGACAGGTATTGTTAAGAAAGGCGACACCGTTATTGTTATCTCTTCAAACAAAACCGTACCCACCTCAGGCACAGACACACTTAACATAAGAGTAATCTAAACCGCCAGCCACGGTGGCGATTCCAACCGCTAGCCGCGGTGGGCGATTCCAACCGCTAGCCGCGGTGGGCGATTCCGACCGCTAGCCGCGGTGGGCGATTCCAACCGCTAGCCGCGGTGGGCGATTCCAACCGCTAGCCGCGGTGGGCGATTCCGCCTTCGGACAGGTTTGCAAAGCAAATAACCTTTCATTAACGGCGGGATTAAAAAATAATCACAAACACAAAAACAGCCACGCTTTTTTCAGATAAGCGTGGCTGTTACATTTTCACTCAATCGAGTAGGAGGCTACCCATTAGTTGAGTAGCCGACCTCTCACACCACCGTGCGTACCGTTCAGTACACGGCGGTTCAATCATATTGAGTGCATAGACTTGTACGCTTCGGATATATCATAGTATCCACGGCATGCAAGTCTTTCGTTTGTTATGGTGTGGTGTAATATTCCACTTCCAGCAATAGCCCAGTATCCTTTTCGGGTGTTACCATTCCGATAGGCTCTCCACTCAGGCATACCAAGTTTCATCAGGTTCTTTATCCTTGTTCTTGGTAACTTCCATTG
>JAFTWB010000029.1 GCA_017465505.1 Clostridia bacterium | reverse complement strand
TCATAACGATTGTGTCCTTGCAAACTCTTTTTATATTTCCAACATGTAATAGCTTCATCCAAACTTCTTCCCTGATTATCTTCGAAGAAATCTCGGATGTATGTATTATACTCAAATTGCTTACCAATCGTTGTTTTACCCTTTTTCTTTTCTTCTAAAATCTGATAATATGCATTAATTGCATCACCATAAGTCTTTCCAGCATTGCTCTTTAACCACTTCTGGAACAAAACATTAAAAGAAAAGCTTTTGCCTATTTTTTCTATAAAGAAAGCTCTATGCTTTTCAGAACATACAATATTAGGTTCTATTATAGTATTCTCAGTAATTAATCCAACATTTATTGTTGTTTTTCTTTTTGCAGAAGTTTCTAATACCTTCCCTGTATCAAGAAAACATGCAATCCTATCTGTAAGCTCTATCTTTCCACCCGAAACAGGTAAATTGTATTCTCTACAAAAATCAACCAATTCTTCCTTCAAATAATAATAACTTCGAAAAGTTTTTCCATCCAATTCCCGATTCAACTCTGGTCTTTCACTCATTTTCATTCTCTCCTACAAATTCAAGTTTGTCAAAATGATTATATCACACCACACCTGAAATCTCAATAACCCCTCACGAATTCCCTGTGTCGGTTTTAATATGTTATTCGTATTTGTTCCCTATTCTCAGAAATAAATCTCACACAGAGCGAAACTTGTGGAAATTACCACTGGAATACCAATATTTCTTTAGTCCTTGAATAGATGAATAGCGGTGGTTTTAGTGGATTACAAGCTTTATCTGATTATATAAAATATTCTAATTTTGATAATTGATATATAATCAGTTTTGCTTTATACTATTCACATCAAATTGCAAAGGTGATATACTCAAATGACTTCAAAAACAAGAAAAATCGTTATTGCTTCCTTATTAGCGGCACTTACTTGTATTGCTACTATGATTATCAAAATTCCTTCACCGCTCAAAGGCTATCTGAATTTAGGTGACTGTGTTGTATTGTTAGCAGGATGGCTTCTTTCACCTGCTTATGGATTTCTCGCTGCCGGTTTAGGTTCTTCATTGGCCGATATATTTTCGGGATATGTTACATATGCCCCTGTCACTTTTGTTATTAAAGGGTGCATGGCTCTTATTGCACATTATGGTTTCAAACTGATGTATAAAAGAGTCGGAAATATACTTTCACGAGTTATCAGCGGCATTACTTCTGAAATTACTATGGTACTGGGTTATTATATTTTTGAAGGATTCATTTATGGTTTTGTGCCCTCAATTGTAAATATTCCTGCCAACAGTATACAAGGTGTCGCAGGTCTAATAATAGGAATCATACTAATTAAATTATTCGAAAACAATGAAATCATAAACGGACACAAAAACTAAATTACAAACAACACCCTCAAAATATTATAGAACTAAAAAGGGAAGCGGTCGGCGAAAGCCAACCGCTTTTTATCAGAAGCTCAGGTTCATGACGATGCGAATAAATCATAAAATGGTGGAGGATACCGCCTTGAACCAAAACACCTGTATGCTATGGTTATATTAACTGCTTTCTTCTTATCATTAGATAATCAAAAGCAACCTTTCATCATAAAGCTCATAAGGAAGTGCTTATTTAAGCAATGAAACTGCGTCGGTTATGGCTTTTTCCAAGGCTTCTTTGCCGTACTCATCAACCTGAGATTTGTTCTTTTCGCCATGAGTAAGGCAACCTGCACCGCCGATACAACCGCCGACACATGCCATACCTTCGATAAAGTTAGCGTCAAGCACATTTTTGCTCTTTCTGAGAAGAGCAGTTCGGCATGCTTCTATACCGTCACAGGGGATTGCTTTAAGCTCAAAATCAATATTCTGCTCAATAAGTCCCTGCTTAACTGCGTCTGAAAGTCCGCCGCTGCGAGCAAAAATTCTGCCGTAGTACGAGGCGTTGTCAAGAACATCTTCCTCAAGGGCAGTAATATCAATATCACGGCTATCAAAAAGTGCCTGAAGCTCCTCAAAGGTAAGCACGGTATCAACATAAGGCTTTACAGATTCAAGCTGTGCCTCTGCCTTTTTGGCAGTACACGGACCGATAAACACCACTTTAGCCGTAGGGTCGGTTAACTTGATGTATTTAGCCAATGTTGCCATAGGTGAAAGATTATGGGAAACAAACTCCTTAAGCTGAGGAAAGGATTTTTCTATATACTGAACAAAGGCAGGACAACAAGAGCTTGTAAGGAAGCCTTTTTCTGCAAGCTCCTTAGACTCTGCCTGAGCCACCATATCCGCACCTAAAGCCGCCTCTACAACTGTAAAGAAGCCAAGCTCTTTAAGCCCTTTTACAACCTGACCCAGCTTTGCGTATGTAAACTGGCTGGAGATTGAAGGAGCAACCATTGCATAAACCTTATATTTTGAGTTATCGTCGCTTTTCTTAATAAGGTCAATCACATTGAGAATGTAAGACTTGTCGGATATTGCACCAAAGGGGCACTGATACACACAGGCTCCGCACTGTATACACTTGTTGTTATCAATAGCGGCGGCGTTATCATCGTTAATAGAAATCGCCTTAACCTTACAGGCAATCTGACAAGGACGTTTGCGATTGATAATTGCAGAGTAGGGGCAAACCTTTGCACAAGCACCGCACTCAATACACTTAGATTTATCAATGTGAGCTACATGGTTATGGTCAAAGGAAATGGCACCTTTTTTGCACACATCCTCGCACCTGTGAGCAAGACATCCGCGGCAGGAATCTGTAACCTCATAACCTGCAGCAGGACATTCGTCACAGGCTATATCAATAACCTCAATGACATTGGGGTTTTCTTTATCGCCGCCCATGGCAATACGAACACGCTCAGAAAGGATAGCTCTTTCCTTGTAAACACAACAACGCATTGTAGAAGTTTTGCCGGGGACTATTGTTTTTGGAATGTCGAGGACATTCTCAAGCAAGGTATCTGCCCAAGCCTGACGAGCGACCTCACGAAGAACCTTATATTTTAAATGCTGAACCTTTGTGTCAAATTTTCTCATTTGTTACTCCTTAGAAATAACTAACTTTAATCCGCTTGCCCATTTTCTTTAAGCAGGCAGAGAGTTCCTCTACCAAATTCATTTTAATGTTGAAATTTATAGGCAAGTCCGGATTCTGATGAGCAGGGTTAATAGCTCTGCCTACATAAAAATTTATATCTGTCGCTTCTTCAAACAGCAATCTGCTTATAAGAGAAGCACCGTCTTTTTTGAAATTCCAATGCTCATAGTGGATGTTTTCGCCAAGATAATCCTTGGCATACTCAACCACCTTATTTACGGTAATAACACCCTCTGTAACAAGGTCAACTCCTTCAAGAGTTGCTATGGGAGGAATGTCGGAATTTTCGAAATTCAGCGAGGGCTTTAAGGGCTTTCTGAGATATTTGCTGGCGATTGAAGAAGTTGTACCGCCGCAAATAATATGCTTACCCTCTTTGGAAAAGAACAAGGACATCATTCTGTCGCAATCATCACGATTTGAAGGCGGGCCGAAAAGAATGTTCATAGGCTCTCTTTTTCTCACCCTTACAACGCAGGCTGTTGCGTCATCTCCCGGCTCATTACCGTAAAGCCTGTTACACTCATCCACAAGCATTGTAGATAGATTCTTTGCAGTATAACCGGCAGGAGCAAGGGCTTCCAAGAATCCAATAATGTCTTCTCTTTTCCATCCGAAATTATAGCCAATGCCGATTCCTGCGTGGGGACATCCGTCGCTCATTGCGGTGAAAATATCATTTTCCTGAAGCTTAATAACAGACTTATATATTTTTTTGCCGCCTATGCTCATCTCTGTCATGGGATAATCGTAATTCTCATCGTCACGAATAAGAATCACATGAGGATTATCATATTGAATAATCTCAGCAATTTCGTTATTCTTGAGATGGATTATTGTAAATGTGGAGTACGCAACCCCTCTGACAGAGCACACAGGCAAGGTTGCGGCAATTGTGGAAACACACTCTTCAAGAGGAAGCCCTGCCGCCATCATCGTTGAAATAATCTTTGATGTCAGAGTGGAAAGAATACTTGCCTTTACACCACTTCCCAGTCCGTCGGCAAGCACAATAACCGTAGAGTTTTCATTTTGCTCTACAATATCAACATGATCTCCGCAAAGCTGTTCGCCAAAGTGGTTAATACTTTTGTATCCGATATCTGCACATAAATCATTCATCAGAAATCGACTCCTTCAGCTTAGATAGTGCGATTTTTGTTTCTGCGGCTGTTTCACCAAGTAATGACGCAATTTCCTGAACAATTCTCATCTGCTTATCAACAACTTTATCTGCTACTTCTATGGTCTGACGGCTTATATGCTCTTTTCTCTCACGCTGAGCTTCTTCATCGGTTATGTCACGCATTATGCCGATAAGAAGATGTGAGTCGTGGTCATACACCACAGTTTGCTCAACATATCTTTTATACTCTGCAAGATAAACGTGCTGTCCTCTTACATCTCTGCCGCTTTTAAGCACATTCATAAACACACCGGGGTCAAGTATTCTGACAACAGGCTCACCCAAAACATCGTTTGCACTGCGTATATTCATAATCTTGCGTGCCGCAGAATTGATTTGCTGAACCTCCAACTGCTCGTTTAAAACAATGAGTCCGTTGGGGGTGTTCTTTACTATGGTGTCAGAGAAGCTTTCAGCTTTCTCTTTCAGATAAGGAAGGCACATAGAAAACTCCGCCTTACCCTGGCAAATAGCCGCCGCCTTTTCACGACAGGTGTTGTATCCGCAGGAGCCGCAATTAAGCTCCTGAGAGGGCTTGAATTTGCCCATCTGACGCAAAACGGAATTTATCTCCATTTCCGTAGGCTGAGGAAGCTTATGCTCAATAAAAGCAAAATTCTTCTTAAGCTCCGCACTTTTCGGCTGAGGAATATCAAAATCCTTACTTCCTGCAAAGGAAGAAACAGTCAGATAATCTTTAATTGGTGCGTGGTGGTTTTTCTCCATAACAGGACCGCCGATACAGCTTCCCACGCAAGCAGACATTTCTATAAAGCACTTGTGGATTCTTCCGTTTTCAATGTCCTTAAGGGCGGCAATACAGTTATCAATACCGTCAATAGCTATGTAGGAATACTCTGTGTTTTGCTGCTCCATTGTCTTTAAAACGCCGCCTGTTGTGGGAAAGAATCTTGCTCGGCTGCAAAGGTCTGAGTCAAGCTCTTTCTCAAGCTCAATATTCTCTTCTTCAAGCCACGCCGTAAGCTCCTCAAAGGTAAGCACAGCGTCCACAATATTCTCGTAATACTCTGCCTCATCCTTTTTGGCTACACAAGGGCCGATAAAAACAGTTTTTGCATTTGGAAAACGATTTTTAATATCCTGACAATGTGCCTGCATAGGAGATAAAACATCTGCCAAAAAAGGCAATGCACCGGGAAAATACTTTTGAATCAAAAGATTCACGGAATGACAACAGGAAGAAATAATAATATCTCTGTCATCCTCTTTTATCATACGCTCATACTCGGTTTTAACCATTGAGGCACCGAGGGCGGTTTCTTCTACATCATAAAAGCCCAGCTTTTTCAGGGCTCTTCTCATTGCATTTATTCCTACACCCTCGTAGTTGGCAATAAATGAAGGTGCCAGACTTACTATTACAGGTTCGGTACCCTGTAAAAATACCTTTACCTTTTCGGTTTCATTAACAATTTCTTTGGCATTTTGGGGACATACCACAAAACACTGACCGCAAAGTATACACTCGTTGCCTATAATGTGTGCCTGATTGCCTGAAAAGCGGATCGCCTTCACAGGACAATGACGGATACATTTGTAGCAGTTTTTGCAGTTTGATTTTTTCAGTGTCAAACAATTTGACATAAGCTATGCCCCCTCAGCCTTTGATTTTCTTTAATACTTTCTCTGAGAAAAACTCTCTGAAATTTTCTACTGTAATACCCGTATAGATATCATCATCCACCTGAACCGTTACTCCTATGCGGTTACACTTGCCGATACAAAAGCTACCGGCAAGTGTAATTTCAGATTCTATGTGATTATCCGATACGGCTTTTTCTAAAAGCTCTATGATTTTTGCTGAGCCTTTAAGATGGCAGGAAGAACCTACACAAACCCGTACTATAACCATCTTTATACCTTCTTAAGGATATTATTGTTAAAGAACTCCTCAACGCCTTCAGGGCTTACAGAAAAGAACTCTTCATTTACTGTTACACATACACCCTGCTGGCATTTGCCCATACAGAAGGTACCTGCAAGCTCTACCTTATCTGTAAGGTTATACTTGGAAATAAGATACTGAAGCTGTTCAACTACCTGACGTGAGCCTTTAATATGGCAAGAACTTCCGATACATACTGTTATTTTCATTTCTATATCTCCTTACTCGTAATCCACAACATCTACCCAAGAAAGAAGGAATTCTCTTTCTTTTTCATTGCCCTTAACAGACTGAGAAGCTGCAACAATGGGCATCCACTTCTGAACATACTGTTTTGCTGTATTGCTCTTTTCGCAGAAGAGGTCAAGGTACTTCTTTGCTCCCTCGATGTCGCCTGAAAGCCAGAACAAAAGATAGGTTCTTGCGGCGTCAGCAGAAGCATTGCCCTGAGTAGCATGTGCCCAGTCTATAATGTAGGGTGTGCCGTCTTCGGTTATAATTACATTGGAAGGGTTAAAATCTCCGTGGCAAACCTTGTTATGCTTGGGCATACCCTCAAGACGGGTATGAAGGTCATATCTGGTAGTTGCGTCAAGCTCTGTAAGACTTATTTTACGATTCATCTTATCCTTGAGCTTGTTAAGGAGAGGACAGGTTTTAGAATGAACCTGAAGCTGTAAATCCACCAAAAGCTCAAGATACTCATCCTTCTTATCCTCATCATCAAGCATAAGCTGAGCAAGTGTCTTGCCCTTGATAAATTCTGTAACAATAGCCCACTTACCGTCAATCATTGTTACCTCCAGGATTTTAGGAATATTGAGTCCTGTTTCCTCTACTCTTGCCTGATTGAGAGCCTCGTTAAGAACATCCTGTTTTGAATAATCCTCGTTGAACACCTTTACACATCTATCGCCGTCACGATAAACAGTCTTGTTGTTTCTCACTGCAATAACTCTGTCAAGTTTCATTATAAAATCCTCCTTATTTAACCTCAGCTTTTTTACCCTTGCGATAGATTACCTTTACTGCGTCAACCTCAGCACCGATTTCTATATCTTTTTCTGTGGGCTTTGCTGTTTCTGTAAAATGATTACCATAATAAGCATTCATATACATCTGCTTAATCTCACTCATAAGGGGATAACGGGGGTTAGCGCCTGTGCACTGGTCGTCGAATGCCTGCTCTACCATATCGTCAAGGCGGTTAAGGAAATCCTGCTCGTCAATGCCGTAGTCCTTGATAGTTTCCTTAATGCCAACTTTAGCCTTGAGCTCATTGATAGCCTTGATGAGGTTCTCCATCTTCTCTTCATTTGTGTTACCGCCGAGACAAAGTGCGTCAGCAATCTCTGCATATCTTGCGAGAGTATGAGGATGGTCATACTGAGAGAATGTACCCATTTTTGCAGGAGCTTCACTTGCGTTAAAGCGGATAACCTCCTCAATCATAAGGGCATTTGCTACACCGTGGGGTAAGTGGTGGAAAGCACCAAGCTTATGAGCCATAGAGTGGCATACACCAAGGAAAGCATTTGCAAAAGCCATACCTGCCATTGTTGCGGCATTTGCCATTTTCTCTCTTGCTTCTACGTCTGTCTGGCCGTTTTCGTAAGCTCTTGGGAGATACTTGAAGATATTCTTGAGAGCCTGAAGTGCAAGGCCGTCTGTGTAATCTGTTGCCAGCATTGCGGCATAAGCCTCAACTGCGTGAGTAACTGCGTCGATACCACTTGCGGCTGTAAGTCCTTTAGGAGCTGACATATGGAAGTCTGTATCAATAATCGCCATATTGGGAAGTAATTCGTAGTCAGCAAGAGGATACTTAACGCCTGTTTTCTCGTCAGTAATAACTGCGAAGGGTGTTACCTCAGAGCCTGTACCTGCGGAAGTGGGAATTGCAATGAAGTATGCCTTCTCACCCATCTTGGGGAAAGTATATACACGCTTACGGATATCAATGAAACGCATTGCCATATCCATAAAGTCTGCTTCGGGATGTTCGTAAAGCACCCACATAATCTTTGCGGCGTCCATTGCAGAGCCACCGCCAAGAGCAATGATTGTGTCGGGCTTGAAAGCGCTCATCTGCTTTGCACCGTCAGTTGCGTTCTTAAGTGTGGGGTCAGGCTGAACATCAAAGAATGTGGAGTGAGCAATGCCCATTTCGTCAAGCTTATCGGTAATTGCTTTTGTGTAGCCGTTTTCATAAAGGAAAGTATCTGTTACGATAAATGCTCTCTTCTTGCCCATAACGTTTTTAAGCTCGTCAAGGGCTACAGGTAAGCAGCCTTTCTTGATGTAAACCTTCTCAGGAGCTCTGAACCAAAGCATATTTTCCCTTCTTTCTGCTACTGTCTTGATATTTAAGAGGTGCTTAACACCTACGTTTTCACTTACTGAGTTGCCGCCCCAGCTACCG
>JAFTWB010000016.1 GCA_017465505.1 Clostridia bacterium | reverse complement strand
TGCACGCCGTGGATACTATGATATATCCGAAGCGTACAAGTCTATGCACTCAATATGATTGAACCGCCGTGTACTGAACGGTACGCACGGTGGTGTGAGAGGTCGGCTACTCAACTAATGGGTAGCCTCCTACTCGATTATTCGGTTAATGTCTGAGTAAGCTTTGTGACGGTTTCCTCAATGGAAAACTCATCGGCGTTTACCCTGATGTCGGCAAATTTTTCGTAAAGAGGAGTACGGATAGCAAAAATATCCGAAATAGTCTGACCCTTGCCAAAGGTGATACCTCGGGTTTTGATGTTTACAAGTCTGCGTTTAAGTTCTTCTAAACTGACGTCGATGTAAATTACCGTGGCGATTTCCTTTAAGTGCTTCATTGCACTTTCGTAGTGAATCATAGAGCCGCCTGTGGCAATAACCGTGTTCTTTGCCTGTAGGCTTTCGCCGATTTGACATTCTACATTTTCAAAATACTCAATACCTTTTGATTCGATAATATTCTGAAGTGTAGTGCCTTCTTTTTCACAGATAAGCAGGTCTGTGTCCACAAACCTCATACCCAGAGTCTTGGCAAGGATAACGCCTACGGTGCTTTTGCCGCAGCCGGGCATACCCACAAGTACAATGTTTTTCATCATTCTATAGGTACTGCTTCAAAGATAGGAGCGTTCATCATATTGTAGCGGATGTCATAAGGGTCGTACTGCCAGCCCTTAAAGATGTAGGTGTAGCCGTTGGAATCGGGCTTAACGGGGTCTTCGGGCTCAATGGCGGTGCCGCCTCTGGGAACAGTCTGTGTGCTGATAACAGAGCCGTCGTAGTTTACATAAGTAACTGTGAAGCTCTGGCTGCCTGCTGTAAGCTTGAGCCACTCGTTGCCTTCAAGCTTGCCTTCACCGTCATACCAGTTGATGTTGTTTTTCTTAAGCTCTGTCTGGAAGGTGGTGATTTCGGGACGCTCACCGCCGAAGTTGTTGTAGTAAACGTCAGGCCATACAGGATTTTCGGCAGGCTTTGCCTTGTTGATGTAATCTGTAACCTTTTCGTTGTTGCGGAGCTTTCTTGCACACACAACTGTTCTGAACTCGTCAAACTCGTAAGAGCAGGTGGAAAGTGTGATAATATCATCGTCCTCGTTAATGGGAACGGGAACGTCGATAATAGAGCGGACTTTCATATTGTAAATGTAGTTCATAAACTGAGCTTCGCTGTCAAAGTCGCCCATAAGGTAGTTGAAGAAGTCACCGTGAGCCTCAAGGGTGTTGGTCTTTACAACTGCAAAGACAATCCACTGCTCGTTGCCCTCAGGTGTGTTGAAGAAGAATGTGGGGTTCTTCTTGTAGAAGTCCATATCAGGCTCCCACTTGCCGTAGTCAATAAGGGACATAAACATAGTACCATCGCCCTGAGAGTGACCGTGGGTGAGGATGTTCTTGCTCTTTACGCCCTTGGTTGAACGGTAGTCAATGAAGATACTGCCTGCGTAATCGTCAGATTTGTCGTAGGCACGGTGAATGTAGTACTGATAGCCCACACCGTCCTCTTCGGACTTAAGAACAGGGTAGTTGATAACTGTGTTTTTAAAGGTTATCCAACCCTTGATGTCCGTGTTGATTTTCTTAAGGGCTGCCCAATCCTGCTTTTCCTCGTAAGGAGAGCCGTCAGGCCAGGTGGTGTCTTCAAGACCCTGAACCTCGGTGGTGGCAGGTACGGTTTCTGTAGTGGTGGTTTCAACGGTGGACTCGTCGGGAGTAGCCACGGATGTGTCAACACCGAAAAGGTTTACAAGCAGAATTGCAAGTGTGCAAACAAGCACCACAACCAGCACTGCAATAGCAATAACCAGACCTTTCTTTTTCTTGAAAAGCTCAAGAAAGCCGCCCTTTGCAGCCTCTTCCTTAACAGCTTCGGTTTCGGGAGTGTTCTGGTTTTCTTCAGGTGTAAGATTTTTATCTTCCATAAATATACCTCACTTCTGTATAATTTATTTAAAACACGTCAAAACAGGCAAATTACCCATTATAGATATATAATAACAGAATTTACTTTTCATTTCAACCTGCAAAGGGTAATTAGGCAAAATTTCCCAAAACCGTCACAAAATAAAGCCATAAAAGCATATTTTCCTTTTGTCCCTAAAATTCTGCTTTCGTCCCAAATAATTGAAAGAAAAAGAAAGGAGGCTATAATAAAGGCATAGTCGCTTGAGAAAAAGCAACTGTATATTTAAAACTTTTTTGGAGGTATAAAAAATGAAAAACAAAATGATGAAAAGAACCTTATCATTGGTTCTCGCAGTAATGACAGTGCTCTCAGTTATGGTTGTATCCGTGGGTACAGCTTCTGCCGCAACAGGAGATGTAAATTATAACCTTGAGTTTAAGACAGCAGGCTCTCAGGGCACAACAAACGGTGATGTTGTAATCACAGTGCACGGTACAGCTGGTTCTACAAGTGCTCACAACGTAGGTGAGGTTGGCGATTCTCAGAAATTGCAGACAGCTTCCTTCACAGACGTTAACGTAGGTGAAATCACAGGTGTTACAGTTGATGTTATCAGCGGTATCAACGACGGCTGGTATCCCGAGTATATCAATGTATCCACTTCTACCGATACAGAGACTATTTACTGTGGCAGATGGGTTGATGATGGAAAAAAAGTGACAATGAACGTAACCGACACAGTGCTTAAGGTTCAGGTTGTTACAGGCGATGTAACCTACGCAGGTACAAACGGTGATGTTAAAATCAGATTTAAGGATACTAACAACAAGCAGACCACAACCTTTGCAAACCTTTCTTCCATTCATCCCGACAGTGACGCTTTTGAGCGTAAGGATGACTCCACATTCTATGTTTACGCAGGTGCTGATTTCGGTGCAGTAAAGAGCATTGAGATTCTTTCAGGCGGCGACGGTATCTTCGGCTTCGGTGCTGACTGGTACTTATACAGCATTACAATTACAAATGTATCAGGCTTTTCTCAGGGTGCAAGCTGCACCAAGGTTATTGACCAGTGGCTTGAAGACGGTCACGGCGTATATAAGTTTAGCTTCTGAGTTTAATTTTACATAAAAATCACCTTTCTGCAAATAATGGCAGAGAGGTGATTTTTTTATGAACGATACAGAATTCTTAAATCTTATTTCAAAAAATGCAGAAATGGGCAAGGTTGGTATTGACTCGGTTATGGATTACACCAAGGACGAGCGTATGCGAGAAGCTCTCAGGGTGCAGGCAAAGGAGTACGACAAAATTTACGCCGAGGCTGTAGAGATGTTAAAAGCCAGAAATGCCCAGGTGCAGCACCTGAGCCCTATGGCAAAAATCGGCTCTGAGATGACCTCTGCTATGAAGACTATGACAGACCACTCGGCTGCGAAAATTGCCGAGATGATGATTCAGGGAAGTACTATGGGCGTTACCAAGCTGATGAAAAACCGAGGCGATTATGACGGAAACGACGAGGATATAATGAGCCTCTCCGATAAGCTTTTAAGCACAGAAGAAAGAAATATTCAGACAATGAAAGGCTTTTTTTAACATTTGCGTTAAAAACCTTTATCCGAGAGGAGGGGGGACCACGAAGTGGTGGAAGTAGAGTGCGAACATTATTGAGAAGATGTATTTTAAAAGTTCGCACTCTCCCTCAGTCAACCTACGGTTGCAAGCTCCCTCTCGGAGGGAGCTTGGTGGGAAAGATGTTTCGCCTTTGACGAAATGATGTCGCTTATGCTGATGATGTTTTGCTGACACAAAATGATGTGTTTGTGTAAACACAAACATTGCGGTGGCACGCTGTGCGTGCAATCCTATTTTTTTAATAATCGGAGCAAGGCAGCCCGAAATTTTCAGCTTTCAACTTTCAATTTTCAACTTTGTTATTTCCCGCCGTTAATCTGGCGTTACAGTTACATCAAACCTTTCCAAGCTTAGCCTTGAAGATGGTCTTAACCTTATCAGCTTTTCCGACCCCTTTAGCGGCGAGGACTTAAACATCGGCTTTAAGGACGCAGAAGAAGAGATTGACCCTGAGTTCAGCTACACTCCCTCTGATGAGGAAATCGACGAAGAAATGTTTGTTTAAGCCTTAAAGGCTGATTACTAAGCTTTCTCAATAACCTTTTCATACAAAAGGAACGACCCCTGAGCCGCAATGACTCAGGGGTTGTTCCTTTGCCGAAAAAAAGAGCTCTCTCAAAAATGAGAAAGCTCAATGTTCGCTGAATTATTCGCCTATGTTTTCAACGGCTTTTGATGTCTTTGCAGAGATTAGGGAGATTTCCTCCAGAAGCTCTTTTTTGTAGTTGTCACGAAGAGTCTTAAGCTCTGCAATTTCTTCCTTGAGAGTAAGCACCTCAGCGGCCTTTTCCATAACTGCCTTTTCGGCTTCGTTTTTGGACCTCTCGATAATCTCTTCTGAAAGCTTCTTGACCATCAGAAGTGCCTCGGTAACGTCTTTTTCACGATTTTCAAGCTCACGGATACGGCGATTTTTCTCGGAAAGCTCGTCTAAAAGCTCTTCAACACCGTCTGCGATTTCGTCCAGTGCGGCGTCAACGCCTTTGCCCTCGTAATATTTTCCTTTTTTAACGGTAAACTCGTAGCCTTCGATTTGTGCTCGGGAGATTCTCATAATTTTTACACTCCGATAATTGCCTTTAGTGGCACAATTTTCGATAATACTTCAATATATGCAAAAATTATATCATAAATCTTGTGGCTTGTAAACTGTTAATTTCTATATTTTGTGTTATTTTTTTGATTTTAAACTGTCAAATTCGCCTTCAAGAACAGAGCAGGAGTTATGAAAGCTCTGAAGCTCATCACTTGTAAGGTCAAGCTCAATCAGTCTTGTTACCCCCTGCCTGCCTACTATACAGGGAGTGCCCACAAAAACACCCTCTTTGCCGTACTGACCCTGAAGCTGAGAAGAAACCGTAAGGACAGTCCTGTCGTCATTGAGAATAGCCCTGATTATTCGGGTTATGGCAATGCCGATTCCGTAGTAGGTGGCGTTTTTGGCACTGATAATCTTCTGTGCAGCCTCACGCACCTCGGCGGCAATAAGCTCCATATCCGATGGAAAAAACTTTTTTGGGTGTTCTTCAAGAATTTTTGTAATGGGCTTTGTGGAAATCATCGCCTGACTCCAGGGGACAAACTCGCTGTCGCCGTGCTCACCCATAATATAGGCGTGAACGTTTCTGGGGTCAACACCGAAATAATCTCCCAAAAGATACCTTAGTCTGGCGGTGTCCAGAGTTGTGCCTGTGCCAAGAACAAACTGAGGCTCAAAGCCCGAAAGCTCACAGGTGAGTCGGGTCATAATGTCAACGGGATTGGTGGCAACAAGGAAAATCCCCTTGAATCCGCTCTGGGTTATGGAGGTTACCACAGAGCGAAAAACATCAGAATTTCGCTTCAGAAGAGAAAGCCTGCTTTCTCCCGGCTTCTGATTCACTCCTGCACATATTACCGCCACTGCGGCGTCTTTAAGGTCTGAGTACTCTCCTGCGTAAATTTTCATACTCGAATGAGAAAAAGCAAGACCGTGGTTTAAATCCATCGCCTCTCCCTGAGCACGTTTTTTGTCAATGTCAATAAGCACAAGCTCGTCGCAAAGGCTTTGGTTAAGGGCAGAGTAAGCAAAGCTCATACCCACCATTCCTGTGCCGATAAGCCCGACTTTTCGTTTTGTATTCATATAAACCTCCGTTATTTTGTAAAGTATTCTTCATCAAGAACAGTAAGCCACGCTTCATAAGCAGGGGTCAGGTGATTGGCGACTACAGGAGAAGCCTCCAGGGACTTGGGAGATTTAAGCTCCTCCTCACTCAGTGTACCGAAAACAAACTCTGTAATTGCCGAAACCTCGGGCACAGACTCACAACTGAGCATAAAAAGCCCGTGCAAAATGGGATTTTCGCCGCTCATAACTGCGGCAAGCTTCATCATATAGTCATACATACTCAGCCTGAAGCTGCCCACAGGTATTTCTTTTTCATAATAGTCCCGAGGTGATGGAGCAAGGTAGGCAAGATAGCTTATGATGTTTTCCACGTCTTTGCCTTTGTGAGGAAAGGTGCGAAGAGCGGTGCAGTTGTCTGCCACATAGGAGCTTTCCATCTGAGCATAAAGGCTCTCAAAATTTTCGGTGCCGTAGGTTGGCAGCTCAATGCTTACCCCGTATCTGCGGTAGCCCCACTGAGGCAGAGGAATATAGCAGATAAAATCCTGAGGATTTATAATGTTCACAATGCTTTGGTACCTGCTGTTTTCAGCAACTTCAAGAGTTGTGGTGTTGGGACAGGCAAAGGTGTAGGCACTTACACTTTTGAAAGCCTGAGAATCAATAAGCTCTGCGGCCAAAAGATTTCCCACAGCAGCCCCTCGGGAGTGTCCCGAAATAAAAACCTCTGTGCTTTCTTTTGAGATTTGTAAGTTTTCAAGGTAGGCGTCTATATCCTCAGCGAAAAGGTCCTTTGCCTTAGAAAAGCCTGCGTGCTGAGCACCTTCGCCTACATAAAAGTTAGAGTACCACTCTTCGCCCTTTGTGCCTCTTATAAGACATAGCAGGGTATTGTCTTTAAAAGCCAGCAAAAGCCCTGCTTTGTTGTCGGATTTAAGGGACGGTTCAGTATGCATAATACTGATGTTTTCATACCCTTTTTTCTCAAGGCAGGCTTTGAGCCCCTCTTCGCTTTCCCACAAAGAGCAAAGCCGCAGGGCTGATTTTGCGGTTTTCAGGCTGAAGGTAAATGAGTTTTCTGTTGTGTTTTGTGAAACAGCAGGTTTTTTGCCGATGTTTTGGGCATAAAAAACACCACAGCTGGCCGAAATAATGGCCGCTGTGGCGATAAAAAGTGAAATTAGTCTTTTTTTCAAGCTGACGACCCTCTCAAATATTAAGTATCTGAGTGGCAATGGCAAAGTATACCAACAGGGAAACTGCGTCAACTATGGTTGTGATAAAGGGACTGGCCATAACCGCAGGGTCCATACCGACTTTCTTTGCAATCATCGGCAGAGAACAACCGACGATTTTTGCCACAACTACTACAACTAAGGTCGTAAGGCTGACAACAAGAGAAACCATAGGAGTTACTGCAGGGTTTTGGAAAAGCATATTGTCCACAAGTATCATCTTCACAAAATTAACAACTGCAAGGGTGATACCGCAGATAATGGAAACTCGACATTCCTTGAAAATAACCCACAGAATATCCTTAAACTCGATTTCTTCCAGAGAAAGTGCACGGATAACGGTAACAGAGGACTGGCTGCCTGCGTTACCGCCTGTACCCATAAGCATAGGGATATAGGCTGTCAGTATAATAAGACCTTCAAGCTTGTGTTCGAAGCTTGAAATTATTATACCCGTAAAAGTGGCAGAAATCATAAGCAATAATAACCAAGGGATTCTGTGCCACCAGGTTTCCATAACACCGATTTTGGTGTAGGGCTTGTCAGAAGAAGTAATAGCCGCCATTTTCTGGATATCTTCGGTGGTTTCTTCTTCCATAACGTCAACGGCGTCGTCGAAAGTAACGATACCTACAAGACGGTTTTCTGTGTCAACAACGGGAACCGCCAGAAAGTCGTAGTTGCGGATAATCTGAGCAACCTGCTCCTGGTCGTCTAAAGTTCCTACGGAGATGACGTTTTCCTCCATAAGATTCTCGATGATGTCGTCCTCATCGGCAAGGAGAATGTCCTTGATTGTGATAACACCTGCCAAGGTGGAGTCGTCCCTTGTAACGTAGCAGGTGTAGATGGTTTCTTTGTCAATACCTGTGCGGCGAATTCGCAGAATTGCCTGGTCTACCGTCATACTGGGTCGCAGGTTTACAAACTCCGTGGTCATAATAGAGCCTGCACTGTCGTCGGGGTATTTTAAAAGCTCGTTAATCTGTTTTCTTGTTTCAGCGTCTGCCTGACGTAAAATTCTTTTTACAACGTTGGCAGGCATTTCTTCGATAATGTCAACGGCGTCGTCGGCAGCAAGTTCATCAACAACATCCTTAAGCTCGCTGTCCGAAAAGCCTTTAATAAGAAACTCCTGAGTATCCTCGTCCATTTCAACAAAAACGTCAGCCGCAAGCTCCTTTGGTAACATTCTGAATAAAATCTGCACCTTGGAGTCGTGGATATCGCCGAAAAGACAGGCAATATCGTAGGCGTTCATTGTGGTAAGGATGTCCCTGAGAGTTTTATACTTCTTGTCGTCAAGAAGCTTGTTGATGGTAACATCAACAGTCACAAAGTTCCTTTCCATAGTTTTCCTCCTAAAAGTAATAGGCGGAAGTAAAGGCACTTGTTCGGTGTATTATGCAAAGAGGTAACCAAACGCAGAAAAATCTGCAAAAGCTACCTTGCAACTTCGACCGGGAACCGTGCCGTTGCTACTTCCTGCGTCCATTAACTCTCACCTCTCTGAAATAGTTTAGTAATTAGTATTGGCGAAAAATAAAATTTATCCGCTATTTTATAATTTTAGTCCTTTTTTTCCTCAAAGTCAATAAAGCAGAGGCAAAAATTTATCCTGAAATACAAGGAAATTTTAAAGTTGCCGTGAAAAGGACTCTGTGGTAAAATAAACATACAGGAAAGGAGAATTTTTTATGGTTACTTTTATCTGCTATCCCAAGTGTACCACCTGCAAAAAGGCTCAGGCGTGGCTTGAGGAGAACAACATACCTTATACCTTGAGAAATATTAAGGAAGAAAACCCCACCAAAGAAGAGCTCTCACTCTGGCACAGCTTAAGCGGTGAGCCTCTTAAGAAGTTTTTCAACACCAGCGGTCTTTTGTATCGCTCTATGGAGCTTAAGGATAAGCTCAAGACAATGAATGAGGACGAAATGCTTGAGCTTCTCTCTAGTGACGGTATGTTGGTGAAAAGGCCTCTGATTGTTACAGAGGATAAAGTACTTATAGGCTTTAAGGAAGAAAAATACAATACTCTGAAGTAAAAAGAAACCGCTGAGGGCGATCCTCAGCGGCGATTTTTTTGCTGTGAATGTTATTTTACAGGAATAAAAGGAAGCTCAATAGGCTTGTTGGGGTCACGGGTTGGCTTGGTTGCCTCTGTGGTTGGAGCTTCGGTAGGGTCAGTGACAATTGTACTGGGCTTAACAGTGGTAGCCTCGGTAGGGTCGGTGACAATTGTACTGGGCTTAACAGTAGTAGCCTCGGTGGGGTCGGTGACAATTGTACTGGGTTTAACAGTGGTAGCCTCGGTGGGGTCGGTGACAATTGTACTGGGCTTAACAGTAGTAGCCTCGGTAGGGTCGGTGACAACTGTACTGGGCTTAACAGTGGTAGCCTCGGTAGGGTCGGTGACAATTGAACTTGGCTTAACAGTAGTCGCCTCAGTAGGGTCAGTGACAATTGCACTTGGCTTAATAGTAGTAACTTCGGTAGGGTCAGTGACAATTGCACTTGGTTTTACAGTGGTCGTCTCAGTAGGCTTTGTAGCAACTGAACTTGGCTTAACAGTGGTAGCTTCGGCAGATTGGCTTTCTTTTACAGAAGAAGCAGTTGTCTGCTCGCCTGTTTCATTGGTACTTATTGTGATTGTTGAAGGCTGAGAATCACCCTGAGGCTTGTGAAGCTCCTCTACAATGCCTGCCAGCCACTTCTGAAGGTAGGTTGCGTCTTTTACGTTGACGCCCTTTTTGCTGTCAACATCGGCAAGGCTGAGCTGAAGCTCTGAAATTTCCTTGATTTTAGCAAGGTGCTTCTGAATAAGAGTGGCGTCCTTGATGTTTACCTTTGAGTCAAGGTTAACATCACCCTGCTTGTAAAAATTGCCGGGGATAATTTCGGTGGTGTTGTTGTCGGCAAAGGCAATGACCGTGCCGAGAGAGAGTAAGAGTGCAGAAATAATCAGTGCAGAAAATAACTTTTTCATCGTACAGTACTCCTGTCAGGTAATCTTAATCTTTTTTCTTAAGAGGCACAACAGAGCCGTCGGCTTCTTTAATGCTTACATTTTCCAAAGTCTGAGAAAATTGACCGCGGATTTCAGCCAAATAAACCTTGTAAAGCTCCTTTTGCTCCTTGGTTTCAGCCTCAGTAAGTCCCTCAGCTTTTTTCTTACGGGCAAGCTGGTTTATGCGTTCAATCATCTTTTTATCCATAAAATCACCTTTTATTTTTTATACTATTTATAATAACATAATTTATTTGTATTTCAAGTCATTGAATTGCTTTTTTTAATGTGTTATTATAAACCCATAACGAAAAAGGAAGTGCAAATTATGAGAAATCCCGATTTCAGCCTTTTCAAGCCCTCAGGCTCACAGGCAACTTATATGACTCTTGGCAAAGAGGCACAGAACGACCTTTCTGTGGATTTTATCTGCGAAACCCTGACAAAAGACCCCTACGAGCTTAACATTATCAAGAATCTTCTTATAAATATCACCGCCGATGAAGAGGTTATCCGTTACCGCACAGAGATTTTTGAGGATTTTCTCAACTTTCCAAAACTCAGAGATGACCTTACCGCTTTGCTTTTAAAGCTGAAGGATTTAAGAGAAATCGAGCGTTTTCAGAAGGACACCGAAGCTTCTTCTTTGTGGCAGCTTATTAACCGACTCCGTGAGCTTGACGGATACGTTGACTGCATTAGCGCCATTAAGGATACTCTGGAAGGGCTGGACATTAAATCTCAGGGACTTATTACCCTCAGGGAAATGGTACAGGAAATTTACGCTGACAGTGGCTTTACCGATTTGAAAGCCGATATCACCGAGATGTTTTCGATGGTGAGGGATATAAAAAGTATCACTCTGGGTGTTAACCTTGACAGCCTTCTCAGACCTAAAACCGTTGGCGTCATTTCCATAAACGACAAAGCTTTTACAGACAGCGGCCTGCTGAAGAAGTTTATGAAATTTGCTTCAAACCAGAGCGAGCTCAACCACGGCACTGATGTGTCATCTTTTCTGCATTATCATCCCAGTAACCCCTCAACCTCAAACTTCGGTCTGGGTGTGACGGTTACAGGTGCTCAGAAGGACAACACCATTGCCACTTCAGGCCTTACAGGTGCAGACCCTCTTTCCGACGCTCTGAAAAAGGTTGTGTCTGATATTTTAAAACGCACCGTGAATAACCTTAAATCCACCCTCAACAAATATGTGGGTAACAGCGGCTACACCTTTATCACCCTTATGCCCGAGATTACCTTTTATATCCGCTTTGCTGAGCTTTGTGACAAAATAAGAGCCAAGGGCTTTGCTCTGTGCAAGCCCGAAATTTTAAGCAAAGACCTGAGATTAACAAAGGCACAGGGGATTTATAATGTAAAGCTTGCACTTAAAGCTGTGGCAGGACTTGAGGACACAAAGGCAGAGGATATTGTTACCAACGATTTTGCCTTTGACGAAAAAGCCAGAATCTACATCCTCACAGGACCAAACAGAGGCGGTAAAACTACCATCACTCAGGCAGTGGGACTTGCATTTTTATTGGCTCAGAATGGTATCTATGTGCCTGCTGAAAGCTTCAGCCTCAGCCCTTCGGATAATATTTACACTCACTTTCCTGCTGACGAAAACGACACCGTGGACCTTGGCAGACTTGGCGAAGAGAGCAAACGCCTCTCTGAGATTTTCTCAAACGCCAGCGAAAACAGCCTACTGCTTCTTAACGAAAGCCTTGCTACCACCAACGTAAGCGAGGGCCTTTATATAGCAAGAGATGTTATCAAGGCTATGAGGTATCTGGGGGTGAGGTGTATTTTCAACACCCATATGCACGACCTTGCCAGAAACCTTGGGGACATCAACGATAAAATAGAGGGCAAGAGCCGAATTGAGAGTATGGTCACAGGAGTAGAAAACGGCAATCGTTCTTTTAAAATCTCCATAGCACCGCCTCAGGGTGTCAGCTACGCCAAAGATATTGCCGAAAAATACGGCGTAACCTTTAACAGTATCAAAGAAAAAATCGACAAAAAATCAAACTGAAAATAAAAATGCAAAGCCGCCGATGGAGTTAACCGTCGGCGGCTTTGCTATATATAAAAGATTATTGGGAAAGCAGAAAGAAAGGGGAAATTAAAGGAACGAAATTAAAATAAACTTGGGTATGTAAAATTATAAAAGGGGGGAGAATTATGTAAGTAAATTTTGCTTTTCCTCGAATCTTTATATCCTGTTTTGTGAGGCAGGAGCTTTTGAACAGGTGAAGTCCTGCCTTTGGAGGCAGCTTACTGTGCCTCTGTATAATAAAGCCGAAGCTTTATCAGCTTTTTGAGTTGGGGCGGTAAACGGGAGTTATGGAAAACTCCAAATCACCACCCTGTCGGATGTGTGCGTTGTAGAATATATGGTAAACTACTCCTGCCTTAAGCTGAACACGGTCTTTGCCCAAGGATTCAGCGTAGAGAATACCTGAGTTTGCGTAAACAGGATTATTAGTGCTTCCTGCCTCTCGGATAATGAAGCTGTAGTTACACTCACCTGTTGCGTTGAAGTTGAGGTAATAATCACCGCTTTTTTCAACTGCAAAGCTGTAAACACCTTTTGTGGCGTCAAAGTTTTCGATACGCCCGTCAACGGTTTCTGCGTAGCTACCTTTGGTGCTGAGATGAACCGTGCGGCCAATGTCGTAACGAGGAGCGTCGCCAATGGATGAAGCAGAGTCATCTGTGTACATCACTGTGCAGACCTCGTCTGAGCTTGCCTTGTCGTGGCTGATGTCTACAAAGTAGAATTTGCCGTTGTCGGCACTCATAGGAATTTCCAGAAAAACCGAGCCGTCTGCTGTGGCTTTGGGGATGGCTTCGTCAATGGGGTTAAGGTCACTGTCAAAAAGCTGAAGCTGTGCACCCAAGGCGGTTTTGCTGACCGAAATACAGGTTGGTCGGCCTGTGCAGGTGTTTTCAATACGATAAATGTTGTGGCCGTTTAAGGTAATATTAAGGCAGGTGTTGGGCTCAATTGCAGATACACTGACAGGCTTGCTTTGGGTTTCTGCCATTTTTCTGAGAGCTGCGTAATTTGCCTTGCAGAAAGCAAGAGAAGAACCCGTCAACACTAAAACAGTCACCAGAGTCAGAACTAACATTTTGAGCAGTGCCGTGGTTTTATTTGGTGTGCTTTTTATGTTTTTCATTTCATACCTCAAAACCTTTCCAAGATTTTTGCTTTGGTCGGGTTTGTTGTGTTTGATTGTTTTCTGACTGTGGCTACATCTTAGCACAGGAGTGCTTTTGCTTCAAGTTTTTGGGATAAAAGGCGTTTTTTGGGGACGAGAGAATAAAAGCCCCTTTTTCAAAAGCCTCTGAAATTGGTGTTGTTTGTGGCGATTTGTATAAGGTTGAGATTTCTGTTGTAATGTTTGGCAAAAAGGATGTTCTTGCCGCCAGCGGTGACGGTGATAATGGCTCGGCACTTAAGTTCACGTTGAGAAATAATCAGACCGATGTTATAAGCGTTCCTGATTGGGTATAAGACAAACCACCCGAAGAAGATTAACTTTTTCGGGTGGTGTTTTTTTGAAGTGTTATGAAGTGTTTGCCTTTTTGGGTTGGTTGTGATAAAATTTTGTATATAACAAGGAGTTGATTTTATGGTTAATTTTAAGAAGCTTTGGGTGGGCTTTGTTGCTGTTGCTGTTATGGCTGTGCTTTTTGGCTGTAGCAGCGAAAATGCCGGCAAGGTTGATGAGAGTGTTGCCGCCTCTTCGGTTGTTGAAACCGAGAAACCTGAAGCCTCAACCTCTTTTGATGAGAAGAAAACAGAAAGCACCGAGGCAAGCAAAGAGCTTGTTATGCCCACGGATGAAAAGGGCAATGCTGTTGAGATTTTTACTATGCCTGATACAGAAAGCAATGAAAATGCAACTGTAGGCACTGAAGCCGTAAGGGAAACCGCCACAGAGGTATTTGAAGAAACTCAGCAGGCGACTGAAGAATATGAGCAGGAAACTCAGAAAGGAACAGTCATTGAGCTTCCTTTTATTCCTGCTGATTGATTTTAAATACAGTACAGGTTAGTGTCCCAGGCAGGGATGTAGGGGTGGTGCCTGAGATGGATTTTGTAGTGGGGATTTATGCTGTGTATCCGGAGAATGAGCCTGAAAATATCTGAGCTCTTATGATAGGCACTGATACAAAGCTTGGGCTTTTGCTCCTTTAAAATTTTGCTCATACCCTCCAGGGCTTCTTTCTCAACGCCTTCAACATCTGCTTTGATGTAGGTGAGCTTTGTGTCCTTCAGGATACTGTCCAGAGAAACCGCCTGCACGGTGTAGCCTGTTTCGCTCAATGTGCTTTGTCTGCCGCCTCCGCCTGAAAAGGTGAGGGCGGTATTTTTGTTCCAGAGAGCATAGGGGTAAAGGGTGAGGTTTTTAAGGTGCTTTGTGTTTTCTTTGAGCTTTTCAAAGGTCTTTTTGTCGGGCTCAAAGGCGTATGCTTTTTCAAAGCCGCCGCAAAGATTTATAAGCTCCTCTATTGTATCTCCCCGGTACGCACCCAAATCTGCGTAGTGCTCTTTGTCTGTTAAGCCTAGAAGGCCTGTGAGGGCTTCCTTACGGTCTGTTTCGGTTTTTGTAAGGTAAGAAAGCTCCCCTGTAAACTCAAATGTGAGAATATTTTCAAAAATTTCTTTGCTTTTTTCATCTGCAAGCAAGGAGTAGGCAGAATCAATTTCTGCCTTATTTTTTTGCAGAAAATCTCTGTCAATGTAGTCTTTTCCGAAAACAGGCACCACGGGGACAACAGGGTCGAGAGCTTTTATATTTTTCATAACCTCATCAATGGAAGAGGCGAAGCAAAGACAGAAAAGAGGGCTTTCAAACTTATCCTTGGCGTCTTGTATGCTCATAACCTCAAAGCCACGGAAAGTCCGTTTGCGGACAAAGCCGTCGCTGGCACAAACGCCCTGAGCTTTTATGCCCAGACTTTGGAAAATATCAAGAACTATATCTGCTCCGTTGCCTGTGCCGTAAAGGACAAGGGGTCGGGTTTCTTCTTTTAGTTTTTCCCATACACTTGGGTGTTTTGCGATTTTTTCGGTAATACTCAAATTCATAGCTTTAAGGTTTGCAGGCACCGCAAGGCGTGTAGCCCATAAGCACCGCTTCGGTTTTAGTGATGAAATACATCTTGTTTTTTTCTTTCATATCTTTTACAGAGGCACAGTCGCTTCGGTGGAAAACATAGCTTGAGGTGTTGCCGATGTACTCAAAAAGAGTAGTTTCGGTTTTGCTCTGGGTGATTTCCGAGCCCGAGGCAGAAAAGAAAGTTATCTCCTTGCCGTCTGACTGAGCCACTATTGTGGAGCTTTTGTCTGTGCGGTAAATCTGAACATTCTGATTTTTAAGATTGGTGACGGTTTCACTGTGAGGGTGGCCGTAATCGTTGCCTTTTCCGCAGGAAATAACCGCCGAGAAAGGGTTTACCGCCTCAAGAAATTCCTTGGTGGTGCTGGTGGAGCTTCCGTGATGACCGCATTTAAGGACATCTGCTCTGAGGTCAAAGGAGCTTTCTAAGAGCTCACGCTCAACCTCTTTTTCGGCGTCTCCCGTAAACATAAAGGAAACGTCACCGTAGGTGAGCTTTAGCACAAGAGAAGTGTTGTTTGTGTTTTCGTATTCTGCACCCTTGGCAGGCGAGAGGACAGTAAGCTCTGCTCCGCCTAATGTAAAGGTGTCGGACACTTCCGGGTTATAATAGCTGACGCCTCTTTCGTCGCAGGCGTCAAGAAGGTAATTCCAGCTTGCTGACTCGGACTTGACCTCGGGATAAACCAGAGTGTCCACGTCAAAGGTGTAAATAACTGCGTCCATACCGCCTATGTGGTCGCTGTGAGGGTGAGTTGCCACGCAGTAGCGGAGATTTTTGATGTTTCGGCTGCTGAGGTAGTTGATAACCTTTTCTCTGTTGCCGTAAAGCCCTGCGTCTATAAGCATAGCCTCGTTTTCACATTCTATGAGGGTGGAGTCGCCCTGACCCACATCTATAAAGGAGATGGTAAGAGGTGCGTCTGAGTTATTTGAGATTTGAGAAGAGCCTAAAATATCAGAAAGCTCACAACCGCTTAGCCAAAATGTTATAAGGATAAAAAACGACAATAGCAGGATAGAGGCTTTTGTTTTCAAAATTTCACCGTCTTTCTAAAAATTTGGATAAAGTTTTCAAAAAAATTTTCTTGTTTTAGAAAAAATAGGATAATATCAGGTAAAAAGCAAATTTTAAAGATAAATTAAGGGTATACAAAATTTATCTTAACAGGTACAATGTAAAATAAGGATAAGAAATTAACATAAAGGAGTAAGTACAATGCCGAAGAATTACCGATACAAGTACGAGATTATTTCTGCTGACGATAACTTGCCCGGCAAGGTTGTGCTTTTTGACAAACCCGGTCAGGAGTGTTACACAAACAAACACTGGCACAAAAATATTGAGGTTATCTATATTATCAAGGGCAACTTCTGGGTTATGATTAACGGTGTGGATAACGACCTGACAGAAGGAGATTTTATCGTTATAAATAACGACGACATCCACCAGACCTGCGGCAAAGTCCCTAACGAAAACGTTAAGTATCTTGTGGTTCAGTTTTCTTATAACTACATCAAGGCTTACTTTGAGAACTTTGAGTCATACAGCTTCAATGTTGACAAAAGTGCCGCTGCCAAGGCTGAGATTACAAAGCTGTTAAAGGAGATAGTGGAGGAAACTCAGGACCAGACAGAGTTTTCCGACCTTAAGATTTCCACCTCTATGTCAAGGATTCTGGTGCACCTTTTCGTTTCCTGCAAAGAGGAGAGAACCCGTACCCAGATTACTCCCGAGCACGAAGAGCTGGAGTACGCCAAAAAGGCAATTGATTATATCAAGCTTAACTTCAAGGAGCGTATCACCCTTGGTGAGATTGCCTCTCACGTTGGTCTTACTCCCACTTATTTTTCAAGATACTTCAAGCAGAATACCCGTAAAACTTTCAAGCAGTATCTTAACCTTATCAGACTTGAAAACGCACTGAGAGATATCCAGACCTCGGGCATTTCTGAAACAAGAGCCGCTTTAGAGAACGGTTTTCCAAGTGTTAAGGCGTTTATTGCCGCCTTTAAGAGTGTTTACAACTGCACTCTCAGCGAGTATATAAAGCAGTATCACGATGTACCCTCTATTTCGGAAATAAGAAGAATATAGTTAAACAAAAGCTTGCTCCCCTGAACGGGGAGCTTTTGTTTAAGTAAGAAGTGATAGTGAAGAGTTAAGAAGTGGCACAGCCGACCTTTGGTCGGAATGATGTTTCGCCTTTGGCGAGTGGTATTGGCTTTGCCAGTGGTATTGCTTCGCAGTGGTATTGGCTTTGCCAGTGGTATTGCTACGCAGTGGTATTGTCCTTACGGACAGTTTTACTTTTGACTCCGCCGTTGATGTAGTTAAAAGTCAGATGAAACCTGCCAAAAGGCGGAACTGCCCACCGTGGCTAACGGTTGGCTAACGGTTTCTGTCGTGGTAGGAAGATAGAAAGTTTATGTCCCTTTCTATGGCGTCCTTGCTGTCGCCCCAGTCCTCGCCTCTGCTTCTGTAATCAAACATACGGCAGAAGTGGGTGGTGTCTTTTTGCAGGGTGTCAAGATAATTTCTAGTAAGGGCAAGAGTGTCTGCGTGAAAATCTCCAAGGTGCTTTGAGGGCATTTTTGCATTTGCGTATTTCATTACCTGTGAGTAATGGTGCAGGCAGATAAAGTCCTGAGATTTGTAAAGCTCCTTAAACTCAGGAGAGTTTGCCCATTCTACAAAAACTGTCTGCAAAAAATGCTCCACGTCAAACCGGATACGGTCACAGATATAGCAGGAGTCGTTAATAGCGTCCACCTTTGCAAGAGCCTTTTTGTCGGGCCTGCCTGCTTTTTTGGGGAGAATTTCGTCGCTGATGTGAGCCAGATGTGTCTCAAGAATAAGAGCCACGGGAAGTCTTTTGCCTACTTCCATAATTTTCTCAAAATGCCTTGGGCAGAAGCCCTTCTGATTGGTAGCAACTCTTGTGGGAGGGTCCATCATCGCAGAGCCTGTTACAAAGGTTGCGTACTGATTTTCAAGCATTTCGTACATACGGCAGAAGGGACAGCCGTCGTGAAGGTTAAAAATATCGTTAATAGGAATTGTGCAGATTGTTTCTTTCATAAATAATGCTCCTAAATATTTATAAATTCAGTATAACACACTTAAAATAATAATGCTATGCTTTTTTGAAGGCAGGGATGATTTTGGAATATAAAATTTTTGAAAACAGGGTAGAGGTTTCGCCCCTTAAGGATTTTGAGCTTGCCGACACCCTTATGTGCGGTCAGTGCTTCCGCTTTAAAGAAAGAGAAGACGGCTCTTTTTTCGGTGTGGCTATGGGTAAGGAAATTACCCTCAGAAAAGACGGCGACACCCTCACGCTTTTTTGCAGCGGTGAGGATTTTAAGCTTTGGCGGACTTATTTTGACTTGGATACCGACTATGGTAAAATCAAAGAAAGCCTGAGTAAAATCCACCCCACACTTGCCGAGGCGTCAAAGTTTGCTCCCGGAATAAGAATTCTCCGTCAGGAGCCTTTTGAAGCCCTTATCTCCTTTATTATTTCCCAGAATAACAATATCAAGAGGATTTCGGGCATTGTGGAGAAGCTTTGCTCTCTTTGTGGGGAAGAAATCGGAGATGGAGTTTACGCATTTCCGACGCTTGAAGCTATGGCAAAGCTCAGCGTGGAAGATTTGGCTCCCATAAAAGCAGGCTTTCGTGCAAAGTACATTGTGGACGCCGTGGCAAAGGTGAGAAGCGGTGAGGTTTGTCTTGAGGCTATTCCTGAGATGAGCTTTGACAGTGCTAAGGCAGAGCTTATGAAAATCAAAGGAGTGGGAGAAAAGGTGGCACACTGTGTGCTTCTTTACGGCTTTCACAGGCTTGAGGGCTTTCCTATGGACGTGTGGATGAAGCGTGCTATGGCTGTTTTGTTTCCTGAAAATAAGGGCGAGGACTTTGGCGAATTTGCAGGAATTGCCCAGCAATACATCTTTCACTACGCAAGACTTCACCCCGAACTCTTTGAAAACAGCTGAAACTATGTGAATATCGACGAAAAATGAATAATTTTGAAACCAATTATGCAAAAACCGTTAATGTTTTTTAGTTTTTAGAAATAAAACTTGATTTTATGCAGTATATTATGGTAAAATAAGTCATATATATTTTAGTATCACAGCAACAAAGTATATGAAAAAGGAAAGTATAAAAGAAAGGTTGTGAAAGCTGTGAATAATTCAGTTACAAACGAGTACTCCGTAACAACAGAGGAGGTAAAGACTCTGTGTGAAAAGTGCATAAGCAACTCTCAGATTGACCCCTCTCTTTACGGTAAGCATAATGTTATGAGAGGTCTTCGTGACCTTAAGGGTAAGGGCGTTCTTACAGGTCTTACCGATGTTTCTGAAATTCGTCAGAACAAAATTGTCGACGGCGAGGCAGTGCCCACAGACGGCAAGCTTTTCTACAGAGGCTATAACATTACAGATTTGATTGAGGGCTTTGCAAAGGACAATCGCTTCGGCTTTGAAGAAATTGTTTATCTGCTTATGTTTGGCGAGCTTCCTACAGTAAGCGATATGGAAGGCTTTAAGAATCTTCTTGCAAGCTATCGTACCCTGCCCAAGAATTTTGTCCGTGACGTTGTTATGAAGGCTCCCAGTGCAGATATGATGAACACTCTCGCCAGAAGTGTGCTGACACTTTTCTGTTACGACCAGAATGCAAACGACATTACTCTGGAGAATGTTCTCCGTCAGTGCTTGCAGCTTATTTCTATCTTCCCCTTGCTTTCGGTTTACGGCTACCACGCATATAACCACTACGCACAGGGCAAGAGCCTTTATATCCATAATCCCAAGCCTGAGCTTTCTACTGCGGAGAATATCCTGAGAATGCTCAGACCCAACAAGCAGTACACCGAGCTTGAGGCTAAGGTGCTTGACATTGCCCTTGTGCTTCACGCAGAGCACGGCGGCGGTAACAACTCTACCTTCACCACAAGAGTTGTAACTTCTTCAGGTACCGATACATACTCTGCCATTGCTGCGGCTCTTTCTTCTCTTAAGGGTCCCAAGCACGGCGGTGCAAACGCCAAGGTTGTGGGTATGTTCAACGAGCTTAAGGAAACAGTAAAGAACTGGGACGACGAAAACGAAATCCGTGACTACCTGAGAAAGCTTCTTCACAAGGAAGCATACGACAAGGCAGGCCTTATCTACGGTATGGGCCACGCAGTTTACTCTATCTCAGACCCAAGAGCCAAGGTGCTTAAGAAGTACGTTGAGCGTCTTGCTGTTGAGTCTGACTCTATGAAGGAGTTCAACCTTTACGCAAAGGTTGAGGAGCTTGCACCACAGGTTATTGCCGAGGAGAAGAAAATTTACAAGGGCGTTTCCGCTAACATCGACTTTTACAGCGGCTTCCTTTACAGTATGCTCGGTCTTCCCACTGAGCTTTACACACCTCTCTTCGCTATTGCAAGAATCGCAGGCTGGTCTGCTCACAGAATGGAAGAGCTTATTAACGCAGGCAAGATTATCCGTCCTGCATATATGAGCGTTTGCGTTGAGAAGGAGTACACTCCTCTTAAGGACAGAAAAAACTAAGGTAATTTAAAATAAGGGAAGAAAAAGTCAGTATTTAAACCTGAGGGTAGAATGAACGCTTTTTTTACCACGCTTAACAGCTATCTTTGGGGTTTCCCAATGATAGCTTTTTTGCTTTTTACTCACATTTTTTTCACTGCCAGAACAGGCTTTGTCCAGAAAAAGCTTTTCAAGGGGATTTCTCTTTCTCTTAAAAATAAAGAGTGTCAGGGAAAAAACATAAGCCCCTTTCAGACTCTCTGCACTGCCCTTGCCTCAACTCTGGGCACAGGCAATATAATCGGAATGGGTACTGCCGTTGCACTTGGTGGAGCAGGAGCTCTTTTCTGGTGCTTTATAACGGGGTTACTTGGAATGGCGACTATGTACGCAGAGTCACTCCTTGCAATAACGTGCAGAACAAGAAACAAAGACGGGGTCTTTGTAGGTGGGCCTATGTATTACATAAGCCGAGGTATGGGCTCAAAGGGCTTGGGGCTATTTTACGCCGTGGCGGCTTCTCTGGGTGGATTGGTGACAGGTGCACTTCTTCAGGGCAACGCCATAAAAACCGCCGTACAGGGCTTTTTCAGGTTAGAAAAAAGCGACTCTGCCTTCGAGCTGGATTTAACTTCAGCGCTTCTGGGAATAATCGTTTCGGTGCTGACAGCCCTTGTAATAGTAGGTGGAGTTAAGAAAATAGGCAGTCTGTGCCAGGTTCTTGTGCCTTTTATGGGCATTGCCTATATGCTGGCTTGTGTAGCTGTTATGGTTGTAAACAGGGGATATATTCTTGAGGCGATAAAGCTTATTTTTACCTCTGCCTTTACAACGCAAGCGGCTTTTGGGGGCTTTGCAGGCTCTACAATAATGAGTGCCTGCCGCTTCGGAATGGCAAGAGGGCTTTTTACCAACGAGGCAGGAGTAGGTACTACCTCGGTAGTAAGTGCTGCAGCAGAGGGCGACACAAAGGAAAACCTCTCTTTGGTGACAATGACAGCAGCATTCTGGGACACGGCGGTGGTGTGTATGGTGTCGGGGCTGGCTATTGTGACTGCAATGCTTTCTAAGGGCGAAGAGGCGGCTCTTGTAAAAGGGGATATGCTGGCAAGCCTTGCCTTTGATACTTTGCCTGTGTTTGGCAGACCTGTGCTTTTCTTTTCTTTGGTAACCTTTGCCTTTTCTACCATTATCGGCTGGTCATATATCGGAGAAAGGTGCGTTGAATTTATTCTGGGAACAAAGGGTGTAAAGCTCTATAAGCTTCTGTGGGTAGGTGCGGTGTTTGTGTCAGCCTTTATAAACTCTGAGCTTGTGTGGAGCATTGCCGATACGGTGAATGTGTTTTTGGTTTTGCCAAATGTGACGGCACTTTTTAGTATATACGGAAAACAAAAATCCCGTCGTTAGTAACGTAACGACGGGATTAAATATTGATTTATAAGAGGGAGGAGCCCTTGTGACTTAATAGTCGATGGTTGTGTAGCCGTCGTACCACATATAGTCGCAGGGGTTTACGGCAGTGCCGTCTTCCCAGATTTCAAAGTGAAGGTGGTCGCCTGTGGACATACCTGTGCAGCCAACAGAGGCAATAACATCGCCCTGAGTAACTGTTTCGCCTTCTTCAACAAAGAGCTCGTCACAATGAGCGTACATTGTCTGGTAGCCGTTGAGGTGGTCGATAATAACCATAAGGCCGTAGCCTGCGTCGTCCCAGCCTGAGAAGGTAACAACGCCGGTGTCAGAAGCGACGATACCGGCACCGTAAATGCCAACGTCGGCAATGTCGATACCCTTGTGGAAAGAACCCCAACGGTACTCGAAAAGGCTTGAGATGTTGTTTGCTGAGGGAACAGGCCAGTCAAAAGTACCTGTGCCTTTGCCTGACTCCATAGTGCCTACAACAACGATTTCTTCAACGGTTTCCTCAAGAGTTGTGCTGTTTTTAATGATAGCGTCAGTCTGCACACCATCAACATAAACCAGACGGTAGTAAACCTCCTGAGTGCCGTTTTTGCCCTCCTGAATTACCTCACGGTAATCATCGGTCTGAGTGTGGTCATATTCAAAAACAGTGTCGTATGCTCTGTCGTAGGTGATGATAAAGTCTGTTTCAAGTCTTACGCTGAGGTAAGGCTTGGCAGTTTCGAAAAGGTTTTCGCTGTTCATCAATGTGCCTACGGCGTAAACGTCCTTCTTAAGAACAACGTTGTTTTCAAAGCTTGTGGTGGTTGTGCCGTCGTAGCCTTCTTTGGCGGCGTCCAGATAAGAAGTGAGCATTGTGTTGATTTCATCGTAGCTTAAAGTTGCACCGATGAAAACATCGTCTATGTAAAGACCTGTTGCGTCATTTACAATACCTTCGTTAAGGTTTACAAGCTTTGTGTAAACGTCCTTTGCACCGCTCTTTGAGTTAGCGGAGTAAGGCGAGGAAATCTGCATTGTGGGAGTAATGGTGGAGTCGTTGTTCTTAGCACCGGAAAGTGCGTTGTTAACCTGAGCGGTAGCCTCTGTAAGCACAGCCTCGTTGGAGATTGTGGCGAGGTACTTGTCGTCGTAGGTGAGAGTAAGAGAGTAGTCGCCCATTGTCCAGTAGCAGACTGTGAAAACAAGCAAAACCAAAGCAAGAACAGGAACTGCCAGATTGAAAATGCCTCTGGGAGTTGTAAGCTGCTTGAAGCTTGAGGTGGGCAGACAAATTTTGCGAACACCGCAGAAAAACTTCTTAAGTGTAAGTGTTTCCCAGGTGATATCCTTGAATTTTTTGGAGATATGGGCGGCGTCGTTTTTAATCTCTGTGCCCATACGTCTGAAAAATCTTGAAAGTTTCTTATTAAATTTTTTGAGTTTTTTGTTTTTCTTGAGAGAGGGGATTTTGTTAAAACCCTCGTTTCCGATAAATTTTGTACTCAGAAAAATTCTCCTTTAACGGTAATTTCAAAAAAGTCCTTAACAAAAAGAAAGGTTACAAAACTGTAACACAAGGCATATTATACCTAAATTAACACAGTTTTGCAACCTTTTTGAAGTTTTTTTGGGAAATACCATACCCTTGCATAGAACTTGTAGGGCAGGTTTGTGCAGTTTAACGATTGATTTTTAATACTGAAGGTCAAAAATTGTCTTGTTTTTGATAATCTGGCTATATTTTGTCATCTCAATTTTTGCTCCTTCAAGGTCGTGCTCGGCTGCATTGCCACACTCAACAGGCTGAGAGCCGGGGATTTCACCCTGATGATTTATAGCATTTTCAAGGGTTTCACGAATAAGTGTGAGAGTATCCTGAGAGGAAAGCTCACGAACAATAAGGTAAAAGCCTGTGCGGCAGCCCATAGGTCCGAAGTAGATTATGTTTTGTGCAAAACGACTATTTCGTGCATAGGTGGCAAAAAGGTGCTCAATGGTGTGCAGAGCTTTTGTGTCAAGATAGGGTGGAGTGTTGGGCTTGATAAAACGAAGGTCGTAGGTGGTGATGTCGCCGTCAATACGGGACACATACACGCCGGGGTTTAACTTGTTGTGGTCAATCTGAAAGCTTGCAATCATTTCCATAATAATATCCTCACTTATAATTTTTGAAACAAATGTTAAGGTCAACGTCCCCTTCAATACCCTCAACATAGCCTGTGCAGGAATACTGCCACATCATATAGTTGTAGTACATATCGGGTTCATCGTTGTAAAAGGCGTACCAGATGTCAACATTCTCAAGCTTGCTGAGGTCAAACTTCATATATGCCTTTTTGCTGTCGGTGTAAAGACAGGGAATATAGCCTGCCTCATTTACAGTATGGCAGAAAGCCCGTGCACAATTTGTCAGAGTTTCTGCGTCTACATTTTCTGTTCTGGGATTTTCACTGGGGTCGATGTTTTCCCAGTCAAAGGCCAAGGGGTAATCAAGATAAAAGCCATCTAAAAGGTCGAGGCAAAACTGTGCTTCTTCAATGGCTTCGTCCACGGTAATTGCCTGAGAGAAGAAGTAAGCACCAACCATAAGATCTGCTTTTCTGGCTTCTTTCAGGTTATGCATAGCGTAGTCATCCTCAAAAATCACACCCTCAGCACCGTAGCCTCTGCCGCCTAAACGGACGATTACAAAGTCAATGCCGTAATTCTTGACGGTCTGAAAATCAATGTCGCCGTTAAAGGATGATATATCAATACCTGTGTAAGAGGCGAGCTGGTCGTTTTCGTAGTAATATTTGAGCCCTTTGGAGTCTGTACGGAAGTTTTCCCCTTTGTAAGTGGATATTGCCACATCTTCAAGAGCAGGAAGTGCACCGTAGCCGAAGTCGGGATTCCATATAGGTACTCTGTCCCCTTTCTGAGCGTAGGTAAGAGGTGAGTCCATCTCATAAACCGCACCGTGGCGTCTGCTCTGATAAAGCATTACAAAGCACACAGACAGTGTAGAAGTTAAGAGAATAATCACTCCAAGCAACACACAAAGAAGAGCAAAAGCCTTTTTGGAAAGGTTAAAGGGAAGCTTTTTGGGCTTTTTCTCAGTATTTTTCCTTTCCGGGGGAGATTGAGGCGAAGAAGATTCCTGAGTTGCAGCAGGAGGAGATAAATTTTCTGTCATATTTCATACCTTCCTGTAAAAATTGTTTGCATATAGACAGGATACCACAAATTTTTGTTACTGTAAATATGCAAGTTGAGGTAATATGACAATTGCAATGAGCCCTTATTTTGTTTATAATATAGGTAGTATAATGAGAGGAGGAGTGCCTGTGAATAAGTTTGAGCTTTTAAAAGCCGTGGACGCAGTAGAAACCATTGCCCAGCTTTTTGAGCTTGTTCAGAGAGAAAAAATTGATATTCGTATGCATTCCTTTACCTCTGCCTCAAATCTTCCGCCTAAAATGCTGGATTTGACAGATACACAGGTAAGCCCTCTTGAAAAGCTTAAATTTGCCGTTAAGTCCGCAATTGAAAACACAAGATACGATTAAAAAAAGCCCTGAGTGTTATTTGCTCAGGGTCTTCAATATATATCCAGAAGAAAATCGCAAATATTATATAACAAAACCTCGCTGTTTTAATTAGCAGCGAGGTTTAATTTTATAGTATTATCAATCGCACGTGAAACGTGCCACCACCATAATTTGCCTGTGGCAAATACATCATTTTGCGTTAGCAAAACATCATTAGCGGCAGCGACATCACATCGTCAAAGACGATACATCACCGCAAATTAACCCTAGGTTAATTTGCAACGTGCCACTTGATTCCTTCGGGTGTGTCGGTTACTACAACGTGCATTGCGTTGAGTTCGTCACGGATTCTGTCGGCAGTTGCCCAGTCCTTGTTCTTTCTTGCTTCAGTACGCTGAGCAATAAGAGCTTCTACCTTTTCTGCGTCAACAGATGAAGTTTTTTCTGCCTTTTCGGCTTTGATTTTCTCAGCCTCTTCAATAAGGTTAAGGCTTAAGACTCTGTCAAAATCTTTGATGAGGTAAAGCTTTGTGGCGTCGTTTGTGTCAGCCTTGAGAACATCATAAACGCAGGTAAGAGCAAGAGAGGTGTTAAGGTCGTTGTCCAGTGCCTCTTTAAACTTACTGATGTACTCCTGAGCTTTAGCTTCGTCAACCTCACCCTCTGGGGTCATATTTGCGATTTTTGCCACAAGCTTGTTGTAGGCAAGGGTGGTGTTATCCAGGCTTTCGTAAGTAAATGTGAGGGGTTTGCGGTAGTGGCTCTGTAAGCAGAACATACGGTAAGCCAGGGGATTGTAGCCCTTGCTCTCTAAAAGCGAAACTGTAAGGAACTCGCCCTTACTTTTGCTCATTTTGCCTGTGGAGTCAAGGAGGTGAAGAACGTGGAACCAGTGGTTACACCATTTGTGGCCGAGGTAGGCCTCGCTCTGGGCGATTTCGTTGGTGTGGTGTGGGAAAGCGTTGTCAACGCCGCCGCAGTGGATGTCAAGATATCCGCCCAGGTGCTTAACGCTTATGGCAGAGCACTCAATGTGCCAGCCGGGGTAACCGTTGCCCCAAGGGCTGTCCCACTTAAGCTCCTGGTCATCAAACTTGGATTTTGTAAACCATAAAACGAAGTCGGTTTTATTTCTCTTTGCGGTGTCCTCGGTAACGCTGTCACGAACACCAACGGCTAAATCGTCCTCGCTCTGATTGCCGAAAACGTAGTAGTTGTCAAGCTTTGAGGTGTCAAAGTAAACATTGCCTTCTGAAATGTAGGCGTAGTCTTTCTCCAGAAGAGTCTGAACCATTTCGATAAACTCGGGAACGCACTGAGTAGCAGGCTCAACAACGTCAGGAGTTTTGATATTGAGCTTATCACAGTCGGAGAAGAAAGCCTTTGTGTAGAAATCAGCGATTTCCAGAACTGTCTTGTGCTCACGCTTTGCACCCTTGAGCATTTTGTCCTCGCCTGTGTCGGCGTCGCTGGAAAGGTGGCCTACGTCTGTGATGTTCATAACTCTCTTAACGTCGTAGCCTGAGTAACGCAGGTGCTTTTCCAGGACGTCTTCCATAATATATGTGCGAAGATTTCCGATGTGAGCAAAGTGATAAACTGTAGGGCCGCAGGTATACATTCTTACCTTGCCCTCTTCAAAGGGGACAAACTCCTGCTTCTGCTGGCCGAGGGTATTGTAAAGTATCATTTTTCTAACTCCTTTAACTGTTTTTTAAGAACCGCTATTTCGTGCTCAAGCTTGCAAAGCTGCTGGGAAACAGGGTCGGAAATATGAATCTGGTCAAGGGTGCTGTTGTTCACCTTGACCCCGTTAATCCTTGTGATTCTTGCAGGAACGCCCACCGCAGTGGCGTTCTCGGGAACTTCCGAAAGCACAACCGCACCAGCGGCAATTCTTGCGTTATCTCCTACTTTAAAAGGGCCAAGAACCTTTGCACCTGTACCCACCAGAACGTTGTTGCCCAGAGTGGGATGACGCTTGCCGTGGTCTTTACCTGTGCCGCCAAGGGTTACGTTCTGGTAAATTGTGCAGTCATTGCCGATTTCGGTGGTTTCGCCGATAACAACGCCCATACCGTGATCGATTACAAGGCCTTTGCCGATGGTTGCACCGGGGTGGATTTCAACGCCTGTTCTTCTTCTTGCACTCTGAGAAATCCAACGGGCGAGAAACTTCATATTGTGCCTGTAAAACCAGTTTGCACGGCGATAGGCTCTTACTGCCTTAAAGCCTGAATATAAAAAGTAAATCTCAAAGCGGGACCTCGCCGCAGGGTCACGTTCCATATATGCGTTAAGGTCGGACTTGAGTGTGTCGAACATATATATACCTCCATATTTAAGTGAGAGCGATAGTTTGGGTTAAATGATGTTTGCCAATGACCAATGAGAAATGATATTTTGCTCAAGCAAAATGATGTATTTGCCAATGGCAAATGTTGTGGTTCGGCTTTTTATATTTCCGATGAAAATATAAAAAGCCGTCCCACAAAGGGACGGCTATACCGTGGTTCCACCCAGATTCAGCTATGTAAAAAAACACAGCCCTTTATGACCTTTAGCGGAGTCAACCGACCTCAGATACTCGATAAAACTTTCCCCGAGGAAGCTCACGGGTGCATTTCGTTGCCGACTCTTTTGCGGATTTCAGCTCCTACCGCAATCTCTGTGAAGTGCCGTTTGTCAACTACTTCTCCCGTTCAACGCTTATGTTTTATAACATTATATACATTTTCAGCGGAAAATGCAACAAAAATTAAAAATCAGATATATATTCTTTACACTGGAGTATGTAAATAAGTCCTGAAACAATGGTTGCAACGCCGGTGATCCACAATAACACCTCGCCGATTACAAAGAAAATTGTGTTCAGCAAAGCACTCTCAAGGGGAATAATGCCGAGGGTGCAAAGTTCCTTGAAATACTGCATTGCAAAAATTGCGGCAATGGCAACAATCTGAGAAACCGTCTTGAGCTTGCCCCAGAAATTAGCCGCCACAACGGTGCCCTTTGAAGCCGCCACAAGTCGCACGGAAGTAACTGCAAACTCACGGAAAAGCACAACAATGGGCAGGATAGGGTCACACCAGCCAAGGGACACAAAGCACACGAGGCAGGCGATAACCAGAATCTTGTCAGCCAGAGGGTCGGCAAATTTGCCGAAAGCGGTGATTAAGTTTCTCTTTCTGGCAATCTGACCGTCAAGGCAGTCGGTAATTGAAGCCGCACCAAAAATAAGCCCTGCCACTAAAACGTGGTGAGGAAAGGGAATCAGCAAAGCCGCAATCATAAAGGGAACTAAAATAATTCTTAAGATAGTCAGTTTGTTGGGTAAGTTCATTTTACCACCTCGCCAATAAGGTCGCACTCAAGATAATCTGTGATTTCAACCTCTACAAATTCGCCGATGGTGACCTTACTCTCGCTTGTGAAAAATACGTTGGGGTCAACCTCAGGTGCGTCGGCGTAGCTTCTGCCGAAGAAGCACTCTGCGTATCTGTCAAAGCCCTCAACCAGCACCTTTACCTTTGAGCCGATTCTGGACTGACACCATTCTTCCATAACAAGCTCCTGACTACGCATAATGGCATCAGCTCGGTAGCCTCTTACTTCTTTGTCAACCTGCTCAAGCTCTGCGGCAGGGGTGTCCTCTTCGGTAGAATAAGGGAAGCACCCTAAACGCTCAAATTTAAGCTCCTTGGCAAACTCTGCAAGCTCGTCAAACTCCTCGTCTGTTTCGGTAGGAAAGCCTGTGATAAGAGTTGTGCGAAGAATAACTCCGGGGATTCTCCGGCGGATTTTTTGGATTAAAGCAGTGAGGCTTTCTTTGCTTCCTCGTCTGTTCATTGCCTTAAGCACACGCTCGTTACAGTGCTGTAAGGGCAGGTCAATATATTTTAAGATTTTTTCTTCACTTGCAATTGTGTCAATAAGCTCGTCGGTGATTCTGTCGGGATAGCAGTAAAGAACTCTTATCCACTGAATACCCTCTATTTTGCAAAGCTTTTTTAAAAGGGTGGGAAGCATAAGAGAGCCGTAAATATCTTCGCCGTAGCGTGTGGTGTCCTGAGCAATAACGTTAAGCTCCTTAACCCCACGCCGGGCAAGCTCTTCTGCCTCTGAGAGAATACTCTCCATAGTGCGTGAGCGAAAACGTCCTCTTATCATAGGAATGGCACAGTAGGTGCACTTGTTGTCACAACCGTCGGCTACCTTGAGGTAAGCATAATGGGGAAGAGTAGAGCCGATTCGCTTATCATTAAGGGGCATAAGCTCCTTGTCAGGGAAGCTCTGAAAATCCTCTTTGCTCAGGGCTTTCTCCACAGCCTCTACAATGTCGCCGTTAGCACCAAGACCTATAACTGCGTCAACCTCGGGAAGCTCTCGCTTTATGTCTTCCTTGTATCTTTCGGCAAGACAACCGCTGACGATAATGGCCTTGATTTTGCCCTCTTCCTTAAGCTTTGCAAGCTCAAGAATTTCCTCAATGCTTTCCTGCTTGGCAGTTTCGATGAAACCGCAGGTGTTTACAATAACTGCGTCGCCGTCGGCAGGGTCGTCCTTGAGGACAAAGCCTGCTTCCTTAAGCTTGTATAACATCATTTCTGCGTCCACACGGTTCTTGGCACAGCCCAGAGAAACAATGGACACCTTGATTGGTTCACTCATAATAATCCTCGATTTCGGTAAACTCTGCAATAACCGATTTGATGTCGGAGTAGTTGAAGCCTCGCCTCTGAAGAGAAGCAACCGTCCGTCTTAAATCAGCGTCATCAGAGAGTTTGCGGATGTATTTTTTATTTATAAGAGCACGGATTTCGTCCTTTTCGTCCAAATCCAGCTCTTCTATTGTATCTTCTGTTATTTCCTTGTCAATACCCTTTTGCCTTAATTTCTGCTCAATGGCTCTGCCTGAAAGGTGCTTGTGGCTTAAGGACTCAGCGTACTTTCTGGCAAAGTTTTCGTCGCTCATAAGCCCAAGGTCAATAAGCTTATTTATGGCAAGCTCCACCGCTTCTTCGGAGTAATCCTTTAATAGCTTCTGCCTCAGCTCTCCTACAGAGTGGTCACGGTAAGAGATTAGCCACATCGCTTTGTTCTTGGCACGTTTGGCGTCGGAGGCTTTAATAAGCTCCAAAAGGCGGTTGTCATCTATTTCCAACCCTGCCTTCACTCTTTGAGCTATCAGCACTTCCGTGTCAAGCTTTAAGGCGTATTCGCCGTCAATAAAAAGGGCAGAGAGCCCCTTACGTCGGGGCTCAATTGCTGTAATTGTCATCAGTCTTCAACTAAGATGTCGATTTTGCCGCCTTTTGCCTTGGGAGCTTCGGCAGGAGCAGCCTCAACTGCTTTGACAGAGCCTGTTGGCTTAGCTGCCTTACCTGTCTTGGAGGTAAGCTTATCGATATTTTCCCAGAGCTTCTTTTCAATTTCAGCGGCAAGCTCAGTGTCCTGCTGGAAGAGGATTTTTACATTATCTCTGCCCTGACCAAGTCTACGCTCGCCGTAGCTGAACCAAGCACCGGCTTTCTGGATAACATCAGCCTTGGCCGCAAGGTCAACAAGCTCGCCAACCTTGGAGATACCCTCGCCGTACATAATGTCAAACTCTGCCTCTTTGAAAGGAGGAGCTACTTTGTTTTTAACAACCTTAACACGGGTTCTTGCACCAATCATTTCACCATTGTGCTTGAGTATTTCACCTTTTCTTACCTCAAGACGGACGGAGCTGTAAAACTTAAGAGCACGACCACCGGGAGTAACCTCGGGGTTGCCGTACATAACGCCAACCTTTTCTCTCAGCTGGTTAATGAAAATTGCAACGCAGTTGGACTTGGAGATAGCACCTGCCAGCTTTCTTAAAGCCTGGGACATAAGACGTGCCTGAAGTCCTACGTGGCTGTCGCCCATTTCACCCTCAATTTCAGCCTTGGGAACAAGAGCCGCAACGGAGTCGATAACAATAACGTCAATAGCACCTGAGCGGATAAGTGCCTCGGCAATTTCCAGAGCGTCCTCGCCTGTGTCGGGCTGAGAAACTAAGAGAGAGTCAACGTCTACGCCAAGAGCTGCGGCGTAAACAGGGTCGAGAGCGTGTTCAACGTCGATAAAAGCAACGTTGCCGCCGTCCTTCTGACCCTCTGCAATACAGTGCAGGGAAAGGGTGGTTTTACCTGAAGATTCAGGTCCGTAGATTTCAATAATTCTGCCTCTGGGAAGTCCGCCTATGCCAAGGGCTATGTCAAGAGAAAGAGAGCCTGTAGAAACGTGCTCAACGTTAAGAGTGGAGTTCTGACCAAGACGCATAACCGCACCTTTGCCGAACTGTTTTTCAATCTGACCGAGGGCAGTTTCCAATGCTTTGTTTTTATCAAGTGCCATATTTATTTCTCCTTTACGGGAATGTGTTTTTGTTACAACAATATTATAAAATAAACTTTTCTTAAAATCAATAAAAACAAGGTAAAAATTTCGAACAAATTTTCTAAACTTCGAACAAAGTCCCTTTTATCGCCCTGTGAATACCCCCAAGGTCGTCAAAAATCTCAATTTCTCTGAAATTTTTCTTTTCCATAAGGCTTTGGGTGTACTCAGCCTGGAGAGAATCCAGCTCAAAAATAAGCTGAGAGCCGATTTTCAGCTTTGAGGTGTAGAAGTTTATTATGCCTCTGTAAAAGTCCAGACCGTCTTCTCCACCGTCAAGAGCAAGCTCAGGCTCAAAGTAAAGCTCTTTTTGCATAGTCTTAAGCTCTTCTTTGGTAAGGTAAGGCGGGTTTGAGATTATAAGGTCGAAGTAAGAATCTTCGAAATCCTTGTATACATTAAATATGTCGCCATTTATGAGATTTATGTGAGCCTCATTAAGCTTTGCATTTTCCTTTAAATAGTAAAAGGCGTCTTCGCTTATTTCAACGGCAGTAACCTCTGCCTTTGGATAAAGCTTTTTTAAGGTTACGGCAAGAGTGCCGCTGCCTGCACACAGGTCAAGGATTTTCGGACTGCTGATTTTATCAAGATGAGAAAAACTTGCCCTTAAGCAAACCTCGGTGTCGTCCCTTGGAATAAGCACACCCTTGCCCACCTTAAATGGAAAGCCGTAAAACTCCCAGTATCCTAAAATATACTGCAAAGGCTCACCCTTGGCTCTTCGGCTTGCAAGGTCTGAAAGCTTTGCAAAATCATCTTCACAAAGCTCATCATTGCCGTGAAAAGCCTTTGAGTAGGGCTTGCCCATAATGAAAGAAATAAGCTCTGATGTGTCAAAGGCAGGAGAGTCAACTCCTGCCTCGGTGAGCTTTTCTGTAATTAAATTAAAAGCGTCTGAAATTTTCATTTTATTTGCAACAATTATTTACAATGTCGGAGCCGTCCTCGGGAATAACAGGGGTGAGAGCGGCAATGGCAATTTCAATCATAGAGTCGTCAGGCTCACGGGTGGTGATTCTCTGAGCCCACATACCGGGAGCGGCGATAATACGGGTAAACCAGTTATTGTACTTGCCGCAAAGCTTGATAAGCTCGTAGCCTGCACCAACAGAAACAGGGAGAAGTAAAATTTTAATAGCAGCTCTGAGCATTGTGCCCCAGATTCCGAGATAAGAGAAAGAGGGAACAAACAAACCGATTAAGATACCAAGAAGAAGCATAATAATCATAAAGCTTGTGCCACATCTGGGGTGGAAACGCTTGTGCTTTCTTACATTTTCAACGGTGAGCTCTTCGTCTGCCTCGTAGCAGAAAATTGTCTTGTGCTCAGCACCGTGATACATAAAGACCCTCTTCATATCTTCCATCTGAGAAACAATGATTATGTAGCCCAGGAAGAGAGCAATTCTGAGCACTCCCTCAAAGGTGGAGCGTAAAAGCTGATTGTCAAAAACAGGGTGAAGAGGCTGAAGGAGTCCGTAAAGAAGTGAGGGTACCCACACAAAAAGCACAACGGCAAGGATAACGCCTAAAACGGAAGCGATGGTCATAATAACGTTCATCATCTTCTCGCCCAGCTTGTCGTTGAGCCATTTTTCAAACTTGCTCATTTCCTCTTCCTTAACATCAATGGCGTTGATAGCCTTGTCGGCAGAAAGCATAAGGGATTTGTAGCTGAGCTTCAGAGAGTCGATCATACCTGCGATACCGCGGATAAAGGGAATCCTGAAGAATTTGCTTTTCTGAGCTAAGGATTTTACCTCAAGCTCTTCTGTTTCGATTTTATCGGGAGCGGTGCGTACTGCAACAACAGTTTTCTTGGGGCCTCTCATCATAATGCCTTCAATAAGAGCACTGCCGCCGATACTGGTGATTTTCTTTGTGTTTTCCTGTGCCATAACACATACCTTCCTTTCGTTTATTAGTCCTTGGCGGTGGGAATAGCGATTGTCACTGTTGTGCCAACGCCGATACCGCTTTCGATTTCAAGAGTGCCGCCGTGAAGAGCGATAATCTCATCAGCAATGGCAAGACCGATACCTGAGCCTCGGACATTTTGGTTTGCTTTGTAGAACTTATCTTTGATTCTTGGCAGGTCATCGGGAGCAATACCGCAGCCTGTGTCTGTAACAACAACGTGAACAGAGTCGGTAAAATCCAGCACCTGAATACCTACCACACCTTCGTTTTGTGTGTACTTGAGGGCATTGTCAATAATATTTATGAAAACCTGCCTGAGCTTGTTTTTGTCGCCAAAAACAGGTGGCATAATTTCGGGTTTGTCGTAGAGAAGATGTTTTTCTTCGCTTATGGCTCTGTCTTTCATCATATACAGAACCTCGTCCAGCTCTGCCAGAATGTCCAGCTTTTCACGCATAAGCACCATTCTGCCGCTCTGAAGACGTGAAAAGTCCAGAAGCTCCTCAACGATTGATGTAAGACGGGAGGATTCCTTGACTATAATGTCCATACCCTTGTCGAAGGTTTCCTTGTCCACGCTTCCGCAGTACTGCATAGTTTCAGCCCAGCCCTTAATGGCGGTGAGAGGAGTCCTCAGCTCGTGGGAAACACTTGAGATAAAGTCGTTTTTAAGTCTGTCGGAAGCGGCAAGCTCTGTGGCCATATAGTTGATAGAGTCGCACAAATCGCCGATTTCGTCGTCGTGGCTTTTCTCGATTTTTGCGTTGAAGTCGCCCTGAGCGATTTTCTTTGCAGTTTCGGAAAGCTCCCTGACAGGGTTAACAATTGAGCGGATAAAGTAAAGCCCTGAGAAAACCACAAGGGTAATAACCAGAAGACCCACACAGCAAAAGCTGATAATGGCAACGCTTACTGTGCGGTCAATGTCAGCAAGAGAGATAACACACCTTACTGCACCTATAACCTCACCATCGGAATCTCTCACAAGTCGGGTCATTGCCTTGACGTTTTCTTTTGAAGAGAGCCTGCCTGTCCACTCGTAAAAGCTGAGGTTTTCGTTTATGGCTTTCTGATAGTCGGGCATTTGCTCCGTAGAGTCGGGAGTAAAGCCTGTTGATGTAATAATAACCTTACCAAAGGAGTCGATGGCGGTGATTTCCATTTTCTCCTTGCCGTCGAAGTTTTCTACATAACCCCGAGCGGTGGAAATGAAGGTTGAGTAATCTGTTGTGTAGTCCTCCAGCACATCGGAAAATTCTGCACTGGCAGAATTAAGAGTCTGGCTGACGGAGTGGTAGTAGTAAATCCTTACACCGTAGGAAAGGCAGAACACAACAAACAAAACAACCACAATAACAACAAGCAGGGTGTTGAGCACCCAACGCTTGGTAATGCCTTTGAACATTTATTTCCTCCAAAAAGCGGATGTGATTAAAAAATTATAAATCTGGAGCGAAGCGACCCTTAATATTTGCTATGGGCAAATATATCATTTTGCGAAGCAAAACATCATATGGTGTCAGCCATCATCATATTGCGTAAGCAATACATCACGCCTGAGCCAACCGTGGCGTCAGGCTCAAGCGTCCCATTTATAGCCCAGACCCCATACTGTAACAATGAACTTGGGGTTAGAGGGTTCGTCTTCTACCTTCATTCTCAGGCGGCGGATGTTTACGTCCACGATTTTTTCTTCGCCAACGTAAGCCTCACCCCAGACGTGGTTTAGGATGTCGGTTCTGTCCAGAGCCATCTGAGGATTGGAGAAGAAATATTCCATAATCTGAAACTCCACCTGAGTCAGCTCGATAACTGTGCCGTTTTTGGTGAGAGTGCGGTTTCTTAAGTTGAGGGTGAAGATACCCGACTTAAGCTCTTCCTTGAAGTTGTTCTCGTTTTTCTGCTCGGAAAGTGCAACACGTCGGTAAAGAGAGTCAACTCTGGCGGTAAGCTCAGAGGGAGAGAAGGGCTTTGTCACATAGTCGTCTGCACCAAGCATAAGACCTGTTACCTTGTCCATTTCCTGAGTTCTTGCAGAGAGCATAATAATACCGATGTTGCCGTTTTTGTTTCTCAGCTCCTTGCAAACCTGCAAGCCGTCAATACCGGGCATCATAATGTCAAGAATGGCAACGTCAAAGTCGCCTTTGTGCTCTTCGTATTTCTGCAAGGCAACCTCACCGCAGTCAGCCTCTACTACGTCGTAGCCTGCACGTCTTAAGTTGATAACAACAAAATCACGGATAGCCGCCTCGTCCTCGCAAACAAGAATTTTTTTCATATCATAACCTCCGTTTCGTTCATTTATAGGGATATATTTTTACATAAGAGCGAAAGCGTTTTTAATCTCGCTTTCCTTTAGGTTAAGGTCTGTATCTTCGTAAGTTATATAGGTATAAATGCGTGTGTCGGTTTCCTGCAAAACAGTGTAGCCCGTGGTGCTTTCAGCCTTTTCTTTGTCAAAGATTCTGAAAGTAAGCATAGGGGAGGAGCACATGTCCTTTTCCCATTTGTAGAAGGTGACCTCGCCTGTGTCGTGATTAGTCAGAGCGGTAAATTCAAAATCCCAGCTCTTGGGAATCTCAAAGGTGAAGCCGTAGGCAAAGCTTGCGGTTTCACGTTTTATAAGGAGCACAGTGCCCGACTGAGTCTGCTGACACCAGTAAAGGTCGGCAGCCGCCGCAACATCGGTGCGGTCCTTTTCAATCTTGTGTTTGAAAGCCGAGGGTACTTCAATAACAGAGTCGTTGTTTACATCCTCGGACATAACAGGGTAGCTTCTCAGCTTCTGGTTATACACAACGTCCTCTGTAAAGCTGATTCGCTCCAAAGAATCGAAATAACTGTTGAAGTATAGAAGCTGGGTGGTGTATTCTCCCGTAAGGGTACAGCCGTCAATAACCGCACCCACCTGATTTTCGAAAACATTGCCCACCTGCAAAGAGGCGTAGGAAGCAACATCTGCGTTAAGCTCTGTTGTGCCTGTTAAAGTGAGCTCGCTTTTGTTTTCGTTTAAGTCAAGAAGAGTTGCACTTGCCTGAGTTTCTGTGGAAGCAAGGGAGAGAAGCATAAGCTCGTCACCATTCTCTTCTGTAAAGTCACCCCACAGAATGCTTGAGGCAGTGTACTCACAGGGAACTTCACGGGTTTTGTTTTCTTCGTAAATACAGTAGCTGAGCTGGTTTACGTTAGCGGTAAAGGTCTTCCAGCTTGTTACGATTTCAAGAAGTCCGTTGCCGTCAAGGTCGCAGAAATTAAGGCTTTCCACCGCAGTGCTCTGGCTTTTGAAGTTACCCACAGACTGCCACTTTTCATCAATATTATCCATAACAAGCATATGGACAGTGGCGATATCTCCCTGAGGCAGATAAAAGGCAATAGCCTCTTCCTCGGAGTCGGAGTCGATATCCTTCATAGTAATTGCCGAGCGGTAAGAGCCGCTCTGGGGATATTTAAGGGTGTAACCCTCTCCTGCCACAGAGTCGATAAGGGTCTGGATTTCCGCCTTATCACCCACAGCCTTGGGTGGGTGCATAAGCTTGTCCACAGAAAGCCCCACCGAGGAACACCCTGCCAAAGACAGAGACAAAAGCCCTGTCCCTATAAGACTTAAGATTTTCTTTTTCATAGAGGATACCTTGCAATAAGATATTTGATTAAAATGCCCTCGTCGGAGAACATCTTTTCGTGCTCGGTTACAATATTGCCCTGAACATCGCTTGAGTGTAAATCACGCTCAACCCTTACAAGCTCAAAGCCTGACTCCTTGAAATACTCAAGGCTGTCGTCGAAAAGCTGGTCGTTGTCGGTTTTGAAGTGAATCTCGCCGCCTTTTTTAAGGAAGGACTTGTAAAGCTCAAGCTTGGTAGGATGAGTGAGGCGACGCTTGTTGTGTTTGCCACGGGGCCAAGGGTTACAGAAGTTTATATAAATTCTGTCAATTTTGTCATCTTCGGAAATAACTTTGAAAATCAAATCGACATTAAAAGCAACCAAAGCGATGTTTTTTACCTCACGGTTTTCTGCTTCAAAGCGTTTTACAATGTTACGCCTTGCAACACCCAGCATATCGCTTTTGATGTCCATAGCAATGAAATTTATATCAGGATTTCTCAGGGCTTTTTCAGCAACAAAAGTGCCTTTGCCGCAGCCAACCTCAAGCTCAACAGGTTTCTTTTCACAGAAAAAATCTGCCCATTTGCCCCTGTGCTCTTCGGGGTTGTTAACGAAGAAATCGCAGGCGTCAAGCTCAGGTCTTGCCCATTTCTTTTTACGGATTCGCACAAAATCACCTTAAACACAATATTTTGAGATATAGTTACACTTATATAAAGTAATTATATCAAAATGTAGTGGTTTTTGCAATCTTTTTTGCATATTTTGTTACAGTATTTTTTCAGTTCTTAAATATTTTTAATTTTTGTATAAAAAAGCGACTGCCTCAACAAATCGGTGAGGCAGCCGCGTGTTTCAGCGTCAGAATCGGAGATTCATTATTATCGGTTATTTTGTTTGTTCTGTGCTTTAAATTCTCTGACTTTATAAACTACAATAACAGGAACTGTGCAGGCAATAAGAGCAATAATCCCCAGAATCACAATTGATTTGCCGGTCTGAAAAGAGTTTACATCATATATAATGGTGGTGTTTCCTGAATTATCTGTTTTTGAGAGAGTGTTATATGTGTACCCTGAAAAGAAATTGAATAATCCGCCCATATCTTTAGTCAGCTCATACTTGTATTTTGGGGTTTGAACTGACGTTTGCTTCTTTATGTTTTCCCATATACTTATGCCGTAATCCTGACTTAAACCGACAACGTTAACACATTCTCCTTCTAAAGTAAACTCGATAATTTTATCTCCTCTCACTGTAAACAACAACAGGTTGTTGCCGTTCCAGCCGACGTAAGAAGTTCCAGGGTCGGAAAAGGAAAATCTTCTGTAAATATTTCCCCTTTCATCAAAGACGGTGATTCTATCATTGGTTGTGAGAATTGCAACATATTCGTCCGTAGAAACGGCAAAATTCACAACTGCACAATCGGCTGTGATTTCATTGGTTAAAACGATATCAAAAGAGTCCCAGACTTTATGGATTTTTTCATTATCAAGAGAATATACTTCGTAGCCATATTCTGTTGACGCTTTGCAAACAGGTGCGATAAATAAACACAAAAATAAAAAAGAAAATACAAAAACAACAATTCTTTTTTTAGCGTAAGTCATTATCATTTCCACCGCCGTTTTTTGTTATCGTCTTCTGTTTTTGAAATAAGAAACCATACTTCCCACAAAGATAAGCACAACCAAAGCTACGAAACTGAAAATAACAATCCATTTAATTGCGGAATTTCGTGACTGAGTAGCACTGACGTCGTAGAGTCTGAGTTGATTACCTGTGCTGTCTGTTTTTGTGAGTGTGGTGTATGAATATCCGCTTAAAAATGCGGAGATAAAGCCCATATCCTTGGATACGGCATAGGTGTTGTCGTTAACAGTAATGGTTTTCTTTTCTCTTAAATTTCGCAGATAAGAACCTGCCGAAGAATCATCCATAGTGTATATATCGATAAGTTCTCCTTCTGAAGTAAATTCAATAGCAAAACGACCTCTTTCTGCAAGTAACATTATATTATTTTCAGCCCATTGAACATAATAACTTCCATCCATATAGAAAGTAAAAGTACTCAACAAATTGCCGTTGGAATCCATCAAGTGTATCATTTCGTTTTCTGTTGCAATGAGAATGTTTTCGCTTTCAGAAATATCAAAGCTTACAATCATATCTTGTGAGAGCCTGTTTTCTGCTGATTGAATAGCTACGTCTTTCCATATTCTTTCAACATCGGTATCATTTTTAGAAGAAAAAGTTGCTGAAAAAACATTCACAACAGAGAGGTATACTAAAATCAATAAAAACAAAATTGATGTAATGATTTTTGCTGATTTGTAAAACTTTTTCTTTGAGATTTGCATTATTTCACCCTCTGTTCTTTAGTTTAATAATATCAATTTGAAAATGCAGATTCAATTGATTATATACACAAATTTCAGATTAACGTTTTAGTCAGTTATCATAATGGAAAGGGCGAAAAAACCGCCGTTAATTTCTAACGGCGGTAGGTAAACTAATTGTATGCAAATTTTAAAGAAAATAAAGGGGAGAGTTGAGCTTTTCGGATTTAATAAACTCCACGTCTTTAAATTCCTTTTGGAGCTTGTCTTTAAGAGGGGTGATAACCACGTCTTCGGTTTCGAAATGCCCTGCAACAATTAAGGGGACGTTTTCGTGGATACTCTCAAGGTAGTTGTGGTGGTGAGCTTCTCCTGTAATAAAGGCGTCAGCGCCAAGCTCTACGGCTTTCATAAATTCACTGCCGCCTGCTCCGCTGCACATAAACACGGTTTTAACCATATTTTCCTTAAGGGTACAGGTCACTGCCTTTGCGCCCAGCTTTTCCTTTGCAAATTTTGCAAAGTTCTCTGCACTCATCTCCTTTTCGAGAGTGCCCGAAACAAGAAACTCTCCTTCGTAAAAAGTGATGTTAGTGAGTTCAAGGGCTTCTGCGAGGCAGAGGTTTACCCCTGTGTTAACAGCAATGTCAAGGTTAGTGTGCAGGCACAGTGCCGAGAGAGAATTTTTAGCCAGAAGATAAGGAAGGCTATTGCTACTCATACTTTTAAGAGGGGTGAAGATAACGGGGTGGTGGCTGATGATAAGCTCTGCACCCTTTTCTTTTGCTTCCTCAATAACTTCTTTGGTGATGTCCAGAGCAAGGAGTGCTTTGGTTATTTCTGTGTTTTCGCTTCCTACTAAAAGCCCAACGTTATCAAAGCTTGCGGCGGTGTCAAAGGGAGCAAACTCCTCGCAGAAATCTACAATATCACAGATTTTAGTCATAGGGAAAACCTCTCTCTGATTTCTTTTGCAATCTCACCGAAGTGAGGGTTTGCCTTTGATTTTTTCTCAAGATGATTTATGATTGAATGGAGAAAACGCAGGTGGTCTTCATTGTCTTTATTGAGCAGGCCTGTGTAGGTGAAAAGCTCATCAAAGTCTTTTTTGTTTCCTGTAAATTGAGCCGAGAAGGCAGTGTAAATCTTGCCCTCAGAAACTGTGCAGTGGTGCTCTTTAAGCTCAAAGCCGTTCTGGTAAAGATAGTCAATAACCAATTCGTGCTTTGACATCGGCTGAAGAATCAGCCTCTTTTCGGTGTCTTTGAGCCAGCTTGTACTGCTGAGAATATGGACAATGGTTTCGCCGCCCATACCTGCTATGATTATGTCATCCACTTCGTCTGCTCTCACATCGTCAAGGCCGTCGCAAAGGCGGGTCTGTACCATATCCTCTGCGTGGTATTTTTTGATGGTCAGCTCTCCTGCTTTAAGAGGCTCTGCCTTAATGTCGCAGGCTAAAGCAAAGGGCACAAAGCCCGCACGGACAAGCCATACGGGCAGATAAGCGTGGTCTGTGCCGATGTCGGCAATTCTTACTCCCTTACGCACCATTTGTGCACAAAGAGAGAGGCGGTTGTTAAGAGTAAAAAGGGGACGCATTGCTAACCTTACTAACCTTACTCGCCGATAGCGGAGTTGATTTTTGCAATAAGAGCCTCAGCGTCTGTGCCGTGAACTGCACAAGCCATCTCGATAGACTCGCCTCTTGCAGAGGGGCAGCCTAAGCAGTGCATACCGATTTCAAGAAAGAACTCAGCAGTCTGAGGGTACATATCAAGAACGTCACCGATAATAGAATCTTTAGTAATCTTTGCCATAATAAAATTCCTCCAATTTTATAATTTACTTTTTAAGTATAGCATATATTGACAAAAAAAGCTACATATTTTTCTTGGCAATATTATGCAGAAAGCACCCTGAAAAATCAGGGTGCCTGTTCACAAATAATATATCGAATCAAAGTCCGAAAAAATTATTCTGCTGCCTCTGCCTCTTTCTTCTTGGCAAAGCATTCGCTGCAATAGTAGGACTTACCCTCCATAGGTCTGAAGGGGATAGTTGCTTCGCCACCGCACTCAGCGCAAACGGTAGTGAACATCTCTCTTGCAGGTCTTGTTGCGTTCTTGCGTGCAATTCTGCATTCCTTGCAACGCTGGGGCTCATTTACAAAGCCTTTCTCTGCGTAGAACTCCTGTTCGCCGGCGGAGAAAATAAATTCGTTACCGCATTCTTTGCAAGTGAGTGTCTTGTCTTCGTACATTTGATTTTACCTCGCTTTGGAAATAATAAATATTTTATCCCGTGGCGGAATTGCACCGCCAATCCTTGTCGGGACGTATTACCTTATAAGTTTTTTGCGGACTCTTTGCAGGGCGTTGTCCACAGCCTTGGTGTCAAGGCCTGTGCTTTGGGCGATTTGCTCATAGGTCATACCGTTTACATAGCCTTTAAGTGCACAAAGCTCCATAAAAGAAAGCCTGTTTCTGACAAATTCAAGAAAGCTTTTGTCCGCTTCTTTGTCCAGAAGCACTGCCTCGGGGTCACTGCTCAGTTCTTTCAAAGCGGAGTCGTCAATGGAAACCACTGCAGAGGGTGGTATAACCCTTTGGCTTGAAAGTGAACGCACAAGGGAGATGTAGCGGCGTCTTATGCAAAGAGCGGCGAAGTTTTTGAAGCTGGCCTCTTTTTCTTCAGAGTAGCTTTTGCAGGCACTGTAAAGCCCCATAAGACCGAGCTGCATAAAATCTGCTGAGTCAAAGCCGGGGTAGGAATACTCCTTGGAGATAGTGCGGATAAGTCCTTTGTAACGTTTGGTGATTTCTTCAAAGGCAGGTTCGTTGCCTTTGCACACCAAAGTACACAAATCAGAATCGCTGAGGGACGCAAAATTATGGTCAGGGACAGGACACATCGCACCTTCACCTCTTGCTAATTTACCTTTATACGTTTTATACCTATACTATAATAACTCCAAGGGGCAAAGAAGTCAATGAAAATTTTATAAAATATACTCTATTTTGTAAAATATTTTATAGTTTTTTGCCAAAAAAAGCAAAAATAGCATTTGAGTTCATAAAAATAAGTGGTATAATTAAAAAAATAAACTGCGAGGTGTTTGTTTTGGTAGTAAAATGCAACAGTATGGGGCTTTTCGGAATGGACAGTTACATAGTTGAGGTTGAGGCGGACGTTTCAAAAGGTTTGAGTGCTTTTGAGATTGTGGGTCTGCCTGACGCCGCTGTTAAAGAGAGCAAGGAACGAGTTCGCTCTGCTATGGTTCATTGCGGCTTTGTTTTCCCCACTGAGCATATTACAGTAAACCTTGCCCCTGCGGATATCCGCAAGGAAGGCCCTCTTTATGATTTGCCTATTCTTGTGGCTTTGCTCAAGGCGACAAATCAGATTTCAGCAGAGATTTCTGACTGTGCTTTTATGGGTGAGCTTTCTCTTTCCGGTGAGGTTCGCCGTACAAACGGCGTTCTGCCTATGGTTATAAAAGCAAGAGAAAAAGGCATTGGCTCTGTTTTTGTACCTTCAAAAAACGCTTGTGAGGGTTCTGTTGTTGATGGGATTGACGTGTACCCTGTCGAAAATATCCGCCAGCTTTTTGACCACCTTGAAGGCAAAAAGCTCATTGAAAAAGCCAAGGCGAAAAATGAAAGTATCATAAATGCTCCTATGCCGGATTTTTCTGAAGTAAGGGGTCAGTACGAGGCTAAGCGAGCTCTTGAGATTGCCGCCGCTGGAGGTCACAATGTTTTGCTTATAGGGCCTCCCGGTGCAGGTAAGAGTATGCTTGCAAAGCGTATGCCCTCAATCCTGCCTGATATGACCTTTGAGGAGATGATTGAAACCTCTAAGATTCATTCCGTGGCAGGCATTCTCGAGGATGGACAGGCTCTTGTAAGAACAAGACCTTTCAGAAGTCCTCACCACACCGTTTCTCCTGTGGGACTTTCAGGCGGCGGAACAATTCCCAAACCCGGTGAGGTGTCACTTGCTCACGGAGGAGTTTTATTTTTAGATGAGCTGCCCGAATTTTCCCGTTCGGCTCTTGAGGTTCTGCGTCAGCCTGTTGAGAATTCGGTTGTTACCGTTTCCAGAGTTCACGCAACGGTGAGCTACCCCTGCTCTGTTATGCTTATTGCGGCGATGAATCCCTGTCCTTGCGGCTTTTACGGTCATCCCACACGCAAATGCACCTGCAATCAGAAGGCGATTGACAGATATCTGGGCAGGGTTTCAGGGCCTTTGCTGGACAGAATTGACATACATATCGAAGTACCTCCCGTTGAATACGACGAGCTCAGCGGCAAAGCTCCTGTGGGAGAAGCTTCTGAAAAAATAAAAGAGCGTGTAAATAAGGCACGACTTATTCAGCACAAAAGATTTTCAGGTACAGGTATAACCTGTAACGCTCGTATTACATCGGCACTTCTGAGGGAAGTCTGCGTTATGGACGAAGAGGCAGAGGTGATTCTTAAAAAAGCATTTGAAAAGCTTAAGCTCTCTGCCCGAGCTTACGACAGAGTCCTTAAGGTTGCACGAACCATTGCAGATTTAGAAGGGTGCGAGATAATAGGAGCACCTCATATTTTAGAGGCTGTGCAGTACAGAACGCTGGACAAGAAGTATTGGGCAAGCTGATAAATGAGGCACAGCCGACCGATGGTCGGGGTGATGTTTCGCCAGTGGCGAAATGATGTCGCTTATGCTAATGATGTATGCTACGCAAATGATGTGTTTGCCATTGGCAAACGTTAATGTGGCACGCATACTGCGTGCAATCCTATTTTATTTAATAATCGGAGCAAAGCGACCTGAAATTTTCAACTTTCAACTTTCAATTTTCAACTTTGTTGTTTTCCGCCGTTGATGATTGGTTAAAGTTTCATCTTTACTTTCAAAAGGCGGAATTGCCCACCGTGGCTAACGGTCAAAAGGCGGAGTTGCCCTCGGGTGGCAAACCCGTGGTTAACGACTGGCAATTTACATTAAATTTCTGCTTCAATAAAGAAATTCACGACAAGTTTACCAAAAAGTATTACAAAATAAAATATCGGTTGACATTGAGTTCTTTATATATTATTATTTTGGTATAAGTTAAAATGGCAATAATGCCAAAGTGCGTCCACATCATTTGTTTAGATTTAATAAATACATTAGAAAACGCCATAATAAAAACTCAGCTTCTCATATTTCGTCGAGGCGTTTCACCTTAGCTTGTTAATAACACAATAAGCATAAACCTATATAACTTAGTTATTGGAGTGTGCAAATTTGGATAAATATATAATTACCGGCGGCAAACCCTTACAGGGTGAAGTTACCATCAGCGGTGCAAAAAATGCCGCTGTTGCAGTTATTCCTGCGGCTATTCTTTGTGATGAGCCCTGCCGCATTGAAAATATACCTAACATCAGCGATGTTACTCTTATCGGCAATATTCTCAGAAATTTAGGCGCAATCGTTAAAAGGGTTAACAAACACACCCTTGAGATTGACGCTCGTCCTATAAATACCTTCAGTGCAACTGACGACTCCGTAAGAGGTATGCGTGCCTCTTACTACCTTATCGGTGCTCTTCTGGGCAGATTTCACAACGCAAAGGTTGCTCTTCCCGGCGGCTGTAACTTCGGTGTACGTCCCATTGACCAGCACCTTAAGGGCTTTGCGGCACTGGGTGCAGAGTGCAACTTAGTAAGCGGCGGCATTGTTGAGGCAAAGTCTGAAGCAAGGCTTCACGGCGGCAACGTGTATTTTGACACGGTTTCCGTTGGTTCTACTATGAACATTATGCTGGCAGCTGTTAAGGCAGAGGGTCAGACAATTATCGAAAATGCAGCCAAGGAGCCTCATATTGTTGACCTTGCAAACTTCCTCAACTCTATGGGTGCAAATATCCGAGGTGCAGGTACTGACGTTATTAAAATCCGCGGTGTGGAGTATCTTCACGGCGTTACTTACTCAATCATCCCCGACCAGATTGAGGCAGGCACATATATGGCAGCTGCCGTTGCAACAAGAGGCAGTATCCTTGTTAAGAATGTTACTCCCAAGCACCTTGACTCCATCACTGCAAAGCTCAGCGATATCGGTGTTGAGGTTGAAGAGTACGACGAGGCAGTTAGAATTGACGCCTCTAAAAGACCTCTCAAGGGCTGTAACATCAAGACAATGCCTCATCCCGGCTTTCCTACTGACTGTCAGCCTCAGTTTGTGGCTATGCTCAGCACTCTTGCAGGCACAAGTATTGTGACGGAAAACGTTTGGGATAACAGATTCCAGTATGTCAGAGAGCTTCTGCTTATGGGTGCGAAGATTTCTGTTGAAGGCAGAGTTGCTGTTGTTGAGGGCGTTAAGGAGCTTCACGGTGCTCCTGTTAAGGCGACTGACCTGAGAGCAGGTGCTGCTCTTATTATTGCAGGTTTAGTTGCAAGCGGCGAAACCGAAATCGGCTCAATCAACTACATCGAGCGAGGATACGAAGAGATTATCGACAAATTCCGTGCTCTTGGTGCAGATATCAGAAAGCAGTATGTTCCCGACGAAGACGTGGCAACAACTGCATAATTTCAATAACAAAACAGGGAGTACGCTTGTACTCCCGTTTTTTATACAAAGAGGTAATCAAGGTGGCAAAATTCGTTACTTTATTCAGCTCAAGTTCGGGCAACAGTTATTACATAGGCTCATCGGGTCAGGGCGTTTTAATTGACGCAGGCAGAAGCTGCAAGCAGATTGAGCTGGCAATGCAAAGCAATAACCTTGACTTAAGAAGGGTGCAGGCGGTGTTTGTTACCCACGAGCACAGTGACCATTGTCAGGGGCTTAAGGTGTTGGCAAGCCGTTACGGCTTTACGGTTTATGCAAGCGAAGGCACTCTCAATGCTCTTGAACGTGCCGACAGGTTAAGCTCCCGTTTTACTGCCGACGTAATTGAGAGCAAGGTGTCCATAGGGGATATGCTTATTGAACGTCACAACACTCCTCACGACAGTGCCGAGAGTTGTGCTTATTCCGTAATCACTCCCGACGGCAGCCGTGCCATTGTGGCAACAGATATGGGCATAATGCTTCCCAATATCCGTGAAGCTATAAAAAAATCCACCCTTGCGGTTATCGAGTCAAACCACGATATTGAAATGCTTAAGTTCGGCCCTTATCCTTATGTTTTAAAGCAGCGTATCCTTTCAAATAAAGGTCATCTTTGCAATCAGGCTTGTGCCGATGAGCTGGCTGATTTTGTAAAGAGCGGTGTGAGCCGTATTGTGCTGGGACATTTAAGCAAAGAAAACAACACCCCAACCCTTGCCTACAACACTTCCCTGAAGGCTCTTACCGAAGCAGGAATGAAGGAAGGGCTGGACTTTACCCTTGAGGTTGCTCCGCCTGACACCAACGGCAAGTCTATAATTTTCTGATGTATCTGAGGTAATTTATGCTGAACGTTAACATAATCTGCGTAGGAAAGCTTAAGGAGAAGTTTTTGACAGAAGCGGTTAAGGAATACTCCAAAAGGCTTTCGGCTTTCTGCAAGCTCAGTATCACAGAGCTTGACGAAACCAAGCTCCCTGAGAAAGCAGGGGAGAGTGTGATAGCTTCTGCCCTTAAAAGCGAAAGTGAAAAAATCCTTGCCAGAATAAGCAAGGATTCTTACGTTATAGCTATGTGCATTGAGGGCAAAATGTACTCCAGCGAGGATTTTTCAAAGCTGATTGACAGGGTGAGCGTTGAAGGCAAAAGCCACGTGGATATTATCATCGGAAGCTCCTTCGGACTGAGTGATGAAGTGAAAAAGAGAGCGGATTTAAGGCTCTCCGTAAGCCCTATGACCTTCCCTCATCAGCTTTTCAGGGTGATGATTCTGGAGCAGGTTTACCGTGCTTTTCAGATAAGCACAGGAGGCAAGTATCACAAATAACCCGTTAGCCACGGGTTGGCAATTCCGCCTTTTGACAGATTGGCTATAAATTGAATCTTTAATTAACGGCGAAGTTAAAAGTTTGAGCGACTCTTATTGTAGGGGACGGCGCCTCGACGTCCCGTATAGCAACGTTAAAAGACAAGGTTCATCTTTTGAAAAAACAAATTTGGATTTTTAATGCAGGAGGGTGGTTTAATGGCACTTGACGGAATATTTTTACGACATATAAAAACAGAGCTGGAAAAGGTGCTTATTGACTCCAGAGTTAGTCAGGTGTATCTGCCTAACCGCGACGAGCTTATTATAAATTTAAGAACTTTTGAGGGCAACAAAAAGCTTCTCCTTTCCACCCGTGCGGATTCTCCCAGAGTGGGAATCACCGAGTACAGCGTGGAAAACCCAGAGAAGCCGCCTATGTTCTGTATGCTTCTGAGAAAGAAGCTGACCTCAGCAAAGCTTACCTCTATCCGTCAGCCTCAATTGGAGCGAATGTTATTCTTTGACTTTGACTGTGTCAACGAGCTTGGGGACAAGGTGAAGCTTTCCTTAGCCGTTGAGATTATGGGCAAGCACAGTAACATCGTCCTTATTGACGGCGATGGTGTTATTGTGGACGCACTTAAAAGAGTTGATGTTACCCTTTCTTCAAAGCGACTTGTTCTGCCCTCTCTTATTTACGAAATGCCACCTTCTCAGGACAAGCTGAGCATTGAAAAAGAGAGCGTAGAAAGCCTTGTTTATGCCATTGAGAATAATCCTGAAAGCAAGCTGAATAAGGCGATTTTAAACACCCTCACAGGTGTTTCTCCCATAATCTGCCGAGAGCTCTCATTCCTTGCCACAGGCGAAGCCGACACCGACAAGGACTTAATGAGCAAGGCCGAATGGCAGGCTCTTGAAGAAAACATAGCAAAGCTTAAGGAAGAGGTGAGCTCTCCAAAAAGCTACGTCGTCACTCTTAAGAATCAGCAGGGCAAGCTCTTCGATTTTTCCTTTATGCCCATAAATCAGTACGGCGACAGCGTGCAGAAAAATGAGTTTGAAAGCTTCTGCAAAGCACTGGATTCCTTCTATCACGCAAAAGAAAGCTTTGAGCGTATGAGGGTGAAATCCCACGCACTTTCAAAGCTTGTGTCAAATAATATCGAGCGTTTATCCCGCAAGGTTTCTGTGCAGAGAATAGAGCTTGAGAAATGTCAGGACAGAGAAATTCTCAGGCAGAAGGGCGACTTAATTGGTGCAAATATGCACCTTATAAAGAAGGGTGCACCCTTTGCGGATGTAATCAATTTCTACGACGAAGAGGCAAAGACAATCCGCATTGCTCTGGACGTTACCAAGACGCCTCAGCAGAATGCCCAGAAGTATTACAAGGACTACGCCAAGGCAAAAACCGCCGACAAAATGCTCCGTGTCCAGATTGAGAACTCCTCAGAGGAGCTGAGCTATCTTGAAACCGTAGCCGACGAAATCAACCGTGCCGAAAGCGAGCAGGACTTAAGCTCAATCCGACAAGAGCTTATTTCTGAGGGCTATCTCAAGGAGAATAAGGGCGAGAAAAACAACCGCAGACCCCAGAAGCTGAAGTCCGATTTCCGTGAGTTTGAAACAGAGGACGGATTCAAAATTCTTGTGGGCAGAAATAATCGCCAGAACGATTTGCTCACCCTGAAAACCGCAAATAAAAATGACCTTTGGTTTCATACCAAGGACATCCCCGGAAGCCACACTGTTATAATCACCGAGGGCAGAGAGGTAAGCGACGAGGCGATTCTTAAGGCAGCACAGATTGCCGCATATTTCAGCAAGGCTAAGGATTCCTCTCAGGTGCCTGTGGACTATACCCTTATCAGGAGAGTGAACAAGCCTCAGGGTGCCAAGCCGGGCAAGGTAATCTACACCGAGCAGAAAACCCTTTATGTGACACCGAAAGTTTAGAAATAATTATTAACCCCACGTTGTGATAATGCGTGGGGTTTGTTGTAGGTATACGCTTTTTTTAACGATACCGCTGACTTATAAAATGTTTAGAAAAACTCAAAAAAACTGTTGAAATAAAATTTTCAAAAAGTTTCAAAAAACACTTGATTTTTCGAAAGAATAGTGATATAATCTCTTACGTTGTCCAATCCGGGTGTAGCGCAGTTTGGTAGCGCGCTTGAATGGGGTTCAAGAGGCCGCAGGTTCGACTCCTGTCACTCGGACCATAAAAAGGGGCTGTAAAAAAACAGCCCGAAATTAAAACCGAGGTTCACGAAAAGGTGGACCTCGGTTGATTTTTTAGAAAAAATTATAAATAGTTGAAAAATAGTTGAAAAATGTTGAGTTTAGAGTAAGCTCACGCTGACCGA
>JAFTWB010000015.1 GCA_017465505.1 Clostridia bacterium | reverse complement strand
GCACGCCGTGGATACTATGATATATCCGAAGCGTACAAGTCTATGCACTCAATATGATTGAACCGCCGTGTACTGAACGGTACGCACGGTGGTGTGAGAGGTCGGCTACTCAACTAATGGGTAGCCTCCTACTCGATTTTCGGTCTGTATTCCGGAATTTGCCGTACAAATTCCCTGCTCGATATAACATAAGACAATTTAAGAAATTGACATTAAGGTATATTCTTGATATAATTTTTTAGAAAAAACTTCGAGGTGAATGCAGTGAAAAATAATAAAACATTCTTTTCAGTTTTAATTGCGATATTATTTATCTTTTTGTTTCCGATAACAGCGTCTGCAAATTCATCATGGCATTGGGTTTCTTCAAAACGTCCTCTGGATTTGTTGCCTATCGTAATAATCTTGACGCTGATAATAGAGATTGTTTTAATCAATTATTTGGCAAAAGTTAAAGACCTAAAACGTGTAATACCTGTCGTTTCGTTGGCAAATTTGGCTTCGTTTTTAGTGCCGTATATATGGCTTGGGATTTCCTCTGATAACGTATATTCTTATTATACTTCCGAAAAGGGTATATTCTATACAATCAATTATACAGTAAGCGCTACACCAACGTTTACAGTTTCGCTTTTCTATTTATTGATAACACTGTTGGTTGAATTTCCTATTGTATATCTGTTTTTGCGAAAGAAGACTTCTAATAAAAAGGTTTTAATTGCGGTTATTATTGCTGCTAATGTTTTAACTACCGCAATGACCTTTGCTGTTGAACATATTTTTTGTCACGGAAAATGGTAAGTAAATAACAATCCGTTATGAACATTCGCACCAAAATCGACAAGTTTCGACAGAGACTTGTCGATTTTACTTTTTCCAAGCTTGCTTGTATATTTATCCCGTTACCCCAACAGAAAAGGGGCTCTCCAAACGTTAAGTGGAGAGCCCTTTTTGCTATATATTCATTTGTTCAAGTTGCTCTGATTGGGCTCGTCTGCCGTAAACAACAGCAGTTATATGAACCTCTTTAAGTTTCTCGTTTACCCAAAAGTAAACAAGAAAATTCTTCACAAGCATTTTGCGTATACCATAGCTTCGCCACGGTTCTTCGTCTGTAAGTAACACTCTTTTGGGCATAGTGTTGAGAGAGAGTATGCTCTTTTGCAGTTCTTGAAGGAGTCTTTCTGCCGCAACAGCCTCTTTAAGAGTGCCGCTGATGTAGCTGAAAATTTCACTCATCTGTTCACTTGCCTGCGGTGTGATTTTTACTTTATATTCATCCATTGGCTATTTCCTTACGAAGTGAATCGAACACATCCTCAGCGTTAAGGGAATCGCCGTTTTGGGCTTGCTTAAGACCGTTTTCCATAATGTGGTTGAAGGTAGCTTTATCCATTTCATCAAGTGCCACAGGAACATTAGACAAGGTCAGCGAAAAAGGAATTCCTTTTTTTATAATGATTTGTTTATAGAGCGTATTTATCACAACTGACACGGGAATACCCAGCTGTGCCATAATTTCTTCCGCTTGCTTTTTTACATCAGGTTCAACACGAGCAAGCACGTTTGCTGTTTTTGTTGCCATATTTATACCACCTTTCTCATTTATTATAACACTTTGTATATCGAATAGCAATACATATTATGACTTTTTTGATATACTTAACGGTACGCAGGGTGGTGTGAGAGATTGGCGGCACAACTATCAGCAGCTTCCTGCCCTTTTCTATTCATTTATCAGAAAGTTGCGGTAAATGGTTCGTCCTCTGTAATCCATTGATTGACTGTTTTGGTAAAGGTGTCGCCTGCGTTTTTGCCTGTAAGCTGGGTGAGAGTAAACTCAAGAACACGCCAGTCAGCGCCAAGCTTATACCAGGTGCCTGTGTCAATGGACAGCTCAATTGATTTTATTTTCTCCATTGTCGTAGGTGCTGTAATATAAATTGTTGTATCATCCTCAGCCTCAAAAGCGTTTGCCTTGGGGTGAAGTGCACTGAGCTCAGTGATAAATGAACTACCTGCTGTGTCAGTAAGCTTTACGAAAACATCGGCGTCGGTGCCTGAATTCTTATCTTTACTTGTCTTAATGTTCAAAGAGTAGGCAATATCAGTGTCTGAAAGAGTTACAACTCCTTTTGTGGGAAGAGGATTGCTGTTGTAAAATGTAGTTTCATCAGTGGAGTTCTTTACAGTGATAACACTGGGATTCCACAAATCCTGAAACCAGTCGATTATATGCTCAATCTCGATTTTTGTGATTTCTCCTACGTTTCTGTCTGTAAACTGAGCACTGGTGTTTTCGCCGTCGCCGATTTCACCTAAGTTGTGCCAGCCTGTTGTACCCTCTGTGCCGTAAACTCTGATGTATACGTCAGAGGTGCTTGTGCTTGCCTGGGTCAGGCAGTTTACTGTATAAGTGTCCTGAGCTGCTGCGTTTGCAGGTACAATAGCTACAACTGAGGCAGACATTATCGTTACAAGAGTTAAAATTGCCGAAACCGCACCTTTAAAAATTCTGTTTTTCATTTTAGTTACCTCTCCTTAAAATTCAACTGTAAAGTTGTCGCCTTTGTAGTGCCACTCGTTTATCTCTTTATATACCTTCTGTGCTGGAGAAGTAGAGTTTACTGTGGTTGCAGTAATGCTTTCAAGATACCAGCCGTGGCCGCCGATTAAACCGCCGCTTAAAGATATATCCATTTTATCTAAGTTCGTGAAATCATCAGGAACTCTTATAAAAATTCTGGCGTCAGTTTTTCTTTCGAAGGCATTCTCGTGATTCTGAACCTCAGAGGCGTTTACTGTTGCGGATTTTTTGCCGTCTTCGTCGTAAAGTGTCACATAAACGTTCTGGTCTGTGCCTGCTTTTGATACATCTCCTGTGACAATGTTAAGCTTATAAACCCTGTCTGTTTTCATAAAAGTACCAACTTCGCCGTGGTCTATCCAATCGCCGCAGTAAATTGTAACATCCTGCTTTTCTGTTTTAATATTTGCATAGTTGGGATAAAAAGAATTGTACTTTTCGGTTTTCATTGAGATACCCATAATCTCACCAACGTCATTTGCTTTGAATGTGAGAATACCCTTTTTTTGTGGCATACAGGTCTTCGGAGAAAATCCATCTGGTAGATGAGTCTTTGCCGAGAATCTTTATATAGCTGCAATAGCCGTAGCCATCACCAAAGGGAAGGCTGACTTTTACCTGATATTCGATTTCTTCCTCTGCGGCAGATACATTTGTAGCGGCAATAGCTGTAACCGAGCAAATTGTAATCATAGCCAAAATCAGTGCCAATAATCTTTTTGTGTAATTTCTTTTCATTGTTCTGCTCCTTTTTCTCTTTATTTTTCAACGTAATCAAACATAACATTTGTCTTTCTGAATTTCAATAAATAGGGAGCAAAGAGAGTGTTTTAGGGACGAAAGATGTTGTTTTCTTAAAAAAATACGGCAGACCGCTTCTTTGAACGGCCTGCCGATTCTTAATAAATATACTTTTCGCTTTTTTTCAGTACTGCAATAATAGGGCAGATGAGCACAGAGCAAACCAAGTTGCTTATGCCGTGAACTATGTCAAAGGGAAGTCCTGAAATTACCCAGGCAACAGTGGCTTCAAAGCTGAGCCCGAAAAAAATCGCCTGAGCAGGAGCGTAAAGAAGCCCGAACCAGAAGCCGTGCAAAGCACAAAGACCGCTGTAAACAAAGGGCTTTGCTTTCTTCGGCATATTTTTGGGCAGAAGCATTACTGCACCCCAGAGAATAGTCCAGATGTAAAGATAAGGCACCCACCATACATTAAAGCCTGAGAAAAGTCCGTTTAAAAGCACATAAATGTAAATAGGGTAGAGAGCCTTCTGACGGTACACGACAGTTGTAGCAATGGTGAATACACCCAGCAGATGAATGTTGGGCAAAGCTTCCATAAGAATTTTCGAGGCAAACATCATTGCTCCAAGCATACCGAAAACCGCTATTTCCTTGATGTTAAGCTTCATCACTCAACTTTAAAAGAGTAGGTTTTGCCTTCTTCAATTGGTGTCAGCTCAACACCTGTCATTGCGTATTCGCCGTCAATGTAAAATGCCCAGTACTTGCCGTCTTTGTCGTAGTCAGCACGGATACCGTTAACATTTTTTACATAAAGACCAAATTCGCCGTCATCCCCTGAAATAAGGTCCAGCTCAATAAGTGCTTCTCCCACAGTTTCTTTGTCTGTGTGGATTTCAAAGGCAGTTTCTTTGCCATCAAAATCCGAAACTGTGAAGTCAAAGACTTTTGCACCTTCTCCGAGAACGGTCTTGTCCGAAGAAACGGCAGAGGTTTTGGGTGTTTCATTGCCCTGAGGTGTGTTGTCGCCACATCCTACTGCGAAAAGTGCCATAGCCGCAATAAGCACTACCAGAAGGACAGACGACAAACTGCGTTTAAAGTTTGTCATTGTCATAAATCTTCTCCTAAAAATTATATTCTCCACTTGTCGGCACTCGCAACTTTGCGTGAAGTTTTTGCAATGAAAATATTCCGACTCAAAGCTTTTTCTTCGCCTTCTCGGTTTTACCCAATGGCGTTTCTCTCCTTGCGGCAGGAGATAGAAGAAAAATATTGCTTTTTACGGCGACGGGCTCGTGCGGGATTTTCACCTGCTTCCTTTCAAAGCTCAACTATTATATCATATTTGACAGAAAGCTTCAAGGAAAGCCTGAATATTTCTAAAAATCCGTTTATTGCACAAATACCCTCAAAGTTATAAAATATACAAGGTAACTTAAAGGGGTAAAATCTATGATTAAATCAGCAAAAAACGTTTTCTCAAAAATATATACTTTTATCAGAAAAAATCCTGTGCTCACCATTGCTTTTTTCGCAGCACTCATAACAACCTTTTTCGTCCCTGTGGACAGTGAGTATATAAACTACTTCGACTTCAAAACCCTGACCTGCCTTTTCTGTGTGCTGGCAGTGGTGTGTGCTCTGAAAAATATCAACTTTTTCTACGTTCTGGCACGAAAAATAGTTGAGCTTTTCCGTAACGCAAGGCTTTGCATACTTTCTCTGGTTTACATAACCTTTATCGGCTCAATGCTTATTGCCAATGATATGGCACTTCTGACCTTTCTGCCCTTGGGTTATTACGTCTTGCACACTACCCATAAAGAAAAATATATGGCCTTTACCTTTATTATGCAGAATATTTCTGCTAACTTAGGCGGAATGTTAACCCCCTTCGGCAATCCTCAGAACCTTTATCTTTACTCCAGATTCAACATTCCCACAGGGGAATTTGTACTTATTATGCTTCCGCCTTTTCTTCTTTCCATCGCACTCATAACCCTGTGTTGTATTGTTTTTGTCAAGCCTGAAAGCCTCAGACTTAACAACAAGAAAATTTATTTAAGTCATCGCCGTACAGGTGCTTATCTTTTGCTTTTTGCTCTTTCAATCCTCATTGTTTTCCGTGGTATTCCTTATTGGGTAGGCCTTCTGATTATTCCTGCGGCTATTGGTGTTCTGGATTATAAAGCCCTGAAAAGCGTTGACTACGGCCTTTTATTCACCTTTGTTTTCTTCTTCGTTTTCTCAGGCAATATGTCAAGAATCGAGGCAGTAAGGGAGCTGTTTTCTGCACTTCTTGAGAAGAGCACCTTGCTTGTAAGCACTGTGTCCTGTCAGGTAATCAGCAACGTCCCCACTGCGATTTTGCTTTCTCAGTTTACAGATAACTACCGTGAGCTTCTTGTGGGCGTAAACATCGGCGGTGTAGGTACCCTTATTTCATCTCTTGCAAGCCTTATTACTTTCCGTGAGTATAACCGAGTTTCTCCCGGAAAAACTCTTAAGTATATAGCTGAGTTTTCGGCTTTTAATTTCGCTTTTCTGATTATTCTCACATCCTTTATGATGTTTTTAAACGGTGTTTACTTATGAACATAAAAATCACAGACGTAAGAGCCTTAAAGGGCGACAGTGCCTTTCTTATTGACGACGGCAAAACCTCAATTTTATATGACACGGGGTTTGGCTTTACAGGCTTTCAGATAGCAGAAAACATCAAGGCTCACCTTAAAGGCAGAAGCCTTGACTATATCTTTCTCACTCATTCTCATTACGACCACGCCTTGGGCTCTGCTTATATACTCAAGGTTTTTCCCAATGCAAAGGTGGTAGCAGGGGAGTATGCAAAGAAAATCTTCTCAAAGCCCTCAGCCCGAAGCATAATGATGGACCTTGACAGAAAATTTGCTCTGAAAAACGGCGTTGAAGATTATGAAGACCTCTCGGAAAACCTTAAAGTTCACATTCCTGTGTCCGATGGCGACAAAATAGCGGCAGGAGATATGATTTTCACCGCTCTTAACCTTACAGGTCACACCAAGTGCTCCGTGGGCTACTATCTTGAGAGCGAAAAGCTCCTCTTAAGTACAGAATCCTTGGGAGTTTATGTAGGCGATGGGGTGGTAGTACCCTCTTATCTTGTAGGCTATGAAATGGTGCTTGACTCCATAAATCGTGTGAAAGCCCTTGAGGCAGAAAAAATCCTCATTCCACATTTCGGCGTAATCGAAAAAGAACAAGTAAAGCTTTATCTTAAAAATGCCTATGAAAGTGCCGTCAGCACCTACGAAGAAATCCGTGAGATTCTTAAAACAGGCACAAGGGAAGAGGCTGTAAATCATTTTGTAAATAAATTCTATACCGAAAAGGTGAAAGAAATCTACCCCTATGACGCAATGATTCTCAATACATCCATAACCGTAGCTTTAATAGAAAAGGATATATAAAAATGCCGACCTTGGTACAAAATCAAGGTCGGCATTTCTGCATTTGGTTAATTATTTATCATTTCAATAAGCTTATAAAGAACAGGCTCAAATCTTGCACCGTACCAGTGCTCGCTGTCCTTTGCGGTTTCCTTAATGCACTCAAGTGCAAAATCTGCGGCGATTTTTGCAGCCTCAAAAGCAGACTTGCCGCGAATAAATGCACCTGCAAAAGCTGAGGCATAAATATCTCCTGTGCCGTGACAGCTGTTGGGGAGAAATTTGTGCTCGTAGTAGCTCTTCTCGCCATTTTCCACCACCATAACACCTGTATATCCTTCTCTGAAGGAAACACCTGTGAAAACAATGTTTTTACAGCCCAGCTCATTAAGCTTTGAAAGAATCAAATCAATATAAGCCTCGTCGTATTCTTCCTTATATTCAACACCTGTGAGCAGACAAGCTTCGGTAAGATTGGGGAGTATGTAGTCTGCCTTGCTGCAAAGGCTTTTCATAGCCTCAACAAATTCCATATCAAAGCCAGGGTAAAGCTTGCCGCCGTCTGCCATAGCAGGGTCGACAATGGCCTTGGCACCCTCTTTGAGAGTACTGTCTATTATGGATTTAACATAATCAATCTGCTTTGTACTGCCGAGATATCCTGTGTAAATACCGTCAAATTTGATGTTTTCCTTATTCCAATGAGCCTCGATTGAAGGCATATCCTCAGTTAAATCTCTGAAAGTATAGCCCTGAAAGCCTGCTGTGTGAGTAGAAAGCACCGCCGAGGGAAGCACCGAGCACTCAACGCCGCTTGCAGAAATCACAGGCAAAGCAACTGTCAGTGAGCACTGACCCACGCAGGAAATATCCTGAATTGTCAAAATTCTTTTATAATCCATTTTATCCATCTCCTTAAAAAACTAAGGCAATTATATCATTTATTGATAATATAAAAATATCCAAAATAGCAAAAAATAATATAACCAGATTATTTTAGTTTCCTTTTTGCTCTTCTTACTCTGTTGATATGCCTTTCAAAATTGCCGCTTTCAATAAGCTCAGCAATAACATATTGGTCAAGGGTAGGTACAGTGCAGGAGTAAAACCCAAGCTTTTGGTTGAAAGTGTCACACAGAGCAGGGGGCAGCACCATATATCCCACTCGAATAGAGGGTGCAATGGTTTCGGAAAAAGTGTTGAGGTAAATCACCCTGCCGTTTTCTGAAAGAGAAAACACCGTGTCCTCATTTTTTTTTGAAACAGTCAGCTCAGAGGCGTAGTTGTCCTCAATAATAAAGCCACCTCTGTCCTGAGCCCATTTCAGATACTCCTGCCGTTTGCTGACGTTTGCACTTATATGGCTGGGAAAGCTGTTAAAAGGTGTTATGTGAAGCACCTCAGCCTGAGATTTGTTAAGCTCATTGGTTTTAATTCCGTTTTTGCCCATAGCAAGCATTTCGGTTTTAACTCCGTTGGCGGTGTAAACCTGACGGATTTTCTCGTAAGATGGATTTTCCAGAGCAAAAATCCTGTCCTTACCCAGAAGCTGAACAATAAGGGAATACAGATATTCAGCTCCTGCTCCCACAACAATCTGCTCAGCTTTTACCTCAATGCCGTTGCTTCTTGCAAGATATCCGGCAATGGAGAGCCTCAGCTGCATAAGCCCCTGATTGGGAGAACGCTTGAGAATCTCGCCTGCTTTGTCGCTGAGCACCTTCCTCACAGTCTTTTGAAGCACCCAGTAGGGAAATTCACAGTCCACCTTAACTATCTCGGTGCTTTTTTGTGGGCTTTCAAAGGAGCTTTCTGCGTGGGATATAAAATCCTTCTCCTTGTAAATAACAAAGTAGCCGCTTCTCTGCCTTGCCTCTATATATCCCTCGTCGCAAAGTATGGAGTAAGCGTGTTCCACAGTTATAACGCTTACTCCTGTTTCTTCCGACAAAAGTCTTTTTGATGGAAGCTTACTGCCAAAGCTGAGAGCTCCCTTGACAATATCATCCCTTATCTGTCTGTAAATCTGGATATAGGCAAAATCCTGAGAATTTTCAAGGACATTATACTTCATCTGATATTACACAACCTTTAAATATTGAAAAAGTTATACTACCAGAATTATATTTATATTCTCTCAAATTGTCAATGAAAAATCCTCTCAGGAAAATATTCTGTAAAATCCGACATTATTTTACAAATCCTATATACAAATGAAATTTCTTGTGCTAAAATTACCTTACAAAATTTTGGAGGTAATACTATGAAAAAGATTTTACTTGCTATAACTTCGCTTTTAATGTGTGCCTGTCTGCTTACTGCCTGCGGTACTACTGAGAAAACTCTCAACGACACACCTCTTTCAGAGGCTATGGATAAAATTAACGCCGAAGTTTTTGGTGGCGGAGAAAATATGAGGGTTATCGATTCTCTCGATAAACTTGAGCTTTACTACAGTATTGACCCCGCTGACGTTGAGGAGTTTGCCGCTGAAGTTTCCAAAAACTCTGCAACAGAAATCGACGAGGTTATCCTTATCAAAGCGGTTGACACTGACGCCGCAAAGCGAATTGCAGAGAAGCTTGAGATAAGACTCCAGTCCCAGAAAGACCTTTGTGCAAGCTATTCAGCCGAGCTTTTAGCTGTTGCAGACAAGAGCGAGGTCCGCACTCAGGACGTTCTCGTTTCTCTTATCATTGCCGAAGAGTACGACAAAGCAGTTTCTATCTGCGACGAAACTCTTTTCAGCTAAGTCAGGAAATTTTCAGCCGTAACTATTTGTGGGTTGCGGCTGATTTTATTTTGTGGTAAAATAGAAAAAGTTTTTCGAAGGGATTTTTTAAATATGGATACACAGGAAATCAGAAAACGTTTCTCAAGAATGAACGATATGCAGCAGAAGGCTGTTTTTCATACCGAAGGCCCCTTGCTTATTTTAGCAGGTGCAGGCTCAGGCAAAACCACAGTTTTAGTTAACAGAATTGCTTATATTCTTCAGTGCGGCCTTTGTGAGCCTTGGCAGATTCTTGCCATTACCTTCACAAATAAAGCCGCCACAGAGCTTAAAGAGCGAATCTGCAAGTCTGTTCCCGAAGGCGGAGCGGATATATGGGCGGCAACTTTCCACTCAACCTGTGCCAGAATTTTGCGTCGCTTTGGCGACAGAATCGGCTACGGCTCTCACTTTACCATTTACGATACGGATGACCAGCGTCGTCTTATGAAGGACATTCTCAAAGAACTCAATGTTGACGAAAAAATGCTTCCTCACCGCAAAGTTCTCGCCGCAATTTCCAACGCAAAGGACGAGATGAAGTCCCCTGAAAAGATGAAAGCTGAGTCAGCCTTTGATGTCCGTCAGCAGACTATTGCCAAAGCCTACGGCATTTATCAGAAAAAGCTTAAAGACGCCAACGCAATGGACTTTGACGATATGCTCCTTAATACCGTTCTTCTTTTTGAAGAGCATAAGGACGTCTTAGAGCTTTATCAGCGTCAGTTCAGATACATAATGGTAGACGAGTATCAGGACACTAACCGTGTTCAGTACCGCTTTGTAAGCTTGCTTGCAGGAGGCAGTGGTAACATCTGCGTAGTTGGTGACGACGACCAGAGTATCTATAAATTCCGAGGAGCTACCATTGAGAACATCCTCTCTTTCGAGGACACCTTCAAAAGCTCCTCTGTAATCCGTCTTGAGCAGAATTACAGAAGCACAAAGAATATCCTTGCCGCCGCTAACGATGTTATCAGCAACAACAAACAGCGTAAGGGCAAAACCCTCTGGACTCAGAACGAAGAGGGCGAGAAAATTACACTTCATACCGCCTACGACGAAAGGGAAGAGGCTCGTTTTGTAGCTGATACAATCCTTGACGAAGTTGCAAAGGGTGCAAATTTCTCGGATTTTGCAGTTCTTTACAGAATGAACGCCCAGTCCAACGCCGTTGAGCAGGCTTTAGCCCGAGCAGGTGTGCCTCACCGTATTATCGGCGGTCACCGCTTCTATGACCGTGAAGAAATCAAGGATATGACCGCTTACTTGCAGGTTATCAATAACCCAAACGACAGCCTCAGACTCAGCCGAATTATCAATAAGCCCAAGCGTAGTATCGGTGACGTTACCGTTGGCAAGGCACTGGACATCGGTGCAGGTATAGGCGAGAGCCTTTTTGAGGTTATTGGTCACGCTTCGGATTTTCCCGAGCTTTCCAGAAGTGCCGGCAAGCTTATGGCTTTCCATAGCTTGATTTCAGGTCTTATTGAAGCCGCAAACGATGAAGATACTTCTCTTGGAGAATTATACAACCTTATTCTTGAGCACACAGACTATAAGAATTATCTTAAAGCCGAAAAAGAAAACGCCGATGAACGCATTGAGAATATCGACGAATTGCTTTCCAATATCAATACCTTTGAGCACGAGTACGGCGAAGAAGCCTCTCTCTCGGCTTTTCTTGAGGAAATCTCTCTTCAGACAGATATCGACAACTACGACGCCGAGGCTGACTGTGCAGTAATGATGACCCTTCATTCTTCAAAAGGTCTTGAATTTCCCACAGTATTCCTTATTGGTATGGAAGAGGGAATCTTCCCCTCAATTGCCGCTCTTATGTCAGGCGAAGAGCTGGACGAAGAGCACCGCCTTGCTTATGTAGGCATAACCAGAGCAAAGAAAAAGCTTTATATGACCTGTGCCAGAAACCGTATGCTTTTCGGCTCTACCCAGCACAATAAGGTCAGCCGTTTTGCCGAAGAAATCAGCGAGGAGTACTTAACCCGTACAGGTGTAACCAAGGCTTTCGGTTCTGCGGATATGGCCTCTGCCTCAAAGGTTGGTATCGGCTCTGCCAATAAATCCGTTTACAGTCCCTTTGGTATCAAAAAGCCTGCCAACCCTTCCACATCTTCTCAGACTAAAGCAACTTATAAAGTGGGCGATAGGGTAAAGCACAAGGTTTTTGGTATCGGTATGGTAATAAAAGCCGAGCCTATGGGCAGTGACACAATGATGGAAATATCCTTCGATAAAGTCGGCACAAAAACCCTTATGGCAAACTTCTCAAAAATGGAAAAACTTTAACGGGTTAGCCACCCGAGGGCAATTCCGCCGGGTTAGCCACCCGAGGGCAATTCCGCCTTTTGATAGGGTTGCGATTGAGGTTAACTGCATTAACGGCGGTGTCAGAAGCAAAAAACTGTTCAACGCACAATAAAACTGCAAAGGTACTACTCATCCCGTCGTCTGATAAACGGCGGGATTTTTTATACCTCTTATGTCCCCTGTTTTTTTCACAAAAATCAGAAACCTCCATAATATAGAGTAAAAACTATATGGAGGTAGCTTTATGGCAGATAATGAAAACATCTCGATGTGCGACACCAACGACTCTCAGTCCAACTGCTCAAATGCCGTTTGTATTGACGCTATGCGTGTTTACGACAGTTGCTCTGACAAGGATTGCATAAATGATTTAAGAGTTTTCTTTACCGAGGAAGTTCAGGCACTGGTGGACGAAGCAGTAAATGTCCGCCTGAGAGACGCAGAAGTTCTCACCGTTACCACAAATCTGGAGCCCGTGCCCTTTAACAAAGGCTTCTATTCGGTAGACATTACATTTTTCTTTGGTTTAACTCTCGACCTTTACTCTACTCCCGGATGCACCCCAACCCAGGTTCAGGGAACGGCAACCTTCAACAAAAAGGTAATTCTTTTTGGTAGTGACGGTAACGTTAAGGTCTTTTCCACCGAGTACGGAAGTGATCCTGCCGAAGCTCAGACCTTGAGCCTTCCCAGAGTAAATGTTCAGGTTGCAAAGCCTGTCGCTTTGTCTGCAAAAATCTGTCCCTGCTCCGTTCTTAACACCTTGGCCTGCTCCGTACCGAAATGCGTATGCAATTACGTTGGCAATGTTCTCACTGACGGTGGCACAAGGCGAGTAACCGTAACTCTGGGACTTTTCTCTATTGTGCAGATAGAGCGGAATGTTCAGCTTCTGGTTCATTCCTATGACTTCTGTATCCCCAAGAAAGAGTGCACCAACTCCACCGATAATCCCTGCGAGGTATTCTCTCGTCTGGATTTTCCCAAAGACCAGTTTTTCCCACCCAATATCTGCGACAACAAAAAGAACTCCTGCAACTGCGGTTGCAGCTAAAAAAAGAGGCACACCTTTTTCGGGTGTGCCTCAGCTTTGTTATATAATGGTATTATATGGCAATAGTTTAATTGTCTTTGGGGTTGATTATGTGTTTAACTCCGCCGTTAATCTGATGTTATGTATATTAGCGGCTTGTCAAAAGGCGGAATTACCTTCAGTGGTTAACCAAGAGCTTTTCTCATAATCTTTGCAATGTCTGTGTTGTCTATTAAATCCTCGCTGAAAAGCTCGCTTGCCTTTGCACCTGCTGCAAAAAGAGGTACATTGGTGCTTGTGTGCTCGCCACCGGAAGTGAAACAGTCGTTGTTTACATTCTCGGGCTTTTTATCCTCAGGTACGATTACGCCGCCTGTTTCGTGGTCAGCAGTTACAATAACCAGTGTGCCGGGGTGCTCCTGAGCCCAGTTGAGAGTGTAGTCAATGCACTCGTCAAAGCTTTTCATCTCTTTGATGGTGCCTTCCATATCAAGGTCAGCCTCAGTTATGTCAATGTAGCTTTCCTCAACCATAAGGAAAAAGCCCTCTTCGTTATCTAAAAGCTCAAGAGCAGAAGCAGTCATATCTGTAAGAGAGGGAAGTCTGCCTGCGTACATACCACCCCAACTGAAAGCTCCCAGCACAGGAGTGCTGAGCTCGTTGTTATAAAGCTCATCGGCAGTCTTGATGTATGTATAACCTGCGTCGTCAATACGCTTAAGCATTTTTGTTGTTTCGGTGTACTCACTGCCGCCGCCGTAAAGAACATCAACCTTTGTCTTTATCATCTGCTTGAGAATCTCGTTGTAAAGACCTCTGTAATCTGTGTGAGCAACCATTCCTGCAGGAGTTGCGTGGGGGATAATCTGAGTAGCCACAAGACCTGTTTTCATACCCTTGCTTTGCGCAAATTCCACCATAGTTTCAACTTCCTGCTTGTTTTCGTCAACACCGATGTACTGGTTGTAAGTCTTGACACCACAGCTTATAGCGGTAGAAGCCGCCGCAGAGTCAGTTGTACCGCTGAGAGAATCAGTAGTAACATAGCACTTGTTGGGCATAGCGCGCATTGCAAGCTTGTCACCCTTGACGATTTCTGCGTTTTCAATTATATTTTCGCCCATACCGTCGCCAATCATAAGAATAATGTTTTTAACCTCTGCGTTTTCATCAAGGTTATACTCCTTAAAGTCAACAAAAGTCGGCTCTTCTGTCAGCACAGGAGGAAGAGTAGCCTCTGTGGCAGGGGTAGAAATAATCTCACCGGGTTCGGATGATACAGGAGCCTGCTCGTTACATCCTGCAAAAGCAAGAGTCAGACTCAGCAGGCAAAGCATTGCGGCAATTACCTTTAAAAATCTTTTGTTCATTTCAAATTCTCCCTTTTTTTTATTTCCACGGCAATAATTTATCGCCTTTTACAAGAACTGCTTTATTTGCAAGCTCTGCCATAGGGGTGTCGCTGTAGCTGTCAGAGTAAAACTCTCTTACCTGAGCGGCTTTAAACTCCTGACGGAATCGTACAACCTTTTCCTTACCCCAGCAGTTGTTGCTTAAGAATTTGCCTGTGTGCTTGTCCACCTTTGTGGCGATAAGGTGCTTGACTCCAAGTTTGTTGCATATAGGCTCAAGCAAAAACTCAGGAGAAGCGGATATAATAACATCATCCTCTTTCTTCTGCTGAAGGTAATAGGTTTTGATTTTTTTCTCGTTTTTCTCCCAGAAATCGCTGATATCCTTATCTATATCGCAGTATTTTACAATACTGAAGGCTTTTTCTTTAAAATCCTCTTTCCGACCCTTTTTAAAGATAAAAAACTTCACATATCCCGAAAAAATTGAGGGGACACGGCTCAGTGCCTTAGGATGACGCCTGAGAGAGAACAGCAAAAAATCCGTAGAACTGTCATTTTTGTAAATGGTTTTGTCAAAATCGTAAGCGTTCATAGCTTTCTCCTTAGTTTAATGATATAATAATACTACTATTTTTAAAGATATTCAAGAAAATTTACACCTTGTTAATTATTAAATCCAAAATAAATATTATTATAGAGTAGCAGAGAGGAGGAAAGCCTGTGTTTGGTTACGTTTGTGTTCATAAGCCCGAGCTGAAAATCAAAGATTACGAAGTCTACCGAGGCGTGTATTGCAGTCTGTGCAAAACCCTCGGCAAAGAATATTCTGTTTTTGCAAGGTTTATTCTCAATTACGACTGTACCTTTCTTTCTCTCTTTATAATGTCAGAAAGCGATACTTGTGCAGGCTTTAAAGAAGGCAGATGTGCCTTTAATCCTCTGAAAAAGTGTAGTTACGCCCAAAATGCCCAAGAAGCCTTAAGCAAAGGAGCGGCGCTGACTGTTATCAGCTCCTACTATAAGCTTCTGGATAATATTGCAGACGGCTCATTCCTTAAAAAAACAGGCTTTACCTTGCTCCGACCTTTTTTTGCCTTAATGCACAACAAAGCTAAAAAGAACTTTCCCCAATATGAAACCGCAGTGAAAAATATGTTTACTTCTCAGCTTATGTGTGAAAAAGACGAAAGTATCTTTCTTGATAAAGCCGCTGAGCCTACCGCAAAAATGCTTCAGGCGGTCTTTGAAATCGAAGGTGAAAACGAAAGGGAGAGAAAGGTGCTTTCTCAGTTTGGTTATCACTTGGGCAGATGGATTTATCTTATGGACGCCGCTGCCGATATAGAGGAAGACCGAAAAAAGAAAAACTTCAATCCCTTTCTTGTTAAATACAAAAACGCAACTGTAATAGATAATGATGAAGTGGACGCTACCATTTCCCAGTCACTTTTTCTTCTCACAAAAGCCTATGAGCTTATTGACATTAAAAGATTTAGAGATATACTTGATAATATAATTTATCAGGGCTTACCTTTAAAGCAGAGAAAAATTCTTTATCCCGAAAGGAAAAGTTAAATGAATAAAAATCCTTATACAGTCCTTGGCGTAAGCGAGAACGCCACAGACGCAGAAATAAAAAAAGCATATCGTGAGCTTGCCAAAAAGTATCATCCCGATAATTACCACGACAGCCCCTTGGCTGATGTAGCAAGCGAGAAGATGAAAGAGGTCAACGAAGCTTATGATGAAATTCAGAAGCTCAGGCGAGAGGGAAGACGTTACGGTCAGGCAAGGGACCCTCAGCATAACGCCTACTCCTCAGGTAATGCTTATGTTCACACCAATTACCCCGACGTAAGAAGGCTTATTGAAAGCGGCAGATATGACGACGCTCTGGTTATTCTCAACGGTATCCCCAACGAAAAGCGTGACGCAGAGTGGTACTTCCTTGTTGGTATGGTGAATTATCGTCAAGGTTGGGTGGATAATGCCTACACCAACTTCAAAACCGCCTGCGATATGGACCCTGCAAATCACGAGTTCAGACACGTTTTCAATATGTGCAATGCTCAGCGTAACTACTCAAACCACCAGTACAACACCACAAGCAGAGGCGGTTGCTCAAGCTGTGACATATGCTCAGGTATTCTTTGTGCTGACTGTTGCTGTGAGTGTATGGGCGGCGACTGTATACGTTGCTGCTAAGGTGAAGCTATGAAGTCACGAAAAGTCGCCTTTGGTGCGGTTATATCTGCACTTTCTTTTGTGCTTATGCTCCTCACAGGCATTTTGCCCTTCGGCACTTATGCACTTCCTTGCTTTGCAGGAATTTTGCTTACGGCGGTAGTAATTGAGTTTGGTATCCCGTGGGCAATTTCCGTCTACGCAGGGGTTTCTGTACTTTCCTTTTTCATTGTTTCCGATAAAGAAGCCGTGCTTTATTACATCCTTATTCTGGGGATTTATCCTGTGCTTAAAAGCCTCTTTGAGCGGATTAAGCTCAGATGGCTCTCCTTTTTACTAAAGCTTCTTTACTTCAACATTTGTGCAGTAGCCTGCTTTTACATAAGCATTTATCTCCTCTATGTTCCAAAAGAAAGCTTCAGTCTTTTCGGCTTTTACCTGCCTGTTGTCTTTCTGATTGCAGGCAATATTGTGTTTGTGGTTTATGATATCTGCGTTTCCAGGCTTATTTTTGCTTATCTTAACCTTTTCAGACACAGGCTTAAATTTTAAAAATCTGATGTTGATTAGCAAAACACATTGTGATATAATTATCCTAAGAAAGTTTTGCTTTTATCAGGGCGGACTTTTTCCGCCCTTTATTTTTTATTGGAGGTAAGAAAATGAAAAAAGCACTTATATCACTTTTGCTTTGTGTTTCCATAGTTTTTTCACTTTGCATTTTTTCAGCTTCTGCCTCGGCTTTTACAGTTGTCACCACCGACGCTGTCAGACTCAGAAGCTCAGGAGAAATCAGCGACGACAACTATATCACCACCCTAGGCGTAAAAGAGGAGCTCACCCTGCTTTCTTCAAGCGAAAACGGCTGGGCGAATGTTAAACGCAGTAACGGCCAGCAGGGATACTGCTCTGTTGATTACCTCAATGTGCCGTCCTCTTCTTCTGTTTCCTTTGTGGGTGAAACCACCGCTGACGTGAACTTCCGTCAAGGCCCCTCAACAGATTATACCGCTATAGACTATCTCTTGTCAGGAACAGAGTTTTCTGTTCTTGATAACAGTGATGAATATTGGGTTAAAGCTCAGGTAGGTGAGCTCACAGGCTATATTTACAGAAGCTACACGCTTCTCACTCTTGTTATGAATCCACAGACTCCCACAGAGCCCGAAACCGCTCCTGCCGCTACAACCCCTGAAGCAACAGAGCCTGAAACCGAGGCTGAAACCACCCCTGTAACCGAGCCTGAAACTGAGCCTGTAACCGAGCCTGTAAGTAAACCTGTGGCAAGCGACCCTGTGGAAGATGTTCAGGTAACTTCCCCAAAAACTCCCCGTTGGTACGCAGACTCCCTTTTGGAAAGCGAAGAAATTTTTGGGCGTTCACCTCTTGCAGATAAATTTACCCTTAACGCAGATACACTGGACCTTAAAACAGGTCACACCTTTGACCTTAACGCCCTTTCAGCAGGTGGCGGACTTGATAACATCGTCACCTTCTCAAGCAGCGATAAAGCCGTTGCAACTGTTTATAAAAACGGTGTAATAATGGGTGTAAGTGAAGGCACAGCGGTGATTACCGCTAAATTAAATGACAGAGCTCTTTCCTGTAAGGTAAGTGTTACAGGTAAGCCTGTTGTTCCCACCGAGCCTGAAACCACTGCTCCTACTGCTCCTGCAAAGCCCACCGAAACCGCTCCCGTTACCACAGTGCCGCCTACCACTGCACCTCTTACCTTTGAACTTTCTCATTCAAAGGCTGAAATTGAGGCAGGGAATCTTTTTGTTCTGACTGCACCTGTTAAAAATCCAACTTGGTCAAGCAGTAACGAAAGTGTCCTGACAGTGGATAAAAACGGCTGGATAACCGCCCTTAAAGAAGGCAAAGCCGTGGTGACTGCTTCTGCCGACGGCAAAACAGGCACTTGTCAGGTAACGGTAACCAAAGCTTCCTCGGGCCTTGAAATTGAATACAGCGATATCGAAATTTCCAAGGGTAAAACCTTCTTTAATTCGGCAGATTCATCTTCTTCCATAAGCTGGACAAGCAGTAATTCTGATGTAGCTACTGTTACAAACGGCTTTATTACTGCCACAGGTACAGGCAAGGCACTTGTCAGTGCTTTTTCTTCTAAAGGAACAAAAACCTGCGTTGTAACTGTAAATGAGGCTGAGCCTGTGCGTTTTGCCTATGCTTATCCCAACACTGCCGCCAAGAATGAGGAAATCACCCTTGTGGCTGTTACCGATAAAACTCCCACTGCTGTGCAGTTTAAAATAAACATTAACGGTACTACAAAAACCGTGAATGCAACAAACAAAAAGGCTGAGGGCAACACTTTGGTCTGGACAGGTACTGTCAAGATTTCCGAAAGCGGCACATTTAACGTGGTTGCTTATGCCAAACGAGGCACTATGTTTGCTTCCTGCAAAGACAGCAAAACCACTGTTTTTGTCCGTGAAAGCAACGACCTTATGAAAGAAACCAAGGAGTATCGCCGTGCAAGCGACGAGCTTATAACTTTGCTTTCTCAGTTTGAGGGTTATGTGGGCAATGTTTACTTTGACCAGCTTGCAGGCGGACTTCCCACATTGGGCTATGGTAAGGTAGTTTACACGGGGGATACATTTTATAACGATATGACCAAAACCGAGGCTTATGCTTTGCTTTGTGATACGGTAAACAACGGTGGTTATTCCTCTAACGTCAACACTTATCTTGAGTCTTTTGACGCAAATTATAATCAGCAGCAGTTTGACGCGCTGGTGTCTTTTGCCTATAATATAGGATACTACGGACTTAAGAGCGACTCTGAAATCCGAGCCCTTATCTTAGAGGCTAAGGAAAAGAAACCTGCCTCAAATACCGATAAAAATGCCGCTTATGTAAACTCAACTCAGGTTAACTTCCGAACGGGAGCAGGCACAGAGTTTGAAAGTCTTGGTTGGCTCAGCTACCCTGATACCCTTACTCTTCTTGATACAAAGCTTATAAACACAAACTGGTATCACGTTAAGGACGCAGAGGGCAGAGAAGGCTACATACACAAAAACTATGTTACCCTTGGTGCACCTACTGTTGACGGCGAGATTTACTTAAGCCTTATTGACAAAGAGGAGTTTACCAGAGTTGTGCTTGAGTATCATCACGCAGGCTCAAGCTGCGTTTACGGTCTTCTTTACCGCCGTGCTGATGAGCTTGACCTTTTCTACTATGGTGACTATGAGCGTGACGGAGATGAAAACCGTTTCGGCTATACTTTTGAATGTTACAAGGACAAATCCTTTAAATTATAAGTGAGGTAATTTTATGAAAATCGGATTTATCGGAGCCGGCAATATGGCTACAGCTATTATCGGTGGTCTTGTTGGCTCAGGTTTTGAAAAAAAGAACATCTTCGTTTTTGACGTAATGGAAGATAAGCTCAGCTGTTTTGCCGATATGGGACTTTCCGTTTCAGACTCAGCACTGAGCCTTACAGAAAGCTCAGACATTATTGTTCTTGCAGTTAAGCCTCAGCAGTATGGTGAGGTTATCCGTGGCATTTCAAGTGCTGCTTCTATGGAAAAAACCTTCGTTTCCATTGCCGCAGGCATTACTGTTGACTATGTAAGAGGCAAATTAGGAATCAACGCACCTGTTGTTCGTGTTATGCCCAACACACCTTTGCTTGTAGGTAAGGGTGCAACTGCGCTTTCTCCCTCAGAAAATGTTGGGGAAGAGGTCTTCAGGGTAGTTAGGTCGATGTTTGAAAATTCAGGCGTTGTTGAGCTTTTACCCGAAAACCTTATGAACGAGGTTATCAGCGTAAACGGCTCAAGCCCTGCATACATCTACCTTTTTGCCAAGGCAGTGTGCGACAGTGCCGAAAAGCAGGGAATAGACAGAGATGTTGCAATGAAGCTTTTTATCTCTGTGCTTGAGGGTAGTGCCGAAATGCTCCGCTCCTCAGGGGACGACCCCGACACCCTTATTAAAAAAGTAAGCTCAAAAGGCGGCACAACCATTGCCGCTTTAGAGCGTCTTTATGCTCACGGCTTTGAAGAGGCTGTTGACGACGCAATGCGAGCCTGCACAAAACGTGCCGCTGAGCTTGCCGCCGAAGCTTAATCATATTAAACCCTTTCGTTGCATAAACTCTACTATCAAACGGACAACCGTATCTGGGGAGTTTTAAATATGAAAGGTGTAGTTCTTTCTCTGCCTGTGAAAAGCAGGCAAAAAAATGTAAATACCAAATTTCTTTTTACGGGAGCAAAAAGAAATCTTTTCCTCATTTTCAATGCCTTGTTTTTCACAGCAGGTATAATCTGGGGAGCGGTGGTTGAGCTTAAGGCTGACGAAGCTTTCCTGCTTAATATGGATTTTCTTTTTACCACTAACCTTGATTCAAGGCTTGAGGAAAGCTTTCTTTCCACCTTTATGGCACATTTTGCTTCCAATTTTATCTTTTTCTGTGCCGCTCTTTTTTGTGGGCTTTCTCCCTTTGGGGTAGGTCTGATTCCTTTGGTTTCGGCGTTCAAAGGCTTTGGCACAGGTCTTTCTGCAGCTTTTCTTATGAGCACCTTCGGCCTTAAAGGGCTGGGATTTTACATTGTTGTTGTTTTGCCCGGGACTTTTGTTTTTTCGCTGGTGCTCCTTTATATGGGCAATGAATCTATGCGGATTTCTCTGAAAATTGCAAAAGCTTTTTTTGCACAGGGTGAAGAAATCCTGCCTCTTTCAAAGTTTGTCCGCAGATATCTTTTCAGATGTACCTGGTTTCTGCTTATGTCGGCAGCAGGTGCACTTGTTGATATGCTTTTGTGGAGCTTTGGTTCTAAGCTCTTTTTCTAAAACTCTTTGAGGATGTGTAAAATGAAAACCGAAAGAAAAAAGATGGGAATTGAAAAGTTTCTTTCAACTTACTTTTCCAATATCGGAAAATTCACCTTGGTAAACCTTATTTTCGCACTGCCTTTTGCAGTTGCCTTTGCACTTTGCTTTTTCCTGTGGAAGTTTTTTCTGCCTCAGCTTACTATGGTAATAATGCCGCTTACCATTGTGCTTTGTGCACCTTTTTATTCGGGCGTGGTGGTTACAAGCAAAAATATCTATTACGATGAAACGGTCTTCGGTATTTTCAAAGAGTATTTTTCTGCCGTAAAAGAAAACTTCAAAGCTTATCTTGTTCACGGTGTTCTGGCTTATGTTGCCTTTGTGGGATGTTATCACGGAATTTTTATTTACAACCTTCTTGCCAAGACAAGCGGAATTTTCTATGTGATGTTTTTTGTGTCCATTTTGCTGGCACTTCTGCTTTTGTTTCTTTTTTACGGCGTAACAATGATGAGTGCTTTCTTTGACCTTAAGCTCAAAGACGTGTACAAAAACAGTGCTCTTATGATTTTCGGCGAGCTCAAATCCAACTTCCTTGCTACTGTTTGCGTTTTTGCGTATCTGGCTGTTTTAAGTCTTCCCATTATGCTTTTTATTTTCCTATCCTATGTATGGGGAGCAACGGTAAGTGTTATAGTTACCTTTGTTTATATCATTCTTGCAGTGTTGTTGGTAGCACCTTCAGGTGTTTCTTCCATTATCACCGCTTCACTTTATCCGGATATGAAGCGTGTTATTTCAGGTGAAGCAAAGGCAAAAATCGAAGCTATCCGCAAAGAGGATAAAGAAGAGCAGATTAAAACAGAAAACGAAAGAAAAAATAAATTTTCCGACGTCAGCCTTGAATCTCTTGAAAAATCCGAGGGAGATTACGTTTTTTACAATGGCAAGATGATTAAAAAATCTGTAATTATAGAAGAAATTAAGGAAAGAGAGGGACAGTAAATGAAAGAAAAAAGAAAAAGCACCCCTAAAGCAAAGGTGCTCACAGCGGTGCTTCTTGTTCTCTTTTTAGGCTCTTGTGTGGTGCTTATTTACGCAGTGTTTACCGATGTTCTCAGACTTAACCCTTCTACTGCGAGCACAGAACCTTCTTCAACTGTTGCAGTTACCGAAACCACCGCCTTAACCGAAACCGCTGCAACCACAACCGAAGCAGCCACAACCGCCTCAGAAGCCGCAGAAACCACTACCCCTGATTCATCTCTTACTCTCGGCACAACCTATAACGCCGACTATTGGGTAGAGCACAAGGCAGAATATGGCACACCGGGCCTTGCAGTGCTCTTCGGTGCTAAAACTCAAGGTGTTTTTGTCAGCTTTGACGGCAGCAGCTTTGCAGTGAATGTTGTAAACGGTAATGAAAGCTACGAAACAGAAACAGGCACATTTTCTTTTAATGAAGACGGCAACATTGAACTGAGCTTTGATAATTCCGACATATCAAGAGTCGCAGTTGTGGAGTCCGAAAACGGAGTAATTACTTCAATGGATTTCCCTTTGGCTATTACTGATACCACTCTCAGACTCAGCCTTGCCGACTAAGCCTTACTGTCTACAAACCAACGCTTTTCATCAAAAAATAAATATCGCTGATTTCCTGCTATTCTGCAGGTGTAACGCAAACCAACGCCACCTTCCTTTTGGGATGTGGCGTATTTTACGTCCATAACCTTCTGTATCTCAAAGCTTCTTCCGTCGCTCCAGTGAATTTTAAGAGGAAGAAGATTACCATCAGGGTCAAATCTTGCCGTAACTGAAATAAACTGTTTCATATTTACTCCTCCAAAAGCAAACAAATGTTCTTAACTAAGGATATTATAGAACAACCGTTCGATAATGTCAACATCTTCCTGAAAATTTCTTTAACATTTTTTCTTTGAGCGTATAATATGCAGTATAGGGGGGAGATAAATGAAAAGAAAAAACGCAGGCTGTGTGCTTTCCTTTGCTTCAGGACTTTTAGTAGCAAGTCTTCTGCCCTGTGAGTTTGTGGTTGTGGTTGCTGCCATAACAATTATTATAATATGTTTTATTTTCAGGAGGCGTAGCTGTTGAAAATCGTACTTATTGAAAATCCTAAATTCATATCATTTTTCCTCAGAAGAATTTACGGAATCAAAAAACAAAAGCAAACAGAGTCTTAGTAGGGAAGAGGACAGAGAAATCTGTCCTTTTTGCTTTTTTCTGTAATAAAAAGATACAAAATATATGGCGAATTTTTATCTAATGTAGAAAATTTGACATTACATATTGTAATTTTTCCCGATTGTTGATATCATAGAATCGAAATATTATAAAGGAGGAAATTAACAATGAAAAGAAGTAAGAGAATTTTATCCCTTCTTCTCTGTGTGCTCTTGGTTGTATCTATGGTAGCTACAGCTTCCGTATTCAACACATCAGCCGCAGGTACTCTTTCCAGTTATTTTAAAACCAACCCCAGCGGACAAGTTGGTGCCAACAAGACAATTTCCATTGACGGCTCTCTCTCTGACTGGGACAGCTCAATGCTTATTGCTCAGGGCACAGCAAACGATGACCCCCGTGTTTATCGTCCCAACTCAATGTACGAAGTAGGCGTTGACCTCTATGCTCTCTACGGTGCATACGATGACAACAACGTTTACCTTATGTGGGAAATGACAAACGTTCAGGACGTAGTTGCTCCTAACGACAACTATCCTCTCTCTCAGGGTGTTCTCTGGCAGACTCAGGAGTTTCCCTTCTTCATTATGGTAGACACAGGCAAGGCTGACACAGCTATCGGCAACAACGGTGCTCTTCAGGGCGGCGGCCACATCTGGGGCTCCGGTATGACTGTTCAGAACAGCTTCAACAAGCTCATCGCTATCAACACAAAGGGCGGCAACGGTCCTTGGGTTTACGGCGGTGACAGCACAGGTCTTAACCCTGTTGAGCTCCTTACTGCTTCAACATCCAAGGTTGATATGGGTTACGGCTTAGGCATCCTCAGCAAGAACGTTTACGGTATCGACAAGGCATACGGCGAGTACAACGGCCGTGTTCCCGGTGACGTTTGCGATGAGTCTTCTGCTTGGGTTGACTTCAACACTCTCGGTCACTCCAGCTCCACTATGGACTTCTTCTACGAAATGTCCATTCCTTACAGCGAGCTTGGTATCACAAAGGCTGACGTAGTTAACAACGGTATCGGCGTTATGGTAGTTGCAACAATGGGTATGTCACCTATGGATTGTCTCCACGGTGACCCTGTTATGACTGACCAGGCTGACCTCGACGACGCAGCTAACTCTCAGGAAAACAACAGCTTCGAGAAGAGCGACGAGGACTTCATCACAGCTCCCTTTGCTCGTATCGGTAAAGCAGGCGGTGGCACAATTACACCTCCTGTTGACCAGCCCACAGACCCTGCTACACAGCCCACAACAACACAGGCTGTTACAACTGCAGCTCCCGCACAGGCTCCTACAACCGTAGCTCCCACACAGGCTCCCACAACAGCAGAGCCCACAGAAGCTCCCACAACTGTTGAGCCTACAGAAAAGCCCACAGAACCTATTATTATTCCTCCTACGCCCACAACAACTGTTGAGCCCACAGAGGTACCCACAACTACTCAGGTAGCTCCCACAATTCAGGTTCCTACAATGGACTTTAACACAACAGCTCCCACAGAGGAAGTTACAACTGCTAAGCCCTCTGTTCCTGTAATTGTACCCGACAAGGGTATCCTTGGTGACGCTGACGACGACGAAAAGGTTAACATCAAGGACGCAACTCTTATCCAGAAGCACCTTGCTAAAATTACAACTCTTTCTGAGGACGCTCAGTTCTTAAGCGATGTTGACGCAAATGAAATTCTCAACATCCGTGACGTAACATTCATCCAGAAGTGGATTGCTAAGATTAAGGTTGACTTCGCAATCGGCGAGCCCGTTGCAGGTGAGGAAATCGTTATTCCTGTTCCCACAACAGTAGCAAAGCCCACAGAAGAGCCAACTGTAATCATTGTTCCCACAACAACTGCTGACGAGCCCACAGAAGCTCCCACAACAGCAGCTCCCACTCAGGCACCCACAACAGCAGCTCCCACAGAGGCTCCCACAACAGTTACTCCCACAGAGGCTCCCACAACAGTTACTCCCACAGAGGCTCCCACAACTGCAGCTCCTATTGTTACAGAGCCTCCTGTAGTTACAGAGCCTCCCATTATTACAGAGCCTCCTGTTTACACAGAGCCTCCTGTTGATCCTCCCGTTAGCGATACAGTAACAATTTACTTCGAGAATACATACGGCTGGTCTTCTGTTTACTGGCACGCATGGAATGATGCAGGCGGTACAAACACACCTTGGCCCGGCGACCCCATGACCAATGTAAGCGGTAATATCTACTCAGCTGAGGTAAGCACAGAGTTTACAGGTATTATCTTCAACGACGGTTCAGGCAGTGACTCCGCAAAGACCGACAATGCGGATATCGCAGGCGACGGTCAGATGTATTCTAACGGCTCTTGGGTAGCTTACGACCCCAACGGCGGCGGTAATGACAATCCCAATCCTCCTGTACCCAGCGGAAGCACAATTTACGTTAGGGACAGCGCAGGCTGGGGCACAGTATATTGTCATTCT
>JAFTWB010000014.1 GCA_017465505.1 Clostridia bacterium | reverse complement strand
CTTGCTTACAGGTCGGTGAAAAATCTTGTTGACGGCAGTGAGCACAGCGTCAACACTTCTGAAGACGGCAAAATTGTTGTTGCGTGGCTGAATGAAGAGGGTGTTGGCGGTTCCTCAGAGCTTTTCAGCATTGAATTTAAAGCCCTCAGCGATGGGGTGACAAACCTCAGTCTTAATGTAAGCCAGGCGATAAACGGTGACTTTGTCGATGTTTCGGCTGATTGTAGTGATTTGACCTTGGAAATCCTGCCGAAAACTTCTGATGACACCAAAGAAAACTCTGACAAAAGCGAAGCTGCTGAACAAAGCGAAACCGCAAACGCAACTTCAATTGAAGCCAAGCCTCTTAGTAAAGAAGTTAAAGGCACTCCTTCAAAGTTTCCTGTTGCGTTGGTATCATCACTGGCAGTGGTTGTGCTCATAATTTGTGCCGTAATAATCGCTCTTAAAATTCCTAAAAAGAAAAAACACATATAAAAGCAGTCGCTGGATAGCGGCTGCTTGCTATTATGAGTCAGTTGCAAAATCAGCTGATGATTGTGAACATTCCCATCTTTATTAAGATGTCTTCAATAAAATAAACTAATTTTGATTTATCATAAGCTATACCTAATCCACCGATTATACCGGTTAATCTTGGGTAGGTTTTGAATGGCTTGTGTTCAATCTGTAATCTGCCTATTTTTCTGTAAAACACCACTTCAATATCTATACCATTTGAATCGTCGACTAAATCCTGTACATTTGAAAAATATCTTAAGTAATCTTGTTTGTTGAATTTGAAGAAATACGTTACACAGCGTTGATCGAGAAATTTGAAGTAGGAAAAAAATTCGTTTCGACAGGCGTCTTTAGTTTTGATTATTTTTTTTGAATTGGTTAAAAATATTCGTCCGGTAACCTTATAAATTGTGTCCTCATCGTCTAAAAGCATGCTGTTATTTAATGCGTATAGAATAGCCTCAGCTTCTCCGTACGATTTTCCTTTTTCACGAACCTTTAAAGCATTTCCTGAAAATGGAATAAATTCAAATTCTTTATTGTAAGAGTGTGCCAGCTCTTTATATGTCTCGATTTCAAGTGGATAGTTTGATGTTTCTACAAAAACGATTTTATCAAAGCAGCTTTCTTTTATGTATCTTTTGATAGCATTGTCGTATTGCTCTAAGCGAACATTAGTGTCGTATATGGCTACGTTATTTGCGTCGCTTAAAAATTTGCTAGGATCTATGGTTCCTGTCATTAAAAGTGGATAAGACATGATAAGATTCCTTTCTTTATTTGTTTGTCATTTAACATGCATTTATTATATTTTTTATCTGTTTAATCGTCTGATTTTTGTATTTTAGACTAAACCGACTGGTTTTTAGGTTGTGAGTCTTAAGGTTTTTAATATGTAGATTGCAAAAGTATTGAGGGAAGAGAATATATCCAATTGGTGTTGGAAATGATTTTTAATTTTTGATGGAAAAATCAACTTATAAAAAGTCAAGATAACTTTGATACTTGGATTATGTAGTACAAAAAAACATTACTTACAATCTTTTCATATATTCATCGCATTCGTGTACATATGTTTCGTTTTTCGAAATGAGCATATATGATTGATTTTTAGTCATAAAATTAAAAACTCTTGATTCAAATCCGTTTCGACCGTATACCGGATATGAGTTGTTTTTGTTTTCACAATTAAAGTCAATGTGTTTGATGATATCTGCATTTACTAAAAACATTCTGTCTGTAAACATAGAGGTAATGTAAAAATTGTCAATAGTCTTATATTCTTTAAACCAATTAGAATCCAAATCTATATCAATTGGACGAGCTGCGATGTAATGTTTATTATTTTCCATAAGTGAAACACCTTCAGTAATCCATTGTGAATTACTGTTAGGTTTCATTGCACAATCTTCGGTGAAGTACAATAGATAATCGGTATTTGCAGTATATATTGCACATAAAGGGCTAATGGAGTAATTTATACAATCATATTGTTTTTGGGTTAAGGACAAAAGTTTACTATTACCCTTTCGTTTAATGTAAAAGTGATAAAATCTTTTAGCGATTGAAATAGGAGTATCCTTTTTTGTGATTTTGAATTTATCGACATATAAAAAGTCCTTGATGTTAAAGAAGTTTAATACTTTCTTTTTTATATCAGATGTAAAATAAAATTCATCAATATTTCCCAAGGAAACTTCTCTCATGGCTGCAGCTGAAACTTCTTCACGATATACATCACTGGTGTTTAATATTAAGACTCTTTTGTCAAAAGCGTAATTGAATTTTTCGTAAAGATTTTTAATATAGCCTTCAGATAAAATGATATGCCAATCACGATCATAGCAAGATGTGGCTATTGTAATTTGTTTTTCCATACTCATCCCTCACATAAATGTGTTAATAACTTAAATTATATGATGTTTTTTGACATTCGTCAATAATCTTGAATAATATTTTAAGAGAGATAAAAGTTTGTGCTTGAAAACCACTGTGTTTTGCAAAAAGAAACTGAAAAAAGCTCAGAGTATGACGTGCGAGAAATAATAACGTACTGAGAATCTGTCGGTATCATATTTTGAGTACGTTATAGAACAGTTTTGATGAAGTCTTATGAATTTATTCTAAACTTAATCAAGCAAGCTATGGCAGCAAATACCGCAACGACGATACACCCTGCAACAAGGGCGATTTGGCCCACCAGAAGAGTTCCGCTATCGGGGCTGATTTTTGCCATATAAAGATATGTGGTTAACAGAGTGGTGGCAATTGTGGAAATCATCAGATTGGCTGATAAAATCAGAAGTTGCCTGATGTTATTGGATACAAAGAAATTCAGGATGGTCAGGATTTTCTGAAAGCAAAAAAGAGCAACGAATACCTCGAAGCCCAAAAAATAGAAAATAAGGCCGAAGATTATTGGCAGATAATTTGCCGCAGCGGTGAGAATCAGGATTATGGGTGTGGGTTTTGTTTTTGTCATAAAAAGCTCTCCTTATTCTACGCAGATATAGGGTGATATTTCTTGAAGTTTCTTGTCGCCGATTCCTTTTACGTTTTTAAGGTCTTCTTTGGTTTTGAAATTTCCGTTTTCTTCCCGATAATCAATAATTTTTTCAGCGGTTTTCTCGCCGATACCATCCAGCAGACACAGAGCCTCAACATCGGCAGTATTGATGTTCATAGGAAAGTGAACACCCTGAGGTAGAGTTTCGCTGATGTGAGAGCTGAGGCGGTTGTGGCTCTTTGTGACAAAAGCCCCTAAAGCAAAGGAAAGAGCGGCAAGAATAAAGCAGAGGCAGAGAAGAATAATTTTCAGCTTTCGGATGTCTTTTATATGAATCAAAGCGCTGCCTCCTGTCTTGTTCTTACTACAAAAATTCTAACATTTCCTTTCGGGTTTGGCAAGGTGCGTCAGCTTATTGCATAAAAATATAGTGGCTTATTTGTGCGGTGTGCCAAAAACAGCTATTTGGATTCCTGTTTTTTGCCATTCTTTGTTTATGAAAATGAAATAAAAACCGCGAAAAACTGCGTCATATCTCATAAATTATTCACATTGACTAAATTTGACAAAAAGCCTATAATAAGGGTACTGAGTCAAAGCTTTGCGGACTTTCGCTTAGGCGGATTTATGGCTTTGGCTTGGTTTACATAGATTTATATAAAAACTTTATTAAAGACAGGAGTTATTGAGATGGATTTTTTAAAGAAGTTTTTCCCTTTTTCTTTCAAGTTTGAAACAACAAAGCAGTTTGTTTGGACAATTATCCTTTACTGCGTAGGCGCATTTGTTGCAGGTATCATTTTCGGCCTTATGAGCAACATTCCCTTCGTTGGCTGGATGTTCAGCATTGCTTCTTACTTAACAAGCCTTTATGCAACAGCAGGCGTTGTTTTCTCCATCCTTTACAAGGTTGGCGTTTTCAAATAATTTAAGAAAATTTTCTCCCACTTTATGTGGGAGATTTTTTTATGTACGGATTATTGGACAGATGTTTGTGTAAAATTATAAGCAAAGCAAGACTTGTTTTTGGGTGTTGCCTTGGAAGATATATGCATAAACAGGAAAAAATCGGGGAAAACAGTTCTGCGTGCATTTGCGGCAGGGCTGTTTTTCTTTTGATAAAAATCAGGTGTTGTCATTTTGTGTCAAGTGTGATAAAATATATATGAATGTGCGTATTTTGAAATAGGCAAAGCCCTGTTTCAATTAAAACTTATCTTCAGGAGTGGTATTTTTGGCGAAAAGATTAGTGGCACTTTTTTTAGGTTTAATGATGATAATTGCACCCGTTGCGGTGGTTTCTGCCGTAGAGCTGCCAATGGCAGAGCTTGGCGGTAAAGATGGCTTTGTGCCAAGGCTGACAGCCCCCAAATCCAACAACAAGTACTATTACAGCGACCTTAACAAGTATGAGCGTTTCGGCTACGGTATGCCTAACTGCACCGCTTATGCTTGGGGCAGGGCTTATGAGATTATGGGCTATGAGCCCGATTTAAGCCTTAATGACGCCGACACCTGGTGGGATTATAACAAAGAGAACAAAAGCTATCCTTATGGTCAGACACCTAAGCTTGGTGCGGTTGCCTGCTGGAACTACACCACAGGCGGCGGTCACGTTGCAGTTGTTGAGAAAATCGAAGACGGTGAGATTACCTTTTCAAACTCAGCTTACGGAGGCAAGACCTTTTATCTGACTTATGCGGATGTTGGTGCTTCCAACGGTGGTATTGATTATTACACCTGGGATTTTCAGGGCTATATTTATATTACCGAGGGTCAGTCCAAGGAGGATTATTACGAAAGCCTTAAAGGCGACCTTTACAGGGTTGATTCCTATGACGGAGTTAACCTGAGAAAAGGTGCAGGGACAAGCTATTCTACCCTGACAGCTATCCCGGACGGAACAGAGATTGTGGTGACTTCCACCAAAAAGGCGGAGGGCTACACTTGGGGCAAGACAAGCTATGACGGCTTTACAGGCTGGTGTGTTCTGGATTTTGCAGAGCTGATTTACAAAAAGCCCGAGCCTACAAAGCCACCTGCTACAGAGCCTCCCACCGAGGCTGCTACAGAGGCTACTGAAGCTACCCGACCCGAGGTTCTTCCCACAGAGCCTGCAGAGCCTTTTGAGCCTTTTCCGTCGGAGCCTTTGGAGAATGTAACGTCAACCTTTGACCAGGCAACTCCTGACGAGGCGACCTGTGACCAAATCCCCACAGAGCCTTCAGAGAGCCTGCCTTCTTGGGGTGAGAGCACTTTTGACGAAGGTACACCTGACGAAGCTTTCCTGATTGGAGACGCCAACGGCGACGGTAAAATCTCCATTGTTGACGCAACAATTATCCAGAAGCACCTGGCAAGGGTGAAGGAGATTCCCCATAATTGCATTAAACTTGCAGACCTTAACGGTGACGGCAAAATCACAGTTGCAGACGCAACCATTGTCCAGAAAAAAATCGCAGGGATTATAAAAACCAAATCATACATACAATAAGCCACAGGCTTTTAATTAACGGAGGCAGATTATGCAGCATATCGACATTAAATGTTTATTTGACGACAAAAAATATATCGGCGAAAAGGTGACCGTTTGCGGTTGGGTAAGAACAAGCCGTGAATCCAAAACAATGGCATTTGCCGAGCTCAACGACGGCACAAGCCTCAAGCACCTTCAGATTGTTATTGACAGAGCTAATATGGAGTACCCTGCAACTGCTCTTCGCCTTGGTACCGCCCTTAAGGTTGAGGGTGTTGTAGTTGAGGCAAGACAGGGCGGCGTTGAGATTAACGCAGAGGTTATTGAAGTTCTCGGCGAGTGTCCTCTTGATTATCCCCTTCAGAAAAAGCGTCACACTCTTGAGTTCTTAAGAACAATTCCTCACCTGAGAACCCGTACAAACACCTTTAACGCAGTGTTCAGAGTTCGCTCTGTTATGGCAGATGCTATCCACAGATACTTCCAGACAAGAAACTACACCTACGTTAACGCTCCCATTATCACAGGCTCTGACTGTGAGGGTGCAGGCGAGATGTTCAGAGTTACCACTCATCCCTTTAACCACGAGTTCAAGACAGAAGAGGAGTACTACGAGAACGACTTCTTCGGTAAGAAGGCAGGCCTTTCTGTTTCAGGTCAGCTTGAGGGTGAGGTTGCCGCTATGGCTTTCGGCAAGATTTACACCTTCGGCCCTTCTTTCAGAGCTGAAAACAGCAACACACCCCGTCACGTTGCCGAGTTCTGGCACGTTGAGCCCGAGGTGGCTTTTGCAGAGCTTCCCGATATCATTGAGATTGCCGAGGATATGATTAAGACAATTATCAAGGACACAATGGACGCTTGCCCTGAGGAGATTGCTTTCTTCGACAAGCACTTTGAGAACGGTCTTATTGACAAGCTCAACAAGCTTTTAAACGACAAGTTTGAGGTTCTTGACTATACAAAGGCTATTGAAATCCTCAAGGAGAGCGGCAAAGAGTTCGTTTATCCTGTAGAGTGGGGTTGTGACCTTCAGACAGAGCACGAGAGATATATCACAGAGGAAGTTTTCAACAAGCCTGTGTTTATCATCAACTATCCCAAGGACATCAAGTCCTTCTATATGAAGCAGAATCCCGACGGCAAGACAGTTGCCGCTACTGACCTTCTGGTTCCCGGTGTTGGCGAGATTATCGGCTGCAGCGAGCGTGAGGCTGACCTTGAGAAGCTTCTTGAGGCTATGAAGGCAAGAGGTATGAGAGAAGAGGACTATACAGATTACATCGAGCTGAGAAAGTTCGGCTCTGTTCCTCACTCCGGTTTCGGTCTTGGCTTTGAGAGAATCCTGATGTATGTAACAGGTATCTCCAACATCCGTGACCTTATCCTCTACCCCAGAACAGTTGGTAACGTAAGATAATTTAATATCAAAAATCGCCCAAGTGTCTTTCTGATACTTGGGCTTTTGTGTATAAAAAAGGCCTCATCCCAAAATCGGAGATGAGGTCTTTGTTTTATAGGTTATTCTAAATTACTCAGCAAGTACAGCTGTGTCGCCTTCGTAGTAGCCGTCAACAATCTCAGTGCCGTCAGCCTTTACGAAGTAGCTGCCGAGGTAAGTTGTGTTTACTTCCAAGCTCTTTCTTAAGTCAACAACATAGTATGTTGTGCCGTCGATTTCTTCAACGCCTCTGTATGTAAGGAAGCAACCTTCTTCGAAGTCATAAGCGGCCTCAACAATCTTTACAGCGTTGTCTTCGTTAACGTCGATAGAGGGCTTTTCTGTACCGATATAGCCAACTTCGTCTGCAATGTAACCCTTGAGAATTTCAGAGCCGTCAAGTGTTACGAAGTATGTGCTGATGTATGTTGTGTTGTGCTCAAGGCTCTTTCTCATATCGATTGCGTAGTAGCTTACGCCGTCAACCTCGTATGTGCCTCTGATTACATAGAAGAGGTTGTTCTCAGTTAACTCATAAGTGTTCTCAACAAGCTCAAGAGCGTCATTTTCTGTGAAAGAAGCCTCTGCGTCGTTGTCCTCAGCTTCTGTTGTAGCGGCAGTAGTAGCTGCTGCGGTTGTTGCAGGAGCGGTTGTGGTAGCTTCTGTTGCTGCTGCGGTTGTTGTTGCAGGAGCTGTTGTGGTGCTGTTGGTGTTTGAGGCTGTGCCGCAAGCACAAAGAGAGAATGCTAAGCAAAGAACAAGTGCGATGGGAATAAACATTTTGATTTTCATTTTGGGTTCCTCCAATAATCTTTTTGTTTTGTGTTCAGTCCTTTGTTTGACTGTGGCTTCAGTATAGCACAGGGATTTTTCCTTTGCAATAAAATGGGATGAATAGCCTGATTTTGGGATGAAGCAAAAAAAGAGCGGATTTCTCCGCTCTTTTAAAGGTTATGTTCAGATTTATTCCTGAGTAAAGCTGACTTCTGTTTTTACAGGCTCATCAGCTTTTTTGATGTTGGTCTTAAAGAGATTCATTGCCACAAACATTGAAAAACCAATGCAGGCAATACCAAACACAGTAAACATCGAGCTGAAACCATCAATAAAGTCGCCGTTGAAAGCAACTATTCTGCCTTTTACATCTTCGGTTACGCTATGCATTTCTGTGTAGAAGTCTGCACCGAAGGTTATGTCGTTTCTTACATAACCATCAGTATTATCCTTAAAATCAACTCCTGTTGATATAGAAACAATTCCTGTCACCAAAAGAATAACCACGGCAAGTATGCCTGCAATATTTGAAAGTACTTTCATTTTAAATCACCTTTATGCAGTTAAATCAGATGTGCGTCTTTCAGTGTGATATGGTTATCGTAATTAACCTTTATTATACCCACAACGTTAACCTCGTCACCTTCTTTAAGTTTCATAATATCATCTTTGGAAAGTCGGATATCCATACCTAAAGTTGTAAATCCATAATCAAAAGTCATTATATAATCAGAGCTGAAGCCTTTGCTCGAAATGTCATTTACGGTGACATCGTTGAATCTGGCAACCATTCCGTTATATTTTTCCTTGGCATTGACAAAGTTTTCTTCCATATCATTGATAACATCCCTGCGAAGCAATGTTGTCGCCTCGGATATCATATCTTCCTTTGACATTGTGGTGCAGGCACAAAGAGAAACGCCTAAAAGGAGCACCATAAGTAATGCAATAAGTTTTTTCATTATAATTCCTTCTTTCTGAAAATATTAACCGATATTGGTTAATATGATTATACACCATAATCGGTTAATATGCAAGTGGAACTTTATAGAAAGTGAGGCTTGTGAGATGATTGTATACGACAGACTTTGGGAAACTATGAAAGAAAAGGGGATTACCCAATATACTTTGATTAAAACCTATAAGGTGAGCCCTGCCCAGATAACCCGACTTAAGCGTAACGAAAGCGTCAGCACCCACACCATAGAGATGTTTTGTAAAATCTTAAAATGTAACGTGGAAGATATTATGGAGTACAGAGAAGATAGGTGAAATAAAAAACCTCATCCCCGACATGAATTTTGTGTTTGGGGATGAGGTGAAATTTTTTATCGGAACAAAAACTGATGTTTTCCAGCCTTTTTTATTTTACCTTCTTGTGGTAGAATAAGGTTGTAAAGAATCGGGGTGGTTTTATGGATTTTGCAAAAAGAAAATCGCCAAGGCTGAAAAGCTATGATTACAGTACACCGGGGTATTATTTTGTAACTATGTGTACTCACGAAAAACGAAAGATATTGGGGAGTGTTGTATCTTCTTCCCAAAAAGTCAGCAACGAAATTGTAGGGGCGATTCACGAATCGCCCGAAATAAGACTCACAGCACAAGGGGAGATTGTCGATGAAATTATAAGAAATATCCCTGTGCGTTTTAATGTTATAGTGGATAAATATGTAATTATGCCAAACCATATTCATTTGATTTTGGTTTTAAAGGAGAACGAAGCTCTACGGGCGATTCGTGAATCGCCCCTACGACATAGAGAGATGTTGGATATGGTGGTTGGGTATATAAAAATGAATGCTTCAAAAAAGATTCATAATGAAGTAATACACGGAAAAGTATGGCAACGCTCATATCACGACCATATTATCAGAGGAGAGAAAGATTACCGAAAAATATGGGAGTATATTGATACTAACCCTGCAAGGTGGAGCGATGACTGTTTTTATCTTTAGTATTCAATATAAAAACCTCATCCCCGACATAAATTTTGTGTTTGGGGATGAGGTCTGATGTTTTTGAGTGAATAGGTGAAAGTTGAAAAGGACTTCTCTGTTGAGAAGTCCTTTTTCTGGAGCTGATAAGCGGATTTGAACCGCTGACCTCATCCTTACCAAGGATGCGCTCTACCTCCTGAGCTATACCAGCATATTAAATTACGACCCTAATATAATATCATATTGTTTCTAAAATTTCAAGTCCTTTTGTTTAAAAAATATAAATTGAGATATTCTCTCTTGTGTGCTATAATATATACAGGATTTTTTGAAAGGAGCTTTGAAATGATTATTGATACCCACGTTCACATCGGGCAGAGCCTGAACTTTGATATGAGGGAAGAGGATGTGCTCTACTCTCTTGAAAAATACGGCATTGATATTGCCATTGTATCCAACACAGAGGTTGCAAGCCACGGCCACGACAGAGAGCTTCTTCCTGCTGAATTTCAGAAATGTCAGATAGAGTGCCTTAAGAGGTCTCTTAAATTTGCCAGAGAAAACCCCGGCAAGATTTATCTCCAGCACTGGGTAAAGCCTATGGAAGAGATTACCAATGAGCTTAAGGATATGATTTCAGAAAATCTCGATGTTATCCGAGGCATAAAATTTCACCCTTACCATTCGGGCGTTGCCTTTACTGATGAAAGCTGCGAAAAGTACGTCCGTCTTGCCGCCGAGTTTAATCTCCCTGTAATCAGCCACACAGGCACAGAGTACGACGATAACCCCAAAAGGCTTTATGAAATGGCCTTGAAATACCCCGACACCAATTTTGTTATGGTTCATCTTGGGCTTGGCTCTGATAACAAAGAAGCAATTGAGCTTTGTGCTTCAAGAAAAAACCTCATTGGCGACACCACTTGGGTAAGCACCGAGAGTGCTCTGCGTTTTATAGAAAAATGCGGAAGTCACAGGCTTATGTTCGGCTCGGACAGTCCCATTGACGGCAAGGACACCTACCTTTGCAACCCGAAAGGTGAGAGGAGTCTTTATCAGCAGTACTTCAATGAGTTCAAAGCTCAGGTAAGCAAAGAGGATTACGAGAATATTATGTATAGAAATGCTATGAGGATTTTCGGCATTAAAGAATATAAAGTAAGAAAATAAAATACAAAGAGCCTTGTGACCTTTTGTGGGTTACAAGGCTCTTTGTGTTAAGAGATGTGTGTAAAATTCTTTTTAACTTATATAAAGCATTACTGTTTCGCCTGTGGTAGAGTTGGAATCAATTTTTGCTAAATATTTCTGAACACAGGTAGCATCTTTGATGGTGCACTTGCTGTTGCCGTCAACGTCTGAGATGGTGAGGCTGATTCCATCTAAAGAGATAATCTTTGCAAGGTGCTTCTGAATACTTGTTGCGTCCTTAATGGAAAGCTTGCCGTTAAGGTCTGCGTCTCCCATAATAAAGGCCTTTGTGCTCTGAGGCTCTGAAGAGGTCTGGGGGACTGTTGTGGTTTCAATTGGGTCGGTTGAAAGGGGAGTTGTGGTTGGGCTTGTGGGCTTTGCCGCACCGGGAACAACCAGCTTGCCATCTTCAACTGTTACAGAGGTCTGGGTGGAAATCACCCTGCCGCCTGTGTCACGGCAAGAGATTTTAATGCTGTGCTCGCCGTCCTGTGTAAGTGTCATTGTGACAAATTCTTCATTGGAATATGCCTGAATTACGTTGCCGTCTACAGCAAATTCATATTCGTATTCACCTGTGCCGCCTGAGGCGTTGCCGATAACAGTCAGCCTGTTATCACCTACAAACTCAAGGGTGACTCCCAGTGAAATAGAGGTGTAAACGGGAGCGGAAGTGACAGGCTCTGTGGCTTCGGTGGTGACAGAGGGCTCGGTAGCCGTTGTAATTGGGATAACCTCGTTATTCTTGGTGATTGCCTTTATAACAAAGGTTGCACCCATAGAATCGTCGAAGTATTCCTTGTAAAAGTCCATTAAATCGTAAATGTGGTTAACCCCGAATTCGCTGTATAAAACGAAGCTTTCTCCTGCATAGCCCTGATTTTTAAAGTAATATCCGCCGCTGTAGGCAAGCCACTCGCAAACGCCTAAGCTATTGGGGATGTACTCGTAATCTGCAAGAGCTTTGTTTTCTTCGTAGGTTCTGGTGTTGTCCATTGTAATGCCGATGGCACCCTTGCCTTCGGGAAGGTCAAAATCATTTGTGTCAACAGAAATGTAGCCTGTGTAATCAACCGTGCCTGAGCCGAGCTCCTGCCACAGGAAGGTTTCCTGTGTGGGCTTGCCGTCAAAAACAGGGATGTAATAAACTGTGTAATCAGCACCAAAGGAGGTGCTTTCGAAAACAACACTGTCAAGGTCTTCTTCGCCCTGCTCAAAATCGAAAACATTCATATATGTGATTTTGTCAGCAGGCACGAAGTTTTCGTCTGTAAGATAGGTGAACTGTGCAGTTGCACCGTAGGTTTCGTTCTGATGGATACTGAGAGTACCGTCGAGCTTTTTATAATCGGAGATTGTAAAGCTTGGTCCGAAGATACTGTGGAAAATCCAGGCGTCTTCATAAGAAATCCAGAAGTATCCGCCGCTGGTGTTGATGTATTTACCCCAGCTGTTTTTAATAAGCCAGGCACCGTTTTGCAGAGGAGTGTCACCTGAGAACGAGGTGGAGAAGTTTTCCTTGGGATAATTGTCGTCCCAGCCCACAATGCTTACGGCGTGACCGTAAAGGTTGCTTGTGGATATGCCTGCGTCGCCGCAGTAAAAACCGTCGGATGAGGAGTTCATATACTGAACAGTGTCGGCGTTGAAGTTGGCCACCACTGCACCGTTTTCCATAATGTAGGACTTGACTGTTTCCATAGGGGTTTCACGGGTAACGTACTTGATACCTGTAACACCATAGCCTGGAGAGTAGAGGCCGTTTGCCTCCTGATAAGCTGACTTGTCACTGCCGATAGGAAAGTCGCTTTCCTTTAAAGGGCCGTTCCAGGATGTGAAATACCCCATAGGAATGTAGGAGTAACCGCCGTCGTTTATAAGGTCATCTCTCTGCCAGCCGATACCCGAGTCTTCCACAGAGCCCCATATATTCATATGCTCGGGAGAAAAGTGGCTTACACTTTCGCCTGATTTGAGCAGAAGAGTTTCAAGAGTGGCAAGAGAGCTGAAAGCCCAGCATATATTTGCATTTTGTTGCCTTACGTCAGTGGTGTAGCCTAAGTCCTTTGAACTGTAGCTTTCGGGCAAGGAGTCTGCCTTTACCTGAGCGAGCTCGGTATAAGCGTTAAGGCTGCCGTTTGTGCCTATGGGTTCAATTTTACTTAATGCGGCTATTTCTGCAAGGGAGTCCACGGTTTTGGCACTTCCCTGAAATATGCAAGTACTGACTAATAAGGCGGAAACAAGAAGAAAAATCAAGATTTTCTTTACCATTTCGCACACCTCGCTAATTTTCCAATAATATATTAACATTTTTTATGCAAAATGTAAAGAGTGTTTCCGTATAAACAAGCTTTTTTATTTGGAATAACACAAAAAATAACCACATATATTTGTTTATAGCCTGAGCTCTGGAGGTTTTTGCCGTGAAAAACAGTAAAATTAAAACTGTATTATGCAGTCTTGTTGCTGTCTTGCTGGGAACAGTAGGGATTTTTTCTGTTTTTCACAGGGGTAGCCAGAACGAAGCCTTAAAGCAGAATCTTACCCTTGCGGCAGCGGCCTTTGTTATGCCCGAGAGAGGGTTGAGGGCAAGAACCACACCTGCCGTTGCAACTCCCGACAGTGAGAAAACACAGCCCACCGAAAGCAGTACCTTGCCTGCCACAGATGATGAAGAAACTCAGCCGACTGAGGCGGTGGACTTGCACGAGGATGAGGTGCATTTGCCTGTTATTACCTCTCAGTTCGGAGAAAGCGGCGTCAGTTGTGATAATTTTTACATCAAGGATACTGTTGGTGAGGATACGGACTTTGAAACCATTCTGAATTTGCCCTTGGGCTTTGAGTTTGAGAGAAACAACAAGGTACAGGTGCTGATTTTTCACACCCACACCACAGAAAGCTATCTTGAATATGACCAAGGGTACTATCACGAAAGCTTTTATCCCAGAAGTGAGGACGAAAGCAAGAATATGGTAAGTGTAGGCAGGGAGATTGCAAAATCTCTTGAGGCTCAGGGTATCGGTGTTGTACACGCAACAGAGGTTCACGACAGCCCCGAGTATAACGGAGCTTACTACCGCTCCTGGGATACAATCGAAAAGTATATGGAAAAATATCCTGACATCAAGGTGGTCCTGGACATTCACCGTGATTCAATTGCAGGAGAGGGTGGAGCAAAGGTAAAGCCCACCTTTGAAGTTCAGGGCAAAAAAGCGGCTCAGATTATGATTATGGCTGGCTGTGACCCCAATGGCGAGTATGACTTTCCCGACTGGGAATATAACCTGAGATTTGCCCTGAAGCTTCAGCAGTACGCTGAGGATATGTACCCGGGAATGACAAGGCCTCTTTATTTCGGCTATTTTTCCTATAATATGCCCATATCCCGTGGCGGATTGCTTATTGAGGTTGGCACAGATGTAAATACAGTGAGTGAAGCTCAGTATACGGGAAAATTACTTGGCAATGTGCTTGCAAAGGTCTTGCAAAGCGAAGGATAGTTTGGTATAATAACTTTATAATTGGGAAGTATTTGGAGTTTTTAGGATGATAAAAGGCAAATCCACAATTAAATTTCTGACTCTGATGATGTCTTTGCTTATGGTTTTATCTGCTTTTTCGGTGTGGAGCGTATCTGCCGAGCCCGATGAAACCTACGCTATTGAGTCTTTTGTGGCAACTGACGATGAAGAGGCAACTGCCTCTCAGACTCAGACCACAGCCCCACCCACTGAAGCAACAGAGCCAAGCTACAGAGCACCCCTGCCCACCCTTGAGGACAACGAAATTCCTCAGCCCACTGTGGTAGGACTTGTTGAGGACAGGGAAGAGCCCAATCTTTTCTGGGGTTTTGTGTGCTGGATTCTTATTGGAGTCGGCGTGGCGGTTGTCTTTGCGGTGGTGCTTTCCACCAAGGCTCGCACTTACAGAGGCGGCAGAGACAGATATTCTAACACCGACAAGATTTCGGGTAAGAAGAAGTTACTTCCTCAGGATTATTACGATAAGAGAAAACGCAGATAAGTTATGAAAATTGGTAATGTAGAAATTCAGGGCGTAGCCGCCCTTGCTCCTATGGCAGGAGTTGCAGACAGGGCTTTTCGTGAGCTTTGCAGAAGCTTCGGTGCTGATTACTGCGTAAGCGAAATGGTCAGTGCCAAGGGAATTACCTACGGCAGCAAGAAAAGTGCAGAACTGATGGAGCTGAGTGACGCCGAGCGTCCTTGCGGTATTCAGCTTTTCGGCAGTGAGCCCGACGTTATGGCCGAGGCAGTTCGCTTTGCAATGCAGTTCAAGCCCGAAATTATTGATATAAATATGGGTTGTCCCGTTCCAAAGGTTAATCAGAACGGTTGCGGATGTCAGCTTATGACCGACCCGAAGCTTTGTGCAGATATTGTGAAAGCCGCTGTTTCGGCAAGCGAGGTGCCTGTTACGGTTAAAATCCGCAAGGGCATTGATAAAAACCACGTAAACGCAGTGGATGTTGCCATTGCCTGTGAGCAGGCAGGTGCTGCCGCCATTACGGTGCACGGCAGAACAAGAGAGCAGATGTATGCACCCACCGCCGACTGGGACATTATAAGGGACGTAAAGAGGGCTGTGAGTGTGCCTGTTATCGGAAACGGTGACGTTTTCACTGCTCAGGACGCCGCAAATCTTTATGAACATACAGGCTGTGATATGGTAATGGTAGGCAGAGGTGCTCTGGGAAACCCCTGGATATTCTCTGAAATCAACAGTTATTTTTATACCGATAAAATCCCACCAAAGCCTACTGCGGTTATAAAAGCCGCCACAATGCTTCGCCACGTTTCTGCAATCTGCCTTTATAAAGGTGAGAAAGCAGGTATGAGGGAAGCAAGAAAGCACATATCCTGGTATCTTAAGGGCTTTAAAAATGCCGCCGCCTTCAGAAACGAGGCAGGCAGACTTGAAACCTTAAATGAATTTTCCGATTTGGTGAAACGAGTTCTGAGAGCTCAGAATATAAAGGAATCTTTCGAATAGTAAGGAGATAAGAAAATGGAAATTATGAAGACAATTGACTTTGTAAAGGAATTTGACTCAGAAGTGGGCGAGGCTATGCTCTTGGAGCAGAAGCGTCAGCAGCAGAACATTGAGCTTATCGCCAGCGAGAACATTGCTTCTCCTGCGGTTATGGCTGCAATGGGCACACTTCTTACCAATAAGTACGCAGAAGGCTACCCCGGCAAGCGTTACTACGGCGGTTGCGAGAAGGTAGACATCGTTGAGGAAATCGCAAGAAAACGTGCCTGTGAGCTTTTCGGTGCAGAACACGCAAACGTTCAGCCTCACTCAGGTGCTCAGGCTAACCTTGCAGTTTACTTTGCAATGCTTAACCCCGGCGACACAATTATGGGTATGAGCCTTTCCGAAGGCGGTCACCTTACTCACGGCTCACCTGTTAATATGTCAGGTAAGTACTACAACTTTGTTCCTTACGGCATTGACGGCGAAACTCACCGCATTAACTACGATACAGTAAGACAGATTGCTCTTGAGTGCAAGCCCAAGATGATTGTTGCAGGTGCTTCTGCATATCCCAGAGCCATTGACTTCAAGAAGTTCCGTGAGATTGCCGACGAGGTTGGCGCTTACCTTATGGTAGATATGGCTCACATTGCAGGTTTAGTAGCCGCAGGTGCTCACGAAAACCCTGTTCCTTACTGTGATTTCGTTACTTCCACAACTCATAAAACTCTCAGAGGTCCCAGAGGCGGTCTTATTCTCTGCAAGGAGAAGTACGCCAAGGACATTGACAAGGCAATTTTCCCCGGTACTCAGGGTGGTCCTTTAATGCACATTATTGCCGCTAAGGCTGTTTGCTTCGGCGAGGCACTTTCTGACGACTTCAAAGAGTACGGCAAAAAGGTTGTAGAGAACTGTGCAGCTCTTGCTGAGGGTCTTACAAAGAGAGGCCTCAAGCTTGTAAGCAATGGTACAGACAACCACCTCCTCCTTATGGATTTAAGAGATATGGACATCACAGGCAAAGAGCTTGAGAACCGTCTTGACGAGGTAAGAATCACCGTTAACAAGAACACAGTTCCCAACGAGCCCAGAAGCCCCTTCGTAACCAGCGGTATCCGCATTGGTACTGCCGCAGTTACAACAAGAGGCTTAGGCGTTGAGGAAATGGACAAGATTGCTGAGCTTATTGCTATGGTAATTGAGGACTTCAAGGGTAACAAGGAAAAGGTTATTGCTGAGGTTGACGCAATCTGCCAGAAGTATCCTCTCTATAAATAAGATTACTAAAAAGGGGCGATTTTTATCGTCCCTTTGTTAAAATGAAAGGTTGTGAAAACTTTGCCCTCACCACTTGCAGACAGAATACGCCCGGACTCCCTTGACTCTATTGTAGGTCAGAAGCACCTTATCGGCGAGGGTAAGCCCTTGAGAAAAATTATCGAAAGCGGCTATCTGCCCAACCTTATTTTTTATGGTCCTTCGGGAGTAGGCAAGACCACCCTTGCCACCTATATTGCAAAAAAGACCAACAAAACCCTGAAAAAGCTTAACGGCACAACGGCTTCCACTGCTGATATCAAGGATATTGTGGCGGAGCTTAACACATTTTCGGGGATGAACGGTATTCTTCTTTATCTGGACGAGATTCAGTATTTCAATAAAAAACAGCAGCAGACTCTTCTGGAGTATATTGAGGACGGAAGAATCACCCTTATTGCTTCCACCACGGAGAATCCTTATTTTTATGTATATAATGCTATTCTCAGCAGAAGTACGGTTTTTGAGTTCAAGCCTGTTGAGCCTGCAGATTTGGCTCAGGCGGTAAGACGAGGTGTGCACATTTTAGAGCAGGAAAGCGGAGTGAACATAGAAATCTCAGACAAAGCGGTTGTGCATATAGCCACTGCCTGCGGCGGAGATGTGCGAAAAGCCCTGAATGCTCTGGAGCTTTCTGTGCTGGCAGGAGAGCTTAAAGATGGAGTAAGGGTAGTAAAGGACGAGGACGCCTTCGACCTTACCCAGAAAAGTGCCGTAAGATACGACAAAGACGGCGACGAGCATTACGATATTGTTTCTGCTTATCAGAAAAGTATGAGAGGCTCTGACCCCGACGCAGCTCTTCATTACCTTGCAAGGCTTCTTAAGGCAGGTGACTTGGCAAGTGCTTGCAGACGCCTTATGGTGTGTGCTGCCGAGGATGTGGGGCTTGCTTATCCTCAGATTCTGCCCATAGTAAAATCCTGCGTGGATATTGCTCAGGCGGTGGGGCTGCCCGAGGCAAGGCTTCCTCTTGCAGACGCGGTTATTATGGTGGCAACTGCTCCAAAGTCAAATTCTGCCCACGACGCCATTGCCAGAGCTGAGGCGGATTTGGAAAGCGGAAAGGCTATCTCAATCCCCAGATGTCTTCAGAATATGCACTATGACGGTGAGGATAACAACAATAAGGGTCAGTTTTATAAGTATCCTCACGATTTCCCCAATCATTACTGTGAGCAGCAGTATCTGCCCGACAGCATAAAAAACGCCCATTACTATATATATGGCGACAATAAAACCGAGCAGGCATACAAAGCCTACTGGGAGAAGATAAAAAACCGTTCCTGAATTTTTCAGGAGCGGTTTTTTATCAGGTAAGAGATAATAGTGAAGAGTGAAGAGGTGTGGTGGCACGCTTTGCGTGCGATTATAGAAAGTTTGATGAGTGGTTGTAGGGGACGGCGCCTCGACGTCCCGAGCAAGGGTTTCAAATCACGTCGTGCTTTTCACATTGAAAACTAAGCGTTACATTCAAATCAATTAAAAACCATTCAATAAACCAACGTTATTGAATTTACCCTATAAATTCATTTTATCAAAAGGCAGATATCTCCTTAAAGCACTACCTCACGGGACGTCTTGGGAGCCGTCCCCTACAAATGGGTGGGATTGTGCTTCGGACAAAGTGAAGAGTGAAGAGGTGGAACATCCGACCTTTGGTCGGAGCGATATATTGACTTCGTCAATTCGATATATTTGCTTACGCAAATGCGATATACTGCAAGCAGTGCGATATGTTTGCTTTGCAAACGTTAATGTGGCACGCTTTGCGTGCAATCCTAGTTTATTTAATAATCGGAGCAAAGCGACCCGAAATTTTCAACTTTCAACTTTCAATTTTCAACTTTGTTATTTTCCCGCCGTTAATCGTAGGTTCAATTTATATCTAACCTGTCAGAAGGCGGAACTGCCCTGCCGTGGCGAGGGGTAGTGATATTCGCCTGCGGCGAGTGGTATTTGCTGACGCAAGTGTTATTGCTACGCAGTTTTATTGTGCTTCGCACAGTTTTTTACGTCTAATTTCGCCGTTGATGTACTTAAAAGTCCGATGAAACCTGCCAAAAGGCGGAACTGCCCTGTCGTGGCAAACGGTAGTGGTATTGTCCTTACGGACAGTTTTTGCGTTTGACCCCACCGTTGATGACTGGTCAAAGTTACATCAAGCCTTTCCAAAGGTGGAGTTGCCCTCGGGTGGCTAACCCGTGGCTGAAGGCAGGATAAGAAATGACCATATAAAGTGCACAAGATAATAATGAAAACATTGTGCAATAATCAGTTTGCATTATTCTCAAAAAGAAAAATAAAGTTGACAAATTGTAATAAAATTTTATATGTGAGAAAATATGCGAAACTATGTGCTTTTCGCATAAAAAAATTACCTTATGTAAGGTAAAGGAGGAATTTTTTATGGTAAGTAAAAGACGCAGACTGATGGCTCTCTTACTGGCAGTTATGACACTTATTGGTGTTATGACAGTCGGTACTTTCAGTTCATCAGCAGCAAGTGGCGACACAGTTTACTGTGAAAACGCCGCAGGTTGGAGCGAAGTCTACTGCTATATGTGGTCAGACGGCTCAGGTAACAACGGCCAGTGGCCCGGTGTCAAGATGACAAAGGGTGACGGCAACACTTGGTCATATTCTGTTTCGGGCGATTGGAATATGATTATCTTCAACAACGGCAGTGACGCCGCCAAGACAGGCGACCTCAACTACCCCGGAAACAACCAGTGCTACAACAACTCCGCAGGCACTTGGGCTTCTGTGTCCGATCCCGTAGACCCCACACCTACACCTACACCCACTCCCACACCTACTCCTACACCTACACCCGGTGGCAGCGGTAGCATTTACCTCAAGGATACAAACAACTGGGGTAACATTCACGTTTATATGTGGAACGGTGACGGTACAGATTGTAACGCTTCCTGGCCCGGTGCAAAGGCTACAAGCCTTGGCGAAGGTATCTATGAGTACACACCTTCCAAGACATACGCTAACGTTATCTTCAATAACGGCAGCGAGTCCAGCAAGACAAATGACCTTACAAACCCCGGCGAGGGTATGATGTACGATAACGCCACAAACCAGTGGTCTATGTACGACACAAGCAAGCTTCACATCAAGAGCTTTACTGCTGATGTAGAATCTCCCCAGTACACAGGCGTTAAGATTAACCTCAGCGCAGTTGCAGGCGGCGGCGAAGGCGAGCTTTCCTACAAGTTCTCCGTTGGCTCAACCGTTATCAGCGATTTCAGCGGCAACTCAACTGTAAGCTGGACTCCTGCAACAGCAGGCTCTTACACAGTTAAGGTTGATGTTAAGGACACACTTGGCGAAACTATCTCCAAGTCTATGACATTTGAAATCAAGGACATCAACGCAGAAACAAAGCCCGTTATCCAGAGCGTAGAGGCTACTCCTTCAAACTTTGATGGTAACGAGATTCAGAATGGCAAAGAGGCTACTATCGACGTTACAGCAGGCGGCGGTAACACAGGTACAAAGCTTCTCTTCTACAAGGTTGAGATTGCAGACGCTAAGGGCGATGTTGTAAACGTTCCTTACTTCTCTCTCAAGAACGAGCACAAGTTCACACCTGCCGCAACAGGTACATACAGCATTACTGCTACTGTTGAGGCTTCCGATAACTCCTTCACAACAAGAACTGTTGAGTACGAAAGCGTTAACGAGTTTTCCAAGCCCGGCGACCTTTCCTTAAGCGTTTCCGCTAAGGAAGCAGGCGACAAGAAGTACACTGTTACTGCTAATGCAGCAGGCGGTACTGCTCCTTACAAGTATGAGTTCAAGCTTAACGGTGAAGTGGCTCAGGCTTCTTCCGATAAGTCTACATACACATTTGACGCAACAACTGACGGCAACTACACAGTAGAAGTTACCGTTAAGGACGCAGCAGGCAAGACTGTTACAAAGTCTACATCTGTTCAGGTTGGCGGCTCTGTTGTTCCTCAGCCCACAGATCCTAAGCCTACTGATCCCAAGCCCACAGATCCCAAGCCCACAGATCCCAAGCCCACAGATCCCGTAGTTCAGGAGCTTACAGCAGCTCTCTCTGTTGAGGATAAGGGCGAAGGTGTCTACAAGTTCACAGCTAACGCACAGGGCGGCGAGGGTGCTTACCAGTACCAGTTCTCCGCAAACGGTGCAGTTGTTAAGGACTTCTCCACATCCAACACAGTAACTCTTAATATGAGTGCTGACGGTACATACACTGTTAAGTTAACAGTTAAGGACGCTAAGGGTACAATCGCAACTGACGAGAAGGTTATCACAATCAAGGGCGGCGTAGTTGATATGCCTCTTGTTTTTGACGCAACAATCTCCATTGAAGATGGCTTTGTTAAGGTTACAGCAACAGCTATCGGCGGTCAGGGCAACTACCAGTATCAGTACATTGTAAACGGTACAGTATACAAGGACTTCTCCGATAAGAACACATTCAGCTTCCAGGTTTCTGCTGACATCGACTACGACTACACAGTAGTTGTTAAGGTTAAGGACGGAAGCGGCACTGTTCTTGAGGATACAGGCTTTGCTTGGGTACAGGATGGCGAAATCTTTGTAAGCGACGTTGCAGGTCGTCCCGAGCAGCCCACAACTCAGCCCACGGTTCCCACAATTCCCCCTGCAACCAAGCCCACAGAGCCCGAAGGTGATTACCTCAAGGGCGACGCAGACTTAAGCGGCAAGGTTAACGTTAAGGACGCAACTCTTATTCAGAAATATATCGCTAAGGTGTCCGATATGACTGAACAGGGCAAGATTAACGGCGAGGTTGACGGCAACGGCAAGCTCAACGTTAAGGACGCTACTATGATTCAGAAGTTTATCGCTAACATCGTTAAGTGGTAAGGAGGAGTACCTATGAAAAAGCTTACCAGATTAGCAGCACTTCTTTTAGTACTTGCATTGGTAGTAGGTGTAGGCATCGTAGGTATTTCCGCAGCCGATTTGGAGGTGGCCGAGGTTTCGGCTGCTTCTGACAAGGCAGGTATTACTGTATACTACAAGTGCGAGGGTAAAACCCCTTACATCTACTTTTGGAACGCACTTCCTAAAAATTTGGAAACCGCTTACCCCGGCGTTAAGATGACAAAGGACGCTACTCAGGAAGGCGGTAACTGGTACAAGTATACATTTAAAGACAGCACAAAGGTTAATCTCCTTTTTACTGACGGCACAAACACCCTTGAGGGTCAGCTCTCAGGCGAGCTTACAAGAAACTCGGGTGAGTGGTGGTACAACGGCAAAAAGTGGTACGGCAAAAACCCCGACATTGAGCCCGAGCCCCTCACAGGCTTCAGCGATATGCGTGAAGACTCCATTTACTTTGTAATGACCACCCGTTTCTATGACGGCGACAAGGGTAACAACGTTCACTGCTGGGACGACGGCAAAGCCGGCAACCCCGACTCTGACCCCGCTTGGCGAGGTGACTTCAAGGGTCTTGGCGAAAAGCTTGATTACCTTAAGGCTTTAGGCTTCTCTGCAATCTGGATTACTCCCGTTGTTGAGAATGCTTCAGGTTACGACTACCACGGCTACCACGCAATGGACTTTAGTAAGGTTGACTCCAGATATGAGTCTGACGACTACACATATCAGGACCTTATTGATGACGCTCACGCAAAGGGTATGAAAATTATCCAGGACGTTGTATGGCAGCACACAGGTAACTTCGGCGAAAGCTACTTCTGTCCTCTCTTTGAAAAGGACTACGACGCAGACCTCAGTAATCTTGAGGAGTCTCTGATTCCCACAGATTACCTCCTTTCTTCCTATGGCCTTTCTTCAGCAGAGGAATACTGGGCACAGAAAGGACAGGTTCAGTACGACCAGCGTCTTAACCTTATGAAAAATACAACCTATTCAGGCAGTAACGGTAACAGCACAGGTAACCTTCCTGATGAGTCCGATTACGATATGGATAAGATTTCAACAAGCGACAAGTACAACAAGGACAACTACTACCACACAGGTTACTTCCAGAGCCTTAACTGGGACGACTGGACCTGTAAATTTGCTCAGATTGCAGGCGACTGCGTTGACCTCAACACAGAAAATCCTGCTGTTGCCGAGTATGTGGTAGAGGCTTACAGCAACTATATCGAAATGGGCGTTGACGGCTTCCGTGTTGATACCGTGCGTCATATTCCCAGACTTACTCTTAACCTTATGTATAACGAGCAGATGATTGACGCCGCAAAAGCAATTGGTAACAACTACTTTATGATGTTCGGCGAAATCTGCACAAGATACACTCAGATTTGGTACAGAGGTCACGCAGAAGAGTCTTCTCCTTACTACACTTGGAAAGAATCCGATCCCAAGTGGGAAAAACAGTGGAAATGGGGTTCAACTCCTGAAGACATCAACGAGAATATGAACACTGTTTTCGACCATTATCTTGAAGAAGATAAGACAAGCGACGAGCCTACTTCTCAGAATGCTCACTTAAACGGCATTGAGTATCATACTCCCGACTATTCTATGGCTTCGGGTATGAATGCTATCGACTTCCAGATGCACAGAATGTTCGGTGACGCCAAGAATGCTTACGGCTTTGCAGTTGGCAACGATAAGTATTACAACGACGCTACCTGGAACGTTATGTACGTTGACTCTCACGACTATGCTCCCGAGCAGCCCGACGAGAAGAACCGCTTCGCAGGCGGTACTCAGACTTGGGCAGAAAACTTAAGCCTTATGTTTACATTCCGCGGTATTCCTTGCGTTTACTACGGCTCTGAGGTTGAGTTTGCAAAGGGTCAGGTTATCGACGTTGGCCCCAACGCCGCTCTCTCTGAAACAGGTCGTGCATACTTCGGTGACTACCTTGAGGGTACAGTTACCGCTACTGACTTCAGCGAGTATAAGGCAACAGGCGAGGTTGCAGAAACTCTGGCTTCTCCTCTTGCAAAGCACCTTACAAAGCTTAACGCAGTAAGACGTGCAATCCCTGCACTCCAGAAGGGTCAGTACACATCTGACAGCAAGTACGCTTCAGGCTCTATGGCTTATGTACGCCGCTACACTGACAAGGCTGAGAACATTGATTCTCTTGCACTTGTTACTGTTTCCGGCTCTGCAACCTTCAAGAACATTCCCAACGGCACATATATTGACGCTATCACAGGCGACAAGCAGACTGTTACAAACGGCACTCTCACTGCCAACTGCTCAGGCAAGGGTAACGCAAGAGTATACGTTTGCTGTGCTTCAGGTTTCACAGGTATAGACGGTGCTATCGGTGAAACAAACCTTACTTACCTTAAGTAAAATATTTACCTCTTGCTTCGGCTCGGCTTTTCGGGCCGAAGTGGGAAATTTTATATGACAGGAGGTAGTGCGAGTGAAACATTTCAAATCCCTGATTGCTCTTGTGCTTTGCCTTGCAACACTTATGAGTATTGGCATTGTTTCCGTATTTTCTGCTCAGACAGAAATGGCTGAAACAGGCGCAGGCACAGGAATTACCGTTCACTACTATCGCGAGGGCGGTGCTCCTTACGTTTACTACTGGAATTCTCTCCCTCAGAATATCGAAACCGCTTATCCCGGCGTTAAGATGACTGCCGACGCAGCAAGCGGTGCGAACTGGTACAAGTACGAGTTCAAAAATGTTGAGAAAATCAACCTTATGTTCACAGACGGTACCACAGGCCTTTCAGGTCAGCTTACAAAGGAGCTTACCCGTAATGCAGGCGAGTGGTGGTGTGTAAACGGCAAATGGAAGAGCAATCTCCCTGACCCCAACAACAAGTGGGAAAGAGGCGATATGCGTGAAGATTCCATTTACTTTGTAATCACCACACGTTTCTACGATGGTGATAAGGGCAACAACGTTCACTGCTGGGACGACGGCAAAGCAGGCAACCCTGATTCTGACCCTGCCTGGCGAGGTGACTTCAAGGGTCTTGCCGAAAAGCTTGATTACATCAAGGCTTTGGGCTTCTCCGCTATCTGGATTACTCCCGTTGTTGAGAACGCTTCAGGTTACGACTACCACGGCTACCACGCTATGGACTTCGCAACTGTTGACGCAAGATATGAGTCTTCCGACTTTACATATCAGGATTTAATCGACGCTGCCCACGAAAAGGGCATGAAGATTGTTCAGGACGTTGTTTGGAACCATACAAGTAACTTCGGCGAAGCTTTCCTTGGTCCTATGTTCGAGAAGAAGTACAACAAGATTCAGGACCTTGAAACTGCTGACAGTATGCAGATTATCCCCGGCTCCAAGCTTGCTCAGGTATATCCCAACTATGCTTCTCTCAATCCTGAGGCTCAGTTCCAGGCAAGACTCAGCATTATCAAGAACGACCAGAACGACAACCAGTATATGTATCACCACGACGGCTCTCTGAGCTGGGGTCAGTCTTCTGAACAGACAGGTCAGATTGCAGGCGACTGTGTAGACGTTAACACAGAAAGCCCCACAGTTGCAAAGTACCTTGTTGATACATATATGGATTATGTAAATATGGGTGTTGACTGTTTCCGTCTGGATACAGAAAAGCACATTAACCGTTGGACTCTTAACACTGCATATTTCCCCACATTTACTGCTGTAGATAACTTCTACATCTTCGGTGAGGTTTGTGCACGTTATCACGGTGCCTTCAACGAAGGCGGTGCTTCTGACTCCTGCTTCTTCTACACTTGGAAAGAAGACGGCGGTGCTTCCTGGAGCAACGACTGGAAAACAAACTACGACTACGCAGTTAAGCACTTTGGTCAGTATCAGCAGAAGGAAGGCAACTGGAACAGTAACAACGCATTCCTTAACGGCGTTACTTACCATACTCCCGACTACTCCAAGGCAAACGGCACAGGCGTTATCGACTTCCCAATGCACTGGGCATTCAAGGACGCAGGCTCTGCTTTCGGTGCAGCTCAGGGCGAAGACAAGTACTACAACGACTCCACTTGGAACGTAACATACGTTGACTCTCACGACTACGGTCCTGACGGTATGGAAAAAACACGTTACAGCGAAGGTGCACAGGCTTGGGCAGAAAACCTCAACCTTATCTTCACATTCCGTGGTATTCCCTGCGTATATTATGGTACTGAGATTGAGTTTGCTAAGGGTAATGTTATCGACGTTGGTCCCAACGCTCCTCTTGCAAACACAGGTCGTGCTTACCTTGGTGAGCACCTTGAGGGTACTGTTAACGCAACAGACTTCGGCGAGTACACAGCAAGCGGCACAGTTGCTCAGACTCTGGGCTCACCCCTTGCAAAGCACCTCTCCAAGCTTAATGCTATCAGACACTCTGTTACTGCCTTGCAGAAGGGTCAGTACACAACCAACAGTGCTCACGTTTCCGGTGGTATGGCTTACATCCGCCGCTACACAGGCGAAGGCATTGATTCTCTTGCTTGTGTAACTCTTTCCGGCAGTGCTACATTCAAGGGTATCCCCAACGGCAAGTACATCGACGCTGTTACAGGTGACGTTCAGAACGTTACAAACGGCACACTTACCGCAAACTGCTCAGGCAGAGGTAATATGAGAGTTTATGTTTGCTGTGCAAGCGGATTCGAAGGAATCAACGGTGCAGTTGGCATTTCAGGCCAGACATACCTCAAATAATCAGCTTATTTACATACAGCTCAGGGTAAAACCTGGGCTGTATTTGCGTTTATGAAGTGATGTGGCAGACATTCGCAGGGCGAATGTAATGAAGTACACTTGCGTGTATGAAGTTTGCCTTTGGCAAATGAAATACGCCTTTCGGCGTATGAAGTATTTACTTCGTAAATATGTCGGTGGCACGCTTTGCGTGCGATTATAGTTTTTTACCTTTGACACCGCCGTTGATGATGGGTTAAAGTTTTATCTGCCTTACCAGAAGGCGGAACTGCCCTGCCGTGGCTAACGGCCGGGTGGCTAACCCGTAGGATAAAAAATGGCAATGCAAGATAAACAAAAGGTAGGGCACGCACTTGGTTACAATGGAGAAAAGAAACATATTTCTTTTAAGGAAAATTTAATAAAGGTAAAAATAGTATAATCATAATGTAAAATTATAATGCGAAAAAATGCGAAGGAGGTAGTTTGGATGAAGTATCTGAAGTCTGCGTTAGCCCTTGTACTTTGCCTTGCAACCCTTATGGGAATCGGAATTGTTTCCGTATTTTCAGCTCAGACAGAGGTTGCCGAAACAGGCGCTGACACAGGTATCACAATCCATTATTATCACGAAGGCGGCACTCCCTACATTTATTACTGGAATGCTCTGCCCCAGAACCTTGAAACTGCTTACCCCGGCGTCAAGATGACTGCTGACGGTGCAAGTGGTGCTAACTGGTACAAGTACGAGTTCAAGAGTTCTTCTAAAATCAATCTTATGTTTACAGACGGCACCAACACTCTTGACGGTCAGCTCACCTCCGAGCTTACACGTCAGGCAGGCGATTGGTTCTATAAAGACGGCAAATGGAAGAAGTCTGCCGGCGGCACTGTTGTAGGTGACGTAGAGAGAGGCGACTTCCGTGAAGAGTCCATTTACTTTGTTATTACCACCCGTTTTTACGACGGTGACAAGGGAAACAACGTTCATTGCTGGGACGACGGACAGGCTCAGAACCCTGACAGTGACCCTGCATGGCGTGGAGATTTCAAGGGCCTTGCTCAGAAGCTTGACTATATCAAGGCTTTAGGTTTCTCCGCTATCTGGATTACTCCCGTTGTTGAGAACGCTTCCGGTTACGACTACCACGGCTACCACGCTATGGACTTCGGTACTGTTGACGCAAGATACGAGTCCTCCGACTTCACATACGCTGACCTTTTGGAAGCTGCTCACGAGAAGGGTATGAAGATTGTTCAGGACGTTGTTTGGAACCATACAAGTAACTTCGGCGAAGCCTTCTTAGGCCCTCTCTTTACAAAAGAGTACAACTCCATTCAGGACCTTGCCGACGCTGAGAAATGTATGAAGGTTATTCCCGGTTCTGACCTTGAAAAGTATTATCCCAACTATGCTTCTCTTGAGCCCGGCGACCAGTTCCAGGCAAGACTTGACTGTTTAAAGGCTCACATTACAAGCTCCCTTAACCAGAAGGAGTACTACCACAGAGAAAAGAACATGGGCTATGAGTCCTCTATTGAACAGCAGGGCTCTATGGCAGGCGACTGTGTTGATATCAACACCGAGAATCCCGTGGTTGCAAAGTACATTGTTGATACATATATGGACTATGTAAATATGGGCGTTGACGCTTTCCGTCTTGATACAGAAAAGCACATCAACCGCTGGACTCTTAACTCTGCTTACTTCCCTGCATTTGACGCAGTTGAGAACTTCTACATCTTCGGTGAGGTTTGCTCACGAGTTCGTGAAACCTGGAACCACAACATTCCTTCCAGCTCACCTGCTTTCTTTACCTGGAAAGAAACTAACTCTGCCTGGATTGGCAACTGGAATACAACTGACCCCACTGCTAATATCGCAACTTCTATCAAGCACTACGACGCTCACAGAAGTCCCGAGGGTCTTCCCACAAGCTCCAACGCAACTCTTAACGGTATGACATACCACACCCCCGACTACTCCAAGTCCAACGGTACAGGTATCATCGACTTTACAATGCACTGGAACTTCTCCAATGCTAACGACGCTATCCGTGCAGGTTATGCTGAGGACCAGTACATCAACGACTCTACTTGGAACGTAATGTATGTTGACTCCCACGACTACGGTCCTGACGGTATGGAAAAGACACGTTACAGTGAAGGCACACAGGCTTGGGCAGAAAACCTCAACCTTATCTTCACATTCCGTGGTATTCCCTGCGTATACTATGGTACTGAGATTGAGTTTGCAAAGGGTCTTGTTATTGACGTTGGCCCCAACGCTCCTCTTGCAAAGACAGGTCGTGCTTACCTTGGTGAAGCTCTTGAGGGTACAGTTACTGCAAGTGACTTCAGCGAGTACACCGCTTCAGGCACAGTTGCAAACACTCTTAACTCTCCCCTTGCAAAGCATATCCAGAAGCTCAACGCAATCCGTCGCTCCTGTACTGCTTTACAGAAGGGTCAGTACGCAAGAGGCAGCTCCGAGCTTTCCTTCGTTCGTCGATACACTGCAAACGGTATTGATTCTCTCGCTTGCGTTGCTATTACAGGCGGCGCCACATTCAGTGGTCTTCCCAACGGCAAGTACGTTGACGCTGTAACAGGTGATGTTAAGAATGTATCCGGCGGTACACTTTCCATTCCCGATACAGGTAAGGGCAATATGAGAGTTTATGTTTGCTGTGCACCCGGCTTTGAAGGCATTGACGGTGCTCAGGGTCCCTCCGGTCAGACATACTTAAAGTAATTTAAAGTAAACTAAAGCTTATTAACGGCTCAAGGCAAATGCTTTGAGCCGTTTTTTCGTTGAAAAGACGGCTTTGCTATGGTAAAATATATAATCAGAAACAGGACATAATAAACGTGGTGATATTATGATTACGGAAAATGAAATCAGAAAGCTCAGTACCCTTGCAAAGCTTGAAGTGAAAGAAGAGGAAATCCCGGATTTGCTGGATAAAATCGGGCTTATTCTGGAGTACGCAAAAAGCCTTGATGGGATTGAAATTACGGAGCAGACTCCTGAGAGATTTATTGATTTTTCTCAGCTCAGAGAGGATGAGGTGACTCCGTCTTTTAATGAAAGGGAAATAACTTCAAATGCCTTTGAAAGAGAAGACGGCTTTTTCAAGCTGAGGAAGAGGAACGAAAATGAGTGAGATATTAAGGCTTCACAAAAAGCTTAAGGATAAAGAAATTTCTGCAAAAGAATTAACAAATGTATATCTTAAGGCTCTGAAAAGAGATAACCCTGCCCTTAACGCCTTTGTAAATATCACGGAAAAAGAGGCTATTGAAAGCTCTGCTCTTCTTGATAAAAAGATTTCTCAAGGGATGGATTTTGAGCTGCTTGCAGGTGTACCAATGAGCCTTAAGGACAATATTTCCACCAAAGGGATAGAAACCACCTGTTGTTCTTCTGTTTTAAAGGGCTATACTCCTGTTTATGACGCCACAGTGTGGCAAAGGCTAAAGGAAAAAGGAGCAGTCCTTCTGGGCAAAACCAATATGGACGAGTTTGCTATGGGCTCGACCTGTGAAACCTCGTTTATAGGCGGGTGCAGCAATCCTTTTAACAGGGATTTCGTGGCAGGGGGTTCTTCAGGCGGCTCGGCTGCCTGTGTTTCTGCTAACCTCAGCCTTTATTCTATCGGCTCTGATACAGGCGGCTCTGTGCGTCAGCCTGCTTCTTTCTGCGGTTGCGTGGGACTTAAGCCTACCTACGGTAGTATCAGCCGATACGGCCTTATTGCTTTTGCCTCAAGCCTTGACACGGTGGGGATTATGGCAGGGAGCGTTGAGGATACTTCTCTAGTTTTTGACTGTGTCAGAGGCTATGATAAAATGGACAGTACCTCTGAGGATAGAAAAGTTGAGGCTTTGAGGCTTAACGGTGATATCAGAGGAAAACGCATAGGTGTGCCCAAAGAGCTTATGGACAGGGCCGAGCCTCAGGTGAGAGAGGCGGTGGAAAATGCCTGCTCAGCCTTTGAGAGTATGGGGGTTGAGGTGGAGCTTTTCTCAATGCCTCATCTTATTTCATCACTGCCTGCTTACTATATAATCGCCTGTGCCGAGGCTTCTTCAAACCTTGGCAGATATGATTCTGTCCGTTATGGCAACAGGGCTGATGATTACGAAACCATCCATCAGCTTATGTGCAAAACCCGAGGCGAGCTTTTCGGCAGTGAGGTAAAGAAGAGAATTTTGCTGGGCACTTATGTGCTCAGTGCAGGGTATTATGATAAATACTACGCCAAAGCTCAGAATCTGCGTAAGGTTTTAAAGGGTGAATTTAATAAAGCATTTCAGCGTTATGACGCACTTCTTACCCCAACTGCACTTTGCTCGCCTTACAAAAAAGGTGAACTTTCCAAGGACAAGGTGGCTTCATTTAATGCGGATTTGTGCACAGTGCAGGCAAACCTTGCAGGTATTCCGGCTCTTTCTCTGCCTTGCTCTGTTGACTCCAAGGGCCTTCCCATAGGAGTTCAGTTAATGGGCGATAAATTCAGAGAAGACGTGATTTTAAATCTTGCAAATAAGCTTGAAGAGGCCCTTGATTTAAAATTAAACTGCGGTCTGGGGGTGAGGATTTGAAATACACAATGACTTGTGGTCTGGAAACCCACGTTGAGCTTTCTACCAAATCGAAAATCTTCTGCGGTTGCAGTAACAGCTTCGGAAAGTCCCCTAACAGTAACTGTTGCCCTGTTTGCACAGGCTTGCCCGGTGCTATGCCGAGCCTTAACAAAAGGGTAGTTGAGTATGCGGTGAAGGCGGGTCTTGCTCTTAACTGCAAGATTTCAAACCTCTCTTATATGGACAGGAAGAACTACTCCTATCCCGATTTGCCCAAGGCGTACCAGATTTCTCAGTTTTATGTGCCTCTTTGCTATGACGGCTTTGTTGAGCTTAAAAACGGCAGAAAAATCGGTATTACCCGAATCCATATCGAAGAGGACGCAGGCAAGCTTATTCACAAAGATGGGGAAATCCTCATTGACTATAACCGTGCAGGTGTGCCTCTTATTGAAATCGTCAGCGAGCCTCACATTAAAAGCACAGAAGAGGCTAAAGAATACCTTGAAAAGCTGAGGCTTATAATGCGTTACATCGGTGTTTCCGACTGTAAAATGCAGGAGGGCTCAATGAGGTGCGACGTTAACGTGTCGGTGTCCGACAGTGAGGAGCTGGGCACACGCACAGAGATAAAAAATATGAACTCCATCGCCTTTATTAAGGAGGCAATGGAGTTTGAAGCGAAAAGGCAGATTGAGATTCTCCGTCAAGGCGGAGAGGTTTGCCAGCAGACTCTGGGCTATGACGAGAAAAAGGCTCAGACCTATGTAATGCGTACCAAAGAGGACGCCGACGATTACCGATTTTTCCGTGAGCCTGATTTACTGCCTTTACATATAAGGGGTGAGGATATTGAGAAAATCAGAGAGAGTCTTCCTGAGCTTCCTGATGAGAAGCTTAAGAGGTATATTTCTCATTTTGAGCTGGAAGAAAAAGACGCAGAGCTTATAATAAAATACCCCAATGTGGCAAGCTTTTTTGAACAAACTCTTAAGGAAAAAGTAAGCCCAAAAACTGTGGCAAAGCTGATTCTGGGGGTGGTTTTTGCTCACCTTAAAAGCGAAACTCTTAAGGAAGAATTTAAACTTAAAATCACACCCCATAGCTTTGGCTCTCTTTTAAAGCTTGCTGAGTCCGGCAAACTTAATATGAGCAAAACCAAGGAAACTCTGGAAAAAATGCTTGCAAGCGGAAAAAAGGCAGAGGAGCTTTTAAGCGAAGAGGATTTAAAGGGGCTTTCCCAAGATGAATTTACAAGTCTTTGCAGGAGAGCGGTTGAACTTAATCCCAAGATAGTTTCGGATTTTAAGGCAGGCAAGGACAAGGCGGTTATGGCTTTGGTAGGCTTTGTTATGAGAGAGTCAAAAGGCAGAGCCGACGCAGGAAAAGCCAAAGAAAAGCTTATAGAAATTCTCAGAGATTAGTAAAAATCCCCCGTCGCATTAAAGCAACGGGGGATAAACTATCTTAGTGGCTTGTGCAGTCCTTGCAGGTGCCGAAATATGTTACGGAGACAAAGTCGGTGTTAAAATCCTGTGCGTCGCCTTTCTGAGTAATAGAAGGCATTGGGATGTCCTGAATTTTACCGCAGGTTTTGCAGACAAGATGAGCGTGAGCTGAGGTGTCGCCGTCAAGGCGTTCCTCGCCTAAAATGTTGGCAACCGCCACCGCCTTGCCGTTTTCCTTGAAAAGAGCGATGTTGCGGTAAACCGTGCCTAAGCTCAGGTCGGGGTAATCTTCCTTAAGCTGTTCGTAAACCCACTTTGCACTGGGGTGAGTTTTGGTGGAGCATAGGGTGGAGTAAATAAGCTCTCGTTTGGAGCTGAAGTTTGAGCCTTTCATAACGTCACCTCAAATCAGTAATAATTCCTGATTTTATTTTAACATAACTTTATGCTTTTGTAAACCTTTTTGCATAATTTCCTGCATTTTCCAATATATATTACTTAGTAAATTCGGAAAGCGAGTGTTTTTATGCCAAGAGTTTTCTTAAGCCCTTCTTTGCAGGAGTTCAACCCTTATGTGGGAGGCGGTAACGAGGAGTATTATATGAATCTGGTGGCAGACGCAATGGAGCCTTACCTCAGAGCAAGCGGAATTGATTTTTCACGGAATAATCCCAGCTCTACCCTTTCCCAGACCATTAGCCAGTCCAACGCAGGAGATTACGATTTGCACGTTGCCCTGCACTCAAACGCTTCTCCCGAGGCAAGCAAGGGGCAGAACACAGGGGTGCAGTTTTATTATTACCCCACAAGCTCCTCGGGACAGAGATTTGCAGACATAGCGGCTCAGAATTATCGGGATATCTACTATAATCCCGAGGATATTGTTACCATTCCCACTACTTCTCTTGCAGAGGTCAGGCGAACAAAAGCTCCCTCTGTGCTCATTGAAACGGCTTTTCACGATAATGAGAAGGACGCCGACTGGATTCGCTCCAATATAGATGATATAGCCAGAAGTATTGCTGAAAGTATTGCCGAATATTTTGGCGTACCCTTTGTTACACCTTGATTTGTCGGGGATTTTATGTATAATTAAATTATAATTTTAAAAGGACGTGAAGTTATGCAGGTTAACACTGAAATTATAAAGACTCTTATGGAGAATCTTGAGAATAATAATATGAAGCCTTATTTCTGCGAGAATAAGGAAGAGGCAAAGGCCCTTGTTATGAGCCTTATTTATAAGGGTGCGACAGTTACCAACGGTGGCTCTGTAACTATGAAGGAAATCGGAGTTATGGACGCAGTTAAGGAAAGAGAAGACATCACTTACCTTGACAGAAACGCAAAGGGTCTTACACCTGAGGAGGTTAAGGAAATTTACAAGAAAGCCTTCTTCGCAGATGTTTACCTTATGAGCACAAATGCCCTTACCCTCAGTGGTGAGCTTTATAACGTTGACGGTAATTCAAACCGAGTGGCCGCCTTGCTTTACGGCCCTGAAAGCGTTATTGTGGTTTGCGGCGTGAATAAGATAGTAAAGAATCTTGACGAAGCAGTGAAGAGGGTAAAGACTGTTGCCGCTCCCAAAAATACCGTAAGACTTCACACAGGCTCATACTGCGAAAACGCAGGAGAGTGTATGTCGCTGAAAAATCAGGGTGCTTTTATGTGTGACGGCTGCAAAGGCAGTGGCAGAATCTGCTGTAATTATGTAGTAAGTGCTCAGCAAAGACATAAGGACAGAATCAAGGTTGTTATCGTAAACGAAGAGCTTGGCTACTAAAAACAAAACCGCCGACATATAGTCGGCGGACAGAATAAAAACCTTACTTGCTGTTTCTGTTCTGCTGGTTTTTGTTCTGATTCTGATTTTTGTTGCTGTTGTTCTGATTTGACTTGTTCTGGTTAGAACTGTTATTCTGGTTGGATTTGTTCTGGTTAGACTTATTCTGGTTGGAATTGTTCTGATTTCTGTTGGAATTGTTGTTCTGGTTCTTAGAATTGTTCTGGTTCATTAAGAGCACCTCCCTTGACTTTATTATGGGCAGAGAGCTTTGATTTATTCAGCCAAGGGAATTTATATTAAGCAAAATAAAGGAAATTAAAATATGGAAAGACTGTCTGATATAGGCGAAATTAAACGAATACTGGGTAGTCACGGCTTTACTTTTTCAAAGGCAATGGGTCAGAACTTTCTGGTAAATCCCTCTGTTTGTCCCAGAATGGCTCAGCTTTGCGGAGCAGATGAAAACACAGGTGTGCTGGAGATTGGCCCCGGTATCGGTGTGCTTACCAACGAGCTTTGCAAAATCGCAAAGAAGGTTGTGTCCGTTGAGCTGGACACACGCCTGCTTCCTGTGCTTGAGGAAACTCTTGCGGAGCATAAAAACTTTAAGGTTATAAACCATGATGTTTTAAAGCTTGACCTTAAAAAAGTGATTGCGGAGGAGTTTTCCGGGATGGATGTGGTGGTTTGTGCAAACCTGCCTTACTACATTACTTCTCCCATAATTATGAAGCTTCTGGAAGACAAACTTCCCATAAAAGCCCTCACCGTTATGGTGCAGAAAGAGGCGGCTGACCGCCTTTGTGCTCAGGTGGGCTCGAGAGAAAGCGGAGCGGTAACCGTAGCTGTAAATTATTACAGCGAGGCTGAGAAGCTTTTCTCTGTTTCAAGAGGCTCTTTTATGCCTGCTCCAAATGTGGATTCTGCGGTAATCAGGCTTAATGTGTCGGATAAACCCAGAATCGAAGTTAAGGACGAGAAGCTTTTCTTCAAGATGGTGAAGTCTGCCTTTGCCCAGAGAAGAAAGACCATCTCAAACTCAATTACTTCGGGACTCTCTCTGTCAAAAGAAGCCTTTAAGACTGCCTGCGAAAACGCAGGAATAAGCCCCACTGCACGAGCAGAGGCACTTACCCTTGAAGAATTGGGAATGCTCTGTAACTCAATTTATGATATAAAATAAACTAAGCCGAGGATTTTAAATCCTCGGCTTTTTTGATGAAGTTTGCTTTGCGGCAAATGACGTTTTGGATACGATTTAATATTGAATTGTAGAGAGATCGCTTTAGCCGCATAAGGAGCTTGCGAAACATTTGTCGAAGATGTTTTTACTTGTTTGCACTCTCCCTCAGTCACCCAAGGGTGACAGCTCCCTCTCGGAGTGAGCCAATTCTGCAATAACGTTTCATTTTCAATGTGAAAAGCTGCATTTATGAAAAAGATTGTTCGGGACGTCGTGGGCGCCGTCCCCTACAAAATAAACGCAAAACCCCGCCGTTAAGCGAGGTTTCGGATAAATTAAGGTTATAAAAAGGCGGAATTGCCCTGCCGTGGCTAACGGAAGTTTTATTGTCCTTTGGACAATTGCAAGCCCTTAACCCCACCGTTAATGAAAGGCTAAAGTTATATCGTACCTTTCAAAAGGTGGAATAGCCCTCGGGTGGCTAACCCGTGGCTAACGGTCACATTTTCTCGGGACAGGTTACGTTGAACATTGTGAGAACGTTGCTGATAACTGTCTTTACTGCACCGCAGAGAGTAAGACGAGCCTGCATTAAGCTCTCGTTTTCTACCTTAACACGCTGAGCGTTGTAGAATTTGTGGAAAAGTGCGGCAAGAGAAGCCACATAACGGGTGATTCTTGTGGGGTCGTAGTCCTTGGCGGCTGCAACAATCTCGTCTGTGTATGCACTGAGATGGTGGATAAGCTCGATTTCTTCATTTGCAGTGAGAAGTCTGAGCTCTTCGTTGGAGCACTGGTGGGGAAGAATACCGTCAGCGGCAAGATTGCGGAAAATACTGCAAATTCTTGCGTGAGCGTACTGAACATAATAAACAGGATTCTGGTTGTCCTGAGTAACTGCAAGGTCAAGGTCAAAGTCCATCTGGGTGTTTGCTTCTCGGGTGTTGAAAAGGAAGCGTGTGGAGTCCACAGGAACTTCTTCCAGAAGGTCTGCAAGCTGGATAGCCTTACCTGTACGCTTGCTCATTCTTACAACTTCGCCACCCTTAACCAGACGAACAAGCTGCATAAGAACAATGTCGAGCTTGTCGCCGTCAAGACCGATAGCGTCCATAGCACCCTTCATACGGGCAACGTGACCGTGGTGGTCAGCACCCCAGATGTTGATACAGGTGTCAAAGCCTCTGTCGAATTTATCCTTGTGATAAGCGATATCTGCGGCAAAATATGTGGGGTTGCCGTTGGCACGGATTAAAACGTCGTCCTTAAGCTCAAGCTTTTGGATATCTGAGTCTTTCATACCGCTTTTCTTAAGCCGCTCACTAACTACTTCTGCGTTTTTGTACCAGAGAGCGTCTTCTTTTTCGTATGTAAGGCCCTTTTCGGTGAGAAGGTCAACCACTGCCTTTACCTTGCCGCTGTTATGAAGCTCGCTTTCAAAGAACCACTTGTCGTATTCAATGCGGTATTTTTTCATATCAGACTGCATTTTTGCAATGTTCTTGGGAAGAGCAAAGTCAACTAAAGCTGCCTTTCTCTCTGCCTCATCCTTATTTACAAAAGAGTCGCCGTTAACTGCCTCAAACTCTTTGGCAAGGTCCTTGATGTCCTCACCCTGATAGCCGTCCTCGGGCATAATGAAGCTTTCGTCAAAAATCTGCATATATCTGGCGTTAAGGGAAGAGGCGAACTTCTCAATCTGGTTGCCTGCGTCGTTTACGTAGAACTCCCTCTTAACATCATAGCCTGCGGCGTCAAGTACTGCGGCTAAACAGTCGCCAAGTGCACCGCCTCTGGCGTTACCCATATGCATAGGGCCTGTGGGGTTTGCAGAAACGAACTCAACGTTGATTTTTTTGCCCTGACCGAAATCGCTTCTGCCGTAAGAGTCAGCGGCAGTGGTGATTTCCTCAATAACATCGGCAAAATATTTGGGACTTAAAAAGAAGTTGATAAAGCCGGGGCCTGCAACCTCGCACTTTTCAAAAACCGTGCCTTCAAGGCTGATGTTCTCTCTGATAGCCTCGGCAATTTTGAAAGGGGGCATACGGAAAGCCTTTGCACCTGTCATAGCGGCGTTGGTGGCGAAGTCACCGTGGCTTCTGTCGGCAGGAGCCTCGATGATAAAGTTCTGAAGCTGACCCTCGGGGAGAGTGCCTTTGCTGATAGCTGATTTTACGGCATTTTCAATAGCCTCACGAAGACTGAGAATAGCCGATGTTGAAGTTTTAGACATCTTTTATACCTCTTTTTTGGTTATAGTAATATGCAGTTCGTTGTTTGAAACAAGACCTGCGTTGAAATCTAAGGTGTACTTAAGGCTGAGCTTGCCGCCTACGCCTTCTTTAAGGGAGTTTTTTATGTAGTCTGTATAAACGCCTACGGACAAATCCCCTGCAATGGTTGAGTAAATGCACTGGTGGCGTCTGCCTTTTTCTAAAATAAGGCGGCTTTCTGTGCCTAAGCTTCTGATAACTGTCACCTGAGTGTTGCCGTTTACCAAAACTGTGTTGTCAATGGCAATTCTCGGGTCGTCGTTATCTCTTTCTGTGTATTTAATAAGAAACTTGGAATCTCTGTGCATAAGAGTGCCTGCGGTGATGATTTCCACCTTGTCGCTCTCACCGTCGATTTCCTGTATTCCTGTGACTTTGATGAGATAATCCTCTTTCATTTCTTTACCTCAGTATTTTTCTATGTCAATTCTTACGGCTTTGCTTTTCATATCTCTTCCAAGGAAAAGCCCTGCAATGGATTCAAAATTGTGGGGTGTATCGCTGACATAAAATTCTCTTACCCCTTCCTCTTCTCTGTGACTGAGAAGGTTTTGCTCCATTAAAAGCTTTTTGGTGTAAAGGGCGGTTTCCTTGCCCGAGTCAATAAGCCTTACTTTATCTCCCAGAGCTTCGCCAATGGCGGCTTTTAAAAGGGGATAGTGGGTGCAGCCCAGAATAACTGTGTCAACGTCACTGTTTTTGAACTGACTTACATATCTGTCCACAACGCTTCTGACGATGATGTCATCTTTGTCTGTGAAGCCGTTTTCTACCAGCGGCACAAAAAGAGGACAACTCTGCTCAAAAACTTTAATGTCGGGATTTATGCTGTTGATAAGATTTTTGTAGCTGTGACTGTTAATGGTGGCAGATGTGCCAAGGACTGCAACAACTCCTGTCTTTGTAGCCTGTGCACAGGCCTGTGCGGTGGGTGTAAGCACCCCTGAAAACATAACAGGCAGGCTCTCGCCCAAGTTGCTGGCAACAGAGCTGACAGTACCGCAGGCGGCAATTATCATCTTGACATTGTGCTCTAAAAGAAACCTTGCGTCCTGAGCGGCATATTTAATTATGGTTTCCTTACTTCTTGTGCCATAGGGTACTCTGCCCGTGTCACCGAAGTAAACAATGTTTTCGTTGGGAAGGCACTTAATAAGCTCTTTTACCGCCGTAAGTCCGCCTAAACCCGAATCAAAAACGCCGATTGCCTTATTTTTCATAAATCTACCTGCTTTCAAGGCATTACTTAGTTTATTTTATCACATTACTTTATAACTTTCAAGGGTTGCTTTACCTTTCGTTGCTAACGTTTAATTCCACCGTTAATGAAAGGCTAAAGTTATATTGTACCTTTCAAAAGGTGGAATAGCCCTGCCGTGGCTAACGGAAGTTTTATTGTCCTTTGGACAACTGCAAGCCCTTAACCCCACCGTTAATGAAAGGCTAAAGTTATATTGTACCTTTCAAAAGGTGGAATAGCCCTCGGGTGGCTAACCCGTGGCTAACGGAAGTTTTATAGTCCTTTGGACAATTGCAAGCCCTTAACCCCACCGTTAATGAAAGACTAAAGTTAAATCGTACCTTTCAAAAGGTGGAATAGCCCTCGGGTGGCTAACCCGTGGCTAACGGAAGTTTTATTGTCCTTTGGACAATTGCAAGCCCTTAACCCCACCGTTAATGAAAGGCTAAAGTTAAATCGTACCCTTCAAAAGGTGGAATAGCCCTCGGGTGGCTAACCCGTGGCTAACGGCTGGAATTTCCCTTTGACAAACCGTTATATTATATGTATAATAAAATGTAATGTATTTGGAGGTTAATAATATGACTGATATAAAAAAGGCATTTGGTATTATTACCGATAAGGTTTATGACGCTTTAAAGGGTCAGAATTTTACAAAACAGAAGGTAGAGAGCTCTAACACAAACGAGCTTGTAAGCCTTTTTACAAGTGAGAGCGTTGCTTACTCTGTTATTTACTTCAAGGACAAAATGCTTTGTGTGCTGAGAAGCTGCTCTATGACAGACGAAGGCCCCGACAACGAGTGGAAGACTATGGCTACCTGGATGTTCAATCCCGAGTCTGACACAGAAAAGGAAGCCGACAGTATCGGTAACGACTTTGTGGAGGCGGTTTCTTCTGCTTCTGCGGTTAAACGAGTTAAGCAGGCTAAAAAGAAGAAGTCAGGGGATGACGGCAACGCCGACCCTCTTTTCCTTGCAAAGCGTTTTATGGTGCTTTTCCCTGAGCTTAAGGAAGAGATTAAGAAAGAGCAGGACACAAAGGAAGTTTTCAGAGGCGTTTACTTTACACGCAACTTTATCGTGCCCAGAGTTAATGCACTTTTACAGAGAGGCGTAAAGAGCGAGATAAACAAGCTCTCTCAGATTCTTTCCACTCAGTACCAGAATGGCGATATGGACACCCGCTCCATTATCACTATTGTTATTCTTAATTCTACTGAAGAAAAATACAAAGAGAAGCTTGAGGAGAAAATGAGCGACGAGCTTAAGAAGGCTTGGAGCTTTGCTCTTAAAATGAAAGGCAAAAAGGTTAAGCCCGAGAAGGTTAAGAAAAAGAGAAATACACTCTCAGGCACAAGACTTTAATATTACGATAATAAGGGAAGCAGGCTTTCTGCTTCCTTTTTTTGTCCCTATAAGAAACTTAAGGAGGTATGAAAATGAAAAAGGATTTAACAGTAAAAATTGAGGACGGAATACTGAACATCCGTGTGGGTGCAATTATTATGAGTGAGAATAAGTTCCTTATGGTAGAAAACGATATGTTTGATCATCTTTATTCCGTAGGCGGCAGAGTCAAATTCGGCGAAAGTGCAGAGCAGGCGGTTGTCCGAGAGGTTTTTGAAGAAACAGGAGTGAAAATGGAAGTTGACCGTCTGGGCTTTGTCCACGAGAATTTCTTTCCCGGGGATTCCTTGGTAAAGAGAGGCAATGTGGTTCACGAGATATCTTTCTTTTTCTATATGAAAGTGCCAAAGGATTTTGAGCCTGTATGTACGAGCTTTACCGAAGACGGACTTAAGGAACGCTTGGTCTGGATTACTGCTGATGAGCCTAAAAAGTACTATCCCGAATTTTTCAGAAGCGAGCTTGAAAATCCCAGCCCCTATGTAAAGCATTTTGTAACAAGAGATGTTGATTTAATGTAGATTTTTACATAAATGTGTGTTACAATAATGCCGCGGAGGTGTTTGAAAAAATGCTTGAAAGCATTACAAATTTTGATTTTTCCATACTTTATTTTATTCAGGAAAACTGGCGAACAGAATGGCTGGACCTGATTTGTGCCTTTTTAAGCCGGGCCTTTGAGCTGGGTGTACCCTGGCTTGTGCTTGGAGCGGTGCTTTTCTGCTTTAAGAAAACAAGGACCGCTGGTGCTATTCTGGTTTGTGCCGTGGTGCTCACTTTCTTCTTTAACGAGCTTGCCATTAAAAACGCAATTAACCGAGAGCGTCCCTGTACCATAGACCCCACAATTGAGCTTATAGTTAAAAAGCCCACATCCTACAGCTTCCCCTCGGGACATACCGCAAGCTGCTTTGCGGCGGCAGGAACACTGCTTTTCACTTACAAAAGATTGGGTATACCTTTGATTATTTTCTCAGCTTTTATGGGCTTTTCCAGAATGTATCTTTTTGTGCATTTTCCCACGGATGTACTGGCAGGAGCGGCACTGGGCCTTCTTATGGCGTGGGTGACTGTGCTTGTTTTCCGTGAGCTTAAATATGACGAAAAACTTTCTAACCTTACTTTCAGGAGGAATAAAAATGAACGAGCTTAAAATTACAAGCCTTTTAAATCTTGAGGAAACCATCGCCAGAGAGCTTTTTGAGGGTTATATTTACCCTTGGGAGGTTTTGCCTCATATCAGCGATTTTATTATGAAGCTGGGAGAGAGCCTTGACCCTGAAAAGTTTGATAAAATCGGGGAGAATATCTGGGTGGCAAAGTCTGCAAAAGTTGCTCCCACTGCTTCACTTAACGGCCCTCTTATTATCGACGAAAACGCCGAAATCCGCCACTGTGCTTTTATCCGTGGCAGTGCGATTGTGGGCAAGGGTGCAGTTGTGGGCAACTCCACCGAACTTAAGAATTGCGTACTCTTTAACGGTGTGCAGGCTCCTCACTACAACTATGTAGGGGACAGTATTTACGGCTACAAGGCTCACACAGGAGCAGGCGTTATCGCCTCTAACCTTAAGGCTGACAAGTCTTTGGTTACCGTGAATTTCAGAGGAGAAAAGGTTGAAACAGGTATCAAGAAAATCGGTGCAATTGTAGGCGATTTCGGCGATATCGGCTGCAACACAGTTATGAACCCCGGTACAGTAATCGGCAGAAACACAAGTGTTTATCCTCTTTCTTTTGTAAGAAGCTACGTTGAAGAAGGCTCTATCTACAAGAAACAGGGAGAGGTAGTAAAGAGAGCATAACAAAAAACACTCTTCGCTATAATGATGAGGTTCCGTAACGAAGGTTTTGAAAACAAGTGGTAAAGACAATCGGTACGGTATATTGCAGAAAAATCTAAAAATTATATTTGGAGGAAACTGCAATGAAATCATTATTTGAACAAATGGGTGGCACTTATCGTGAGGAAAACGGTTATCTCATTCCCAATCTAACCTTACCCGATGAAGAACAAGTTGAAATCGGTGTATGGGGACAACAACATTTGAGATATATCAAGCAACATCACAAGGTGCGATATGTCAATCTACTGACAAGCGGCAAGTTGAATGGCTATCTCGCTGATATTGACAAGCAGGCTGAGGATATGTTTTTTCGGCTCGTAAAACAGATGGCAGAGCGTGAAGGCGTGACCGAAAAACTCAAAGCAGACAATCAAATGGAGTGGGTTGGTCGTATGAATAACATCCGCAACAGAGCCACAGAAATCGTAAATCACGATATAATTTATAACTAACCGAAACACAGTGGCAGGGAGATTGATACCTCTCTGTCACTGATTTTTTTCAAAATCGTAGAAATTTTAACAAAGAAGTAGTATAATATAAAAAGTATGTAGATACATAGACTGAAAACTTTGAATTTT